>NZ_JXSS01000103.1 GCF_000855665.1 Lysobacter sp. A03
GTCCGCAGCGAGGCGGGAAAGCAGGGCGATGCAGTCGGCTCGCAGGCCGGGGTCGCGCGCCAACTGCGCCGAGCCCGGCCCGCCCCAGCGGCTGACGCCCTGCATCGCCGCCAGCGCGACGGCGGCCCATTGACCCAGTGCCTGCGTCGCCATGAAATCCGCCGGCGCGCGAGTGCCGGTTGCGGCCTGCATGCCAGCGGACACGCGCGGATCCATGGCGGGCACCGCCGCTCCCGCGCGCGCGTCGAGCAACAGGGCCAGCAATTGGCCGGCGTGGGGTTCGTAGCGGGGCGCGACAGCGGCCGAATGCAGGTACTCGCGAGCGGCGGGCAGATCACCCGACTCCAACGCAATGCCGTTCGCCCACAGGTGGCTCGCGGCGTTGTTGCCGTCCAGCTGCAGCAGGCGTGCAATCGCAGCGTCACGATCGCAGCCCAGAACATGGCAATCGGTAACCTCCACCCAGGCGACCAGCGGGTCGGTCGGCCCGAGCTGGCGGGCACGTGCGAACCAGCCGCGCGCCTGCGGTCCCAGCACGCCGGGCGCGTTATCGGATGCGCCGTCCTGGGCGGGCATGATCATCATCGCGCCCAGCAGACTGCGGACATCGCCGCGCTGCGCCAGGACCTGCGCGTGTGCCGCCATCGCAGCCTCGTAATCCCGACTCCACGCGTCCATCGCCGCCTGGGTGGCGGGATCGTCCAGCACCGCACGGTCGAGGCCGGGAGCCTGTCCCGCCGCGTGAGCGGACCCCACCAACGACACGGCGACGAGCAGGAACGCGGCGAGGGTTCCTTCAAGCAGTCGTCTACTCAGCATTCCCTTGCTCCCGTTCGAGTGGAGGGTGGTCAGGCGCGGATCAGCGCCATTGTGGCGGATCAGCCTGCCACGCTTGTTGGACCTTCACGAGTGTCTCGCGCTCGGCGGGCAACCAATCGGGCAACAGCTCTTCGTACCGATCGGGGTAGCTCCAGCGGTCCGGGTGCGTACGCACGGCAGCCGCATACCACTCCACCGCCTCGTCCTTGCGATCGAGTTGCCACAACGCCAGGGCAAACGTGGTCGGCATCCAGTCGGCGGTGACGTTGCGCGCCTTGACCAGCGTGTCCCAGCGCTCCAGCGCGGCTTCCGGGTCGCCGGTGCGCAGCAGGTCCCAGCCGTAGTTCCACAGGACCGGCCGATACAGGACTTCGGTCGTGCTCAGATCGCGCAGCACGCGCTCGTAAAGCTCCACGCCCAGCTCGGGACGCCCGCCGCTCATGGCGACATGGGCAAGCTGGGCGGTCTCGGCGTGGGCACGCGGCTTACGCGCGATCACCTTGAGCAGCGCTTCGGTCAACGCATCGCCTTCGCCCTGGATGGCCACCACCGGACGTGTCGTGCGCGCTTCTTCGGCGAAATAGAACTCGGATGCCGGCACCAGCCGGCTTTGCGCCGATGCCGCACCGGTCATCAACAGACAGGCCGCCAGCGTGGCACCCAAAACCCGGCCGCTGAGCGACCGCTTCAAATTGAACATGCACATTCCCCCCTGGATTGCGCGCTCATGGTAACGCGCGTGGCCCGCTGGACAAAGCCGCTGACTGCTAGACTCCCGCGGCTGCGCCGACTTCCCGCCCCGCCCATTCACTCTCAGACCAGGCGAATGCGGCAGCGCTTCCCGAACCGACTCCCGATCCCCGCAGCCACCTCGCGGCCGCCGCCGCGTCGGAGCCCCGCATGACCAGCACCGCCCAGCTCTCCTCGCCCGCCTCGGCCAACACCGTCGGCCTTGCCGACCCCGATTACGGCCTGGACCACAAGTACAGCCGCGAATCCGGTCGGATCTATCTGTCCGGGGTACAGGCACTGGTGCGGTTGCCGCTGATGCAGCGCCTGCGCGACCAGGCCGCCGGCCTGAACACCGCCGGCTTCATCTCCGGCTACCGCGGCTCCCCGCTGGGCGGGTTCGATCTGGAGCTGTGGCGGGCCAAGCAGCACCTGACCAAGGCCGGGGTGAAGTTCATTCCCGGGCTCAACGAGGACCTCGGCGCGACCATGGTCTGGGGCACCCAACAGACCAACCTGTTTGAAGGCGCGAAGGTCGATGGTGTGTTCGGCATGTGGTACGCCAAGGGCCCCGGCGTGGACCGCAGCGGCGACGTGCTCAAGCACGCCAATGCCGCCGGCACCAGTCCGCTGGGCGGCGTGCTGGCGCTGGCTGCCGACGACCACGCCTGCCGCAGCTCGACGCTTCCCCACGGGTCGGAGGGCGAGTTCACCAGCGCGATGATGCCGATCCTCAACCCGGCCGGGGTGCAGGACATCCTCGACATGGGCGCGATTGGCTGGGCGATGTCGCGTTATACCGGCCGTTGGGTCGGCTTCAAGACGATCGCCGAGACGGTGGAATCCTCGGCTTCGGTCGACGTCAATCCGCTCGCGCAGCGGATCATCATTCCGGACGACTTCGAGATGCCGGTCGGCGGCCTCAATATCCGCTGGCCGGATCCTCCGCTGGACCAGGAGATGCGCCTGCACCGGTATGCCGTGAAGGCCGCGCAGGCCTTCGCGCGGGCCAACGCGATCGACCGCATCGTGATCGATTCGCCCAACCCGCGCCTGGGCATCATCACCACGGGCAAGTCCTACCTGGACGTGTTGACCGCGCTGGAATACCTCGGCCTGGACGAGCGCGCCTGCGAGGATCTGGGCATCCGCGTATACAAGGTCGGCATGACCTGGCCGCTGGAGCCGGTCGGGCTGAAGCGTTTCGCCGAGGGTCTGGCCGACATCGTGGTGGTGGAGGAGAAGCACGCCTTCATCGAGAGCCAGATGAAGGAGGCGATGTACAACTGGGGCGGCGGCGCGCGGCCCTCGATCGTCGGCAAGTACGACGAGCAGGGCAACTGGATCCTCCCCAGCACCGGTGAGCTCACTCCGGCCACGATCGCCGGCGTGATCGGCCGGCGGATCCAGAAGAACATTCCGCTGGATGCAGGCGCCAACGAGCGCATGCGCGAGGTGATGCGCTGGATGGCCGAGAAGGAAGCCGAGCTGACACTGCCGCGGGCGCAGTTCCCCCGCGTGCCGCACTACTGCTCGGGCTGCCCGCACAACATCTCGACCGCCGTGCCGGAAGGCTCGCGCGCGCTGGGCGGGATCGGTTGCCATTACATGGTGACCTGGATGAACCGCAGCACCGACACCTACACCCACATGGGTGGTGAAGGCGTCACCTGGGCCGGGCAGGCCGCGTTCACCGATACCGAGCACGTGTTCCAGAACCTCGGCGACGGCACCTACTTCCACTCCGGCACGCTGGCGATCCGGCAGGCCGTCGCGGCCGGGGTCAACATCACCTACAAGATCCTCTACAACGACGCGGTGGCGATGACCGGCGGCCAGCCGGTGGACGGCCAGTTGAGCGTTCCGCAGATCGCGCATCAGGTGCGCAGCGAAGGCGTGCACGCGATCATCGTGGTGTCCGACGACATCGGCAAATGGCGCCGCCGCGACCTGTTCCCCAGCGACGTCGAGTTCTTCGACCGCGCCGAGCTGGACGCGGTGCAGAAGCGCCTGCGCGAGGTGAAGGGGACCTCGGTGCTGATCTACGACCAGACCTGCGCGACCGAGCTGCGACGTCGCCGCAAGCGCGGCAAGGTGGTCGACCCGGCCAAACGCGTCATGGTCAACTCGCTGGTCTGCGAGGGCTGCGGCGACTGCGGCAAGAAATCGTTCTGCGTGTCGGTGTTGCCGAAGGAAACCGAGTTCGGCCGCAAGCGCGAGATCGACCAGTCCAACTGCAACAAGGACTACAGCTGCGTCAGCGGCTTCTGCCCCAGCTTTGTCACCATCGAAGGCGGCGGGCTGAAGAAGAAGTCCGCCAGCAACGCACGCGACCGTTTGGCCAATCTGCCGATGCCGGTGCTGCCGACATTGGAGCGGCCGTGGAACATCCTGATCACCGGCGTTGGCGGCACCGGCGTGGTCACCATCGGCGCGCTGCTGGGTATGGCCGGGCATCTGGAGGGCAAGGGTTCCAGCGTGCTCGACCAGACCGGGCTGGCGCAGAAGGGCGGCGCGGTCACCACCCACATCCGCATCGCCAACAGCCCGGCCGAGATCCACGCAGTGCGCATCGCCGCCGGTGAGGCCGATCTGGTGCTGGGCTGCGACATGGTGGTCGTCAACGACTACTGGGCGCTGTCGAAAATCCGCGGCGGCCGCAGCCAGGTGGTGCTCAACAGCTACGAGGCAATGCCCGGCAGCTTTACCACCCGCCCGGACATCCAGTTCCCGGCGGCCGACATCATCAGCGCGGTGCAGACCGCGCTCGGCGGCGAGAAGCCGTTTGTGGTCGACGCGACCCAGATCGCCACCGCCCTGCTCGGCAACGCGATCGGCAGCAACCTGTTCCTGCTCGGCTATGCCTGGCAGCGCGGCCTGGTGCCGATCTCACTGGACGCGATCATGCGCGCGGTCGAGCTCAACGGCGCGGCGATCGAGATGAACAAGACCGCCTTCGCCTGGGGCCGGCTGGCGGTGATCGACCCCAACGCGGTGGCCGATGCCGCCGGATTGGTGCGCAACCAGCCGACCGCGGCGGAAGCCACCCCACGCGACCTGCCGATGCTGGGTGCCGGCGACTGGGAAGGCAGCGAATTCGCCAGCCCGTCGGCGCCACTGGGCGGGCGCAACGAGGACGAACTGCGCCACGTGCCGCAGAGCCACCCCGGCGACCGCGTCGCGTTCCTGCCGATGGACGACTCGCGCCTGTCGCGCTCGCTGGACGAACTGATTGGCCGCCGGGTGCAGTTCCTGACCGAATACCAGGACGCCGCCTATGCCCGCCACTACGCCAGCCTGGTCAACCGGGTGCGCGACGCCGAGGCCGGCAAGGCCGGCGGCAGCACCGATTTGACCGAGGCGGTCGCCCGCTACGCGTTCAAGCTGATGGCCTACAAGGACGAGTACGAGGTCGCCCGTCTGTACACCAGCGGCGACTTCCTGCGCCAGGTGGAGCAGCAATTCGACGGCGACTACAAGATCAGGTTCCACCTCGCCCCGCCTCTGTTTGCCAAACGCGATGACAACGGCCAGCTGATCAAGCGCGAGTTCGGGCCGTGGATGTTCACCGCGTTCAAGTGGCTGGCCAAGCTGCGCACCCTCCGCGGTGGCAGGCTGGACGTGTTTGGCTATACAGAGGAGCGGCGCGAGGAGCGCCAGCTGATCGTCGACTACTTCAAGACCATCGACGCCCTGCTGCCGCAACTGGACCGCAGCAACGTCGCTTTGGCCGCCGAAATTGCATCGATCCCCGAGCACATCCGCGGCTACGGCCACGTCAAGGAGGCGCATCTGGAAAAGGCCAAGGCGCGCGAGGCGGAGCTGTTGAAGGAGTGGTCCGGCGAGGCGCCGTCGCGGTTGGAGCTGCGTCTGATCGCCTGATTCCCTGACCCCGCGAAGATCCGCGGTCCGCCGGCGCCAACCGCACTAGGGTCCGCCCCAGCTACCGCGGCGCCTTGCATCGGCCCTATGGTCGGTACAGGCGCCGAAAAGGAGGCGGGACATGTTGATCGGTCAGGGTGGACTCAGCGGACTCACCAACCGCTTGCAGATGTTGGTACCGTTGCAGAACCTGCAGCGGCCAATGCCTTTCTCGCCGCTTTCGCCATCGCCGCTTGGCATCAGCGGTCTGCGCGAACCGAGCTACCACCCGCAGCTGGCTTCGCTGTCCCCGGCGCGACTGGCACCACAGGCCCCGCCGTCTCCGCCCAGCCCCTATGCCCTGCCTGCCGGCAGCACGCTGAAGGATGCCACCAGCGGCACCAAGGCGCAGCCGTTCGATGTGACGATGTCGCAGCTGGCGACCTCGGTCTACGGAACGCGCGGCGCACCGCCTGAGGGCTGGAGCGCGGTCAGCGACTCGATGCTGGAATCACGCGGGATCGAGAACCCGGCCACCTGGCGCCAGGAATTCCTTGGCGGCGTCGAGCAGACCACCGCCAACCAGTTCAAGGCCGAGGTCTACACCGATGGTGAGGGCAACTTCGTCCTCGCCTATCGCGGCACCGCCGAAGGCGGCGCGGATTGGGGCGACAACTTCCAGCAGGGCCTTGGCTTCGAGACCGGTCCGGTCGACAAGTTCACCGGCCTGGCTGCCGACAGCGCGATCGAGTTTGCCCGTGTATTCGGAGATGGGGAGGCCGGGGCCGCGACCAACCTGGCCATCACCGGCCACTCGCAGGGCGGTGGCCTGGCCTCGGTCGCGTCGCTGGCCACCGGCATCTCTGCGGTTACCTTTGACGCCTCGGGCATCCACCCCAACACCCTGGATCGCCTCGGCATGGCCAGCCCGCAGCAGGCGCGCGACATCGCCGAAGGCGGCCAGATCCGCGCCTACTCGATGAAAACCGACCTGCTGACGCGGGTGCAGGAGTCCGGTCCGCTGTCGCTGGCTGCCCCCGACGCGCTGGGCACCAAGATCGTCGTCGAGCCCAGTGGCATCGACAAGCACACGTTGACCGGGCGCGCGGCAAAACACGAATTCGATCTGCCGCTGCTCGGGCAGGCCGGGGCCAACGGGCTGGTGGAAGCGATGCGCAACAGCGGCATCCCGGTCATCAGCGATGTCGGCCAACTGGCCTACAACGCGCTCAGCCACAGCCCCAACCTGCTCACCGACACCATGATCGCGCGAGAGCCATGGCAGGCCGGTTACCAGAACCCGTCGGACTTCGGCAAATCCCTCCACGACATGGTGCCCGAAGGCCTGCGCGATGACTTTGCGCGCAACACCCACGAGGTGGCCGACGAAGTCAACGGCGTGCTCAAGACCGACATGGCCGACGGCAACTACCTGCAGGGATCGGTGAAGATCGCCGGGCATGTGGTTGACGGGGCCATCGACTCGGTTGGCGATACGATCCACCACACCGCGGAAGGCGTTGCGGCGCGCGTGGATGAGCGCGTCGAAGGGCCGGTGGGCGATGTGTTGGCCGGTGCGATCTCGCTTGGCGGCAAGGCGGCCCAGTTCACCGCCGACAAGCTCGGCGACGGGATTGAGCAGATCGCCGGCGCCCAGGGCGCCATTGTGCAGAACACGTTTGACGGTGCCGTCTGGGCCGGCGGCAAGGCGGTCGAAGGCATCCAGTGGACCGGCGAAAAGGCGATCCAGGGCACCACCTGGGTGGCTGACAAGGCGGTCGAGGGTGCCAAGTGGACCGGCGAAAAAGCCGTCGAAGGCGGCACCTGGGTCGCTGGCAAGACGGTCGAGGGCGCCAAGTGGGCCGGCAACAAAGTGGTTGAAGGCGCCACCGCGATCAAGGATGGTGTGACCAATACCGGCCGAGCGATCGGCGAAGCCGTCTCCAACTCGCGGGTCATGCCCTGGAACTGGTAAATGCCTGCAGGATCGCGGATAGACTCGTTTCTCTCAGGGCGCCTCACCGGCGCCCTTTTCGCCGCGTTCCTCTTCTCCGCCACCGGGTGTGATCCACAGTCCATGAGCAATGAAGCCTTCGCCAATTCCAGCCTCGAGCCGCTTGCGCAAGCCGTTGCCAGCGGCGACAGCGCCGAGATCAAACGCCAGCTCGCCAGCGTCGATCCCAACACGCCTGGCGCCGACGGTGCCACGCTGCTGGTGGCAGCGATTGGAGCGGAGAATCTGGCCGCGACACAGGCGCTGCTGGACGGCGGAGCGGATCCCAACCAACCCGGCGGCGGCGGTGAAACCCCGGTCCATGCCGCGGCGTTTGTCGGCAATCCGGCTTTCCTGAAAGCCGTGCTGGCCCACGGTGGAGACCCGAACGTTCGCAATCCGGCGACCGCGTCGACCCCGCTCTCACGCGCCCTGCGCGGGCTCCACCTGGACAACGTCCGCATCCTGCTGGATGCCGGCGCCGACCCGCAGCTGGGTGACAACAACGGCGACCGTCCCCTGCACGTTGCCGCGCGCACCAACGCCGGCGCGGCGATCCTGATGCTGCTGGAGGCGGGCGCTGACCCGATGGCTGCCAACTCGGGCGGCGCGAGCTTCCAGGCGTATTACTTCTCCTACCCGCCGCGCAACGCGCTCAATGATCGCGCGCTGGCTGAGCGCCGGGAGGTCGTGGCGTGGTTGAAGGCGCACCAGGTGCCGCTGGAAGCCAATGTCCCCGCGGACTACTGATCGCGGGCCCAGCGCCCACAAGTTTCCCGCTCTACAGCTCACCTGCTCCTGACTGGGCTTTCTCGGCGCGTTCGCGCTCCTTTTGCAGCCAGCGTACTTCCGCGTGGCGGACCTCCCGATCGTGGCGTTCGTGCATTCGCTTCTCCTCGCCCAGTGTGCGGTTCAAGGAGACCATGATCGCCGCCAGCAACACCGCGAACGGCAGTGCGGCGACGATGATCACCGCCTGCAGGGCTTCCAGCCCCCCAGCCGCCAGCAGGGCCACGGCGATCACCGACTGCAGTACGCCCCAGACGACCTTCTTTGCCAGCGGCGGGGCGCCGGCGGACTCGCTGGACATGCTGGCCAGCACCAGCGTGGCCGAGTCGGCGGAGGTGACGAAGAAACTCAGCAACAACACGATCGCCACCCATGAGATGACGGTCGACAGTGGCAGCAGGTCGGCCATCGCAAACAGCACGTGTTCGATGCCCAGGCTGAGCGCGGCCAGCTGATCCGCGCCCTGGAACATCTGCTGGTAGAGCACGGTCGCGCCGAACGCGGCGAACCACAGGAAGCTCACCATTGCCGGCCCGCAGACCACCCCGAACACGAACTCTCGGACCGTGCGCCCGTAGGATATCTTGGCGAAAAACGCCCCAACGAAGGGCGCCCACGCAATCCACCACGCCCAGTAGAAGATCGTCCAGTCACCCACCCACGCGCGCTGCGAGAACGGCGTCATGTGCAGGCTCATCGCCGGCAGCTGGTTGAGGTAGGCGCCCAGGGTGGTGGTCAGCGATTCAAAAATGAAGGCGGTCGGGCCGAGCACGATCACCAGCGCGAGCAGCAGCGCCGCCACCGCCATGTTGAAGTTGGACAGCCACTTGATGCCCCGCGACAGCCCGGTCGCGCTGGATGCCATGTACAGCACGAACGCCACGGCGATGATCACCGCCTGAGTGGAAAAGCCGGCCGGAACCGTGGTCACGTGGCTGAGGCCGGCGCTGATCTGCATGGCACCAAACCCCAGCGTGGTCGCCACCCCTATCGCAGTGGCCACGACAGCCAACACGTCCACCGCCTTGCCCAGCGCACCGTGCGAGTGCCGCTCACCGATCAAGGGCGACAACAGGTCGCTGATCAGGCCACGCGAGTTGCGGTTGAACTGGAACCAGGCCATCGCCAGACCCATCAGGGCGTAGATGGCCCAGGGATGCAGGCCCCAATGGAAGAAGACATAGCGAAGCGACGCGCGCGCCGCCTCCAGGCTTTGCGGCTCAATGCCTTCCGGTGGGCGCTGGAAATGCGATAGGGGTTCGGCGGCACCGAAGAACACCAGACCGATGCCCATTCCGGCGGAAAACAGCATGGCGAACCAGGAGCGACGGCTGAATTCAGGCTCCGCATCAGCCCCGCCGATACGCAGCGCGCCCATGGGACTCACGGCCAGGTACAGCAGGAACACCAGCGCCACGAACACGATTACCAGATAGAACCAGCCGGCACCGGACAACGTAAGCGCCTGTGCGCGTGCACTGATCTCGCCAAATGCCTCCGGGACAAACACACCACCCAAGGCCAGCAAGGCCAGCAATACCACCGATATTCGAAACACCATCAGTTCGACTCACGCAGACGCCGGGACTGTCTCACAGGCTGCCGGCCACGTCGCTGGATTCGCTGCGCAGCGCTTCGAAGAGGCGGCCGCGCTGGTCATGATCGATCGGGCTGGCGACGATCACGAAGCGGCCGTTGTCCAGCGCCTCGCGTACCTTCATCACCACATGGTCCTGATCCGGGCGCAGGGTGATCAGACCTCCGGCAAACAGCCCGAACACCGCGCCGAAAAACCCCAGCACCCCGGCGACTGCCAGTGGCGAGGAGGTCACCGCCGTGATGTGCATGCCGCGGAGAATGGCGAAGATGACGAGCCCGGCGACGATGCCGAGGATTGCAAAGGTGATGTGCGCCTTGATCGCGGTCTGGCGGATGCCGCGGCTTTCCGGCTCGATCTTGCGGCCCGGGTGCGGGTCCTCCGGCGAGATCACCTGCAGTTGCGCGGCATCGAGACTGAATTGCTGGCGCAGTCGCGCGGCGACGTCATCGGCCTGCTCGCGGGAGTCGAAGACCGCCGCCAGTTTGCTCAGCGACTTCTCACCAAATACCGGGCCGTCGGTTTTCATCCTGCCACTCCGTGAACGTCAATGCGTCCATCGTGGCCGTCGCGCGGTCTAAGGGCGGTGAACTCCGGCTCAGAGCGTCGCCGCGGCGACTCGGCTGCCGTTACCCGCACTGGCAACGGCGTCGCTGGACACGGCCTCTTTGCGCGCGTCCGCCAGGATCTGGCCGGCAGTGCGGCCACCGCAGCCGAAGTAGCGAGAACCCTTCAACCACGGATCATCGGGGTAGTAGGCAAACACCAGCTGGTCGTTCTTGATCGTGTCGATGACTTCGCGGGCGACCTGCGGGCGCAGCGCGGGACAACCGTAGCTGCGTCCCAGGCGGCCCTGCCGCTGGGCCTGCTCGGGATTCACATAGGGCGCGCCGTGGATGACGATCAGGCGGTCACGCGCGTTGTCGTTCACGCCCGGCTCCAAGCCGTCCATGCGCAGTGAGTAGCCGTTGCCGCCGACGTAGGTTTCCGCGGTGCGGAACAGGCCCAGGCTGGTCTGGTGGCTGCCATCCACGTTGCTGAAGCGCTTGGACATGTTTTCGCCGCTGCCCTGGCCGTGGGCGACGTGCTCGGCATACAGCAGGCCGGGTTGCTCCACGTCGAACACCCACATGCGCTTCTGCGTGGAGGGCAGCGAGTAGTCGATCACCGCCAGACGGCTGCCGGCAGCGGTACCGCTGTTCAGTGCGCACGAGCGCGCTTCCAGGGCGAGCGCCAACACGCCCGGATCCATCTCCGGAGCGGCTGCGCGCAGGCTTTCCAGCAGGCCAGATGCCGCCGACGGCCCGGCTGCTGCCTCCGGCTTTGCCATCAACTCTTCAAGCTTGGGCGAGGCCGAAGGATGGTGCGCGGACGGAGGCGCGTGCGCGGCAACCGCGGGGCTGGCGACCACGGGGCGCGAGCCGGCCGAACACACGGCGATGGCTGCGGCGCAGGCCAGCAGGAAAGAGACAGGGAGACGAGGCATGGCTGGCAGGATACGGGGCGGGAGCCGATCGCGCCTGAATAGCGGGTGATGACGCCCGCCCGGCGAGCGGTCACTCGGCCGGAGGCGGGGGTGCGGCCGGGTCCTCGTCGGCGCGCAGCACGGTGAGGTCGGCCGGCGTGGTGCCGCGGATGGACTCGCTGGTCACCACCACGGTGGATCCAGGCTGCAGTGCCTCGTAGATGTCAGTGGCAAACGCCGGCGGGAACTGCACCCCGCCATTGCCCAATGCGGCCTCCACGGTCGGTGAATCGGGCGATTTGCCGTCGCCGATGCTGGCCACTTCCAGCCATCGCAGGGCCGCACGGTCCGGAACCACGGTACTGGGCTCGGGCTTCTCGCCTTCCAGCAGCACGTACACGTGGGTCCCGGGGACCCGCGCATCGCGGGTCACGACGCTCGCGCGACCGATTTCCACGCCGTTGCGCATCGCCACCACCTGTTGGTCGGCCAGGCTGAGTACCAGGGTCAGGGCTCCCTGGGGCGCGCGGTCGGGATTCCAGCTGTACTCGCCCGGCCCGATCTCGCCGAACTCGACCCGATTGCCGCGCGCATCTCCGCCGCTGACCGGATCCACCGGCGCAAACCAGCCCGGGGACGACACTCCGGGTGCGTGCGAGGATTCGTTGGCCACCACCACCGTCATCCCGCTGGCAGTCACGCCATAGAGTTTTTTCGAGAAGTCGAACGGCATCCTCACGCACCCGTGCGACGCGGGATAGCCTGGCAGGCTGCCGGCGTGCAGGGCGATGCCGTCCCAGGTGAGCCGCTGCATGTAGGGCATCGGCGCGTTGTTGTAGAGGTTGGAGTAATGCTCCTTGCGCTTTTGCAGGATCGAGAACACCCCGGTCGGGGTCTCGTGGCCCGCCTTGCCGGTGCTCACCGTCGAGACCCCGATGCGCACGCCGTTGCGATACACGTGCAGCAACTGCTCCGGAAGGCTGATCACCAGCACGACCGGGCCGGACGGCGCCATTTCCGGCATCCAGAGGTACTCGCCGGCTTCCAGGCGCACTGTCGAGGTGGGCAGCGGAGCCGCGGCTTCCGTGGCCGGCATCACTGGCGTGACCGCCTCCTGCGCGAGCGCACCCCCCGCGAACGCCAGACCCAACGCGAGCGCGGCAAGTCCCGGGACCATCGGACGGCGACGTACCGGCGTTTTGTGCGTGTCGCGTCTGAAAACCGATGCCGCGCCTGGGGGGACAAGAGAGTTCACCGATACCGCCTGCAGATCCAAGGGAGTAAGCGCCATTATTGGCGCTCCCAGGTGATGCAGCGGTTGTTGGCCGGCATCGCCGTGTCATCGATGAGTTGCAGGCCGATGGATCGCGCCAGGGAATCGACTGCCTCGAAATCGCGGATGCCTGAAGCCGGGTCACGCGCCTTCAGCCATCCATCGAACTCGCGGTTGCTCTCGCTGGTGTAGTCGCCGGCATAGTTGAAGGGTCCATATACGACCAGTGTCGCCGCCGGTGTCAACGCGCCGTCCAGTCCGCGGAAAAAGTGCTGCACCTGCGGCCAGCCCATGATGTGCAGGGTGTTGGCGCTGAAGGCCGCGTCAAACCCCGCCGCGTCGCTACCCGCGTCCCAGCGCGCATCATCGACGTCGAGCTCACGTGGTTCCGGCGTATTGGCCAGCGCGGCTTCGTCCAACCACTGGCGGATGCCGGGGAGGTACTCCCTGCGGTCGGTGCATTGCCAGGTCAACCAGGGCATCGCAGTGGCGAAGTGCACCGCATGCTGGCCGGTGCCGCTGCCGATTTCGAGGACGCGCCGCCGGTTGGCGAACGCCGTGCGCAGCACTTCCAGAATCGGGCCGCGGTTGCGTTCGGAGGCGGGCGAAAAAGGCTTTTCGGACATGACTGCGAGATACCACCGGTGAGGGACCGCCCCATGATGGACGATCCCGCAGGACGCCACCGATCAGCGCAGCGCCTCGTCCGGTACCACGCCACCGCTGCAGCTGTCGTCCCGGCGCGCCCAGAGGTAGACCAACAGGCCGGCCACGGCCGTCGCGGCACCGACGTAACCGGTGGAGGTCCAGCCAAGACCGGCAGTAATCGCCAGTCCGCCCAGCCACGGTCCAAGTGCATTGGCGGCGTTGAAGGCGGCGTGGTTGGACGCCGCGGCGAGGGTCTGGGCCTCGCCGGCGACGTCCATCAACCGCGTCTGCAGGGCCGGACCCAGTGCGCCCATGGTTCCGATCGCCAGGACGGCCGGGAGGATGGTCCACAGCGAGTGGGCGGCCAGCGGGAACACCAGCAGCACCAGCGCCGACCAGATCAGGATCACGGCCGTGGCGCGGAACTGCATGCGGTCCACCAGCCAGCCCCCAGCCAGATTGCCGATCACCGAACCCACGCCGAACACCGCCAGGGCGACCGGAATCCACCCGTCGCTGACGCCGGTGACATGGGTCAAGGTGGCGGTGAGGTAGCTGAAGACGCAGAACATCCCCGCAAACCCGATCGACCCGATCAGCAGGGTCAGCCACACCTGCGAGGTATTGAAGGCGCGCAGCTCGCGCAGCGGCGACTGGTCGGGATCGGCGGGCACGGTGCGCAGGTGACGGGCGATCATCGCCACGGTGATCACCGCGACCAGGGCCACCAGCGCGAAGGTGTAGCGCCAGCTCACCGCCTGGCCCATCCAGGTCGCCAGCGGATTGCCGACCAGAATCGCGATTGACAGCCCCAGCATCACCTGGCTCACCGCTGCCCCGCGCCGCGCCGGGCCGGCGATGTCGGCCGCCACCAGCATGGCGACGCCGAAATACGCCCCATGCGGCAGCCCGGCGATAAAACGGAACGCCAGCATCGTCGCGTAGTTGGGCGCCAGCGCGGTCGCCAGGTTGCCCAGCGCGTAGAACGCCATCAACGCCAGCAACAGGGTGCGCCGCGGCAGGCGTGCGCCAAGGATGGCAAGCACCGGCGCGCCAACCACCACGCCAAGCGCATAGGCGCTGATCATGTGGCCGACCTGCGGCTCGGTGACGCTGAAGGCCTGCACCAGATTGGGCATCAGGCCCATCATCGCGAACTCGCTGGTGCCGATGGCAAAGCCACCCAGCGCCAGCGCGAACAGGATCACGGCGTAGCGGCTCTCGCCTGCGGGGCGCCCTGGCACGGGCGATATGGGAGGTGCCACGCGGTGCATCCATCGGGAATCAACCCTGCATTGTCCGCCCGACCGGCCCTGCGAGGCTTGATCGCACCCAAACGGGCAATCTGTCCCCAGCAGGCATCGGCGCCCTGACCGCGAGCCCGGTTACCCCGCTTGCCACGAAGAGCCCGGCGCGTGGCTGGGGCATGATCCCCGGATGGATCTGGCCACTCCGCCACATACGCTGCTGCTGCCCATTGATCCGGACCTGTGGCCGCCGCCGTCAGGTCCGATCAGCGTCGATGGCACCGTCTACGCACCAAAGCCCGAGCTGCATGTCACCCTCATCGGCTCGCGCCTGGGAGCCAGGCTACACACCACGTTCTCGAAGACTTTCGTGCATGAAGAGATAGCGAAGGCAGTGGCCGAGCAGGACTGGCGGTTTCAGCGCACCGGGCGGCTTGTCCAGCTCGCGCACACGCCTGCCGCCACAGGCAACGCGAGCAGCCAGGCACCGCCGCGCGGGTCGATCATCGAGCTGATCGATCTGCCCGCCATGCGCTTGTTCCATCAGGCGCTGGCCGCCCTGCTTGGCCGCCAGCTGCCCGTGCCGCCGCCGCACGTGACGCTCTACACCGCCCACGGCCCGCGCGGGATCGGGCTGGCCAGTCCCTTGCAACTGCGGACGCGCAGGTTGCGCGAGCTGCGTCCCGAAGAGATCCACTACTTGGGGTAGCTCGGCTCGATCCTGCGAAATGCTCCATACGGTTTCTTTGCGCATAGTATGGGTGCGATGCGGCAAAAGTCTGGGCCCTGTTAAAGGGTTTTCCCTACAGTTGCAACGGATTATCGGCTCCTGAACGCGACACACTGCCCCATTCGGAAAATTGCTGAACCCAAGCTTAGTGACTCGCGCGATAACGCCGTGGCAGGGGACGCACACCACACGGAGTTCAGGGAATCATGAGGGGATATTCACGGATTTTGCTGTCGGTCGCGATCAGCGGCCTTCTTGCCTCGACCGCTTTCGCCGGCGAGTCCACCGCGTTGCCGGAGGAGGCCGCGCTGGTCGAACAGTTGAACGTCGAGGAAGCCGCGCTGCGACCGCAGCGGCTGGCCTTCCAGCGCTACTTCAAGGAAGCCTACGCCCTCTATCCGGCGGTGCCCGTGGGCACGCTGGAAGCAGTCGCCTATGTCCAAAGCCGCTGGCTGAACATCCAGCCCGACGCGAACGAGTCGCAGACCGAAGCGCATCACCACATGCCCGCCGCCTACGGTGTGATGGGTCTGTACGCCGGCCAGGGCTTCGCCGACCAGGTGACCGCTGGGGCCCAGTTGCTCGGCGTATCGCCGGCCCTGGTGCGCACCGACGCACGCACCAACGTACTCGCAGCCGCGGCGCTGCTGGATGCGGAAATCCGCAAGGACCACCCCGCAGCCGACTCACGCACGCGGCTCAAGCGCGGTGGCAACACGCCTTCCCCCGAAGAGATCCGCCCGGCCCTGATGCGCTACGCCGGCTTCTCGGCGTCGCCGGTGGAAGCGGCGCGCGCCAGCGCCGTTGGCGAATACGCGCGCACCAGCTTTGCCTACGACGTGCTGCTGGCCCAGGACCGCGGCGTCAACGATCGCGGCATCGTGGTGCCCGAGCGCGCGATCGAGTGGGAGCGCGCGTTCGACATGGACCAGCTGATCACGCAGCGCGCGCCAATGGTGCGCCTGGACGTGGCCAATGACCGGATCGAGACCGCCGACTACGAGATCGACCCTATCAGTGAGACCCTGCGGGCCAAGTCGGCTGAGACCCGGCCCACCGTCAAGGGCGCGGCTGCCGCTGGTCCGGACGCGGGAATCCAGAGCACCGACTACGGCCCGGCAATCTGGAACGCCGCGCACTCGTCCAACTACAACGCGTCCCGCTCCGCGGCGGTCAGCGCGGTCGCCATCCACACCGCCCAGGGCAGCTATGCCGGCACCATTTCCTGGTTCAAGAACTCCAGCTCGAACGTCAGTGCCCACTACGTGATCCGCAGCTCCGACGGCCAGGTCACCCAGATGGTGCGCAACGCACACACCGCGTGGCACCTGCGCAACCAGAACAGCTTCGCCCTGGGCATTGAGCACGAGGGCTACGTCAACAACAGCTCCTGGTACACCAACGCGATGTACAACGCGTCGGCGGGCGTGGTGCGCAGCTTCTGCGCCAAGTACAGCACCATTCCCTGCAGCAGTGCCTACAAAGGCGCCCCCAGCAGCGGCATCAACGTGTTGCCGACCAGCGTCAAGATCAAGGGCCACCAGCACTACAGCGGCCAGACCCACACCGACCCGGGGATCAACTGGAACTGGAGCAAGTACTACGGACTGCTGAATCCGGGCAGCGGCGGCACGGTCAAGTATCTGGACCGGTTCGAGAGCAGCGTCGGCCACTTCAACACCAGCCCGGCCTATTCCGGCAGCACCACCGGCATCTCCAGCGCATCCACTGCCACGCGTGACTGCAGCACGCGCAAGAACGGCTCCTGCTCGCTGCGCGTCCTGCTCAAGGACAACAAGTCGAGCTCGGCCAACTGGGCGGTACGCCTGCTTTCGGGCAGCGGCAATCCGGGCAGCAACACCGCACTGACGCGCGCCAACGGCACCGTCGGTTTCTGGGTCTGGTCCGGCGGCACCGGCACCAGCGTGGGCGTGGGCATCGACGACAGCGACGGCACCGAGCGCTCCACCAGCAAGTCGGTTCCGGCCAACAAGTGGACCTACGTGTCGTGGTCGCTGCCCACCTCGTCGAACTGGAATGCCTGGGTCGGCGGCAACGGTGCGATCAGCGCGAGCACGGTCAAGATGGATGCGATCTGGCTGTACCACGCCAACACCGCGTATGACGTCAACGTCTATATCGATGACGTGCAGATAAAGAACTAAAGCGCTGCAGCAGGGGCGAACGCCCGCCGGCCTCTCTCCCGGCGGGCGTTTTCCTCTTTTGGTTCCGCGGCGCCCGGTCGATCGGTCGGCGTTGGCTATTCCTCACCGGGAATATGAGTCTCCGTCTCCAGTGCCTCGCGCACATACAGACGCTTTACCAACACAAAGGCCACCACCGTCAAAGGGGCGGCCAGCACTACACCGGGCAGGCCGAACAGCGCGCCGATCGCAAACAGCGAGATCAACAGCAACGCCGGCGGCAGATCCACCACCCGCTGCTGGATCAAGGGCTGCAGGACGTGGCTCTCCAGTTGCTGGATAACGATGAACAGCGCCAGCGCACCGAATCCGACCTGAGGGCTGACCGTGAAGCCCAGCAGAACCGCAGGGATGGCCGCCAGCACCGGCCCCGCGATCGGGACGAAATCCAGCAGCGCGGTGATGATCCCCAGACCCAGGGCCACCGGAACGCCCAACAGCCACAGGCCCAGGCCCGTGAGGACGCCGACGACCATCATCGCCAACACCTGGCCCATCAGCCAGGACTTAAGCGCATGGCCGCTGGCATCCAACGCATCGCCCACCAGCGCCCGGCGGTCGGCCGGGAACAGTTTCAACAGGCCCACCCGGTACAGGTCGGGCTGGGCCGCCAGGTAGATGCCGCCGGCCACCATCAGTACCAGTTGGGTGAGGTTGCCCGAGGCCGACATCGCCAACGCGCCCAGCCGGGAGGCGAGGTTGCCGGCGTCCGACTGGGTCTGCTCGCTGAACTGCTGCACCGTGGGCCCGAGCGGGCTGGCAGCAAGCCACGATTGGAACTGTTCCCAGGCCAGCGGCAGCGAAGCCTTCAGCGACTCCATCTCGCCGGCCAGCTGTGCGCCGAACAACCACATCAGCAGGGAGAACGCGATCACCAGCACCAGCAGGACGACCGTCAGTGCAGCACCTTGCGACAACGGGGTGTGGCGGACGGTCCGGGCGACCAGTGCGTGCAACATCACTGCCACCACCACGGCGCCAAACACCACCATGACCAGATCCGAGAGCTGCCAGAGCAACACGGCCAACCCGGCGAGCGCCAGCGCTATCACCACGCGCGCGACGTAGGCGCGGATGTCTGAAGTCCCCTGCATGAAATCCTCGAAGCACTGGATGGGTGGGAAGACCGTAGTTGAGCCGGCGCGGCGGAACTGTGAGGGAGCGGCACCCGGCCCCATCCCAACGCGCGGGCGATGCTGCTGATCTGACGCCCGGAGTGGAGGTCACCCGATGGCTTTCTCGTGCGGGGTCGACGTCAAGGTCGATACGACCCTTGTGGTATTCACCGAGCCACCGCTGCTCCTGGCGGTGGTGTGTCTCAGCCGCTGAGACCGCCGCATGCTCCCATGGCGCCCTTTCATCACGATGGCCGCCATGTCCTACGCCCTTGCTCCCCGCACCGCCGCCAGCGAACAGGCACTGTCGACCACCGACGGTCGCCCGTCCCGTGATGGCGCGTTGCTGGGCCAGCGGCTGGAGCGGCGCTACGCGGACCGGATCACCGGCAGCTTCACCATTCCGGGCCGCGAGGGCCGTTATGCACCGATTCCGGACGGCGTGCCGGCGGCCTTGCGGTCGGCGCTGAAGGAACGTGGCATCGAGCAGCTGTATTCCCATCAGGCCGAGGCGTGGGGTGCCACCCAACGCGGTGACCACGTCGCCATCGTTACCCCCACCGCATCGGGCAAGTCGCTTTGCTACACGCTGCCGGTGGTCAGCGCCGCGATGGCCGGGAATGCCAAGGCCCTGTACCTGTTTCCGACCAAGGCGCTCGCCCAGGACCAGGTCGCCGAGTTGCTCGAGCTCAACCGCGCCGGCGATCTGGGGGTCAAGGCGTTCACCTTCGACGGCGATACGCCCGGCGACGCGCGCCAGGCGATCCGCCTGCACGGCGATATCGTGGTCAGCAACCCGGACATGCTGCACCAGGCGATCCTGCCGCATCACACCAAGTGGGCACAGTTCTTCGAGAACCTGCGCTACGTCGTCATCGACGAGGTGCACACCTATCGTGGTGTGTTCGGCAGCCACGTCACCAACGTGCTGCGCCGACTGAAGCGGATCTGCGCGTTCTATGGCGTCAGCCCGCAGTTCATCCTGTGCTCGGCGACGATCGGCAATCCGCAGGCGCACTGCGAGGCACTGATCGAAGCGCCGGTCACGGCGATCACCGAATCCGGTGCGCCCAGCGGCGACAAGCATGTGCTGCTGTGGAATCCGCCGGTGGTGAATGCCGACTTGGGCCTGCGCGCGTCGGCGCGTTCGCAGTCCAACCGCATCGCCCGAATCGCGATCAAGAGTGGCCTGAAGACCCTGGTATTCGCGCAGAGCCGGCTGATGGTCGAGGTGCTGACCAAGTACCTGAAGGACATCTTCGACCACGACCCGCGCAAGCCGCCCCGCATCCGCGCCTATCGCGGCGGCTACCTGCCGACCGAGCGCCGCGCGGCCGAGCGCGACATGCGCGCCGGCAACATCGACGGGATCATCTCGACCTCCGCGCTGGAGCTGGGCGTGGACATCGGCGCGCTCGACGTGGTGGTGCTCAACGGCTATCCCGGTTCGGTCGCGGCGACCTGGCAGCGCTTCGGGCGCGCCGGTCGCCGCCAGCAGCCGGCACTGGGCGTGCTGGTCGCCAGTTCGCAACCACTGGACCAGTACGTGGTGCGACATCCGGACTTTTTCGCCGATGCCTCGCCGGAGCACGCACGCGTTGCGCCGGACCAGCCGCTGATCCTGTTCGACCACATCCGTTGCGCGGCGTTCGAGCTGCCGTTCGTGGTCGGCGAAGGCTTCGGCCCGATCGATCCGGACGTGTTTCTGGAGGCGCTGGCCGAGACCGACGTGGTGCACAGGGAAGGCGAGCGCTGGGAGTGGATCGCCGACAGCTATCCGGCCGGGTCGGTGTCGCTGCGCGCGGTCGCTGACGGCAATTTCGTGGTCGTCGACAAGACCGGCGGCAAACAGCAGATCATCGCGGAGGTGGACTACTCGGCCGCCGCGCTCACCCTGTACGAGGGCGCGATCCACATGATCCAGTCCACGCCCTATCAGGTGGAACGGCTGGACTGGGAGGGACGCAAGGCCTACGTGGTCCGCACGTTCGTCGATTACTACACCGACTCCATCGACTACACCAGGCTCAAGGTGCTGGAGCGCTTCGAGGGCGAAGCGGCCGGCCGCGGCGAGGCCAGCCACGGCGAGGTGCACGTGGTGCGCCGCGTCTCGGGCTACAAGAAGATCCGCTACTACACCCATGAGAACATCGGCTACGGCCCGGTCAATTTGCCGGATCAGGAACTGCACACCACCGCCGCCTGGTGGCAGTTGCCGCAGGCAACCCTGCTGGCGTGGTTCGCGTCGCGGCAGGATGCGCTGGATGGTTTCCTCGGCGCCGGCTACGCGCTGCACGTGGTGGCGACGGTGGCGGTGATGGCCGACGCCCGCGACCTGCAGAAGGCGATCGGCAACGGCGATGGCGCGTGGTTTGCCACCGCCGACAGCAAGGGCCGCGGGACGCTGCGCGGGATCGAGGACAGCAGCATCCTCGATGACGAGGACACCAACCGCCACCTGACCCACGCCAACGAGGAGATGATCGAGGTGCGCCAGTTCGTGCCGACCATCTACCTGTATGACAATTTCCCCGGTGGTGTGGGCCTCAGCGAGCCGCTGTGGAACCGCCAGGCCGAGCTGGTCCGGCGCGCGTCCGAGCTGGTCGAGCGCTGCGACTGCAAGGCCGGCTGCCCGGCCTGTGTCGGTCCCATCCTTGCCGCTGACGAGAGCAGCGACGAGGCCACGCCCAAATCGCTGGCCCTGCGGGTGCTGGAGTTGCTGCAGGCAAAAGAGTCACTGGAGGCGACCGAGGCGTGAGCATCAACCTGGACAAGTTGCGCGCGTTGCGACGGCAGGCCGGTGGCGACGTCCCAGCGCAGCCGTTCCTCGCGCGATCGCGTGTGGGCAAAACTGGAATCGGCGGCGCCGGCGGTGTGCGGGCGCCCGACGCCGCGGGGCGCTCCGCTGCAGCGGGCGGGGAAACGCAGGAACGGCCCGCCGCGCCCGCGGCCGCGTCCGCCGCGACGTCACTCCCGCCGTCATCCGCGAACTCCCCGGCGGCTGGCGCCGCCCCCACCCCCACACACCCGTCTCCGCATGCCGCCGCGACCCCGCGCAGCACCTCGATCGAATCATTGCGCCGCCTGCTGGGCGTGCGCGAGCGCAAGCCCGCCTACATGAACTACCCCGCCGGTCCGATCGACCGCGCGCTGCCGGGGGAGGAAATCGCGCCCGGCCTGCGCCTGATCCAGTCGCATGTCGCATTTCCCGTGCCGGTCACGACGCTCGCGCTGGACTTCGCGAAGCGCCCCGACGAAGCGGTCGATCCAGACGACCTGTTGTTTTTCGACACCGAGACCACCGGGCTGGCCGGAGGCACCGGCACCCGCGCGTTCCAGATCGGCGCGGCCGACTGGCATCACGATCCGGTCCACGGCGATGGCCTGCGCATCCGCCAATTGCTGATCACGACCCTGGCCGCCGAGCCATTGATGCTGCAGACCTTCACCGACTGGCTCCGGCCCGCGACGGTGCTGTCCAGCTACAACGGTCGCTGCTACGACGCGCCGCTGTTGAAGACGCGCTACCGGCTGGCGCGCATGGCGGACCCGATCACCGCGCTGGACCACGTCGACCTGTTGTTCCCGACGCGCCGGCGCTACCGTGGGGTGTGGGAAAACTGCCGCCTGGCGACCATCGAGCGCGAACTGCTCGGCATCGTGCGCGAGGACGACCTGCCCGGTTCGGAAGCACCGGCGGCGTGGCTGTCCTACCTTCGCGGCGGTCCGTCTTCGCTGCTGCGCCGGGTTTGCGCACACAACCATCAGGACGTGGTGACGCTGGCGCGGCTGATCCTTCGGCTGGTGGAAGCGGAAGCCGAGTCCACCGGCGAGGTGTTTACCGCATCCTAACGGTGCGGCGGGCACGATCCGGGAGGTTGCCCGCCGACTGGAGACGCCAATGATCCGCACCCCCCTGTCCGCCACCGCACTGATGCTTGTCGCAGCCGCCTGCACGACCGTGCCGCCGCCGATGGCCCAGCAACGGCCGGATTCCTGCACCACCGACACGATCGGCTGGGTGATTGGCCAGGCCGCCACGCCCGAGATTGTCGAGCGCGCCCAGTTCGAAAGTTACAGTCGTGCCGTGCGCGTGATCGAGCCCGGCATGGCGGTGACGCTGGACTACCGCGGCGACCGCCTGAACCTGCACGTCAACAGTGCCGGCGCAATCAATCAGGCCACCTGCGGCTGACGGAAGCCAACGCCGGTTATCGCCGGGTCGGACAGGCGTTAGACTCGGCCGGTCAATCGAACACGGAAGCGCCTGATGGACCGTACTCGCCTGTGGCTGGTGGCCGCCGTAATCGTGGCCGGTCTGTGGTCGTGGAGCCAGTACCGCCAGGCGCCCGTCGTGCCGCCTGCGACAACGGTCCAATCGCCCGCGTCGTCCAGCGACGCACCCGGCACCGCCAACAGACCCACTGCCGCACCCACTGCTCCGGCATCCGGCAGGCAGACTCGCTACCCCGCGTTCCTGCCCGCGGAAGCCCACCCGGTCTTGGACGCGATCGCCCGCGGCGGTCCTTACGCGTATCGCCAGGACAACGGGGTGTTCCAGAATCGCGAGCGGCTCCTGCCGCAGCGCCCCCGCGGCCATTACCGCGAGTACACCATCCCCACGCCCGGGGAAGCCGACCGCGGCGCGCGACGCATCGTCACCGGTGGCGATCCGCCGACGGAGTACTTCTATACCGATGACCACTACGGCAGCTTCCGCCAGTTCGAGGTGACCCCGTGATTCCCACCGACTTCCGTGCGCTGCTGCTGGAGCCCGATCAGGCGCGGGCGTTCTTCATCGACGCTCGCGACAGCAGCGCCATGGCGGAGGCGGCGGCGTCGCTGGATTTCGCGATCGCGCGGATCGATCTGGCGGGTTGCGCGGAGAAGGCCGAAGCACTTGAGCGTATCGCCAAGGGACTGTCATTTCCCGGCTGGTTCGGCGGCAACTGGGATGCAGTGGCCGATTGCCTGGGCGACCTTTCGTGGTTGCTGGCGCCCGGTTACTTCTTGCTGATCGAGAACAGCGGCGCCTGGCATGCCGCGCAGCCGGAGGAATTCGACACGCTGTTGGCGATCCTCAACGAGGCCGCGCTGGAATGGCGCGAGCGCAATGTGGCGTTCTGGGCGCTGCTGCCCTTGCCCGCCGAGGCAATGGAAGCGCTGGAGAATGCCATCGAGCCACCTCCGGATACCGAAGGCAGCTACAGCGGGCCTTGAAGCCGGGCCGGGCTCGGCATCCGGTGGCTTGCCTCAGACCCGGTCATCCAGACCGATCACGCCCGACTTGCGTGCGCAATGCGCGCAGCAGTACATCTTGCCGTCATGCTCGCTGCCGTGGCCGATGATCTTGCACTTGCAGTGGGAACAGTTGGGGGCAAGCGCATGGATCGCGCATTCGAAAGAGTCGAACGTTCCACCGCCGTCAACGGTTTTCACTGTGAAGCTCTTGTCGTAGTCGTTGCCGCAGACATCGCATGTCGCCATGGTGTTTTCTCCGCACGGGACCTCGAGTCTCCCGCGCCGGGCGGCCACAGCGGGTGAAGATTCGGCTTAGCGCGACCGCCTGTGCTCGCTCTTGAGGAACTTCAGCGCGGCGCGTTCCCATTGGCGGGAAACCCGGGCTGGTCGTCGCAGACGTAGCGAAGGCCCGCCTGACCGGCTGCCTCGATCGATTCGGCGGGGGGTGACACGGACGCTTGTGATCTCATCGCGAGAGCATCCGCAGGTGCATGTCGACGGATTGCGAACCCGGCACGCCCGAATCATCGGGCCGGCGCGAAACGACCCAAAGAGACTCTCAGATCGCCGCGAGCAGACGCAGCCCGAACCAGTCGTTGGGATCGTTCCAGCGTTCGACCACTTGCAGACCTGCGCGAGCGGCCAGCGCCGCGAAACTGGCGTCGGTGTATTTGTGGCTGTACTCGACTTCCATTGCCTCGCCGTCGAAAAAATCGAACCTCTGGCCGGCCACGGTCACCTGCTGGTCACGCAGGCTGACCAGGTGGGTCTCGATACGCATGCGCTCCTGCGAGTACACCGCGCGGTGGGCGAACGAGTCCACGTCGAAGTCGCTGCCGATGTCGCGGTTGAGCCGCACCAGCAGGTTGAGCGTGAAGTCGGCGGTGACTCCGGCGGCGTCGTTGTAGGCCGCCTCGATCAATGCCGGGTCCTTGTCCAGGTCGATGCCGATCAACGCTTGGCCACCGGCGCCCATCGTTGCGCGCATCGAGCTCAGCAGGCGCTCGGCGTCGCCCGGCAGGAAGTTGCCCAGCGTCGAGCCGGGGAAGAACACGAGCACGTGGCCATTGCCGCGCGCCGGGGACGGCAGTGGCACCGGCTGGGTGAAGTCGGCGCAGACCGGGAGCATCTCCACCTCAGGGTAGGCATCGGCCAGTCGTTCCACGCTAGCCAGCAGAGCGGTACGGGAGATTTCGATCGGCGTGTAGGCGACCGGATCGAGCAGCCCGTCCAGCAGAAGGTGGGTCTTGCGCCCGCTGCCGCTACCGTATTCGACCACGTGGGCGCGCGGCGTGACCGCCTCGGCGATCGCTGGCATGGAGGCGTCCAGAAGGTCCAGCTCGACCCGGGTCAGGTAGTACTCCGGCTCGCGGGTGATGCGCTCGAACAGGCGCGAGCCGCGCTCGTCGTAGAAGTACTTGGACGGCAACGTCTTGGGCGTAGCAGAAAGCCCTGCGAGCACGTCGCCGGTGATGTCGTCGGCGCTTGGCTGAAGGTCGCTGAGCGTGATATTCGACGCCACGGCGACCATCATGCGTCGCGCGCCAGGCGCAGACCGCTGAACTGCCAGCGGTCGGGGGCGTGGAAGAAGTTGCGGTAGCTGGCGCGCAGGTGGTCGCGCGAGCTGGCACAGCTGCCGCCGCGCAGGATCTGTTGTCCGCTCATGAATTTGCCGTTGTACTCGCCCAGTGAGCCGGGCATTTCGCGGAAGCCGGGGTAGGCGGCGTAGGCGCTCGAAGTCCATTCCCACACGTCGCCGAACATCTGCCGCGGCCCGCTGGCATTGACGCTGTCCGCGTCGCGCTGGGCCGCGACCGGATGCAGGTAGCCCTGATCGACGAAGTTGCCCGCAACAGCTACCGCGGCGGCCGTGTTTTCCCACTCCACCTCGGTTGGCAGCCGCGCACCCGCCCATCGCGCGAACGCATCGGCTTCGTAATAGCTGAGGTGGCTGACCGGAGCATTGGGATCGATCGGGCGCATTCCGGCAAGGGTGAACTCGGACTCCAACATCTCGTCCCAGTACAGCGGGCGCTGCCACGAATCCTGGTTGACCAGCGCCCAGCCATCGCTCAGCCACAGCGCGGCGTCGCGGTAGCCGCCCGCCTCGATGAAGTCACGATACTCGGCGTTGGTCACCGGCCGGGTGGCAAGGGAGTGGGCGGGCATCAACACGCGGTGGCGGGGCGACTCGTTGTCGAACGCAAAGTGCTCGCTGTCCAGCGGCCAGGCGGCGGCGCCGATCTCGACGATCGACTCCTCCTGGCCCAGCCAGTCCAGCGCACCCGCGGCGGCGGTGGCAACCGGAAGGTCGTCGCGGTACGCGGGCTTGAGCGGGTTGCACCACAGCGCGTGCTTGATGTCGGTCAGCAGCAGTTCCTGGTGTTGCTGCTCGTGATGCAGGCCCAGCTCGATGCGCTGGCACAGCGGTGCGTCGAACCGGTCGACGTCGAACGCCCGCGCCATGCGTTCGTCAACCTGGCGGCGGTAAGCGAGGACTTCGGACAGCGAGGGACGCGACAGCATTCCGCGCCGCTGGCGCGCGTGCATCGGACCCACGCTCTGGTAGTAGCTGTTGAACAGGTAGTCCCAGTCCGCGTTCACGGGCTCATAGCCGGTACTTTCGGCCAGTACGAATCGCTCGAAGAACCACGTCGTGTGCGCCAGGTGCCATTTGGTTGGACTGGTCTCTTCCATCGACTGCAGCATCGCGTCTTCCGCCGAGACGGGCGCGGCCAACGCAACACTGCGCTCGCGCACCGCACGGTAACGGGAGGCGAGCGACTGGGCGCCTGAGGGCGTAGCGGAGGGGCGCGGCGGGTCTGCCGGCGCGGCGGCCGGCTGCGGGGCAGGTTGGCTGGACATTGCCCCAGAATACAGACCCGAATGTATCGACCGGATCACGAAGCAGCGCCGGTCAGCTGCGGGACGGGCTGCCGATGAACTGCAGGAACTCGGCGCGTGTGCGGCCGTCATCGCGGAAGCCGCCCATCATCTTGGAAGTGACCATCGCCACCCCGCGCTTGTGCACACCACGGGTCGTCATGCAGCCGTGGCTGGCCTCGATAACCACGCCGACGCCGCGCGGCTGCAGCACACGCTGGATGCAATCGGCGATCTGCGCGGTCATTTTCTCCTGCACCTGCAGGCGCCGCGCGTAGGCATCCACGACGCGTGCCAGCTTGCTGATCCCCACAACCTTGCCGTCGGGCAGGTAGCCCACGTGCGCACGCCCGATGATCGGCGCCATGTGGTGCTCGCAGTGGCTCTCGAAGCGGATGTCGCGCAGCACGATCAGCTCGTCGTAACCGGCGACTTCTTCAAACGTGCGGGCCAGGTACTCGTCAGGATCGATCGCGTAGCCGCTGAACCAGTCCGCGTACGCCTTGGCAACGCGCTTGGGCGTATCGATCAGCCCTTCACGGGCGGGATCGTCCCCGGCCCATGACAGCAGCGTGCGGACAGCGGCCTCGGCCTCTTCTCGAGTGGGTCTGACGGGATCGGCCATGGCTCTGCAACACCTTGTCTGAGGGCCCGCCATGCTACTCCAGCGGCGTCAGGCCGGCATCAGCGCTTGTCTGGAGAGGCCTTGATTCCGCCTTCGCGCAGGTAATTCCAGCCAGCGGCAACGGCCGGGCGGGCTTCGGCCCAGTCGGCACGCTCAGGGCGGTCGGCACGCTCGACTTCCCACTCCTTCCGCAGGTCCGGCTCCACCTCGGCCCACGGCCGGCCGTGGTACTCCTCGAACTGGTCGTAGGCGAACTCATAGGCAGGTTCGTAGTCATCCCAGGTCGTGCCTGGGCGGAAATACGCTGCGCCGCTGTAATCGCGCTGGAAGTGAGCGCGGTAGTCTTCGACATTGGCCGTCTCGGCGATGGAATCGCCTGCGCCCGCACCGATGACGCCGCCGGCAATAGCGCCGATCGCCATGCCGATTGGACCACCGGGCGCACCGACCGCCGCGCCAGTCACCGCGCCGGCGGCTGCTCCGGCGCCCGTGCCGAGTGCCTGCTTGCCACTGTCATCGAGTATCTTTTTTTCATCGTTCATTGGACCTGCTCCGTCAAAGTACCGAAGACCGGATTTGCGCCGGCATGGACAACACCTTGGCGCGAAACGCGTCCCTCTCCAGTGAAGGCGGTCCTTACGACCATCCATCGCAGATACTCGCGCCGTCTCATTCAGACTGCGGAGTGCGTGGCGGGCGGCGGACTGCGACAATGCGCATCCCGCCCGGCCCGCCACGCGGCGGCATTCGTGTCCGCCTGCCCTGTCCATGCCCATGACCGTTCCCGACCCCATCGTCCGCCTTGCCGGCCTGCGCCTTGATCGCGGCAGCCGCACGGTGTTGCAGGACATCAACCTCAGCGTCCCGCGTGGCCAGGTGCTGACGGTGTTTGGTCCTTCCGGCAGCGGCAAGTCGACCCTGCTGGCGGCGCTGACCGGAGAGCTGCCGGCGAGCGCGGGAACGGTGGAGATCTTCGGCCAGCCGATACCACGGCGATCGCGCGCGTTGTATGAAATGCGCAAGGGCATCGGCGTGTTGCTGCAAGGCAACGGCCTGCTGACCGATTTGACCGTGGCGGAGAACGTGGCCCTGCCATTGCGCACCCACACCGCGCTGCCGCCGCCGTTGATCGACCGCCTGGTGCGGATGAAGCTGCATGCGGTCGGCCTGGTCGCCGCCGCCGATGCGTATCCGCGCGAGTTGTCCGGCGGCATGGCGCGCCGCGTCGCACTGGCCCGCGCATTGGCGATGGACCCGCCGCTGATGATCTACGACGAGCCATTGACCGGTCTGGATCCGATCGCTGCCGGAGTGGTGATGGAGCTGGTACGCCGGCTCAACGACAGCCTGGGCCTGACCAGCATCCTGGTGTCCCACCACGTCCGCGAAACCCTGCCGATCTGCGATCAGGCGATCATGATCGCCAACCGCACGATCGTGTTTTCCGGCACGCCGGCCGAATTGCAGGCCAGCACCGACCCGCTGGTACGGCAATTCCTGGACGGCAATCCCGACGGCCCGATCGCGTTCGACGCCCGCCCGCGCACCGCCACCGCGTCAAAGGAAGCCGCCTGATGGCCATCGCCCCCCCGGTTCGCGCGGTCGGCCGTGCCGGCCTGTTCACCCTGTCGGTGCTGCGCGCCTCGGTGCCGAGCGCTGACCTGTTCCGCGAGCTGGTCCGGGAGATCTACAAGATCGGTGCACGCTCGCTGCCGATCATCGTCGTTGGCGGCGCCTTCGTCGGCCTGTCGCTGACGCTGCTGGCTTACCGCGCCCTGGACACCTATGGCGCCAGCACCCAGGTCAGCATGATCCTGGGCCTGGGCATCTACCGCGAGCTGGGTCCGGTGCTGACGGCATTGCTGTTCATCGGTCGCGCCGGCTCGTCAATCGCCGCGGAGCTGGGGCTGATGCGCGCAACCGACCAGATCACCGCGCTGGGCCTGATGGGCATCGACCCCGTTGGCAAGGCGGTCGCACCGCGGTTCTGGGCCGCCGTGCTGTGCGTGCCGCTGCTGACTGGCTTCTTCTGCAGCCTGGCCATCAGCGCCAGCTATCTGGAAGCGGTCCACGTGATCGGCGTGGACGCCGGTGTGTTCTGGCAGGTCCTGCGCGACAGCGTCGACCTCGTCGACGACTTCGGCATGGCGATGGTCAAGTCCGCGGTGTTTGGCGGCGTGGCCGCGCTGGTCGCCGCCTATGTCGGGTTCCACGCCGAGCCCACCATCGAAGGCACCTCGGTGGCGACCACCAAGGCCGTGGTGAACGCCTCGCTGCTGGTGTTGATGCTGAACTTCGTAATGTCCGCCCTGCTGTTCAACTGAGCTCCGGCTCTGAACCCCACCTTTCATGAGTAGCACCCCATGAGTAACCACAGCCCCCGCATCGAATTCGCCGTCGGCGCCTTTCTGTTGCTCGCCCTGGCGTCCCTGCTGGTGCTGGCAATGAGCTCCACCAACGGCAAGCTGGGCTGGTTTGGCGGTAATGACTACGAAGTTACCGCCCGCTTCAGCAACCTGGGCCCGCTGCGCTCGAACGCGCCGGTCAAGATCGGTGGCGTGGCGATCGGCCGGGTGTCCGACATCACCCTGGATCCAGTGAAGCTCGACTCGGTGGTGACACTGGCCATCGACAAGCGCTACGACGACCTGCCGGCAGATACGAGTGCCGCCATCCTCACCTCCGGCCTGCTCGGCGAGAGCTATATCGGCCTGCAGCCCGGCGGCGATCCCGATCCGCTGAAAGCCGGCGACCAGATCTTCCTGACCCAGTCCTCGGTCGACCTGATCCAGATGGTCGGCAAGTACATGTTCAGCGGCGGTCCGGAGAATGGGCCAGGTAGCGCCGATGACGGCGCCGCCGAGCTTCCTGCGTACCTGCAGGACAACGGCGATACCCCCAAGGACTGAATGCAATGAAAATCCGCCTGATCTCCGTTCTGGTTTCCGCCGCCTTGCTGGCCACCGTCCCCGCCCTGGCGCTTGCCGGCGGGCAGGCGAGCGCAGCGACTGCCGCGGCCACCGCCTCGCCGAGCAAGCTGGTCCTGGACAACTCGACCCGCGTGCTGACCACGCTGGAGGCGCGTCGCGCCGAGTTCACCACCGATCGCGCGGCGCTGCAGAAGTTCATCAGTGCCGAATTCGAGCAGATGTTCGACAGCAAGTACGCCGCCCAGCTGGTGCTCGGCCGCCACGGCCGCGGCGCTGCGGATGCAGACATCAACCGGTTTGCCAAGGCCCTGACCAGCAACCTGATGGGCCGCTACGGGTCGTCGTTGCTGGACTTCAATACCCGGCTGAAAGTACGCATCAAGTCAGAGACGCCGCTGCGTGGCGGCGCGATGGTCAAGGTATCCAGCGAATTCCTCCGCCAGGGCGGGGACCCCATTCCGGTGGACTACCTGATGCGCAAGGTCGGCAACGACTGGAAGGTGTTCGACGTCATGGTGGAAGGCGTGAGCTTCGTGCAGACCTTCCGCAACCAGTTTGACGAGCCGTTGGCACGCAAGTCGATCAACGAGATCTCGACCGACCTGGAAGCGGGCAGGTTGCAGCCGACGGCCAAGTGACACCAGGACCTGACATGAGTTCCGCTGCCCGCGTCGCGTCCGTCCAGCGTGATGGAGACGCGCTCGTGTTTTCCGGCACTCTGGACCGCGCTGCCGTGCCTGCGCTGTGGATCCAATGCGCGACATGGCGCTCGGGCGTCACGCGGCTGGACCTGGTCGCGGTAGACCGCGTGGACAGTGCTGGCGTGGCGCTGCTCGCCGAGCTGGCGGCACGCACTGGCGCCACCGCGGTCGAAGGCGAGCCGATCGGCCTGGTCGAGCTGCGACGCGCCTACCGGCTGGGTGCCACGCTGAATTTCGCCACCTAGACCGGTTACTTCATGCGCCGGTGGTTATCGCCGCGCACTGCGCCCACCGACGTGCCATGGACTGCTCTTGATGCCCACCCGACCCCGTAACCGCAACCGCCGTGCACCTTCTCTGGTGCTTGGCCTGAGCGTGGTCCTCGCCGTGGCGAGCGCTGGTTGCGCCAGTGCGCAGGCACGCAACGATGTGGCATCGCCGGCACCTGCGGCGGACCCGGTATTGTCTGCCCAGGTGGATCCGGGCGCGGGCTCCGCCGCGGCCGGTCAATCCGGACCTGCTGATTCCATCCAGGCCGGCGAGAACAGCGCAGCGTCCGTCGCCGATGTGACCGTGGAAGCGCCGGGCGACGCGCCACCGCAAGCCGAAGCTGTCGCTCCGGATCAGGACACCGCGCAACCGGCGGAGGCCACCACGGGAACCGCCGCAACCGATCAGGACACGGACGGCCTGGAAACCCGCACCGCCGCCGAGCGCGACTTTGATGCCCTGTACGGCCCTTATGATCCCGTCGCCGACCCCACCCTGCCGGCGGCCGCACAGATGCCCGGCGTTTACGACCCGTGGGAGCGCTACAACCGGTCGATGCACCGCTTCAACAACGCGGTCGATCGCGCGGTCGCGCGACCGCTGGCGCGGTTCTACGTGGCGGTAACGCCGCGCCCGGTGCGGCTGGGAGTGAGCAATTTCTTCAGCAACCTCGGCCAGCCGGTCACCGCCATCAACGCTCTTCTGCAGGGAAAGCCCGGCCAGGCCGGACAGGCCCTGGGACGGTTCGTGCTCAACACCACACTTGGCATCGCCGGCATTTTCGATCCTGCCAGCGACGCCAAGCTGGATCGCCGCAGCGAGGACTTCGGCCAGACCCTGGGCGTGTGGGGCTGGGAGCAGTCGCGCTACGTCGAGTTGCCGTTGTTCGGTCCGCGCACCGTGCGCGACGTGATTGGAATGGTCGGCGATGCCCCGCTCAGCCCGCTGCGCCAGGTCGAAGAGGACAAGATCCGGATCCCGTTGCAGGGTCTGCAACTGGTGGATGTACGCACCCAGTTGCTGTCGACCGACAGCCTGCGCGAGGGCGCCGCGGACGACTACGCGCTGGTCCGCGACGCGTGGACGCAGCGGCGCAACTACCAGATCCTCGGCGACCGCATGGGCGAGGAGACGGATGACGCGCTGCCTGACTACCTGCGCGATGACGACAACCCGCTTGTCCCCGCGTCGGCCATGCCGGTGATGCCGACCGACAACTGAGTCGCCCGGGCCCTGTCTTCGCCGCCGTTGTCGGCTTCGGGCTTGAGCTCTTCCGTGAGCGCGCGCCTTCCGTGCGCACCCAGCTCGGCCAGACGCCGCGCCCGCGGGATAACCGCCTGACTGGACTCGCTGAGACGGCGGCGAGCGTTCTTGAACGCCTTGTCAGCGTCCTCCAGGCTCTTGCCGACCTTGTCGAAGTCGGTGAGGAAACCGATCAGCGCGTCCAACACCAGGCCGCCGGTGTCGCTGATCGCGATCGCCTCGCGCTGGATCTTGTCGCGCGTCCACAGCCGCTCGATCACCCGCAACAACGCCATCAGGGTGTTGGGCGATGCAAACACCACGCGACGGTCGAACGCGTCCGTCTGCAGCGCCGTGTCGGTACCCAGCGCCGCCGACAGCGCACCCTCGATGGGGATGAAGGCGATGGTCACCTCCAGCGCGGTATCGCCCAGCACCTTGGGGTAATTCTTCTCGCTCAGCTCGCGCATGTGCTGGCGCAGGCCGGCGGCGTGACGGCGCAGCGCATCGTTCTGCTGGTCCGGCGTGTCGGCGTTCATCGCCTCCTGCCAGGCGATCAGGTTGACCTTGCTGTCGACCACCACGCAGCGGTCGTCGGGCAGGCGGACGACGATATCCGGGTGCAGGCGCGCGCCGTCCTCGTCGACGGTGCCCTTCTGACGGTCGTAATGGACGCCATCCTCCAGCCCGGAGCCGCGCAGCACGCTCTCCAGCATCAACTCGCCCCAGTCTCCCCGGACCTTGGAACTGCCCTTCAGCGCCCGGGTCAGCGCGTGGGCCTGCTGCGCCATGTCCTGGTTGAGGGTTTTCAACTCGGTGACCGCGCCCAGCAATGACGCCCGTTCCCTGGCCTCCTCGCCGTAGAGCGTATCGACCCGGGTGCGGAACTCACCGATGCGCTCGGCAAACGGCTTCAACAACGCGTCGATGTCCGCCCTGGACTGCAGCGATGCCCGCTGTACGTTCTTCTCGAACAGCTGTCCCTTTTCCTCGAACACCTTGCCGGCGAGCTCGGTGAATGCACCGGAAAGCTTCGTCTGCGCCTCGGCCAGGAAGGCCTGCATCTCGGCGTGGGCCTGCTTGGCGTGGTGCAGATTGGCCGACACCCCCGCATGCTCGGACTGCAGATGGCGGTAGCTGTCGCGCAACCCGGCGAGCTCGGCCTCCAGACGGTCGATCACTTGGTCGCGCTCGACAAGCGCATCCTCCAGCGCACCCACACGTCCGTGCAGGCGCCCACTTTCGGATGCCTGCCCGCGCGCCGTCTCGCGCTCGGCGCGCAACTCGTCGCCCAGCCGGTCGCGCTCCTCGCGCAACGAACCCAACCCCGCGCTCTGACCCCGCGAATCCTGCCTGCGCAGCACGACGACCAGCAGTCCCGCCACGACCAGGATCGCCACGAGCAGCAAGATGAGGAGCAGTTGGGTATCCATCGCTCCAGTGTAGCGACGCCGGTCTCACCGCCCGCGACGGCGGGTCACCGCGGAAAGCGAGCCGGCACCCGGCCAACCGCAGTTCGCACGCTGCGCTTGCGGACGGCGGACTTTCGTAAAAGCGATGTCGCCCCAGTCAACCGGCAGGCGCCGACCGGCAGTCCCGATCACAAAGCGAATTTCGTGGAGCGACTGATCGGGATTGCCGGTCGGCGCCCCCCCTAGGCATCCATACGAGTCCCAGAACCGACTCAGTCCAACACCCGACAAAACGCCGCCTTCAAATACCGCGACTCCGGCACTTGCGCCAGCCACGGATGGTCCGGCCCCGCGCCAGCCACCTTCAACACCTGCACCGTCCGGTTGGAGAAGAACGCCGCCCGCCGGATCATGTCCAGGAACTGGTCCTCGCTGACCAGACCCGTGCATGAGAACGTCGCGAACAGCCCGCCGGGCTTGACCACCCCCAGCGCCAGCTTGTTCATGTCCAGGTACTTCTTCAGCGCCGGTATCACCTGCTCGCGGTCGCGGGTCATCTTGGCCGGGTCCAGCACCACCACGTCGTACTGCTCGCCGGCGATCGCCGCATCGCGCAGCCACGGAAAGATGTCCGCCTGGACGAATTTCACCTCGGCATGGTTGAGCCTGGCGTTGCCCTTGGCGATCGACAGCACGTCCGCGTCGATGTCCACGCCCACCACCTCGCTGGCACCGCGCACGGCGGCATAGATGCCGAAGCCGCCGGTGTTGCAGCACAGGTCGAGCATCCGTTTGCCGGCCACGTGCTGGCTCAGCCATTGTCGGTTGTCGCGCTGGTCGGCGAAAAACCCGGTCTTGTGCGCGCCGGCCGGGTCGGCGCGGAACTTCACGCCGTGCTCTGTGATGACCGCCGGCTGGGCCGGCTCGGTGCCGCGGAAGTCGAAGCTTTCCTGCTTCTGAACGTGGACGTCGGCGGACATGTGGAAGCGACAGCCCGGGAACTGCTCGCGCAGCGCCGCCTGGATCCATTCGCGGTGGCGGAACGCGCCGGCACTGAAGAACTCCAGCACCAGCAGGTCGGCGTAGCGGTCGATCACCAGCCCGGAGATGCCGTCGCCCTCGCTGTGGAAGACACGCCAGGCATCGCTGACCTCGTCCAGCTTCAGCACATCGCGACGCAGCGACACGGCCGCGGCAATCTTGCTCGCGAACCAGTCCGCATCGATCACCGCGTTGGGATCGTTGTCGAGCATGCGCAGGGCGATGCGCGAGTGGCCGTTGTAGAAGCCGCGACCGATCAGTTCGCCGTCCACGCCGATCACGTCGACGATCTCGCCGGGACGGGGCCGCTGCGCCGGCTTGGCGACCAGGCGCTGGAAGATCCAGGGATGGGAGGACTTCCAGGCGTTCTTGAGGTGGACCGTGGGGATGGTGTTGTTCATGCCGCCATTCTACGGCGCCCGCCTTGTATTCGCGGCCGCCAGCGCCACTGTTGGGGAATGCCTGACAAGATTCCCGAGGCGGTTGCGCTGGATCCCAAGGCCCAGCGCATCGCCGACCGCAAGCGCTGGATGGGCGCGTTCAACCTGAGCCTGGCCGCGGTGCTGCTGTTGCTGGTGATCCATTCGCTGCAGGGCGCGGTCGACCTGCGCGGCTGGATGGTGCAACCGTGGTCGACGGCGGGCCTGCTCGGCATCCTTGGTGCGCCCCTGCTGCATGGCTCCTTCGAGCATCTGGCCGCGAATGCGATCTCGCTGCTGATGCTGGGCACGTTGGCCGGCGGAATGTACCCGCGGGCAACCGTCCGTGCGCTGCCGCTGATGTGGTTCGGTTCGGGCGCCGGGGCCTGGCTGCTGGGCGAGGCGGGCTCCTACCACCTGGGCGCCAGCGGCATCACCCACGGCCTGATGTTCCTGGTCTTCATCCTCGGCCTGCTGCGGCGCGACCGGCCGGCGATTGCGGCGGCGATGATCGCTTTCTTCCTCTATGGCGGCATGCTGTTGACGATCTTCCCGCGCGAGATCGGCGTGTCCTGGCAGGCGCACATGGGCGGCGCGCTGGGCGGCGTGCTGGCGGCGTTTCTTTGGCGACGACTGGACCCGCGCCAGCCGCGCAGGAAATACAGCTGGGAGATCGAAGAGGAGCTGGCGGAGGCGGACGCTCTCAATCCCGATCCGGAAGGCCTGGAACTGCGCGCGTCCGACGACGTTCCCGTGTTGTGGCACCGCCCGGATCCGGCGGACGAGCGCGGCGTGGTGCTGCCGTTCCGTCGCCGCGACTAGGCCTCGCGGCATCGATCACATCGATCCGGTCGCCTCTGTCCAATCAGTGGCGCGCGGCCAGTCGCAGGCCACGCGGGGTGAGTCCCCGCTCCACCAGTTCGAAGCCGCCCTGCACGAGCAGCGCAAGCACTGCAGCGGGGACCGCGCCTTCCAGGATCAGACCGAGACCGTCCAGGCGGATGCCGGCCAGGATCGGCTGGCCGTAACCGCCGGCACCGATCAGCGCGCCCAGCGTGGCGGTGCCGACGTTGATCACCGCCGCCGTCTTGATGCCGGCCAGGATCATGCCCAGCGCGAGCGGCAGTTCGATCCGCCACAGGCGGGTGCGCGGTGGCAGGCCGAGCGCGGCCGCGGTTTCGCGCAGCTCGCGCGGTATGCCGGTCAGCCCGGCATGGGTGTTGCGCACGATCGGCAGGAGGCTGTAGAGGAACAGCGCGGCAATCGCCGGCCCGGCGCCGATCCCGAACAGCGGGATCATGAAGACGAACACCGCCAGCGAGGGCAGGGTCTGCAGCAGGCCGGTCACGGTCAGCACCAGCTGGCCCAGCCGTGGCCGGCGCGCAGCCAGCACACCTAGGGGCAACGCGACGATCAGCGCCAGCCCCAGGGAGATTCCCACCAGCGCGAGGTGTTCCAGGGTTCGCTTCCAGATCCGCTGCGCGCGCGATGCTGCGGCCGGCGCGCCAACGCCCAGCCATTCCGCGGCGACAGCTGCTTCGCTGACGCCTTCCAGCTTCACTTCGGCATTGAGACGTTGCATCGTCGGCGCATCGATCCGCCCAGCCAGACCTTGCAGCGCCGTCAGCCATTCCGGTGCGCGTGCCTCCAGGTCTTTCCGATACAGAAACACCGCCGCGTAATCGGGAAAATAGGCAAGGTCGTCATCCAGCACGACCAGGTCGTAGTACGGAATCTCCGCATCCGTGGTGTACAGATCGATGACATCCAGCGCGCCGCTCGCCAAGCCGCGATAGGCCAAATCGTGGTCCAGCCCGTCGGGGCGCTGCGGGAGTCCATAAGTGTCACGCACGCCGGGCCAGCCGTCTGCGCGCTGCATGAACTCGTTGCTCAGGCCGATTTTCAGCTGCGGATGGCCAGCCAGGTCGGATACCGTGGCCACGTCCAATTCGCGAGCCCGGGCGCGTGTCATGCCAAGCGCGTAGGTGTTGCTGAATCCCAGCGACGCGGTCATGCCCAGACCGCGTTCGCCCAGCGCGGCGCGCATCCGCCCAGGGTCCGCGCCGGGCATCTGCAGCAGTTCCGCGGCCAGGGTGCCGGTGTACTCGGGATAGGCGTCGATGTCGCCTTCGATCAGCGCCCGCCACAGGATCCGGGTGCCGCCCAGCTGGGCCCGGTGGGTCACCGCAACACCCTCGCCATGGGGCAGTCCGGCGGCGACCTCACCCAGGATCACCGACTCGGTAAACGCCTTGGATCCGACCGTCACGCGTTCGGCGTGGGCCGGAGCGATCGGTACCGCGGCGATGGCCAGTGCGAGGACCAACGCCACCAGCTTGCAGGCCACTCGCGCGCGGATGCTCACAGACTCTGCTCCAGGCTCCGCTGGGCGGTCATGAACCGCGTCACGAACGGCTCGGCTGGGGCGTCATGCAGTTCGCGCGCGCTGCCCTGCTGGACGATCCTGCCGTCGCGCAGCAGCACAAGGGTGTCGGCCAGGTAGGCCGCTTCAGCAACGTCATGGGTGACCAGCACCACGGTCTTGCGCAGATCGACAAACAGCTCGCGCATCTGCTCCTGCAGTTCGTGACGGATGATCGGGTCCAGCGCGCCGAGCGGCTCGTCCAGCAACAGCACCTGCGGGTCCAGCATCAGCGCCCGGATCAGCCCGACGCGCTGGCGCTGCCCCCCGGACAGCTCCGCCGGATAACGCTGCAACGCGGCCACCGGCAAGCGGGTCATCGCCGCCAGCACCTCGATGCGCTGGCCGATGCGCCCGGCCGACCAGCCCACGGTGCGCGCCAGCAGGCCGATGTTGGCCGCGGCGCTGAGGTGCGGGAACAGCCCGCCCTCCTGGATCATGTAGCCGATGCGGCGGCGCTGCTGGAGCAGGCGGTCACGCTGCAGCGGCTCGCCATCGAAGCGCACCTCGCCCGTGTCCGGCCAGTCCAGTCCGACCAGCATCCGCAGCACGCTGGACTTGCCCGCGCCGCTGGGTCCGATCAGGGCGGTAGTGCGGCCGCTGGCGATGCACAGGTCGACCGCGTCCAGCGCGACGACGCGACCGTAGGATCTGCAAACCTGGCGGAGTTCGAACACTCTCCGAGGATAAGCCACACGGGCGAGCGGACTGACCGCGTTCAAGCGCCGCGCACTATCCTTGCCGTCCCGTCCTTCAATGTGGCTGTCGCCATGCGGCTGAAAACGCTGTTCCGTACCCGTCACTGGCTGGCCCTGAGCGCGGGCATCGTCCTGGCCGCGTGCGGCGGCAACACCCGGCCCGACCCCGCGCCTGCCATCGCCGCGCCGGTCACGCCGGTCAGCGTGCCCCAGCCCCGGATCGGCGTGGCCCTGGGCGGCGGCGCGGCGAAGGGATTCGCCCACATCGGCGTGATCAAGATGCTCGAGGCCAACGGCATGGAGCCGGTGGTCGTGTCCGGCACCAGCGCCGGCAGCGTGGTCGGCGCGCTGTATGCCAGCGGCATGGATTCCTTCCAGATGCAGCGCCAGGCCTTCGCCCTGGATGAGTCGAAGATCCGCGACGTGAGCCTGTTCTCCGGCGGGGTGATCAAGGGCCAGAAGCTGCAGGACTACGTCAACGAGCTGGTCGGAGGGCGAACGCTGGACAAGATGGTCAAGCCCTTCGCGGTGGTGTCCACCCAGTTGGAGACCGGCGAGCGCACCGTGTTCGTGCGCGGCAACACCGGCCAGGCGGTGCGCGCATCCAGCAGCATTCCCGGCGTGTTCGAGCCCACCCTGATCGGCGGCCTGCACTACGTGGACGGCGGCATCGTCAGCCCGGTGCCGGTGGACGCCGCGCGCGAGCTCGGCGCGGACTTCGTGATCGCGGTCGACATCTCCACGATTGCCAGCGGCAAGGCGCCGGGCAGCCTGCTGGGCAACGTCAACCAGTCAATCGCGATCATGGGCCGCAAGCTCGGCGCGCAGGAACTGGCCCGGGCGGACATCGTCATCCGGCCGAAAGTGGACGAGATCGGGCCGGCCAGTTTCGAGCAGCGCAACAACGCGATCCTGGAAGGCGAAAAAGCCGCGATGGCGGCGTTGCCGCAGATCCGTACCGCACTGGCCAAGCTGCACAAGCAGCGTGTCGCCGAAGCCACTCTCGCGGCCCGCCAGTCGGCGGCTGCCGCGGCGCGCAAGTCCGCGCAGGAGGCAGCCGCCGAGGCCGAGCGCTGCGCGCAAGAGCAGTCGCGCATCGGCAGCCTGCTGCGGCGCACGCCCGATTGCACCGCAGGCGCCGACTCACGCTGACGGGCTGGCCGGCAAAGACATCCCGCGGAGCGCCTTGTCGGCGCGCAGCAGGGGGATTTGACGTCGTCCACGCAGGACTGGTTGAGCAGGTGGTCCGCCGGAGGACGGGGAACGGTCCGGATCGAGCAGTTGTGTGCACCAGCCGCTACAGTGGTCGGTGACCCGCGCCGTCAACGAGGAGCTCCCATGGAAACCGCCCGCCGCACCGAATCCCAGCTCACCGACAAGGGCTACGTGCCGGTCTACACCACGGCCATCGTGGAGCAGCCGTGGGACAGCTACACCGACGCCGACCATGCGGTCTGGGCGCAGTTGTTCGAGCGCCAGAAAGCCATCCTGCCGGGCCTGGCCAGCGACGAATTCATCGCCGCGCTGGGGGCAATGGAGATGACCGCCGACCACATCCCGAAGTTCGCCGAGCTCAATCCGATCCTGCACGCGGCGACCGGCTGGGAGCTGATCGGCGTGGAAGGCCTGCTGCCGGAGCTGGAGTTCTTCCAGCACCTGGCCAACCGGCGGTTCCCGGTCACCTGGTGGATCCGCCGCGACGACCAGCTGGACTACCTCGCCGAACCCGACCTGTTCCACGACCTCTTCGGCCATGTGCCGCTGCTGATGAACCCGGTGTTCGCCGACTACATGGCCGCCTACGGGCGCGGCGGTGTGAAGGCGCACGGTATCGGCAGCGACGCCCTGGTCAACCTGACCCGGTTGTACTGGTACACCGTCGAGTTCGGACTGATCCAGCAGAAGGATGGTCTGCGCATCTACGGCAGCGGCATCGTGTCGTCCAAGGGCGAGTCGATCCACTGCCTGAAAAGCGATGCGCCCAACCGCATCGGCTTCGACCTCGAGCGGATCATGCGCACCCGTTACCGCATCGACACCTACCAGAAGACCTACTTCGTCATCGACAGCTTCCAGCAACTGATGGACGCGACCGGACCGGACTTCGCCCCGATCTACACCAAACTCGCTGCCATGGACGCAATTCCGGCCGGCGACGTGCTCGACAGCGACAAGGTGTTCCACCGCGGCAGCGGCAAGGGCTGGCTCAACGACGGCGACGTCTGAGCGACGCCACGTATCATCTGCGGATCCCTTTGCTGCGGACGATCGCCCATCGGCCGGCTTCAGGACCGGTGGTTCTCGTCGCACTCCCGTCATGACCTCGAAACCGGATTCAACGCCCTCGGCACAATCGCTGCTCGCCGCCGGCGCTGGCGCCTTGCAGCGCCAGCAGCCGCATCAGGCCATCGTGCCCTTGCAGCAAGCGGCCGCACTGGATCCGCGCAATCCCGAGATAGCGCTGTATCTGGCCCGCGCACTGGCGATGGCGCATGACAGCGCGGGCGCAATGGAACAGGTTGAGCGTGCCCTGCAGCTGACACCCGACGACGCGCTGGCCCACGACCGCGCGGGCGACGTGCTGACCCAGTGCCATCTTCACGAGCGCGCGCTGGCCGCATTCCAGGACGCGGTTGCGCTGGCGCCGGACGATCCGGGCTACCGCTACAACCTGGCCACCTCGCTGACGTACCACGGTCGCGTCGCGGACGCGGAGCGCGAATACGAGGGGTGTATTGCCCTCGCCCCGCTGCACTGGCAGGCGCACCTGGGGCTGTCGCAGTTGCGCCGGCAAACCGCCGAAAGCAATCACCTGGAGCGTCTGCGCCGCTTGCTAGCCCGTCCGGGCAACAGCGTGACGGCGACGGTCTACCTCAATATGGCGCTGGCCAAGGAGCTGGAGGACCTGGGGGATTATCCGCAGGCGTTCGGGCACCTGGTGCGCGGCAAGTCCGCGCCCCGGCAACTGATGGGCTACTCCAGCGCGCAGGATGCGGCGCTGTTCGATGCCCTCGCGCGCAGCGTCGACCACCCGCCCGCTGGCAACGGGCACCCCAGCCGCGAGCCAATCTTCATCGTCGGGATGCCCCGCTCCGGCACCACGCTGGTCGACCGCATCCTCGCCAGCCATCCGCAGGTCCAGTCGGCCGGTGAGTTGCACCAGTTCGGCGCCGCCTGGAAGGAGGCCATGGGCGGTGACGGCTTCCGCATGTTCGATCCGGGCCACATCGCCGCCGGCCGCGTCCGGGACTGGGCCGCGCTCGGCGAACGCTACCTGGATGGCACACGCCCCCTCACTGGGCAACTCCCGCGGTTTACCGACAATCTGCCGCACAACTTCCTCTATCTGGGCTACATCGCCCAGGCGCTGCCCAATGCCACCTTGGTGAGCGTGCGGCGCAATGCCATGGACACCTGCCTTGGCAACTTCCGCCTGTTGTTCGGCCCCGAGTCGCCCTACTTCGGCTACTCCTATGACCTGCTCGACATCGGCCGCTACTACCTGCTGTTCGACCGTCTGATGGCGCACTGGGAACGCCATTTCCCGGGTCGCATCATCCAGGTCGACTACGAGGCGCTGGTGGCCAACCAGGAAGCTGAGACGCGTCGCCTGCTGGAGGGTGCCCGCCTGTCGTGGGAGCCGGCCTGCCTGGACTTCGCCAGCCATCCGGCGCCGGTGGCGACCGCCAGTGCCGGCCAGGTCCGCGAGCCTTTGCATGCGGGCGCGGTGGGCCGGTGGAAGCGCTATCGCGAGCAACTGGCCCCATTGCGCGCCCTGCTGGAGGAAGGCGGGGTCGTCATCGAGGATTGAGGCACCCGGACCGGATCGGGGGCCGCGGCTTACAATGCCGCCATCGCCACTGCCCCGGAGCGCCACGATGACGCCCAATCGCCGCAACAGCCCCTACTCGCTTACCCGCTTCCTGATCGAGGAGGAGCGCGCCGGTCATATCCGTCCGGACCTGCGCCTGCTGATCGAAGTGGTGACCCGCGCCTGCAAGCGCATCTCGATCGAAGTCGGCAAGGGCGCGCTGGGCGGCGTACTGGGCGATGCCGGCATCCCCGGCCAGGCCAGCATCAACGTCCAGGGCGAGGCGCAGAAGAAGCTCGATGTGATCGCCAACGACGTCCTGATGGAAGCCAACGCCTGGGGCGGCCACCTGGCCGGATTAGCGTCTGAGGAGATGGACCACAGCGTGCCGATCCAGGAACTGTGCCCGGACGGCGCGACGGCCGGCAACTATCTGTTGCTGTTTGATCCGCTGGACGGCAGCTCCAACATCGACGTCAACATCTCGGTGGGCACGATCTTCTCGGTGCTGCGCTGCCCCGAAGGCGTGGACAAGCCGGCCGATGAGCACTACCTGCAGCCGGGCACCGAGCAGCTGGTCGCCGGCTATTGCACCTACGGTCCCAACACGACCCTGGTGCTGACCATCGGCCACGGCACGCATGCCTTCACCCTTGACCGCGAGATCGGCAGCTTCACCCTGACCACGCGCGGCATGAAGATTCCCGAGGACACCCAGGAATTCGCGGTCAACATGTCCAACCAGCGCCACTGGCAGCCGCCGATGCAGGCCTATGTCGCCGACCTGCTGGCCGGAAAGACCGGCCCACGCGGCAAGGACTTCAACATGCGCTGGGTCGCCAGCATGGTTGCCGACGTGCACCGTCTGCTGACACGGGGCGGTATCTTCAGCTATCCGCTGGACGCCAAGTGCGAGGCCAAGGGCGGCAAGCTGCGCCTGATGTACGAGGCCAACCCGATGGCGATGCTGGTCGAGCAGGCCGGCGGCGCCGCCAGTACCGGCCGCCAGCGCATGCTGGAAGTTAAACCCACCGGCCTGCACCAGCGCGTGCCGGTGTTTCTGGGGTCGCGCAACGAGGTCGATGCGGCGGTGCGCTACCACCGCGAGTTCGACCAGAAGACCACCGCCTGAACCGATAGCCAGGAATCGTCGCCACGCTGCCTGATCGTCACGGTGTCCGGGATTGCCGCGGTGTCGCGTTGTTATCCAGTACCTGCCGCTGTGCGGCAACCAAGCGTTGCCGCACAGCATGTGAAACCCGTATCAGGAGGGAGACTGCAGTCGGCTTGACAGGGGGATCCGGCCGCGTTTTGCCCAGGCGTCATTTGGGGGGAACCCATGGCTGTTGTTCCAGCGCTTTCCACGCAATGCGTGATCTGGTTTGGAGAACCACTGCGCCACGAACGCGCCGCCCTGGGCGCGGCCGGTTGGCAGGTGCGTGCAGCGCACGCTGATGACGGGATCGGGCTGCGCGCAGGCGACACGGTGGTCGGCCTGCTGGATCTGCGCGACGGCAGCCAGGGCTGCCTGGACCGGCTGGAGCGTCTCACCGATGACCACGATTACCTGTCGTTGCTCGCGGTCGTGCCGGCGGGGATCAGCCACGCACCGGTCCGCCATCCCCTGTTGGACCAATGCGCCGCGATCCTGACCGCACCGCTTGACCTGTCGCGGCTGATCCAGGCCCTGGGTCGGCTGGCGCATGAGCCCCCGCTCCACCCCACCCATGCACTGGATGCGCTGATCGGCGCCAGCCTCCCGATGCGGGACATCCACGGCACCATCCGCAAGTTCGCACCGGTCGATCTGCCGGTACTCATCACCGGCCAGACCGGCACCGGCAAGGATGTCGCCGCGCGAGCGCTGCATGAGCTCTCGGCGCGTCGCCACGCCCGTTTTGCTGCGGTCAACTGCGGCGCACTGTCGCCCAACCTGGTCCAGTCCGAACTGTTCGGACACGAGCGCGGTGCCTTTACCGGTGCCAATGCGCGACGCACCGGACTGTTCGAAACCGCTGACGGCGGCACCGTGTTCCTGGACGAGATCGGCGACCTGCCCCTGGAGGCGCAGACCAACCTGCTGCGCGTGCTGCAGGAACACAGCGTGCAACGCGTGGGCAGCCACGAATCGATTCCGGTGGATGTGCGGGTGCTGGCTGCCACCAACGTCGATCTGGAAGCCGCCGTGGCGGCAGGCAGGTTCCGCAATGACCTGTTCTATCGCCTCAACGTTCTGCGACTGCACATGCCGCCGCTGTACGAGCGGGGCAAGGACATCCTCCTGCTTGCAGCGCATTTCCTGAGTGCCTTCCGGGAATCGAACCCCACCCGGGCGCGCGCCTTCAGCGCCGATGCGCAGAAGGCCATGCTGGGGTTTGATTGGCCCGGACACGTCCGCGAGCTGATCAACCGGGTCCAGCGCGCTGCGGTCATCGCCAGCGGCGAGCTGATCAGCGCCGAGGATCTCGGGCTGTGCGGCAAACAGCAGCCGCCTGCAGGTGACGGCGCCCTGGATGTGGCCCGGGAATCCGCCGAGCGCGAGGCGATCCTGAACTGCCTGCGCGAGAGTGGATTCAACATCAGCGAGACGGCGCGCCGGCTGAAGGTGTCCCGGGTGACGGTGTATCGCCTGTGCCGCAAGCACGGCCTGGACTTGGCCGAGTTGCGCTGACCCGCGCGCTCGGCATGAGACTCATAGGCGCGCGCTGCCGAGTCCCACGGCTCACAGCATGTACGGCACCTTGAACACCAGGCTGAAGTCCGGCGCATCCGGGGTCAGACCGATGCCCAGCGAGCTGACCAGGGTGGTGTGCTGGTTGAGCGCGTAGGTCACGCCCAGATTGAACATGCCCGCGTTGGCGTCACTGCCGATGATCTTGGTCCACTCCTGACCGTCGTAGCGGGTCCGGGCACGGGCGCTCAGCTTGTCGCTGTAGGAGATGCTCAGGCTGGTGCGCTCGTTGAACGCGAACGCCACGCCGGCACCGAAATAGAAGCTGCGCCCCAGCTGCACATCACCCGGATTGACGGTCTCGGGGTTGTTGTCGAGGTCATCGAAGCTGTTGCTGAACGAGTGGATGTAGCCGAAGTTGCCGAACAGGATCGCCGGATCGGCGGTTTTCACCACCGACACGCCCACGTTGGTCTGCCAGACGCCATTGCCGGTGGGCTCCTCCTGGGGCACGGCGAAGCGGATGAACCCGTCGTCATCGCGCTCAAGCACTTCCCAGGAAATCCCGTACGGCTCGCGCCCGGTGGGGGCTGTGACGCCGAGCGTAAGCACGGTCTCCGGCCAACGCGGGCTTTCCATGAACATCCGATAGTTGCCGCTCACGGTGACATCGCCAAAGCCGTGCCCGAAGGTGTCCTCCTGGGCCACTGCACCGGCCGATCCGCCCGCACCGCCCTTCTGGTACACCGTCTTGCGCGCGATGTAGGGCACATCCAGGTTCAGGGTCAGGCGCGGATTGAGCCCGTAACGGGCGGCGAAGTTGTAGGTCAGGGTGTCGGACTCGACGTTCTCGATGGCGATGTTGCCCAGGAAGATCGCGTCCAGCGCCAGGAAGCCGGTCAGGGTCAGTTGCTTGCGGTCGTAGCGGTTGTAGGTGACGGCATTTTCCAGGGTGAGCCGACGATCGAACACCGCCGCCACCTGCTGTTTCACGTCATCGACGCTGCGCTTGGAGGCTTCCTTCGCCTCGGCCGCTTCGGCGGGGCTGCTGGCATAGCCCTCCGCGGACGTCGTCGGCGGGGCGGCAGCCGACGGAATCGCTACCGGCGCGGGGGACGGACTGCTTGCGACCGCTGTGGCGATCGGCTGGGCCGGCAGGGTCTTGCCGTCGACCCGGGCCTGCAGCGCCTGCACGCGCATGTCCAGCTCACGCAGACGGCGGACCTCCTGGGCGTAGCTGCCTTTCAGCACTTCCAGCTCGGCCAGCAGCGCGCGCACGTCGGCCTGGTCCTGCGGATCGACGCTGCGCTCCGGGCCCGCGCCGGTTGGCTGGGCTTGCGGCGCTGGCTGGGCGGGCCGGGCTTGCTGGGCCGGCGCCGCGAAGGGCGTGACACCGGCCAGGACCACGGTGATGGCGATTGGCAGGACTTTCATGCGCGTCCTTCCCTCTCCGAGGGCTTCACTGTCCCTGTGCCGGCGCTCCGACCGATCACGCTCCACGCTCTCGCCGTCCATGCGTCTGCCTGCTCCATGTCAGTAGCCTCCCGGCCCGATCCCGCGCGTCATCTGTATCGCCTGGGCCACGTTCTGCGCCAGTTGCGCATTGGACGCCAGTGACTGGCGAACCAGGTCGATCTCCATCCGGTTGCTTACCTGCTGGTGGTCGCTGGTCAGCTGGATCGACTGGCCCAGGCTGCCGTTGCGAATCCACTGCTGGACCGCACCCTGCCCCTGGACCTGCAGCAGCACGTTGGCACTCCCGCCATCGAACCCGGCACTGGCCACGGCGTCGTCGACGCGGCTGGTGGCGCTGCCGGGCGCGTATGCCGCGACGGACGCGGGTGCATCGCCATCACGCACGTTCAGGCGGGTGACGTTGGCGGCGATGTTGCCGTCACCGGCCACCTGCACGCTCTGGGTCATGCCCGACACGTTGGCCAGCCCGGACGCATCAACGCTGCGGGCAATACCGTCGCTGCCGGTCACCGGCGCGTCGACCGCGGTGATGTTGACCGTCGGCATGAAGCTGACCACCGGGCGGCCGCCCTGGGAGAAGTCCATGCCCAGCAGCAGCGTACCTTCAAGGGTCTGGCCGGACGCGGTCTGCCAGGTGGAGATCATCGACACACCGAACCAGGCCACCTGATGGTCGCCCACCGTGTAGCGCCCGCGCATGGTCGCCAGCTCGGGATCGGGGATTTCGGTCATGCCTGCCGCGCGGCGGACAGCAGGCGCGTCAGCCGAAGTGGGTGGTGCTGAAAGGGCACCCCCGGCAGCGGCCGCAACGGCCTGCAAGCCGCTCGCCTGGGCCGGTGTCGCCAGCAGCAGGCCCAGCGCGAAGCCGGCGGTGATGAGGTTGGAACAAAGTCGGCGCATGATCGCGCTCCTTCAAAAAAGATCGGCGTGGGTGAAACCGAAGTCCAGCAGGTCGGCCTCACTGATCGGTCGCTGCATGGCCAGCAAGGCGCGCGCACTGGGGCGCTCGGAGGGCTGCAGCAACGCCGTGTTGCGGTCAAAGTCACTTCCTATAACGACGAACACTGCCCGTGACGGCCACGACTCGAGGAATTCCTCGATCGGCACACTGCGGTTGCCAAGGATCGGATCTGCGATTTCCGCGTACTCGCCCGCCACCTGCTTGAGCACGACGAAGTGGCGGAATCCGCGCACGTCCATCAACACCAGGCCCGGGACGCGCAGCGATCGCAGGCGCTCTTCACTGATCCGGTAGCCGCGCCCGCGCATGCCGATCGACTCGACATAGCGCTTGATGTCCAGCAACGAGAATCCCCGCTGCTCCACCAGTTCCGCATCCGCGATGCCCAGCATGCCCTGGATCACCGTCGTCTCATCGGCATCCAGGTGGTAGGCGTAGCGCAGGATGGTTGCCAGCGCCGAGGCGCCGCAGCTGTAGTCGGTCTGTTGCCGCACGATGTTGCGGAAGCGACCTTCGCGCATGCTCTCCACGTTGCGGGTGTACAGGCCGCCGTTGGGCAGCACCCCGCTGAACGCGATCTCGCCGGCCAGTGCGGGCGGCGCGAATGCGGACCACGTCAGCACGCAGCCCGTTGCCAGCATCTGCAGGAATCGGGTCATGTCACTCTACCGTTGAAAGGGAAAGCCCCGCTCCCGGGGGAAAGGAGAGCGGGGCTTTCGGGACCCGGTCGCAGGGGAGGGCGACCGGGGTTACGCTCCTGGCTTACTGCTCGCCGCCGCCGCCGCCGCCACCACCGCCGCCCGTCGAGGGCTGAGCGACCGCGAGGGACAGGCTGTTGGCCTGCAGGTTGCCGGTACCCGCGGCGACGTTGACGCCGATGTTGCCGGAGGCGGCGCTGAACGCGCTGCCCGACAGGCTCGCCGTGTTGGTCGCGTCCACTGCGATCCAGTACGAGTTGGTCACGCTGCCGCTCAGGCTGGCATCCAGTGCCGCGTAACCCAACTCCAGGAAGCCCAGCTCACCGGACTGGCTGGACTCGGTTGTGCCCGAGACAGAACCTTCGCCGTCCATGTCGACGCCAAACGCCAGCGCGCCGCCGTCGTCGTTGAGATCGGATCCGCCCTGGGTATCGGTATCCAGGTCGAGGTGGCCCATCAGGTTGCCGCCCGGATGCGGGTTGGACGAGTCGTCGTTGGCTCCGTTGGACCACATGTCGGGGTACACGTCGCCGATCTGGTCGGCGAAGCCCGACAGCGATGCGGTGCTGGTGCCATCGAAGCTGCCCTGCGAGGTGCCTTCGTAGCCGCCGTAACCTTCGGCGATCGTGATGCCGTCCACCGTACCGCTCAGGTCGATCGCCACGGTCTCGGTGCGTCGCTCGTAATGTCCGGCGTTGTCGGTCACGTTACCCGAGCTGTTCTGATTGGAACTCACGCTCGATTGGGCGTAGGCACTCGTGGCCACCGACGCGGCCAGCGCATTTTTCTGCTGGTTGTTGTTGCCAGCGGCAATGTTGACCCCGATGTTGCCGGAGGCCGCACTGAACGCGTTGCCACCCATGCTGGCGTCGTTGGTCACGCCGCTGTTCATGGTGAGGTTGCCGCTGCCCGCCTGGTTGACGAAGACTTCCGCATCGGCCATGCCGAAGGCGAAGCTCGCATCCGCCGCGGACAGGGCCGCAGCGTTGTCCTGCACGTTGTTGTCGCCGGCGGCGACGTTGAAGGCCAGGTTGCCGGACGCGTCGGACGCCACATCGTCCTCGATCGACGCCTCGTTTGTCAGCATGTCGTTCAGGCCGAGGTTGTCGCTGGAAGACTGACGGTTGTCGACGATGGCAATGGCCGCCGAATCCAGCTCGATGTCGCCACTGATGGTCGGGTTGCCGGTGAAGCTGATGTCCGAGCTCAACGACAGGTCCTTCTTCAGCGAGACCGATACCTGGTGCTCGTTGCCTTCCTTGCGCACGTCGGAGTTGACCACCTCGGTGCGCTCGATGTTCTCGGTGACGTCGTTGGACCAGGTGTAGGCACGGTCATCGGTGATGGACGTGTCGCTGGAGTACGAATCGCTCACCGAATTGCTGGTGCTGTTGTCGACCGAGGTGCTGTAGCTGCGATCATCGTTGATCGACACGTCGCCGGTATAGGAATCGCTCACCTGGTTGCTGGTGTAGTTGTAGGTGGATGTGTTGTCGGTGGTCGTGTTGGTCGTGTCGTTGTTGACGGTGGTGTTGCGGGTGTCGTCGACGGTGATGTCCCAGTCTTCCACGACGACGTGGTTGTGCAGGATATCTGCACTGACATTGGGGTCATCCACGCTCTGGGCAAACGCCAGCGGGCTGGCGAGCAGCGTGGTGACCGCCAACGCAATGGCGGTTTTGCGGATCGTGATCTTCATTGCTTCATCCTCTCTCTCTCGTGGTACCACTTGAACGGGAACGATTCACGGGTGTCCGTCGACAGACAGCGCCAGCTGGTTGCTGATGCTGTTGCCCGACCCCGCGATCTGGTTGAGTTGCAGAATTCCTTCGAATCCCTGCATGGCGGTGGATTCCACCGCGACGTTGCGCGTGCCGGGTCTGGCCACGTCCGGATTCGGGGACGTCTGCCCCCCTGCTGACGCGGATACGGCCGACAGCAGATTGCCGTCGGTCGATTCGCGTATGCCCTGGTGCGCCAGCGCGGCGGCGACGAGGTTGGTCTCCGCGTTGCCGCTTCCGCTGGCCTGATTGATCGACACCAGCCCGCTGGCATGGCCGAACGCCAGGCCACCGATCGTGGCGGACGCATGCGTGGGGGTGTCGTGGTGATCGTTGGCGGTTTGCTGGTTGGAGCGGGCGAAGGCAGCGGCCTGGCCACCGCTTGCGAAGCTGCGCAGGTTGGATTGCAGGTTGTGGTCGCCGGCCGCCAGGTTGGCGCCGACGGCGCCGCTGGCATCGACAAACGCCCGGCCGTCGATGCGGCTGGTGGCGAGGTAATCGAGCATCTCGGCGTAGCCGTCGCCGGACTGGGCAGCGATCACCGGCGAGCAGAAAAGCGTGGCCGCGACGGTAATGGCCAGACACGGCAATGAGCGGGAGCAGATCATCGCCATGTCAGCCCCCCGGCGGTGGAGTAGTGGCCGGAGGTGAGACCAGCGGGAACTGCGCCAGAGCGCCACGAACCTGATCGCCGACACCGCGGGTGACATTGCCCACCGCGCCCATCGGCACCCCGAGTGCCTGGTTGATACCGCTGCCCGACAGGGTGCCGTTGGTGGTTGAGGTCAGCGATCCCAGCGGCGCCAGCGCACGCCCCGTCATCTGGGTCACGGCCGGCAAGGGTCGGGCGGCGCTGCCCGCGCCCAGGCTCGCGTACTCCTCCTCGGACAGCTCACCCGTGCCGAGGACCGCGTCGAGATTGCTCTTGGGCGAGGGGTCCACGATCAGCGCCATGCCCGGCGGCTTGGTCCGGATCGCGTGGCGGGCCGAGACGTCGCGCAGCAGGACCATCTCGCCGTGCTTGGCGTGGACGGCCTTGCGTGCGCCCGAAGCAGACGCGCTCGCGGGCATCAGCACGAGGGCGATGAGCAGTAGAGGTACCAGTCCGGCTGGCGTGGCGATTGCGTAGCGCATATCCATTCCCCAGGTAGGTCCCGGGGATGACGCATCATGCGTGCCAACCAATAATATCCTTATGATTCAGTAGCTTATTAACTATGGCAGGGCTTGTTCACCGGTCAGTTGTCACAGGGCTGTCACACCGCCGAGCGGAATTCCAGCCGTACACGCTTCAGACTTGATTCATCACGGGCTGCGCCGCTGTATCACCGGCGTAACACCCTCCAGCCGTCCCGGTTACAACGCCTGCGTATGGTCCGGGAGAGCGCGTGGGGCAATGCGACTGCGCATGCCTTCGAATTCCAACGGGCGGATGCGACCATGCGGGGCCGGAAGCGAGCGTCGATCGCATGACGCAGGAATCATCCGGATCGTTCATCCGCAACTCGTCCACGGAGTCCGCATG
>NZ_JXSS01000058.1 GCF_000855665.1 Lysobacter sp. A03
ATCCAGCCCTTGTAGTCGGCGGTGCCGGCGTTGCTACCCAGCACCAGCGCTGGCGAGTTGGGAAACAGCGCATCGCGTTCGGCGTCCGCGCGGCCGGCCGGCCACGGCGCGTAGAAGTCGGTATCAATGCCGTTGTGCACGGTGGCCAGCCGGCAGCGTGAATAGGCGGTGTTGGCAAGCGCGCGGCGGGTGTAATCGCTCACCGCGATCACCTGGTCGGTGCGGCGCGCACGCCACCAGTGGCCGATGCCCTGCATCGGCTTGGAATTGTGTTTGGTCAGCACCAGAAGTGGCGTCTTGGGCAAGCCGCGCATGGCGGCCAGCACCAGCCGATGATCGGCCGAACCATTGACGTGGACGAGGTCATACGCCTGCTCGTGCAGATGCGCTGCCAGGAACTTGCGGGCGCGGCGGATCGCACCCAGCTGGCGCAGTCCGTTGGGGAATGGCTGGGCCAGCGTCGCGACCCCGGTAAGCTCGCCGGCTTCACGCAGCAGGCGGCTGCCGGGCGGGGCGGCGACGCAGACCCGGTGGCGCGTCGCGAGTCCCCGGGCCAGCGATGCCAGATAGGTCGTATGACCGCCGCCGTCGCCGTCGTGGAAGTTGGTCAGCAGGATCTTCATTGAGCCGCGCGTGTCGTCGGTTTCTCGGCTTTGCGTCCGCCCAGCCGGGAGCGGCTTTCCTGGTCGAACACCTGCATGTCGGAAATGATGAAGTCGGTCCCGCCAGGCGCGTAGGCCTGCGCCAGCTTGTGCAGGTAGTCCGGACTCCAATGGTCATCGGAATCGAGGAAACAGACGATGTCGCCGCGGGCATGGCGCAGGCCGGCAAGGAAGGCCGAGAGCTGGCCGCCATTTTCCTGGCAGACCAGGATCACCCGCGGGTCCTCGCCATAGCGCTCACGCAGCATCTGCACGGATCCGTCGGTGGAACCATCGTCGACCACGATCACATCGCAGGGCGGATGGGATTGCGCCAGGACACCCTCCACGGCAGCGGCGACGTAGTCACGATAGTTGTAACTGGTGATGACGACCGAGAAGCGGGTCTGGGGCGGCATTGTGCGGAACCCGGCCAGGCCGGGCCCTTGGTTGGGGGAGGCCCTTTGTAGCAAGTCTGGCCGACGCATTTCTGCAAAAGTTCTCGCCAATACGGGAAAATCGGTGCGGGTTGTCGGGTGCCCGGCCGTTCAATCCTGCGACTCGCGCCACGCCTGGAACATCAGCACGCCCCACAGATGGGTGTGCCATTTGCGCTGGCCGGCGAGGAATTCCCGCCAGATTGCGCGGATCGGAGCGGGGTGGAAATGGCCTTCCTCGCGCAGGCGGCGCTCGTCGAGCTGGGCCTCGGCCCAGTCGCGCAGCGGGCCGCGCAGCCAGTCACCAACCGGGGCGCCAAAGCCGGATTTGGGCCGATAGACCAGGTCGTGGGGGAGATAGCGCGTGAGCAGCCGTTTGGGCAGGTGCTTGAGCTCGCCGTCGTGCCACTTCATCGACAGCGGCAAGGACCAGGCGAACTCGGCGACGCGCCAGTCCAGCAGCGGAGCGCGGGTTTCAAGCGCCACCGCCATGCTCGCGCGGTCGACCTTGGTGAGGATGTCTTCGGCCAGGTAGCAGGCGAAATCCAGCTGCATCAGCGCGTCCGCACCGGTGCCGAGGCCGGGCATCGCGGCCGGATCGTCGTAGGCGGTCGGTCGTCGGCGAGCGCCGATGACCACGTCTTCGGGGCGGCGCCAACGGGTGACGCGCTGACGGGCGAGACCCTGTAAATCGCCGGCGGCGAGTTCGGCGCGCAAGGCTGCCAGTCCGCCCAGGCGTGCGCGTTCGCCGGGATCCCCCGCAAGCTTCGCCAGCAGGCGCCGCGGCAACCGGGACAGGCGCTGGTCGTTGCGCAGCGCTCGCGCATAACGGCCGTAGCCGAAAAAGAGCTCGTCGCCGCCATCGCCGGACAGCGCGACGGTGACGTGTTCACGGGCCAGCCGGCACAGCAGTGCGGTCGGCACCTGGGATGAGTCCGCGAATGGCTCATCGAAGATCCGCGGCAGTTGCGGCACCAGCTCCAATGCGGCGGCGCCGTCCACGTGCAGCGGCGTGTGCTCGGTGCCGAGGTGACGGGCAACGGCGGCGGCGTAGTGGCTCTCGTCGTGGACGGCATTGTCGAAGCCGATCGAGAAGCTGCGCACCGGACGGCTGGATTGCGCCTGCATCAGCGCGGTGACCAGCGAGGAGTCGGTCCCGCCGGAGAGGAACGCGCCCAGCGGCACGTCGGCCTCCATCCGCAGCGCCGTGGCGTCGCGAAGCAGCGTGTCCAGCTCGGCCAGCGCCGCATTCTCGTCACCGGCAAACCCGTGCTGGATGGCGCTGCGCTGGCGGTCACGGCTGCTCCACCAGCTGATCGCGCCGTTGACGGGGTCGAAGCTGGCGTTGCCGGCGCGGACGGTGGCGGCATCGATCCGCAGCAGGCGGCCGGCGGCGAGTTTATGCGCCCCGCGCAGGATCGCGTGCGGCGCGGGGATGTAATCCAGCCGCAGCAGCAGGGCCAGCGCATCGGGATCGACATCGCCGGACATGGCCGGGTGGGCGCGCAGCGCCGCCAGCTCGCTGCCGAACACGAAGGTGCCGTCATCAGACCAGCCGTAGTAGAGCGGTTTCTTGCCGACGCGGTCACGCGCCAGCCACAGCACCTTGTCGTGACGGTCCCATGCGGCCAGTGCGAGCATGCCGTTGCCGCGTTCCAGCGCTGCCTGCACGCCCTACTGAGAGACGGCGGCGAGCAGCACCTCGGTATCGGAATGGCCGCGGAACCGGTGGCCCAGCGCCGCCAGTTCGGCCCGCAGGTCGCGGTGGTTGTAGATTTCGCCATTGAAGGCGATCACCCAGCGGCTGTCGGCCGAGACCATTGGCTGATGACCTTCCGGACTCAGGTCGACGATGGCGAGGCGGCGGTGCGCCAGCACCAGTCCGGACGCCGGGTCGGTCCAGACGCCCGCGTCGTCCGGGCCGCGATGGGCGATGGCCGTGCCCATACGGGTGCCCAGCGCCGCCAATGCTTCAGCGCTGTCGCGCGGGGTGGGCGTCCAGGCGCCGGCGATGCCGCACATGGCCGGTCCTCAGCCTTCCGCGCGCGGCGGGTGGCTTGCGGGGGCAGGCAGGTGGTCATCGACGGCGCGCGTCGCGGAGACGTCCGCGGCGGCCGCAGAGTTCGACGCGACGGAAAAAGCCGGGGTTCGTTCTTCGCCCTCTTCCACGGTATCCGCCACCGCCTGGCCGTTCTGCAGCAGCCACAACATGATCGTTTTCTGCCGCACGTAGTTGGCGCGCACGTAGGCGTAGACCAGCCCGTGCCAGCCGTCGAGGAACCCCGCACGCAGGAAGTAGCCGCGCCAGAACCGCCATGCCGGCGAAAGCACCAGCTTGGTCAGCGAGGCGCGCTTGCCGCGGGCGAAATCGTGCTCGGCCATCATCCGTGCGTAGCGCTGGGTCTTGGCCAACTGCTGCTCCAGCGAGCGGTAGGGGTAGTGGATCAGGTCGCCGGCCAGAGTCTTGACCGGGCCATCGACACTGGCGGCCTCGTGGATCTCGCGGCTGCCACGCCAACCGCCGCGGCGACGATCGAACAGGCGCAGGATCCTGTCGGGGTAGGCATTGCCGTGTCGAAGGAAACGGCCGAAATAGTTGTCCAGGCGGGCGAAGCGATAGCCAGCGGCGTCCACAAACCCGGCGTCCCGCGCTGCCAGGATCGCCTCGCGCAGGGCATCGCTGACGCGCTCGTCGGCGTCCACGCACAGCACCCAGTCATGCCGGGCCTGCTCGATGGCGAACTGCTTCTGGCTGCGAAAGCCGGTGAACGGTCGCTCCAGCACACGCGCGCCCATCGCATCGGCAATCTGCACCGTGGCATCGGTCGACTGCGAGTCCACCACCACGATCTCGTCGCAGAACGCCAGCGAGGCGAGGCAGTCGCCAATGCGGGCGGCCTCGTTGAACGTGATAATGCAGGCCGATATCGCCGGCACCGCGGGTGCTGGACGGGTTGGTGACGGAGCCGGGGAAGCGTTGATGGCGGAATACCTGTTGTTCGCGACCGAGCGCTACGCGCTGCCCATCCTGCAGCCGCTGGCGCAGGCCCTGCAAGCGCAGGGTCACGGCGTGAGCGCGTGGCTGGTCGACGGCGCGGCGGGCGCCCAATTGCCGGCGCCGGTGCGCATGGTAGACGACGTCCGGGCCGCGGTCGCGCTGCGGCCGCGCGCGGTGTTCAGTGCGGCGAACTGGGTGCCGCCGTTCGTGGCCGGGGCCAAAGTGCAGCTGTTCCACGGCTTCAACGTGGAAAAACGCGCGGCCGCGCGCGGCCATTTCCGGGTGCGCGGGCTGTTCGACCTGTACTGCACGCAGGGACCGGCAACGACGGCGCCGTTTCGCGAACTGGCGGCATCCGCGGGCCACTTCAAAGTGGTCGAGACCGGCTGGCCGAAGCTGGATCCGTTGTTCGGCCAGCCCGATCCTTTGGCGCGGCAACTGCGCGACGCGGCAGGCGGGCGGCCGGTGGTGATGTTCGCGTCCACCTTCACCGAGCGCCTGAGCGCGGCGCCGCACCTGCTGGCCGCCATCAGCGCCGAGATCGCGCGCGGCGAGCGTTACTGGATCCTGACCCTGCACCCCAAGTGCGCACCGGAACTGTTCGATCGCTACCGCGCGCTGGTCGGGTCGAATGCGTGTTTCGTGGAGACCGAGCAACTGGTCAGCGCCCAACGCGCGGCGGATGTGCTGCTCGCCGACACCACTTCGGTGGTGAGCGAGTTCGTGGTCCAGCGCAAACCGGTGGTGACCTTCCGCAACCGGGCGCCGAAGCCGCACATGATCAATTTCGACGATCCCGTCGCGCTGCCGGCGATGCTGGAGAGGGCATTCGTCCCCGACCCACCGCTGCAGGACGCCGTCGCCGTCTACGCCGATGCGATCCATCCGTACCGGGACGGGCAATCCTCGCAACGGGTCATCGCGGCCACCGACGCCTTGTTGGCCGGTGCGCTGGGACCACTGGCTCGCAAGCCCTTCGGCGCGTTCACCCGCGGCCTGCAGATCCGCCATCAATTGGGTTACTGGGGGCGCAGCGCACGTTGACCGGGTCGGCTGACGACCGCCACTGACGACCCGCCGCCAGCAAGGCGAGCGACCGTCGTGATCACCAGCGCAGCGGCCGCCGTGCCAGCTCCGATGACAGCTGCCGGTACACCGCGTCGGCGGAGGCGTGCGGCAGGTAGCGGATGCACAGCTTCGGGGATCTTGCCCCCGCGCCCGCCGTGTCCAACCACAGCGTGGCGGTATCGAAGTGCCGGTCCAGCGGTGAGCGGGTCAGTCGCAAGGCCTGCAGTTTGTCGATCTCGGCGAAGCGCCAGTAGCGCTGTAACCACCCTTCGCGGACCGCTACCAGCTCGTCGCCGAGCGTCCAGCCGGCGCGGCGCGCCGCCGCATGTGCCTGCACCGCCGCCCACGGCAGCCAGGCCAGTGCCAGCAGGCCCCAGACGCCAAAGCGCACGGACAGCGCTGCGGTCACCAGCACGATCCACGGCAGCGTGGAAAGCATCCGTCGCCACCATCCGCGCATCGGCAGGGACTGCCAGTCCAGCGTCTGCCAGCGCGCCTGCGGCAGCAATTGCTCGATCAGCCGGTCGCAGTCCTCGCGCGGCGCGATCGGCGCCAGCTCATGCAGGGTGCGCGACTGACCCTCCTGCTGGCTGGCGGCGGTATCGACCTCCAGCGTGCGCTGCTTCAGCCACCGGTGGAGCAGGCCTTCGGTCAGCGTCCACGCCTGGATCCGTCGTCGCGACGCGCTGGTGCGCCACCGGGTCAGCAGGCCGCGCTCGACGGTCAGGCGGCGCCCGTCGCGACTCAGGACGAAACCGTAATACTGGAGCACGGCCAGCAGCAGGGATAGCACGCGCAGCACGACCAGGATCGCTATCAACGCCGCCAGCCCGCCGACCAGCCACTGCCACAGCGGCCAGTGGTTGGCGCCGTTCCAGCTCTCCCAAGTGCCGCCGAGGCGTTCGAACAGGTTCGCCCAGAGCCGGCCGCCGGTCTGCGAGAACGCGGCCACGCCGGCGCCGACCAGGATCATGCCGCGGTTGGACACCACGCCCAGCCGCAGCAGATCCATGGTTCCCATGCGCAGCAGGGGCTCGGGTGCGATGGTCGGTGCGGCCCCGGTCGCCTCGCCCGCGGCAACGCCGCCCTCCGATACGGTCGACGCGGTTACCGCCAGCCCGCGTCGCCGCACCAGCGTTTCCAGCTCCAGCGCGTCGGCCAGCGTCAGCACGCGCATTGTCGCTTCGGGCTTACTGCCGCCGGCCGATTCCAGGCGCACCTCGGCGACACCGAACACGCGGTGCAGCACCGATTGCTCGACGGCCACGTTGTGGATGCGCGAGAACGGGATCACCCGCAGGCTGCGTTCCAGCAGTCCGCTGCGCACCACCAGCGCATCGTCCGCGACGGCATAGCGGTAGGTGAAGTACTGCCACAGCGAACCGATCGCGAGGACGCCCACGCCGATCAGGGGCCACAGTCCGCCCTCGTCACGACGGCCGAAAAGAAACAGCGCGATCAACGGGACGATGAACTGCTTCAGCTGCGCCATCAGCACGAACAGCCAAGACATCGGATGCAGCCGGTGTTCGGGCTCGGCCGGCGCGGCGGTGTCAGTCGTCATTGTCGAGATCGATCTGCCGACCGAGGCGGTCGCGCAGGAATTCGGCGTCGTCCGCGTCGATATTTGGCACGACCACCGAACTGTTGCGGGTGCCGGCCGTGTGCACGACCAGTGTTGCGAGGCTGCGGCGGCGCTGCAGCGGGCCGCGCTTCAGATCCAGATGCTGCACGCGGGTGATCGGCACCCGGGTCTCGCGCAGCCACATGCGACCGCGGCGCAGCGCCAGTCCCTCCGGGTCCAGCCGCCAATACGTGTGGCGGAACTGCTTGTGGCCGAGCATCCAGCCGAGCCCGCCACCGGTTAACAGGCCCAGCGCCATGCCAATCAGGACCGCGGTCAAGCCGGCCGATCCGCCCGCGTCCAACAGCAGTGCCCCGAGTTTGGCCAGCAATGAGCCCCCCAAGGCGCCCGCGAACGCCAGCGGAGGCGCGTTGGCGAGCAGGAAGAGTAGTCGGGAACGCGCGGGCAGCGGTTGCCAGTCGAGAGGGTGGTCCGGGGCAGGCTCGGTCGCGGGGGCGCCAGGCGGATCAGGCGGTGACTGGGTCATGCAACTGGCTCACTGGAGGAATCCTTGCTTCGCGGTCGGGGTCTGCTCAGTAGCACTGCGGCCAATAGGGGTTGTCCTCGCCGCTGCCCGGAGGGCGCAGCGAGTACCGCTTGTAGGTCCACTGGTACTGCGAGGGATCGCGCCGGGCGATGCGCTCCACCGCCGCGTTGAGGGCGGTCACCGCGATGGTCGGGTCCGGATCGGCCACGCCGTTTGGCGCCGCCTCGATATGGACCGCAAACCCGGGCCCGGACGGGTGGCTGTCGATGCGCTCGCAGTAGGCCATCAGCACGGTGGCGCCGCTGCGCGCGGCGAGCCGGCCGAGCAGGCTCATGGTGAGGGCCTGGGTGCCGAAGAACTCACCGAACGCGCCGTCCCCCTGCTTGGGCTGCTGGTCGGGCAGGATGCCGAGCACGCCCCCGGTGGCCAGGCGCTTGAACAGCTGGCGCACCCCGGCGGCCTCGGCACGGACCTGGGTGACACGCGGTGGCTGGCCGGCATCGACCGGATCATCGGCGCGCACCCGCTTGAGGAATTCCTCGCCGACTTTGGAGTCCGGCGGTGCGTAAAGGATCGCCAACGGCGTGCGCAGCGCCAGCCACTGGTTCAGCAGTTCCCAGTTGCCGTAGTGGGGGGCGGCGATGATCACTCCGCGGCCGGTGGCGATGGCCGCGTCCAGCAGCTCGGTGCCGTGCTGCTCGCGGATCAGGGCCATGTTTTCCGCATGCGGACGGGTCCACAGCCGCAGCGTCTCCATCAGCTGGCGCGCGGTGGTACGCAGCACTTCCTGCCGCAGTTCCTCGCGCTGCGCCGGGTGCATGTGCGGATAGGCGATCGCCAGGTTGCAGGCGGTGACCCGGCTCTCGCGGCTGGACGGTCGCAGCACCACCTTCGCCAGCACGTCGGCCATCCCGTACAGGCCGCGCCATGGCAGGCGCGCCACGAGTGCGGCCAGGACATACAGGACGTGGGCGAGAAGGCGGCTCATCGTTGGCAGTGTAGCCGCCAGATCGCGCCGATTCCGCGCGAAGGCCGAGCATCGCGACGCGACGTGGCGCCGCGCGCGATGCTCGGCTACTGTGCGGCGATGCTTGCCCTTATCCAACGTGTCAGCCACGCCAGTGTGCGCGTCGACGACGAGCTGCTGGGCGGCATCGGTCCGGGCCTGCTGGCGCTGGTGGGAATCGAACCGGCCGACGGCGAGGCGCAGGTCGAGCGCATGGCGCAACGCCTGCTCGGCTACCGGGTGTTCGCCGATGCGCAGGGACGGATGAACCTGGGGCTCGCCGACAGTGGCGGACAGCTGCTGCTGGTCAGCCAGTTCACCCTGGTGGCCGACACCGCCAGCGGCATGCGCCCGGGCTTCAGTACCGCCGCCGCACCTGAACAGGCTGAACCGTTATTCAACCGATTGCTCGAGTCCTGCAGGCGATTGTTGCCGGCAGGGGTGGAAACCGGGCGCTTTGGTGCCCATATGGTAGTGAGCCTGGCCAATGATGGTCCGGTCACCTTCCTTCTGCGGGCCTGAGGCCGCAGAGGCCGTACCGCCGGATGCGCGCAGCAGAAGTGCGCAGCAGTGGTATAATACAAGGTTCCCCAGCCCCAAATAATATGGTAGCGCAGCCGCATGGCAAACGAGAGTCCGGCTCCCAAGTCCGATATCAAATCGCTGATCAGTAAGGGCCTGGAGCAAGGCTACCTGACGTATGCGGAAGTCAACGATCACTTGCCGGCCGACATGGTCGAGGCGGAGCAGATCGAGGACGTCATCGCACTGATCAATGGCATGGGCATCGAAGTGCACGAAGTCGCGCCCGATGCCGACACCCTGTCGATTGGCGACACCAGCTCCAGCGGGCGTGAGGTCGATGAGACCACCGCCGAGGAAGCCGCTGCCGCCCTGACCGGCCTGGATGCCGAGGGTGGCCGCACGACCGACCCGGTGCGCATGTACATGCGCGAGATGGGCACGGTCGACCTGCTGACCCGCGAAGGCGAGATCGAGATCGCCAAGCGCATCGAGGACGGCCTCAACCAGGTCCAGGCCTCCATCGCGCTGTTCCCCAGCACCATCCAGCTGATCCTGGAAGACTACGAACTGCACAAGGCCGGCAAGAAGCGCCTGGCTGAGCTGCTGGTCGGCTTCCTTGACCAGCTTGAAGACCCCACCGTGGCGCCGCCGCCGGCCGAGGCCATGTCGGCCGTGCCCGAGCCGGTCAAGGAAGAGGAAGAAGTCGACGAGGACGCCGAGGACGACGACGACGAGGAAGTCGTCGACGAGGGCCCGACAGGTCCCGACCCGGCCGAAGTGACCGCACGCTTCGAGCACCTCAGTGACCTCTACACCCAGTTCGAGAAGGCCTACGCCAAGCACGGCCCCAGCCACAAGTCGGTGGTCAAGCTGCGCGAGGAGATGGCCGAGGTGTTTGTCACCCTGAAGCTGCCGCTGCCGCTGACCGACGTGCTGGTGCAGAACATGCGCAGCACCCAGGCCGAGCTGCGCCGTCAGGAGCGCCGCATCCTCGAGCTGGCGACCCGGGTGGCGAAAATGCCGCGCAAGGACTTCATCCGCTCCTGGGACGGCAACCAGACCAACCTGGAGTGGGTCGATGACCTGCTCAAGCGCAAGCAGAAGTGGGCGTCGGGCCTGCGCGAGGTGAAGGACCAGATCATTGCCGAGCAGGAGGCGACCATCGCCACCGAGGCCGCGATGCGCATCACCCTGGCCGACCTGCGCGAGATCAGCCGCACCATGGCCTACGGCGAGACCCGTGCGCGCAAGGCCAAGCGCGAGATGATCGAGGCCAACCTGCGCCTGGTGATCTCGATCGCCAAGAAGTACACCAACCGCGGCCTGCAGTTCCTGGATCTGATCCAGGAAGGCAACATCGGCCTGATGAAGGCGGTCGACAAGTTCGAGCACCGCCGCGGCTTCAAGTTCTCGACTTACGCGACGTGGTGGATCCGCCAGGCCATCACCCGCTCGATCGCCGATCAGGCCCGCACCATCCGTATCCCGGTGCACATGATCGAGACGATCAACAAGCTCAACCGCATCTCGCGCCAGATGCTGCAGCAGTACGGCCGCGAAGCCACGCCCGAAGAGCTGGCCAAGGAAATGGAGATGCCCGAGGACAAGGTTCGCAAGGTGATGAAGATCGCCAAGGAACCGATCTCCATGGAAACCCCGATCGGCGACGACGAGGACTCCCACCTGGGCGATTTCATCGAGGACACCAACGTGGAGTCCCCGGTGGATGCGACGGTCAACATCAACCTGATGGAAACCGTGCGCGACGTGCTGGCCGGGCTGACCCCGCGCGAGGCCAAGGTGCTGCGCATGCGCTTCGGCATCGACATGAACACCGACCACACCCTTGAGGAAGTCGGCAAGCAGTTCGACGTCACCCGCGAGCGGATCCGCCAGATAGAGGCCAAGGCGCTGCGAAAGCTGCGTCACCCGAGCCGCTCGGAGCAGCTGCGCAGCTTCCTCGAAATCGAGTAAACCGCACGCGGCGGCGTCGCAAGCACCAAAGCGCCACGGCGCAACCGGAGCCCCGCCACCCGCGGGGCTTCGCGTATCCGGCAGGCTATAATCGGCGGCCGCGACGCGGGCCCATAGCTCAATGGTTAGAGCAGAGGACTCATAATCCTTTGGTTCCAGGTTCGAGTCCTGGTGGGCCCACCAGCGAGGCCGGTGACCCCGTCTATCTAAGCCGATTGACTACGGCCGCGCGTGAGTTCCGGCTATGTCGCGAGTGTGATCCTTCTGACTCGGCTTCCGATAGAGTCAGCGCATCAGTCCAACCGACACGCGTTCATGCCCTCAGACAAAGCCACCACCTCCAGCCAGATACTTGACCGGGTCGTCGCGCAGGCCCGCCGTGACGCCGAGCAGCGCGACAAGGGCTATCGGGAGCGCGCGCTGAAGATGTATCCGTGGATCTGCGGGCGCTGTGCGCGCGAGTTCACCCGTACCAACCTGCGCGAACTCACGGTGCACCACCGCAATCACGACCACGACTTCAATCCGCCCGACGGCAGCAACTGGGAGTTGCTGTGCGTGTACTGCCACGACAATGAGCATTCGCGCTACGTGGACTACACCGGCGGCAGCGCGCTGGATGCCGAGGACCGGCCGGCTGCCGCGACGGGCAATCCATTCGCCAATTTGAAGTCGCTGCTGAAGAAAGATTGAGGGCGGTCGGATGCTCGACATTCGTCTTCCGCCTAGTCAGCGAATTTCCCATCGCATCTGAAGCCTTGGCGCGTCGCGCGAACCCGGCTTCGCGCACGAGGATTACGTGCGCCCGCGTGATGAGAGGCCTTCCGATAGCCGCCCGCAGCCGCGTTCACCCGCCTGTGATCCGCCGTTGCGCACCGTGCTGACTCCGACGCGCGTGCATCGCCAGCGACTGCACCGCGTCACGACGCTCGGGAAGGGATTGGCTCATGGATCTGAAAAGCGGTTACCCGTTCTGGGCGATCAAGAACGGTTTGATGCACGCCTTCGAGCCGCTGGAAACCGACACCCGTTGCGATGTCGCCATCATTGGCGGTGGCATCAGTGGGGCATTGATCGCCGACACGCTTTCCGCCGCGGGCCACGAGGTGGTCCTGGTCGAGCAGCGCGACATCGGCTGGGGCAGCACGGCGGCCAGTACGGCGCTGCTGCAGTACGAGATCGACACTCACCTGACCGAGCTGGCCGGGACTCTGGGCGAGGACAACGCGGTGCTGGCCTACCGCGCGTGCGTGGACGCAATCGGCCTGCTGGAGGAACTGGCGACCGGGCTTGGCGATGTCGGGTTCCAGACGCGCGACAGCCTCTACTACGCGAGCCGGCGACGCGACAGATCCCCGCTGCGGGAGGAGTTCGAGCTGCGCCAGAAGCGCGGGTTCGACGTGTCGTGGTTGGACTCGGCTGAGGTCCAGGAACGCTTCGGAATTTCTGCGCCGGCGGCGATCCTCAACCGCCCGGCCGCGAGCGTGGATCCGTACCGGCTGACCTACCGTCTGCTCGCCCGGCTGCAGGAGCGCGGCGTGGGGGTGCACGACCGGACCCGCGTCGCCAGCGTGGTCACGCGACCGCGCTCGGTGGATCTGGAGCTCGAGAACGGCGCGCGCCTGAGTGCCGGGCACGTGATCGTGGCAGCCGGCTACGAGGGCGAGAACTTCCTGCCCAGGAATGTCGCCACCAACCGCAGCAGCTACGCGTTCGTCACCGATCCGATCAGCCGTGATGAGCTGGGAGTATTGGCGACCACGATGATGTGGGAGACCGCGCGGCCGTACCTGTATCTGCGCACCACCTCGGACAACCGCCTGCTGGTGGGCGGCGAGGATGACCGTCGGGACATCCCCAAGCGCCGCGACGCGATGGTCGACCGCAAGGCGCGGTCTCTGGCGAAGAAGGCGCAGAAGCTGTTTCCGCACCTCAATATCACTCCGACGTTCTCCTGGGCGGGGACGTTTGCCGAGACCAGCGACGGCCTTCCGTATTTCGGGCCCCACCCGGCGACCGGTCCGCGGATGCTTTTCGCCATGGCCTACGGCGGCAACGGCATCACCTACTCGATGCTGGGCGCGGGCCTGCTGCGCGCGCTGGTGGAGGGCAGGCCGCATCGCCTGGCGCCGCTGTTCACCTTCGACCGATTGAACGTCTAACCGATCCGCGGAGTCCAAGGCGATGGTCGCGCCACCGGCTCAGCTGTCCAGCAACGCCCGGATCGCCGCCAGTCCTGCGGCCGCCCGTTCCTGCTTGTGCGCCGCGTCGGCCACCGGGTCGGCGCCGTCGCGCTGGACCTCGGCCACCGGCAACTCGTCGAGAAAGCGGCTGGGCTTGAGGCGGATGGTGTCGCCCCATTTCTGCGCCTTCTTCGAATACGACAGCCACAGCCGTTCCTTGGCCCGGGTGATGCCGACGTACAACAGGCGGCGTTCCTCCTCCAGGCTGCCTTCATCCAGGGCGGCATCGTGCGGCAGGGTCCCGTCCTCCACGCCGACGATGAACACGTAGCGGAACTCCAGGCCCTTGGCGCCGTGCAGGCTCATCAGGCGGACCTGGTTTCCGGCCTCGCCCTTGTCGGCGTGGGACAGCAATGCCAGCTGGGCGGCCAGTTCGCCGGGGCCCGCCCCTTTGCCCCCGTCGAACCAGTCGGCGAGCTCTTCCAGGTTGGCCTTGCGGCGCTGGAACGAGGCTTCGTCCTTGCACTGGGCGCGGATCGCCAGCAGCAGGCCGGACTTCTCCGCCAGCACCCGCACCAGCTCGGATGGCGGTAGTTTGCGCGCGTCCTCGCGCAGGCCGCGGACGATACCGACAAAGGTGTTGAGCGCGTTGCCAGCACGGGGCGGCAGTTGCTGCAGGGCGCCGACCGACTCGGCGGCGCGGGACATCGGCATGCCGGCACGCTGGGCCAGTTCGGCCAGCCGCGCCAGCGTGGTGGCACCGACCTCGCGCTTGGGCGAGGTCACCGCGCGCAGGAACGCCGCATCGTCGTCGGGGTTGGCGATGAGGCGCAGCCAGGACATTGCGTCCTTGACCTCGCCACGCTCGAGGAAGGCGGTGCCGCCGGTCAGGTGGTAGGGCACGCCGACCTGCTGCAAGGCCTTCTCCAACGCGCGCGACTGGAAATTGCCGCGGAACAGGATGCAGAAATCGCTCCACGGCGCCTGCCGGGCGGTGGCGGTGAACTGGATCTCGGCGGCGACCTTCTCCGCCTCATGGGCGTTGTCGCGGCATTCCCAGATGCGGATGCGCTCGCCGTCGGCCTGCTCGCTCCACAGGGTCTTGAGGTGGGTATGCGGGTTGTTGGCGATCAACGCGTTGGCCGCGCGCAGCACGCGGTTGGAGCAGCGGTAGTTCTGCTCCAGCTTGATGACCCGCAGGCTCGGGTAATCGCTCTCCAGCGACAACAGGTTGTCGGGATTGGCGCCGCGCCAGGCATAGATGGACTGGTCATCGTCGCCCACCACGGTGAACAGTCCGGTCGGCCCGGCCAGCGCCTTGAGCAGCCGGTACTGGGCGTCGTTGGTGTCCTGACACTCGTCCACCAGCAGGTAGCCGATGCGCTCGCGCCAGGCCAGCGCGCACTCCTCGTCGGACTCCAGCAGTTGCACCGGCAGGCGGATCAGGTCATCGAAGTCGACCGCGTTGAAGGTGGTCAGGCGGGCCTGATACAGCGCATAGACCGTGGCGGCCTCAACTTCGCGCGCACTCCGCGCCTCGGCCATCGCCTGTTCGGGCGACAGGCCGGCGTTCTTTGCGCGCGAGATCAGGTTGCGCATGCCGTCCAGCACGTCCGGCTTGGTGCCCACGCCCAGCAGGTCCTTGATCTGCGCGGCGCTGTCGTCGCTGTCGAAGATCGAGAAACCGCGGCGCAGGCCGAGTTTGGCGTGCTCGATCTGCAGGAAGCGCAGTCCGAGCGCATGGAAGGTCGAGATCGTCAGCCCTTCGGCGCCGTCGCCACGGATGCGCTTGGCGACGCGCTCGCGCATCTCCTTGGCCGACTTGTTGGTGAAGGTGATCGCGGCGATGCGCCGGGCGGGCATTCGCCCGGACGCGATCAGGTGGGCGATCTTCTCCACGATCACGCGGGTTTTGCCGCTGCCGGCGCCGGCGAGCACCAGCAGGGGGCCTTCGACGTGTTCGACGGCGGCGCGTTGTGGGGGATTGAGGCCGTGCATGGAGGACTGCGGTCACGCGATGGAGCGGCCGGGCAGTTTACCCCGGCGCCGCTGGCCACTACCTTGTCAGCTACCCCTGTTGGCTTTCATCGCTCAAGGATCACGGATGTTCCCTCAGCTGCTGTTGCGCGCCCTGCTCGCGTCGTCTCTGTTTGCCCTTGCTTTCACCGCCATTGCGGCGCCCCCTGCGGAGGATCCGCTGGACGACCCGGTGATGCTGTCCGCAGGCTTCCTCGCCGGCCACCCCGACCTGAACTACCGCATAGAGGGCCAGAAGGCGCTCGACGACGGCCGGTTGGAAGACGCGCTGGCGTACTTCCGGCGCGCCAGCCTGTACGCCGACAAGGCCTCCCAGGCGATGGTCGGGGAGATGCTGTGGAAGGGCCGCGGCACCGCGGTGGACCGGGCGCTGGCCTACGCGTGGATGGACCTGGCGGCCGAGCGCGGCTATCGCGGCTTCCTGCGGTTCCGCGAACAGTATTGGGAACAGTTGGACGAGGCCGAGCGCGAGCGCGCGGTGGTTGAAGGACAGGCGATCTACGCGCGCTACGGTGATGCGGTGGCCCAGCCGCGGATCGCAGCGGTCCTGAGGCGAGCACGCAGCCGCGTTACCGGCAGCCGGACCGGGTTTGTGGGCTCGCTGAAGATCATCACCACCGGTCCGGCCGGGGAGTCGATCAGCATCGACGGGTCCAAATTCCACGACGAGCGCTACTGGGATCCGAAGCAGTACGCGGCATGGCAGGACAGCATCTGGATGAACCCGCGCGTGGGCACGGTCAATGTGGGCGAGACCGAAGTGCTGCCCAGGCAGGACCCCGGTTCCTGATCGCCTAAAATGCCGGCATGGCCAAGCTCTATTTCTATTATTCGGCGATGAACGCCGGCAAGACCACCAACCTGCTGCAGTCGGCGCACAACTACCGCGAGCGCGGGATGCGGGTGCTGATCCTGGCGCCGCAGCTGGACAGTCGCGCCGGCAGCGGCACGGTGGCCTCGCGGATCGGCCTGAGCGCACCGGCCATGACCTTCACCCCCGAGCAGGACCTGCAATCGCTGGTCGCGGCCGACATAGCCGCCCACGGCGAGCTGCACTGCGTGCTGGTGGACGAGGCGCAGTTCCTGCACAAGCCGCAGGTCTGGCAGCTGAGCGAGGTGGTGGACGCCTTCGCTATCCCGGTGCTGTGCTACGGCCTGCGCACGGACTTCCGCGGAGAGCTTTTCGAGGGCAGCCAGTACCTGCTGGCCTGGGCGGACGAGATCAGCGAGATCAAGACGATCTGCCACAGTGGCAGCAAGGCGACCATGACGGTGCGCGTGGATGGGCAGGGCCGCGCGGTACGTGACGGGCCGCAGGTCGAGATCGGCGGCAACGACCGCTACCTGTCGGTATCGCGCGCCGAGTACAAGAAGGTGGTCCGCGGCGAGGGTGTGATCACCCCGCTGCAGCCTTCGCTGGCCTTGCCGCCGGGGAAGGGCTGACACCGCGCGTCCTCCTGCGGACCGAGCAGGATCGTCGTCAGCCGTCCCAGACCGTCGTCCTGCGTAATCGAGGACGCATCGTCGGCAACGTGGAGAGACGCCACGCGTTGAAAGATGGGCTCTGACCGCTGCGAGCGCGCAAGGGCGGTCTGGCAGCGCGACAGCTGGGCACGGAAAGCCGCCGTGGGCAGCGGCAACGCCAGCGGGTGCTGGGCGATGTGCGCACGAGCAGGTTGCATGACCTCGATGCAGCCGGCGGGATCGCCGAGCAACTCGGCCACCCTGCCGCGCTGGGTGAGCGAGTCCAGTTGCAGCTGCTCGGGGACCGGCTGCAGCGCGGCCAGCAGGACTGCCTGACGGTCCAGCAGTGCCTGCGCCTGCAGCGGCTCGTCCAGGCTGATGTGCAGCCCGGCGACTACGCCAAGCACCTCGGCGAGCGCTGCTGGCTGGTCCGCCAGTTCACGTTCGCCCCGCTCCACCGCGGTCGCCAGCAGGGTGCGCATGTCCATTGGCTCACCCTCGCGGGTGCCGCCGGCACTTTCCAGCACGCCGATCATGAATGCCTGGATGGCCTGCGCCCGCGCCGCCTCGATCACCGCCTGGCGGGACTGCCACAGTCCCATCACCAGGGCGACGGTGAGGACGACGGTGGTCAGCGAGCCGGTGGCCAGCTGCCAGCGGTGGCGGCCGATGAACTTGCCCATCCGGTAGCGCCAGCTCTGCGCTCGCGCCCGTACGGGCCGGCCGCTGGCGTAGCGAAGCAGGTCCTGCGCCAGCGCCTCCACCGACGGATAGCGCCGCTCGGGCGGCTTTGACAGGGCTTTCAGGACGATGTTGTCCAGATCCCCCGCCAGCAGGCGCGAGCGCCGGCGAAGTGCCAGTGGATCCGGCGCATTCCCCATCGGGGTCGCTCCACTGGGGTGCAGCATCGCCTGCGACGGCCGCACGGGATCGTGCAGCAGGATCGATTCCTCCCAGGCGGCGTCGCTGCCGCGGGCGGGGCGGTAGGGCTTGGCGTCGACCAGCAGTTCGTACAGCACCACGCCGAGTGAATAGACGTCGGTCATCGTGGTGACCGGTTCGCCGCGGATCTGCTCGGGCGCGGCATAGTGCAGGGTGAACGCGCGAGTGCCGGTGCGGGTACGCTCTGGCCCACTGTCGCTCTCGCTGTCGAGAAGCTTGGCGATGCCGAAATCGAGCAGGCGCACATCACCGGCCGGGGTGACCAGGATGTTGGAGGGTTTCAGGTCGCGATGGACGATCAGGTTGGCGTGGGCATGGCTGACCGCGGCGCAGACCTGCTCGAACATCTGCAGCCGCGTCACCAGGGGCGTGTCGTGCTCGCGGCAGTAGTCGGTGATGGGAATGCCGTCGATGTACTCCAGGGCGAGGTAGGGCAGGCCCTCGCTGCTGATGCCGGCGTCCAGCAGGCGGGCGATGTGCGGGTGGGCGAGCCGGGCGAGGATCTGGCGCTCGCGGGTGAAGCGCAGGCGCAGGTTGGTGTCCACCAGTCCCGGGCGCAGCAGCTTCAGGCCTACCCGGCGCTGGTAGAGGCCGTCCGCGCGCGAGGCCAGCCAGACCTGGCCCATCCCGCCCTCTCCCAGCAGGTGTTCCAGCCGGTAGGGGCCGACCTGGCGGCCGGGCATGACCAGCTGGCTGGGTTTCAGTGCCGGCTCGGAGAGGAAGTCCTCGTCCTCATCCAGCGCGATCAGCGCGGCCAACTCGTCGGCCAGCTCGGAGTCCTCGGCTCGCACAGCCCGCAGGCGCCGCTCGCGATCGACCGCGTCCAGCCCGAACAGCTCGTCGAGCAGGGGGGAGATCCGTTGCCATCGTGCAGGGTCCATGAGGCTTCCCCATTTGCGTCCGGGCGCGTTGCGGGATTGCCGCCCGGAAGTCAGTCTTGAGGTGCGTCGCGCAGCGAAGCCAGCAGGAACACGCGGGCTTTCTGCCAGTCGCGCCGGATGCTGCGTTCCGAGCGGTCCATCACCGCGGAGATTTCCGGTTCCGAGAGCCCGCCGAAGTAGCGCAGTTCCACCAGTTGCGCGAGCTTGGGATCGACCTGGGTGAGGCGGGTCAAGGCGATGTCCAGCGCCAGCATCTCGTCGTCCAGCCGGATTCCACCTTCCAGGTCCTCGGGCAGGTCGGTGACGCGGTGAAGGTCGCCTCCGCGTTTCTGCGCCAGGCGCTGGCGCGCGTAGTCCACCACCACCGATCGCATCGCGGTGGCGGCATAGGCGAAGAAGTGTGCGCGGTCGTCGAACTGCGCTTCGCGTTTGCCCCACAGCTTCAGATAGGCCTCGTGCACGAGCGCGGTCGCATCGAGGGTCTGGCCGCGCTGCTCGGCCAACTGGCGCCGGGCCATGCCGTGCAGCTCGTGATAAAGGGCGGAGAGCACCTCATCGAGTGCGCCGCGGCCGCCGCCACGGGCTTCTTGCAGAAGCTGGGTAATGTCGCCGCTGTCGGCCATGGCACGTCCCTTCCTTGTGACGTTCAATATAGCGCGTTGTGACGGATGTCACGAAAGCGCGGGGGAAACCCCTACGATCAGCACCGGTTCAGCGCTGACAGTGGCTGCACCAGACACTGGTGCGCTGGCCGATCAACGACTGCTTCAAGGGCCTTCCGCAGTTGCGGCAGGGCTCCCCACCCCGACCATAGACCGAAAGCTGCTGGATGAAATAGCCGGTATTGCCGTCGGGACTGATGAAGTCGCGCAACGTCGTACCGCCCTGCGTGATTGCCGATTCCAACACCCGGCGGATTTCCGTCGCCAGCAGGCGGTAGCGCTCCCGGGAAATCTGCCCTGCGGGCCGCCGCGGAGCTATCCCGGACGCGAACAGGGCCTCGGCGGCGTAGATGTTGCCGACCCCGACCACCACCGCCTGGTCCATCAGGAAGGTCTTCACGGCTGCGCGGCGTCGGCGGCTCAGCGCATACAGATAGTCGCCGGTGAACGCGTCCGACAGGGGCTCCGGCCCGAGTGCCGCCAGCAGGGGGTGTACGGTGCCGGATGCTTGCCACAGGACGCTGCCGAAACGGCGCGGATCGTGCATGCGCAGAACGCGCTCGTTGTCCAGAATCAGGTCGACATGGTCGTGCGGGCGCGGCGGGATGTGCGCCGGGATCACCCGCAGGCTGCCGGACATGCCCAGATGCAGCAGCGCGCTGCCCACTGCCGTGTCCAGCAGCAGGTATTTCGCGCGACGGCGAACCTCCAGAATGCGTTGGCCGGGAAGCAGCGTGCTGATTTCCGCTGCGATGGGCCAGCGCAGGTCGGTGCGACGCAGGGTTGCGGCAGTGACCGTGCGCCCGGTCAGGTGCGGCGCGAGGGCGGCACGGGTGGTCTCGACTTCGGGCAGCTCGGGCATGCGCACAGTCTACGGCGCAGAGGCGTACGCGAAGCGCCAAACCGTCGCGGCGCTGAACGATTCACGCCGCCGGCTTGCCTGCGCGATCCGCGCCCGCATTCAGATGAATGCTGTCAATGCACAGTTGTGCACTGGCATGTCATCATCATCAATTCCGGTGGGGCAATGCCTCGCCGGATGATCCGGGCAAGCGCCCGGTGCCCTCTCCCGGAGTCATGAAATGCCCGCTTCCCTGCTCGACTTTTTCGCCGGTGGCCTGCTGCAGCCCAGTTGGGGCGCGCTTGCCGTCTACCTGCTGGTCGCCACCCAGCTGACCATCTTTGCCGTCACCCTGTACCTGCACCGCTCGATGACCCATCGCGGCGTCGAATTCCACCCGGCGATCAACCACTTCTTCCGTTTCTGGACCTGGCTGACCACCTCGATGATCACCCGCGAGTGGGTGGCGATCCATCGCAAGCACCACGCCACCTGCGAGACGGAGGAAGACCCGCACAGCCCGCTGACCAAGGGCATCGGCAACGTGTTCTGGCGCGGCGTGGAGCTCTACCGCGAGGCCCGCAGCGACCGCGCGTCGATCGAGAAGTACGGCAAGGGCTGCCCGGACGACTGGATCGAGCGCCACCTGTACACGCCGCATGCGACCCTCGGCCCGACCCTGCTCCTGTTCATCAGTTTTGCGCTGTTCGGTTTCGCCGGTGTGGCGGTCTGGGCGATCCAGATGCTGTGGATCCCGTTCTGGGCTGCCGGCGTGGTCAACGGCATCGGTCACTGGTGGGGCTACCGCAACTTCGAGACCACCGACAAGGCGACCAACATCACGCCGTGGGCGTTCTGGATCGGGGGTGAGGAGCTGCACAACAACCATCACGCCTTCCCGAGCTCGGCCAAGTTCGCGCTGCGCAAGTTTGAGTTCGACATCGGCTGGACCGTGATCCGGGCGCTGCAGAGCGTGGGACTGGCGAAAGTGCTGCGGGTGGCGCCGACCTTGGACGTGCGTCCCAACATCAGCATGCCCGACCGCGAGACGCTGAAGGCATTGCTGGCGATCCGCTTCCAGGCGATGACCGACTACTACCGCAAGGTCACCCTCCCGACCCTGCGTGCCAATGACGAGAAGCTGCCGCGCAAGCTCCGCAAGGGGCTGGCCGATGGCGGCCGCTGGCTGGATGACGAGAAGCGCGCCCGCCTGCAGGCGTGGCTGGCGGACCGCCCCCACATGGCGACGCTGGCCGAGTATCGCCAGCGCCTGCAGCAGGTCCTGGACGAGCGCTCGCACGATGCCCAGGTGACGTTGCAGAAGCTGCACGACTGGTGCGTGGAGGCCGAGGCCACCGGCAACCACGCGCTGCAGCAGTTCTCCGCGCGTCTGAAGGGCTACACCCTGGTGCCGGCGCAGGCGTGACCGCCGCGGGCCGTCATCCGCTGCGCGTGCTGACGGCCTCGTTGCTGGTGACCGGGCTGGCAACGCTTGCGGGGTTCTCCACCCCGGCGTCCGCCCAGTCCCAGGTGGAGACGACCGGCGATTACCTGCAGCGCATGGACGCCGATGGCGATGGCCGGGTCTCGCTGGAGGAGTACCTGGCCTGGATGAGCTATGCCTTCGATGCGATGGATGCCGATGGCGATGGCGTCCTGGATCCGGCAGAGCAGCCCGGCGGCAAGGGCAAGCCGATCACCCGCAGCCAGCACAACGCCCGCCTGACCGCGCGCTTCCGGCGCCAGGACATCAACCGCGACGGGTTCCTCAGCGCCACCGAGCTTGCTGCGCCGCCGCAATAGTTCGCGGACCTGACCGCCGGGCGGCACCTACTACCAAAGTCGTCTGTCCGCCCCGGCGGGCACCTCCTACATTTTGATGGCAACCGTCCCGACCGGCCGTACGGCGCTCAAGCGCCCGCGTCGATCCGGGACGCGGCCATTCACTTGGGAGGACGTGCAATGCAGGCGAACAACGTGGTCGAACGGGTGCTCGCTCACCCCAAGTTCCAGGAACTGACGCGCAGGCGCGGACGCACCAGCCTCTGGTTTTTCCTGCTCATGCTGGTGGTCTACGCGGGCTTCATCCTGACCCTCGCGTATTGGCCGGAAGTGTTCGCCCGGCCCATCGGACCGGGCTACACCATGAGCGTGGGGGTGCTGACGGCGATCATTGTTGCGGTCAGCGCGGTGGTGATGATTTCCGCCTTCGTGCACCTGTCCAACAAGCATTACGACCCGTTGATCGCCGCCATCGTGAGGGACGTGAAATGAGGGCCGCCACCGCGCTGCGCGCCGCAGCCGTCGCCGCCATCCTCCCGCTGCCGGCGTTCGCCGCGACCAAGGGGCAGGCCAACACCTCGGCCATCGTCATGTTCCTGGTCTTCATCGTCGGCACGATGTTCATTACCTGGTGGGCGGCCAAACGCACCAAGACCACGTCGGACTTCTACACTGCCGGCGGCGGCATCACCGGCTTCCAGAACGGTCTGGCGATCGCCGGTGACTATCTGTCGGCGGCCTCGTTTCTGGGCATCGCCGGCATGGTCTACGTCAGCGGTTTTGACGGCATGATCTACGCGATCGGCTTCCTGTTTGGTTGGCCGGTGGTGATGTTTTTGATCGCCGAGCGGCTGCGCAACCTGGGTCGCTACAACTTCGCCGACGTGACCTCCTACCGCTTGTCGGAAACCCCGCTACGGGTGCTGGCAGCGAGCGCTTCGTTGCTGGTCATCGCGCTGTACCTGATCGCGCAGATGGTCGGGGCGGGCAAGCTGATCGTGCTGCTGTTTGGCATCCGCTACGAGTTGGCGGTGTCCATCGTCGGCGTGCTGATGATCATGTACGTGGCGTTCGGCGGCATGACCGCGACCACCTGGGTGCAGATCATCAAGGCCGTGCTGATGCTGATCGGCGCCACGCTGATGGCGTTCCTGGTGCTGAAGGCCTTCAGCTTCAATCCCGATGCGATGCTGGCTGAAGCGGTGCGCATCCACCCCAACGGTCTCGGGATCATGGCGCCCGGTTCCCAGGTCAGTGCCAACCCGCTCAACGCGCTTTCGCTGGGCCTGGCGCTGGCTTTCGGCACCGCCGGACTGCCGCACATCCTGATGCGTTTCTTCACCGTGCCCAACGCCAAGGAAGCGCGCCGCTCGGTGATCTACGCCAGCTCATTCATCGGCTACTTCTATCTGCTGACCTTCATCATCGGCTTCGGCGGCATCGCCCTGCTGTACCAGCACCCGGAGTACTTCAACGCCAATCCCGACGGCAGCATCGACATCATCAACGGGCTGGTCGGTGGCACCAACATGGTGGCGGTGCACCTCGCCAACGCGGTCGGTGGCAGCCTGCTGCTGGGCTTCCTGGCGGCGGTGACTTTCGCCACCATCGTGGCGGTGGTGGCGGGCCTGACCCTGGCCGGCGCGGCGGCGATCTCGCATGACCTTTATGCCAACGTGTTTGCCCGCGGCCGGGCGACGGAGAAGCAGCAGATGAAGATCTCGCGCATCTCCACCGTTACCCTGGGCGTGATCGCGATCCTGCTGGGCATCGTGTTCGAGAACCAGAACGTGGCCTTCATGGTCGGACTCGCCTTCGCCATCGCCGCCAGTGCCAACTTCCCGGTGCTGGTGTTGTCGATCGCCTGGCGCGGCTGCACGACGATGGGTGCGACGATCGGCGGGTTCATCGGCCTGGTGGTGGCGACGGCGTGGGTGACCCTGAGCAAGACGGTGTGGGTGGACGTGTTCAACTTCGCCGAGCCGATCGTGCCCTTCCCGAACCCGGGTATCCTGTCGATCCCGCTGGCCTTCATCGCGATCTGGCTGTTCTCGGTGCTGGACCGCAGCCCGCGCGCGGATCGCGAGCGCGCCGCTTTCGATGCGCTGCGCGTGCGCAGCGAGACCGGCATCGGCGCCTCGTCGGCGAGCGACCATTGACGTGGGGGGCTACCCTCGGTCTACAGACACAGGAGCGATGACGCATGTACAAGCACATATTGATTGCGACCGACGGCTCGGAGCTGGCGGGAAAGGGACTGGAGCAAGGCCTTGAGCTGGCAGCAGCGGTGGGTGCGCAGGTGACGATCGTCACTGCCTCGGAGCGTTGGACACCGGCCGACGCCGGAGTGGTGTGGGGTGGCTCGGCGAGCATGCTGGAGGAATACCGGACCCACGTCACCGACCAGGCCAACGAGGTGTTGGCCGCCGCGGGGGCGCGAGCCGATCAGCTCGGGGTACGCCACGAGTCGGTGTATGTCGCCGAGCGCTACCCGGCCGATGCGATCCTGGAGACGGCCGCCGCGCGCGGGGTGGACCTGATCGTCATGGCGAGCCACGGCCGCCGCGGCCTGAACCGGCTGCTGATCGGCAGTCAGACCAACGCGGTGATTGCCCACAGCACTATTCCGGTGTTGGTGGTGCGCTGAGGGTCGAGTTGGGTCAGATGAGGGGGCGCGATAGCTCCCTCTTCCTTTTATGTCCGTCGGGCGTGAGGGGCCCCGCCGCGGCCGGGAGGTCTTCGCTGCTCATGTCCCCCGGCATCCGCCCACAGGCGGATGCCTCCTCCTTTACTTCGCTGCGAAGACCTCCCGACCACGACGGGGCTCGGCTGCCGACCGGGTTCCCGCAATCCGCTTGAGTTCGGGCATTCCCAAGGGCCACCGCGTACTCCCCCACGACGGGTGTCCCTGCCCTTGAGGGCGAAATAAAGGAGGAGGCGATGGCCGAAGGCCGTCGCCGGGGGACATTCGCCCTCAAGGGCAGGGACACACGGATCCCGCCGCGACAGCACGCCTCGCTCTCCCTCGCTGGATACAAGAGCCCAAAAAACCCGGGCTCACTCGTGTGGACCCGGCCGCTGGCGTACTCCAGCAGGCTCAACCGGCAGGTTCAGAAGGTGTAGCGCGCCAGAGTGTGCAGGCGGATCAGCTCGCCGTCGGCGCCCGACTCCAGGGTGCGCTCACCCCAGATCGCCTCGACGCCCAGATCCAGCTTCGGCACCGGCGACCAGATCAGGTTGGCGTGCGCCGAATGCACCCGCCGGGTAACACCCAGACCGGTCAGGTCGGTCTTGTTGTCCCACTGCGATCGCGCGTAGTACAGGTTGCCGCGAAGCTGCGGATTGAACGCATGGCGAAGACCGGCATACGCGGCCCAGCCGCCCAGTGCGTCGAGGTTGCCGTTGGCGTCGACCATCGCGTCCTGCTGCACGGTCGCCAGGCCGACGTAACGCCCGAAGCCCTCGCCGCCGGTCGCCTGGTAACGGAAGTCGGTGCTGTCGCCGAGCTTGACCAGTCCGCTGACGGTAGCGGCGAATCCGGTGGTGGTCTCGGCGCTGCCGGCGACCGGCTCGTGCTTCAGCTGTCGCGCCATGCCGGCGACGCTGAAGTGGCCCCAGTCGCCCTTGCCGGTGTAGCGGGCGATCAGGTCGGGGACACTGTTGTCGCCGCTGATCACGCGCGGACCGCCGCCAAAGGGTTGCACCGTGGTTTCCGGGTTTTCCAGCGACACGCTGAAGGGTCCGCTGGTGTAGCGGATCTGCGGCTGGCGCACGAACACCACCGCATCGGTGGGACCGACGAAGTCCACCGAGTCGAGCAGTGCCGCCGTGTCCATGAAGTTCGACCAGGTCTGGCCGATCAGCAGCCGGTTCCAGGTCAGGTAGGCGTGGCGGATGGTGGCGCCATAGGTATTGGTCGCCGCGGTGTTGCCGAGCGAGCCGCCGAAGAAGTCCAGCTCGAAGCGCGCGCCCAGTTTGTCGCCCGAATCCAGCTCGGTGCTGGCGTCGAACCACAGGCGAGAGAATTTGACGTGGCTGTCGAGGTAGGCGTCGCCGCCATCGCCGCCAACCGGGATCGCCCCTGGCACGTAGAAATCGCGTCCGGCGGTGCTCTTGGCGATCTCGCCGTCGCTGGTGCTGGTCGACATCGCATCAACGCGGATCATGCCGCCGACGGTAAACCGGGTGCCGGGATTGGCCTGCGGAGTGATCGTGGTGGTCTGGATGGGGTTGGTCGGGACAGGGGTTGCCGGGGGCGCGGCGGCAACCGGTTGGCTTGCCGGCACCGGTGACGTGCGCGGCCCGGTGGTGCCGGTATTGGCGAGTGGCTGCTGCCCCAGCATCTGCTCGACCAGCCGCTCCAGCTCGGCCACGCGGGCCTCGAGTGCCTGCTCGCGGTCGGTCTGCGCCAGCGCCACGCCGGGCGCGAGCAGGGCCAGCAGCATCGCCGCGGCCAGCGGCCGGCGACGCCATTGCGTCGATACGCCGGTCGTGCCGGCGCGGTTGGATCGGGGCATGTTTCCCTCCACGGCTTCCGCCAGGTGACGGGTTGCCGACGGGCTGCCGGCCACCTGTTTTGGAGGGTATGCGTAAAACGTGCGCATTCACGCTTGCCTAGACCAAGGTCTAAACCGCGCCGCGATTGGATGCGGCACACTCGACAGGGACAAACCGCTCAGGAGGCCACGCCCATGAACACGCCCCGGGACATCTACCCAGTGCCGGCCGATTTCGCTGCCGACACGCGCGTCAATCGGGAGCAGTACCAGACCCTGTACAAGCAGTCGCTGGAGAATCCGGACGGCTTCTGGGCCGGCGTGGCCGAGCGCCTGGAGTGGATGAAGAAGCCCACCAGGATCAAGAACACCAGCTTCGACCTGGAGGACTTCCGCATCCGCTGGTACGAGGACGGAGAGCTCAACGTCAGCGTCAACTGCCTGGACCGTCACCTGGAGACCCGCGGCGACAAGACCGCGCTGGTCTTCGAGCCCGACAGCCCGGATACCCCGGCCGAGCGCATCAGCTATCGCGAGTTGCACCAGCGTGTATGCAAGCTGGCCAATGCGTTGCGCGCGCTGGGCATCGGCAAGGGCGACCGGGTCACCATCTACCTGCCGATGATTCCCGAGGCGGCGATCGCCATGCTCGCCTGCGCGCGCATCGGCGCGGTGCACATGGTGGTGTTCGGCGGCTTCGCGGCCAACTCCATCGCCGATCGGGTCTCCGACAGCGGCAGCAAGCTGATCATCACCGCCGACGAGGGTCTGCGCGGCGGGCGCAAGGTAAAGCTGAAGGTCAACGTCGACGCGGCCCTCAAATTGCCCGGCACCTCCACCGTGGAGACGGTCCTGGTGGTGCGCCACACCAACGCCGCCGTCGACATGCAAATGCCGCGCGACCGCTGGTACGACGCAGTGGTCGATGAGCAGCCCGAGACCTGCGAGCCCGAGCGCATGAACGCGGAGGACCCGCTGTTCATCCTCTACACCTCCGGCAGCACCGGCAAGCCCAAGGGTGTGCTGCACACCACCGGCGGCTACCTGGTCTACGTCAGCTACACCCACGAGACGATCTTCGACCTGCGCGAGGACGACGTGTACTGGTGCACCGCCGATGTGGGCTGGGTCACCGGCCACAGCTACATCGTCTACGGCCCGCTGGCCAACGGCGCGACCTCGCTGATCTTCGAGGGCGTGCCCAACTACCCCGACATGTCGCGTTTCTGGCAGGTGGTCGACAAGCATCAGGTGACCACGTTCTACACCGCGCCCACCGCGATCCGGGCGCTGATGCGCGAAGGCGAGGGCCCGGTGAAGGCGACCTCGCGCAAGTCCCTGCGCCTGCTGGGAAGCGTCGGCGAGCCGATCAACCCCGAGGCGTGGCGCTGGTACCACGACGTGGTGGGCGAGGGCCGCTGCCCGATCGTCGATACCTGGTGGCAGACCGAGAACGGCGGCATCCTGATCTCGCCGTTGCCCGGCGCGACCGACCTCAAGCCCGGCTGCGCGACCAACCCGTTCTTCGGCATCAAACCCGCGATCGTCGACACCAACGGCAACTTCATCGAAGGCGAGGGCTCGGGCAACCTGGTGATCACCGACTCCTGGCCCAGCCAGTCGCGCAGCATCTACGGCGACCACCAGCGCTTCATCGACACCTATTTCAAGACCTATCCGGGCACCTACTTCACCGGTGACGGCTGCCGCCGCGATGCCGACGGCGACTACTGGATCACCGGCCGCGTGGACGACGTGATCAACGTCAGCGGCCACCGCATCGGCACTGCCGAGGTCGAGAGCGCCCTGGTCTCGCACGACAAGGTCGCCGAGGCCGCGGTGGTCGGCTTCCCGCATGACCTGAAGGGTCAGGGGATCTACGTCTACGTCACCCTGATCGCCGGTGAAGTCGCCAGCGACGAGCTGCGGCTCGAGCTGATCCGCCACGTGCGCGCCGAGATCGGGCCGATCGCCTCCATCGACCACCTGCAGTGGGCGCCCGGATTGCCCAAGACCCGCTCGGGCAAGATCATGCGGCGGATCCTGCGCAAGATCGCCGAGAACGCGCCCGACCAGCTGGGCGATACCAGCACCCTGGCCGATCCTTCCGTTGTGGATTCACTGGTCAAGGAGCGCTACATCCCCGAGTGACGCCCGCCGGCCATCCGCCTGCCGTTCCAACCCCCTTTCCCGGTGCGCCGGGAAAGGCGGAGTCCCCCGATGCCCACACTGCTGATCGCCGATGACCACCCGCTGTTCCGCGAAGCCCTGCGCGGGGTGGTTGCGCGGGTGATGCCGGGCGCGAGCCTGCACGAGGCGGACAGTGTCGAGGCGCTGTACACGTTGGTGGATGCGGAGCCCGATGCCGACCTGCTGCTGCTGGACCTCAACATGCCCGGCGCGCAGGGGTTCAGTGCGCTGGTGCATCTGCGGGCGATCCATCCCCAGCTGCCGATCGTGGTGGTCTCCGCTCGCGAAGAGCCGGGAGTGATGCGCCGCGCGCTGGACCACGGGGCGGTCGGCTTCATCCCCAAGTCGGCCGACGCCGCGACCCTGGCCGAGGCGATCACCGCCGTGCTCGACGGTGACCGCTGGGCGCCCGCGGCGGCATTCAATGCCCCGGCGGTCGACCCAGACGAGCGCGACGCCGCCCGACGCCTGCGCGACCTCACCCCGCAGCAGTTCCGCGTGCTGCAGATGATCGGGTCAGGACTGCTGAACAAGCAGGTGGGCTACGAGCTGGGTGTCTCGGAGGCGACCATCAAGGCGCACGTCACCGCGATCCTGCGCAAGCTGGGCGCCAACAACCGCACCCAGGCGGTGCTGATCGCCGGTCGGCTCGCGCTGGATCCGGGAAACATCGTGTTGCCGCCCGACGAGGAATAGCGCTCCCGCTCAGGGGGTGGCCAGGATGCGCGGTTGCGCGGCCAGGAACGCGCGCAAGGAGGCCGGCTTGATCGGTTTGGTCAGCACCAGACAGCGGTGTGCCCTTGCGGCGTGCTTGAGCGCGTCGCTGCCGTCCCCGGTCAGCAGCGCAGCGGGCAACGGGTCGCCGAGACGCGCGCGCAGCAGGTCGATGATGCCCAGCCCGTCAAGGCGATCGTGCAGGTGGTAGTCGACCAGGGCCACGTCAGGGCTGTCCGACAGGGGCAGTGCGTCGAGCAGCGCGATCGCCCCGTCCGCCGAGGCGGCAGTCAGGGTGATGACGTTCCAGCGGGTCAGCAGCGCGCGCATGCCGTCGAGGATCTCGCGGTCGTTGTCGATGCACAGCACGCGCAGCCCGGCCAGTGAATCGGCGGTGTCCGCGATCCGCTCCGCGGGCACCTCGCTGTCGGGCATACGCGGCTGGCCCAGTGGCACGGTGATGGAGAACACGCTGCCGCCGCCGACCCGGGCGCGAACGCGCAGGGGGTGATCCAGGGTGCGCGCGATGCGCTGGCAGATCGACAGGCCCAGCCCGAGTCCGCGTTCACCGCGTCCGGGGTGATCGAAGCGGCGGAACTCGTCGAAGATCTGTTCCAGGTGGTGCGGCGAGATGCCCGGCCCGGTATCCCATACCTGCAACTCCACCGCGCCATCGCGCATCCGGGCGGCGATCAGCACGCCGCCGGTGCGGGTGTAGCGCAGTGCATTGGCGAGGAAATTCTGCAGTGCCCGGCGCAGCAGGCGGCGGTCGCTGTGGACCATCAGGGCCGCTGCGGGCGCGCGCACCCGCAACTGCAGTCCACGGCTGGCGGCAATGGCCGAGTGCTGGTGGGAGAGTTCGCGCAACAGCTCGTTGACATCGAAATCGGCGATCTCCGGGCGCAGTACGCCGGCGTCCAGGCGGGAGATGTCCAGCAAGCCGTCCAGCAGGTCCTCGGCCGCCCGCAAAGAGACATCCACCCGCTCGGCCAGACGCGCCTGCTCGGCCGGCTCCTCGCTTTCGCGCAAGGCCGAGGTGAAAAGCCGCGCGGCATTCAGCGGTTGCAGCAGGTCGTGGCTGACTGCGGCCAGGAACCGGGTCCGCGACTGCTGCGCGTCCTCGGCCTCGCGCGTGCGCAGTTCGACGCGCTGCTCCAGCGTCTCGTTGGATTCGCGCAGCGCCTGCTCCACGCGCTTGTACTCGGTGATGTCGCTGTAGCTGGTCACGTAGCCGCCGCCGTCCAGCGGCCGGCCGTGCAGCTCGATCACCTGGCCACTGGCGCGCACGCGTTCGAACACGTGCGGTGCGCCGACGTTGAGGTGTTCCAGCCGCCGTTGCACCTGCTCCTCCACATCGCCAGGGCCCATCTCGCCGCGCTCGGCATTCCAGCGCAGCAGGTCGGCGACCGGTCGGCCGACATAGAGCATGCCGTCGGGGTATTCGAACAGCTCCTGGTAGCGCCGGTTCCAGGCGACCAGACGCATCCGCGCGTCGACCACGCTGACGCCCTGGCTGATGTTCTCCAGCGTGGTAGCGAGTATCTGGCGGTTGAAGCGCAGCTCCTGGTTGGCCTCGTCCAGCAACGCCACCACCTCGCCCAGCTCCATGCCCGAGCCGCGCAGCGCGCTGGTCAGCGTCAACCGCGCCGATGCCGAGCCGATCGCCGCGGCCAGCAGGCGCTCGGTGAACTGCGCCAAGGCCCGGTCCGCGGGCCGCTCGGCCTTCCAGGGCTGGCCCTGCTGGCGCGCGTAGTCCTCGAACGCACGTCGGGCACGACGCTCGCCGACGATGCGTTCTGCCAGCGCCAGCAGGTCGCCGCCGCGCACGCTGCCCGCCCAGCCGCCGGGACTGAGTGGGGGACGCTGCGCGTACGGGTCCAGGAACGGCGCGGCACGCAACTGCTCGTTCAGGCGCGGCCGGCTGCGCACGGAGACGTAGACGAACGCGCCGATGTTGAACAGCAGCGACCAGAACACGCCGTGGGTCAGCGGATCCCAGCCGACCAGCCCGAACAGCTGCTCGGGCTGCAGCCAGGCAATGCCGAATGGCCCCATATCCACCCAGTGCGCATTGATCCAGCCCCCATGCGCGAGGCTGGGCAACATCAGGGTGTAGATCCACAACGCCCCGCCGGCGCCGATACCCGCCAGCGCGCCCGCCCGGCTGGCCCCGCGCCAGTACAGTCCGCCGATCAGCGCCGGCGCGAACAGGGCGACCGCGGCAAACGCGAGCAGGCCGTGTTGGGCCAGGCCGCTGCCGCCGGACCCGCGCGCGTAGGCGTAGGCCATCAGCGCCAGGGCGAGGATCGTCGCCCGCCGCACCCACAGCACCCGCTGCTCGATGCCCGGACCGGTCCGGCGCAGCGCCCCGGTGCGCAGCAACGCCGGGACAATCAGGTCGTTGCTGACCATTGTCGCCAACGCCACGCTGGTGACGATCACCATGCCGGTGGCCGCCGAGAAGCCGCCGATGTAGACCATCAGTGCCAGCGCACTCTGGTCCAGCGCCAGCGGCAGGGCGAGCACATAGGTGTCCGGCGAGATGCCGCTGTCGCCCAGCACGGCCTGCCCGGCCAGGGTGATGGGCACCACCATCGCGCTGATGATCACCAGGTAGCCACCGAAGAACCAGCGCGCCATGCGCAGGTCACCGACGTTCTGGCACTCCACCACGGCGACGTGGAACTGCCGCGGCAGGCACACCAGCGCGGTGAACGCGAGCAGCGTCTGGGCGACGAATCCGACCGGCAGGCCCGGCCGGGTCACCTCATCGGCGGCCTGGACGATGCGCTCGCCGAAGCCGCCGATCCCGGGCAGGTGCATCAGCGCAAACACGCCAATGGCGACGAACGCCACCAGCTTGACCAGCGACTCCAGCGCGATCGCCAGCACCATGCCGCGGTGGTGCTCGGTGGCGTCGATCTGGCGCGTGCCGAACAGGATCGAGAACACCGCCAGCAACAGGGCGGTGTACAGGGCCGGGTCGGCCAGCAGACTCGCGTTGGCCGGCACCCCGGCCAGTACCTGGATGCTGTCGGCGACCGCCTTGAACTGCAGCGCGACATACGGAATCGCCGCGATCAGCGCCAGCAACGAAACCATGGCCGCCAGTCCGGGCGCGCGGCCGTAGCGCGAGGACAGGAAATCGGCGATGGAGGTGATCCGCTGCTCGTCGGAGATCAACACCAGGCGTTCCAGCAGGCGCCAGCCAAACATCAACAGCAGCAACGGGCCCAGGTAGATCGGCAGGAATCCCAGGCCGGTGCGTGCCGCCGTTCCCACCGCGCCGTAGAACGTCCACGACGAGCAGTACACCGCGAGCGCGAGGGCGTACACCGCCGGACGCAGCCACGCGCGGGTCGGCGTGCGCTGCCGGCGGTCGCCGTAGTAGGCGACCAGGAACAGCATGCCGACATAGGACACCGACACCAGCAGCAGGATCCAGCCAGGAATCACCCGCTCGCGCCTCCCAGGAATGTCGAACGCCGAGTGTAGGACGGTGGGCGGCCGTGCGGGTACGTCTCGGCCCGTGAGGTCGCGCCGGTCAGTGAGCCGGTTGCGGGACTGTCGCCGCCACGCGCTCGTCAGGCAGGGGGAGGCCGCGCATCATCCAGTCCAGGTTGGAGCCACGCATGCCGGTGCTGGCAAGGAGCGCGTCACGGGCAGGCGCATCGCAGCCGCCGACGGAACGGAGGTACGGAGCCACCGCGTCCATAACGCTGTGCAGCTCCAGTTGCGCCTTGACGTCGCCGACTTCGTGGGCGCGAGCATCGGCGGCTGCCATCCGGGCCTTTGCCTGCTCGCTTTCGCCGCTTGCGAACGCGACCAGGATCGCCACCTGGTCGAGCCGGTGGAACTGCTGCCACGCCTCGGCGGGCAGGCGCTGGCGTGCGCTATCGGTCAACCGGGTTGCATCGGTCCAACGTCCCCGGGCGGCGGCAATTTCGGCCAGACCGACCTCCGCATCGGCGATCAGCCACTCGTAGCCGGTGCCCTGCAGCGCCGCGAGGGGGTCGGTCAACAGCGTGGCCGCGGTGTCCAGGTCCTCGGCGCGTGCCAGCAGATAGGCCGTCCACAACGCTGCCGTCCATCGCTCCGGCGCGGGCGGCATCGACCGGATATCACTGACCCGTTCCTGCAGCGCGGGCATCGCGTTGCCCGTGTCGCCCGCCATCAGGTCGATCATCGCGCCCACCGTAGCGGCATGGTTGGCCAGGTACGTCTGCCGGGTGTTGCCACACTGCTCGTGGCGCGACCGGGCGTCCTGCAGGCGTCCTTGCGACAACAGCAACTCGGCCCGCGCGCAGGCCAGGCGGGCCAGCGCGTCCGCCGGCAGTGGTGGCTGGCCCTCGCGGGCGAGCCGGTCCACGGTCTGGTCAAGCGCCTGGCTGGCAGCCGGATAGTCGCCGCGCGTTCCGAGCAGGAACCCCTCGAACTGGTCCAGCCAGGTCGCCGTGTCCCCGGAAACCGGGCCGGCGCGGATCTGGCGGAGACGCTCGGTGGCGCGCTCGAAATGCCCCAGCAGCAGGTCCTCGTTGAGCAGGTCCACCTGCAGCTCCTGCTGCGCGTACACATCGTCAACGCTCTCGGCGATCGCCAACGCGTCCTTCAGCCGTCGGCGGTACTCGCTGAGGTTGCCCGCGCTGCGCTGCTGGAAGGCGACGCGACGCAGCAACTGGATCTCCAGGTTGCGGTAGCCGCCGGCGCGCGCGTGCGCCAGCAGGGTGTCCAGCTCTTTGGAGCGACCCGCGACTGGCAGCATCAACTCGCCGGATACACGCGCGTGCATCGCGTCGATTTCCGCGCCGACCGAGGCGAACAGCCGCGCGGCTTCGGCGAACCCCTGCTGGCCGGCCTCCGGACCGCGCTGGAACGCATGGACCCGCGCCTGCAGCAGGGTGGCCGCTGCGAGTTCGCGCTCCCAGCCCTTGCCCGCGTCGCGCGCCAGTTGGGCCGCCTGGGTCGCGTGTTCGAGCACCGCGTCGCTGTCCAGGCGTACCCCTTCGATCTCCGCCAGGGTGAGGCGCCATTGCAGCTGCACACCCAGCGGCTGTCGTTGCCACTGCGTTCCCTCCAGCGCCAGCAGCGCCGCCTCTGCGTCGCCGCCGCGCATTTCATGCCACGCCTGTTCCAGGCGGAACGAGATTCGCTGGGGGTAGCGGGCGGCCAGTTCGGCATAGGCGGCAGCCGTATCGGCGGCGCGTTGCGGGTCCACCGACAGGGCGGCGGCGGCCAGCACGCTGGCGACGTCCTCGGAGACCGGCGTCAGCAGCCGTTCGGCATCAGCGATGTGCTCCATGGCGAACCGCGCCTGACCCAGACGGTACTGGGCCATCGCCCTCTGCAGATGTGCCAGGCCAAACTGCGGCGCCTGCTGCAGCACCGCCGCCAGGCCCGCGGCGGCGCTGGCCATGTCCCGCTCGCTGTAGGCGCGGTATGCGTCGGCGTAGGTGCGCAGCGCCGGCTCATCAATTTCCAGCTTGGGCCAGGGATCATCACGCCGAGCCGGCACCACCGCGTCAAGCACCTGACGCGACAGCGCGTCTATGAGCTGGGGCATCTGCGCGGCATCACCGCGCAACTCCAGTTGGCGACTCCCGCCTGGTGCGTCGAAGCGGGCCCGGATAAAGCGCTCGTCGGGATGGTCGGCCGATTTGCCTGCGCTCAGCAGCACCACCTGCGGCGGGTTTTCGGTCGCATCAGCCGCCAAATGGGCCTCCGTCATCAGCACGACCTCGGGAATCGCGTTCAGCTTCCACTCCAGCCAGGCGTGAAGCACCGTCGCCGGCCAGCGGGCATCGGCGTCTTCGCTGTTGCCCACTTCGATCAGCACCACGGACACCGGCTGCAACGGCGGCAGCGGCATCGACTGGCCGCTCATCCGGGCCAGCCCAAGCAGCCCGGCGAGGAGCATCAGTCCACCCGCGCTGGCCGCTACCCACCAGGTCCGGTGGATGCGGCGGCGAGGCCGCGCAGCAAGTGGTTCACCGGCAGCGTGCGTTGGCCGGCCCCCGGCAACGCCGGCGCCTTCGGCGGGCGGCGGATCCATCAGGGGCGGCCGCTGCGTCAATGGCGCGATCGGCTGTGCATGGGTGGCGGCGCCGGCGGGAGCGGTCTCGGGTTCCGCTGGGCCGGGCAGAGTCTCCGTTCCGACGCTTTCGATCGGGATTGCCTGCACCGGACCGGGAGGGTCGAACACATAACCGCCCTTGGCGACGGTCCGTATCCAGTGTTTGCGTTCCGGGCCGAGCGCCTTGCGCAGCATCCAGATGCTCTGCGACAGGTTGGCGTCTTCCACGACTACACCCGTCCAGACCTGCTCCATGAGGGCGGTTCGCGCGTGCAGCACGTGTGGTCGGGCCAGCAGGATCAGCAGCACATCGAAGACGCGCTGGGGCAACTCGGCGGTTTGCTCCGGCGTGATGGCCTGCCGGTAGCGCAGATCCAGCCGCAGATCGGCGACCTGCAGCATGCCTGTGTCACTCGGCCAAGGCAGGTTGTCCGGCGTGGTCATCGTTTCCACCGTTTCCCGGGCTTGCTCGCACCCGCTCGATGCCACGGAAGGCGTCTGCGGCTCTCGCATCCGTCTCCCCATCCAGATGGCTGGAGGCAAGTTATACACAGCAATTCACGTCAGTTTCTGACGTAAATTGTGACTTGTTGCGTATTTATTGACGCTGTTTAGAACAAATTGAGATTTACACGCATGTTCGGCCGGGTCAAATGGCCTACATCTGGGGTGTGCTTTGCCGCATGTGGCGTCGGGAGAGTGGGCGCAACACGCAGGTCGCGGCGAGCTACGCAGGGCATCGCAGACACCGGAACCCACTTCCGCTCGGCGACTGCCCGGTCCTGAAGACGTCGGACGAGACGGCCTGGACCAGATCCTTGGGAGTTCATCAACTGCTTGCGACACACCAACCGGGGTAACAAAACCATGTCCAGAACCACCGATAAGCGTCTGCGCCAGAGCCTTCTGGCCGCCGCCACCGCCGTTGCCATTTCTTCCGCCGCCTTCGCTGCACCGGCCGTTGCAGCCAATGCGGGCGCTGCCAACCTGGCCACCCTGCAGGACGGCCAGCCGACCGATCGCTTCATCGTCAAATACCGCGAGGGCAGCGCCCCGCAGGCGAACATCGCCAAGGTGCAAGCCTCGCTGGACCGCGTCGCCATGACCGCGCGTACCGGCAATGCGCTGCAAATGCACCAGGTGCGCCGCATTGCCACCGGCGCGGACGTGATCCGCACCGACCGCAAGCTTGATGCTGTGGAAGCCGCGGCGCTGATGCGCCAGATCGCCTCTGATCCGAACGTGGAGTACGTCGAGGTCGATCAGCTGATGAAGCCGACCATGACGCCGAACGACACCTATTACGCCAACAATCAGTGGCACTACTTTGAAAGTGCGGGCGGTATTCGCGCCGACAAGGCGTGGGACGTCACCGCGGGGCAGGGCGCGGTGGTCGCGGTACTGGACACCGGTATCACCAATCACAGCGATCTGAACGCGAATGTGCTGCCGGGTTACGACTTCATCAGCGACGCCGGGATGGCGCGCGATGGTGGTGGTCGTGACTCCAATCCGAATGATGAAGGCGATTGGACCTCGGCAAACGAGTGTGGCCCGGCCTCCAGTTCCAGCTGGCACGGAACCCACGTCGCCGGAACGATCGCGGCGGTGACCAATAATGCCAAGGGTGTGGCCGGCGTAGCGCACGGTGCGAAAATCGTTCCGGCACGGGTGCTCGGAAAGTGCGGTGGTTATACCTCCGACATCGCCGACGCCATCATCTGGGCTTCTGGCGGCAGCGTCAGCGGCGTGCCCGCCAATGCCAATCCGGCCGAAGTCATCAACATGAGCCTGGGTGGCGGTGGCAGTTGCTCGGCCACGTATCAGAACGCGATCAATGGCGCCGTCAGCCGTGGCACCACCGTGGTGGTGGCGGCGGGCAACAGCAACGCCGATACCAGCGGCTTCGTTCCGGCCAATTGCAGCAATGTCATCGCCGTCGCGTCGACCACCCGCACCGGTGCACGCTCCGGTTTTTCCAACTACGGATCTCTGATTGACGTCGCCGCACCGGGCAGCGATATCGCTTCCACCGTCAACACCGGCAGCACCACGCCTTCGTCGGAAGGCTACTCGTTGATGTCGGGTACCTCGATGGCGGCTCCGCACGTGGCCGGCGTGGTTGCGCTGATGCAATCCGCCGCGGCCGCCAATGGCGGGGTCAAGACACCGGCGCAGATCGAGTCGGCGTTGAAGTCCACCCTGCGTCCGTTCCCGGTCAGCATCGACAAGGCGATCGGCAACGGCATCGTGGACGCGAAAGCGGCGGTCGACGCGATGGGCAGCGGCGGTGGCAACCCGCCCGATCCGGATCCGGTCGGTGGCACGTTGACCAAGGGCACTCCGGTAACGGGCCTGTCGGCCGCGAGCGGCGCGACGGTGAACTACACCTTCCAGGTGCCGGCAGGCGCCACCAACCTGAGCTTCAAGATGTCCGGCGGCAGCGGTGACGCGGATCTGTACGTCAAGCGCGGCAGCGCCCCGACCGACAGCTCCTACGACTGCCGCCCGTGGTTGAGCGGCAACGTGGAGACCTGCACCTTCGCCAGCCCCACCGCCGGCACCTACTACGTCCGGCTCAAGGCCTACCAGGCGTTCAGCGGCGTCAGCCTGGTCGCCAATTACGACACCGGCGGCAGCGGCGGCAACGACAGCCCGCAGACCTACAGCAATACCAACACGTACAACATCCCCAGCCCGGGCACGATCGACAGCCCGATCACGGTCAGCGGCCGCAGCGGCAACGGTCTGGCGGCGACCAAGGTGAGCATGGATATCCGCCACACCTATCGTGGTGACCTGCAGATCGACCTGGTGGCACCGGACAACTCCACCTACCGGATCAAGAACTCCAGCGGCAGCGACAGTGCCGACAACGTGATCGGCTACGCCAACGTCAATCTGACCAGCGAAGCCAAGAACGGCACCTGGAAGTTGCGTGTGCGCGACATGTGGTCCGGCGATACCGGTTACATCAAGTCGTGGAGCATCGATTTCTGATCCGCGCGTATTGAACGCATGAAAAAGAGAAACCCGCCGGAAGGCGGGTTTCTTTTTGGAACAAGCCGGAAGGCTTACTTGATCTTGCCTTCCTTGTAGATCACGTGCTTGCGAACGACGGGATCGTACTTCTTGATCTCCATCTTGTTCGGCGTGTTCTTCTTGTTCTTGTCGGTGGTGTAGAAGTGGCCGGTGTTGGCCGAAGAGATCAGGCGAATCTTGTCGCGCTTGGAAGCCATGGGTCAGTCCTCCTCAGATCTTTTCGCCGCGTGCGCGGAGATCGGCCAGAACGGAGTCGATCCCGTTCTTGTCGATGGTGCGCATGGCGTTGGCGGAAACACGGAGCTTCACCCAGCGATTCTCACTGGCGACCCAGAAACGGCGCTCGTGAAGGTTGGGCATGAAGCGGCGACGGGTCTTGTTCATGGCGTGCGAGACGTTGTTGCCAGTCGTCGTTCGCTTGCCGGTTACTTGGCATACACGGGACATACGCACCTCGAAAGGATGTTGATGCTTCCCTTGGCCAGGGAGGCGGCGGCCCCGCCGGATCCACGGATGTGGGCGGCATGCGATACGGGAAGAAGGCCGCCCGGAGGCGGACGCTGGAACCGGCAGACCGGAATCGCGCTTCCGGATGCTGCCTTGCAAGCCGCATGGGCTGGCCGGACACAGCGAGCCGGGCATTATGCGGGAAGGGATGCGGTCGGGCAAGTCAACCGTCGAGCCGGTTCTACGGCGTTGAATGCTGCGACCAGTGGCGAGCTGCGGTTCGCTTTTCGCTTCGGCCACCGAGAACTCCCGTTGGCGCCTGCCGGGTGTCCCGCTCACCAAGCGAATATCGTGGAGCGACTGAGCGGGGCACCCGGCAGGCGCCCCACGCGTCAGCGCGTGGCTGTCAGTCCTTTGCGCCCTTCTTTTCCCCGGCCGCAGGCTTTTTGTCCACCTCAGTGATGAACGCCCGCACCTGCGTTTCCAGCACCGGCAGCGGCACCGAACCCAGCGCCAGCACCATGTCGTGGAAGGCCTTGATGTCGAACCTGTCGCCCAGCTCCTTCTCGGCCTGAGCGCGCAGACGCACGATCGCCAACTCGCCCAGCTTGTAGCTCAGCGCCTGGCCCGGCCAGGAAATGTAGCGGTCCACCTCGGTGGTGACCTCGTGCTCGCTCAACGCGGTGCGGTCGCGCAGGTAGGTCAGAGCCTGGTCGCGCGTCCAGCCCTGCGCATGCAGACCGGTATCGATCACCAGCCGCGCCGCCCGCCACATCTCGTAGGTCAGGCGACCGAAGTGCTCGTAGGGCGTCTCGTAGATGCCCATCTCTTTGCCAAGCTTCTCCACGTACAGGCCCCAGCCCTCGCCGAAGGCCGAGATGTAGGTCTTGCGGCGAAAATCCGGCAGCGCGTCCTGCTCGACCGCCAATGCCCCCTGCATCGCGTGTCCGGGCGCCGCCTCGTGCAGGGTCAGCGCCGGAAGGTTGTACAGCGCGCGCGAGGGCAGGTCGTAGGTGTTGACCCAGTAGGTACCGTTGCCGCCACGGCCGCTGGTCCAGTACGGCGCGATGTCGTCGGGCACCGGCACGATGGTGAACCGACCACGCGGCAGCGTGCCGATGAAGTTGCCCAGCTGCGCGTCGATGCGTTTTGCGATCCAGGCCGCCCGCCACAGCAACTCCTCGGGAGTCTTGGCATAGAACTGTTCGTCGGTGCGCAGGAACTGCAGGAACTCGGCGAAACTGCCCTTGAACCCCACCTGCTTGATGATCGCGTCCATCTCGCCCTGGATGCGATCCACCTCCTCCAGGCCGATCTGGTGGATCTGCGCGGGACTCAGGTCAAGGGTCGTGTACTCGCGGATCTGCTGGCGATAGAACGCCTCGCCGTCGGGCATTTCCGATGCGCCCAGGGTGCTGCGCGCGCCGGGTACGTACTCGTCGTGGAAGAAGGTCAGCAGGGTCTTGTAGGCGGGAATCACCTGCTGGCTGATCGCTTCCCGGGCTGCCGTGCGGAGCGCTGCCTGTTCGCTGGCAGGGATGGAGGCAGGGAGTTTGCGCAGCGGGTCATAGAACGTCGATTTCTCCGGGTCGGTGAGATCGGCGACCGCGGCAATCGATACGTCGCGTCCGTCCAGTACCGCACGCGGCACGGTGAAGCCGCGCTCCAAGCCTGCGCGCATGTTGGTGATCTGCTGGTCGAAATGGCGCGGCACATCAGCCAGCCGTTCGATGTAACGGCGATAGTCGTCGGCCGTGTGCATCGGCCGGCGGGTCATGAAGCCCAGGTTGGACCAGAACGAGGAGTCCGAGTTGAACGGCATCTCGTAGTTGCGGAAGCGGACCTGTGCGGCGAGGTTCTCCACCTGAGGCCGGTAGATCGCCAGGTTGATCCGGTTCTCCGCCGACAACGCGGCCGGGTCGATGCTGTCCAGTTCTGCCAGCACATCCTCCCAGTAAGCCAAGCGAGTGGCTTGGCTGGCCGCGTCAACGGACGGCAGGCGGCCCGGGGCGGACTGGCTGTCGCCGTCCTCGTCGGAGCCGCCGCCGGTCTGCTCCTGGCGCCAGGTCCACTCGCGCTCGTAGATGGCCTGGAAGCGCTTGTCGGCGGTCGACGTCGCCACGACCGGCGCTTGCGTGTCAACGGCGGTGTCGGCCGTGGCGGCTACGGCGGGCGCCACGGCCAGGGCAAGGTGCGCGGCGAACAGTGCCGGCAGCAGGAGCAGGGAGAGGGGCTTCACGGCATCCACGGGCAGAGGGATCGAACCCAATCTTCGCACCGTGGACCCGGCGATCCTACCGGCCGAAAGTACCGGTGCCCGGTTGCCAGTGACGCAGCCAGCAGAGGCTGAGGTTACGACTGCGGTGAGCGCAGCTTCTCCAGCACGCCATCCAGCGAGTCCAGGTCGCTGTAGTGGATCACCAGCTTGCCCTTGCCACCGCGCCCGTGGAGCACGTTGACGCGGGTATTGAGCGATTCCGACAGCTCGCGCTCCAGGCTGACGATGTCGGCCTGTGGACGCGGTTTCACCGGTCGCGCGCGTTTGCCGGCGGGAACCCGACCCAGCGCGAACTGTTGCGCACGGTGCTCGACCTCGCGCACCGACCAGCCGTGCTCGGCGGCATCGCTTGCCAGCTTGCTGGCCAGCTCCGGGGCCAGGGTCAGCAACGCACGGGCATGGCCCATCTCCAAGCGGCGCGCCTCGACCAGCGCGCGGATCGCCGGTGGCAGTTCGAGCAGACGCAGCAGGTTGGATACCGCCGCACGCGACCGCCCGACCGCGCCGGCCGCCTGGGCATGGGTGAGGTCGAACTCGTCGATCAGCCGTTGCAGAGCGGACGCCTCTTCCAGCGGATTGAGGTCTTCTCGCTGAATGTTCTCGATCAGCGCCATCGCGATGACGGTGCGGTCGTCGACGGATCGCACGACCACCGGAATCTCGGTCAGCCCCGCGCGCTGGGAGGCACGCCAGCGGCGCTCACCGGCGATGATCTCCCAGGTCTTGCCACCGTGTTCGCGCGATTCGCGCACCACGATCGGCTGGATCACCCCCTGCGCGCGGATCGACTCGGCCAGCTCGTCGAGCTTCTCGTCATCCCAGTGCTTGCGCGGCTGGTATTTGCCCGGGGCCAGGGAATCCACCGGCAGGTGGCGCAGGGTGTCGCTGCTCGTTGCCTCCAGCTCGGGGACATCCGCCTTGGGACCCAGCAGCGCTTCCAGACCGCGGCCCAACCCGCGTTTCTTGGCGGCCGCCCTGGTGGCCGGCGGGCTGGCGGTGTCACCCTTTGCAGCACTCATGTGGTCGTCTCCGGATTGGGGCGCTTCGCGGCGGTCTGCGCGCGGCTGGCGGCCTGGTCACGTTCGCGCTGGCGGCGCAGGATTTCGCCTGCAAGTCCCAGGTAGGCGATCCCGCCGCGGCTGTTGCGGTCGTAGCCGACGATACTCTGGCCGTGGCTGGGCGCCTCGGCCAAGCGTACGTTGCGCGGGACGATGGTGCGGAACACGCGGTCGCCGAAGTGCTCGATCAGTTCGGCCGATACCGCGTTGGCCAGGTTGTTGCGCACGTCGAACATGGTCCGCAGCACGCCTTCGATCTCCAGCCGCGGGTTGAGGTTGGCGCGGATCGCCTCGATCGTGTCCATCAGCGCGCTGATGCCTTCCAGGGCGTAGTACTCGCACTGCATCGGCACGATCACCGAGTCGGCAGCGGTCAGCGCATTCAAGGTCAGCAGCGACAGCGCCGGCGGGCAGTCGATCAGGATGAAATCGTAGTTGGCCGCTATTGGCGCGAGCACCAGCTTGAGCTGCTGCTCGCGGGCCTCGGCCGACATCAGCCGCAGCTCCGCCGCGGTCAGGTCGATGTTGCCGGGAACCAGGTCGTAGTCCTCCTGGGTGCGCACGATCACGCTGGCGATGTCGTCCTCGCCCAGCAGGACCTCGCAGATCGAACTGTCCAGCTCGCGCTTGTTGATGCCGCTGCCGGTGGTTGCGTTGCCCTGCGGGTCCAGATCCACCAGCAGGATTTTCTTCGGCGTGCGGGCGAGTGCGGCGGCCAGATTGACGGCCGTGGTGGTCTTGCCAACCCCGCCTTTCTGGTTGGCGACGGCGATGATGCGGGCGATGCGGCTCGTCCCCTGGGTCACGGTTGCGGAATTCCCGGTTGCGATGGTTGCTGCGGAGGGTGCTGCGATGCGTGTTGCAAAAAGACCGCGCGCTGCGCTGTCCGACAGAGGATTATGCCCGCCATGGCGTGAGCATGCCGAACCGCGCGGCTGTGACCGGCATCCCGCTTGTGGCGCTGGAAGCGGGCGTTGGCGGCGCCCTCTGGATGCAACCGCGCTGACACGCGAGCGTTACGGATCAGTGCTTTGCCCAGGAACCTGGCGCTGGACGACCACCAGGTGCCGCTCCGCATCCAGGCCGGGCACCCGCAGGGTGTGGGCTTGCGCGAGCGTCCACTGGGGCGGCAAGTCCGCGATTTCGGCGTCCGGGTAGACGCCCTTCATCGCCAGCAGCTGGCCGCCGGGTTTCAGCAGGTGTCCGCCCAACTGGAGGATCAGCGGCAGCGTCGCCAGCGCCCGAGCGGTGATGGCATCAAACGCGCCGGGACGGTCAAACGCCTCTATCCGCGACTCCACCACCTCCACGTCGGCCAGGGCCAGCTTGCGCACCACTTCGCGCAAGAACCGGACCTTCTTGCCGTTGCTCTCCACCAGTGTCACCCGCAGGCCGGGCTTGGCGATGGCCAGTGGAATGCCCGGCAGTCCGGCGCCGGTTCCCAGGTCGGCGAGAGTACCGCCAGCGCGGGCGATCGCATCGACGTGTGGATGCATCGTCAGCGAATCGAGCAGGTGTTTTTCGACCATGTCCAGCGGCTCACGCACCGCGGTCAGGTTGTAGGCGCGGTTCCAGCGCAGCAGCAGCTGCAGATACGCGAGCAGCGGCGCGGCGATCGCGGGGGCGAGACCGAGGCTCGCCAGTCCGGCATCGAGTCGTTCGCGGGCGGCGGTGGGGATGGGGGTCGTCATGGACGGGGATTATGGCCGCTGCGATGCGGCCGGACATCCACGTGCGCGGATCGCAGCAGGCGCGGCATCACTTCGGGCGCCAGGCCATCGTGCCGACATAGCCCGGCTGCGGCACCAGTTCGAGCACCGACCACTGCGCTCGGTCCCCAAGCGCGGCGTCGCAGTTCACCAGGTGAATCCCCGTGTCACTGATCTCGAACTCGAATTTGTCCAGGCCGAATGCCAGTCCGCGGCCGTGCGCTTTGAGCACAGATTCTTTCGCACACCACAGGCGCAGGAAGCCCGATTCGCGCTGCGCGGTGGGCAGGCTCGCCAGCGCACCCGTTTCGGCCGCGGTAAAGAAGCGCCGCGCCAGCTCCATCGCCCGCGGCCGTGGCCGGACCCATTCCAGATCGATGCCGAGGCGGACGTCCAGGCCCAGCGCGATCAGCAGGCCTTCTCCGCTGTGACTCCAGTTGCAGTCCCAGCGCGAGAACCCGCCTTCCAGGTGCGGCCGGCCATAGTCGTCGCGTCGCAGTGACAGTTGCTCTGGTGGGCAGTCCAGCCGCTCGCCCAGCCAGCGTCGGGCGACGGGCTCGGCGGCCTCGCCGCGCGGCAATGGCAGCCAGCTCCAGCAGGGTGGATTGGACTCGTACTCGGGCATCGCGAAATTGGTGGGAATGACGTTGCTCAGCGTAAGCTAAGCATTGGGGAGCGGCAGTGCCGCAGTATTGAGCTTATGTCAGCCGTCTTTGATAACACTGCCAGGAACGTCGCTGCTGGCGACCGGTCGCCGCTTGTGCTTGGCGCGCCGGGAAGGGCGATTGTCTTCGATGCGCACGGTGCCGTGCCGCTGTCGCGCTTCCTCGACGAGGTTCGTGGTGTCGCGGCCGGTTTGCCGACGGCCGCGCACGTGCTCAACCTGTGCGAAGACCGTTACCGATTCCTGGTCGCCTTCTGTGCCGCCGCCATGCGCGGCCAGACAACGCTGCTGCCGGCCTCTCGGGCCGAGGCGACCGTGGCACTGGTGCGCGCCCAGTATCCCGACAGTTACTGCATCGTCGAGATGGACGCCACGAAGGATCCCGGTGCCGACTACCACGTGCTGCCCGATGACCTTCCCCGACGCACCGGCGAGATCCCGCTGATTGATGCGGATGCACTGGTCGCGATCGGATTCACTTCCGGCAGTACCGGCCAGCCAACCGCCACGCCCAAGCGGTGGCGCGCGTTCCGTGCGGGGACCGGTCAGAACCTGGCCGCCCTGACCGGACTGCTGGGCACCGGCGACGCCGGGTTCACCACGCCGGTGCTGGCAACCGTGCCCTCACAGCACATGTACGGGATGGAGATGTCCGTGCTGTTGCCGTTGCTGGGCCCGGTGGCGGTACACGGCAGTCGCCCGTTCTTTCCTGCCGATATTGCGCTCGCGGCACACGATGCCCCCACGCCGCCCCTCCTGGTGACCAGCCCTGTGCACCTGCGTGCGCTGCTGCAATCGGGCGTAGCGATGCCGCCGTTGGCCGGTATCGTCTGCTCCACCGCACCGCTGCCTCCCGAACTGGCCGCCGAGGCCGAGCAGTGCTACCACTGCCACGTCCGGGAGCTCTTCGGATCCACGGAAACCTGTGTTATCGCCCGGCGCCGCACCGCGGTGGAGTCGGCGTGGACGCCGTTGCCGGGCGTCTGCGTGACGCCGCAGCCCGACGGTACCCGGGTGTCCGCAGCCCATCTCGACCATCCGGTGGTGCTGGCCGATGTGGTCGAGCTGGAAGCCGACGGTCGCTTCCTGTTGCGTGGCCGACACGCCGACCTGCTGGAGATCGCCGGTAAACGCGCATCGCTGGGCGACCTGACCCGGGCCCTGCTGGGCGTGCCAGGCGTGGAGGATGGGGTGATCTTGCAGCTCGACGCGGAGAGAGGCGGCGTGCGCCGGATTGGCGCAGTCGTGGTGGCACCGGGCATGGATGAGGCGTCATTGATGCAACTGCTACGCGGTCGCTGCGACCCGGTATTCCTGCCTCGTCGGGTCCGCTTTGTCGCCCGGTTGCCGCGCAACGCCACCGGCAAGATTCCCCGCCAGAGCCTGCTGGATATTTTTTCCGCGTAGGAATACCGCTACGTCGTCGTCACGCTCGCCTGTACAGACTGCAAGCGCCCCCACTCAGGGGAGCACTTACAAACCTCTGATGGAACCAAGGAGAAATACATATGGGCATTATTATCTGGTTGATTATGGGCGGCATCATTGGCTGGATCGCCAGCATGATCATGAAGACCGACGGCCAGCAGGGCATCATCCTGAACGTCGTGGTCGGCATTATCGGTGCGTTTCTCGGCGGCTGGCTTGCAGGCATGCTCGGCATTGCCGGCGGCAGCATCAACGATGCCGGCATCAGTATCCCGAGCATCCTGGTTTCGCTGGTTGGCGCGATCGTGCTGCTGGCAATCGTCAATCTGTTCCGTCGCGGTCGTCCGCGCTGAACCCGGTTGAAGTGACATTGGCGCATTGATGCGCCTAGATCGAAATGGCCCGGCATTGCCGGGCCATTTTTTTGCCTGCGGGTTTGCCCACGCGCAGTTTGGTCAGCGCAACTGCACCCAGGCAGGCGTGTGGTCACTGGGGCGCTCCCACGTGCGCGGCTCGCGGTCGATCCCCGCATCCACGCACCGCGTCTTGAGCGCATCGGATATCAGGGTCAGATCGATGCGCAGGCCCATGTCACGCCGGAACCCCGCCTGGCGGTAGTCCCACCAGCTGAAGATCCCGCCTTCCTCGTGGTGCAGGCGGAACGCATCGTGCAGGCCCAGGTCGAGCAGGCCCTGCAACGCAGCGCGCTCCGCGGTGGAGGTCAATATGTGCTGGTCGTTCCACACTTCGGGGTCGTGGACGTCGCGATCATCGGGGGCGATATTGAAATCGCCCAGGACCACCAGCGCGGGATGCGCCTGAAGTTCCGATGCGATCCAGCCGTGCACCGCTTCCAGCCAGCGCAGTTTGTAGGCGTACTTGTCGGTACCGACGTCCTGGCCGTTGACCACGTAGAGATTGATGATGCGCACGCCGTCGACTGTCGCGGCGATCACGCGTTGCTGCTCGTCGACGAATCCGGGAATGCCGATCTGGACGTCGGTGGCGGGTGATCTGGAAACGATCGCCACCCCGTTGTAGGTTTTCTGGCCGCTGAAGACGCTGCGATAACCCAACTCGGCGAGCGCCGTATCGGGAAACCGGTCGTCTTCGAGTTTGGTTTCCTGCAGGCCCACCACGGCCGGGGCGAACGATCCCAGCCACTGCTGCAGGTGCGGGAGACGGACATTCAGGGAGTTGACATTCCAGCTGGCGATTTTCATCCGCCCAGTCTAGCCGGGAGCCGCTGCGGACTCATCGATGCGCCTGGCGTTTCCGGTCAGCGCCCAGCGCCGGAAGTGTGGTCCGCGCGGCTGCGATGACGGACCCGCTCAGTCCGGATCCGAATCCACCGGATCGGCGACGTCGAGCATCTCTTCCATCCGCGCCAGCGTGTCATCGTCCTTGATCACCCGCTTCAGCCACACATGCAGCGGCATCTCGCCCCAGCGCGCGGCCTTGTCGGCCAGGTAGGCGACCGGGCTGTGCGGCTCGGTGCGGCGGAAGAACTCGGCGACCCGACGCAACTGCGCGATCGCTTCTTTGCGCGAGGTGACGGCCTCGTTGCCGATCGCCGCCGCACGCGGCGCGGGAGTTCCGGGCGCCGGCATGGTCGTGTCGACTTCCTCCAGCTCCGGATCATCGCGCTCCACCAGCACGCCCGCGTCGCGGGCAAAGCGCTGCGTGGTGGCTTGCAGGTGCTCGAGCTGGTCGCGCAGGGCGGTGAAGCTGGGGCCTTCATGGCCCAGGCATTCATCGATCGCACGCTCCAGTTCGGCCAGCGCGGTCAGGCAGTCCGGGGAGAGCTCGGCGAGGCGGACGTAGAACTCGTGCGGCGTGTTGCGACGCGCCGATTCCAGGGTCTCCGGAGACGGCCGGTCGTCGTCATCGCTGCGAGGCAGGCGCGCGGACTCGAAGTCCGCCAGGCTGAAGCGCCCTTGCGGCGCATGGGTGAGCGGCAGGTCACGCAGCCATTGGCCGGAGTGGGTGATCAGCCAGCCCAGATTGCCGATGCGCTGCTCCAGATCGTCATCCTCGATCTGCGGGTGGACGTCATCCCAGTAGCGGTCGCACAGCCCGGCCACCAGCCGGTAGCCGCGGGCCAGTCCGGCGAACCCGTGATTGCGGGTCTGAGCCTCCGACCACCACACCGCCAGGCGCAGGTCCTTGCTGCGCTCGCGCAACAGCTTTGCGCACATGCGCTCCACCGCCGCCCAGTCGGCCACCTTGAGGTCGGTGATCCACTCGCCCTGTTCCAGCGACGGGTCGTCGGCGCGGCGCGCTTCCTGGATGGCGTCGTATTCCAGCGAGAACGAGAGGTCCTCACCGACGGGATCCGCACCGGGGATCGGCGCGAGCAGTTCTTCCTGGTCGAACATGTGCAATCCATTGCGAAGCGGTGACGCGGTGATGGTACCCCGATCACCGCTGCGCGCGCCGCGCCGCGCCGCGCCGGGTCGGCGGCGGCGCGCGCGTTGCTCAGCGTACGGAGGACGGGTCTTTCAGTGTGTCCTCGAACAGCTCCAGAATCCGCCGGTACTCGTCATACCAGCTGTCGGCATGGACAAAGCCGTGGCGCTCCAGCGGGTAGGACGCCAGTTCCCACTTGTCCTTGCGCAGCTCGATCAGGCGCTGGGCGAGCATCACCGAGTCCTTGTAGAACACGTTGTTGTCGATCATCCCGTGGGCGATCAGCAGGTGGTCCTGGAGGCCATCGGCAAACTCGATCGGAGACGACGCCAGATAGGCTTCCGGATCCACCTCGGGGGTGTTGAGGATGTTGGAGGTGTATTCGTGGTTGTACTGCGACCAGTCGGTGACCGGCCGCAGGGCGGCGCCGGCCTTGAACGCGCCGGGCTTCTTGAACAGCGCCATGAAGGTCATGAAGCCGCCGTAGCTGCCGCCGTAGATACCGGCGCGGTCAACGTCGGCCTGCTTGTTGGCGCCCAGCCAGGCCAGACCATCCAGATAGTCCTGCAGCTCCGGGGTGCCCATCCGGCGGTAGATGGCGGTGCGCCAGTCGCGGCCGTAGCCCTCCGAGCCGCGATAGTCCAGATCCAGCACGACGTAGCCGCGCTGGACCAGCAGGTTGTGGAACATCTGCTCGCGGAAATACACCGGGTAGCGGTCATGCACGTTCTGCAGGTAGCCGGCGCCGTGGACGAACATCACCACCGGATACTTCCGGCCGGGCTCCATCGTGGCCGGGCCGTAGACCTTGCCCCAGATCGGGCCGGCGCCGTCGCTGGACGGGATCTGCACCATCTCGGGCTGGATCCATTGACGCGCCTTGAATTCCGGCGTACGGGTGTCGGTCAGCGCGGTTGCCTGGCCGCCGCCGGCATCCACCACCGCAAGCTGGGGCGGCAGGTAACTGGCCGAATAGCGCACCAGCACCATCCCGCCATCCGGCGAGAGGGCGAAGTTCTCGACCCCGTCGAGCGCGGTGATCTCGCGCACGTTGCCGCTGCGGTCAACCGCGCAGACCTCGTAGTCGCCGGGGCTCTGGCGGTTGCAGGTGAAGTAGAACGTCGTGCCGTCCGCGCCCAATACCGGCGCGGAAACTTCCCATTGGCCGGAGGTCAGCGCGCGCGGCGCCGCGTTGCCGTCGGCCAGATACAGGTGCGAATAGCCGCTCTGCTCGGACAAAAGCCATAGCGCCCCGTCCGGCGTCCAGCCAAAATCGTTGAAGCCCCAGTTGATCCAGGCATCGTCGTGCAGGTGGTGGCGCACGCTCAGCGCGGCCGACTCGACCCGCCCGCGGGTCGGGGTGACCGTCGCGATCCAGCGGTCCTTGTTGTCCACCGCGCGCAGCAGCACCGCGGCGGTGCTGCCGTCATCACGCCAGTGGATGGCGGCGCGCCGGCCGCCGTCCGATTCCACCCGCACGTCGCGGTTGCCGTCCAGCGGCTTCAGCTTGGCCTTCGCGCGCAGGTCCGCCAGTGGATCCTTGGCGATGCCGGGGAGGGCATTCATCGAGAGCTCCGATGAGGTCCCGCCAGCGACATCCACCAGCCACAGCCGCTGGCCCTGCGGCGCCTTGCGGCCGACCCGGGTGCGGACCTCCTCGAATTCCTCGTAACCCGACTCGGTCACGTACTTGGGCATCTTGCCGGCCTGGCCGTCCTCGCCTTTCTTGGGCTCGGTGACCGCGAGCAGCCAGCGCGCGTCGGGCGACAGCGCGGTATCGACGATGCGCAGGTCATCGCCCAGATAGGTCGCGATCGGGGCGCGAGTTGGATCGGCGGCCTGCCAGGCGAGGTTCTGCTCGCGTGCGGCCTCGCGCTTGGCGCGGTCGTCGGCCAGCGTCTCGATCAGGCGCAACTGGCGATCACGCAGGTCATCCGGGGTCGGTGCGGCGGCGGGGTCCTTCTCGGCCTTGAGTACCGCGGCCTGGCTGGTGCCCTGGCCGGCACGCCACTGGTACCAGTCATTGCCGGCGCGAAACACCAGGTTGCCATCGCGGCTCCACTGTGGGCGCGATTCAGCCTCCTCGGTGCGGGTGACCTGGGTCAGCGCGCCGCTGCGCAGGTCACGCACGAAGATATCGCCATTGCGGACGAAGGCCGTGCGGGTGCGGCGTGGGTCAAATACCGGATCGGCTGCGTCTAACTCGGCGCGGTCGTTCTCGCCCACCCGACTCGGGCTGGCACCGGTGACGGGCACCTGCCAGGTGTCACGGATCAGTTCACCGTCGCGCTTGAGGTTGTACTGCACATTGCGCCCATCCCAGGCCCACCACGCCTGCTCGACCGGCGGCCCGATCCAGTCCGGGTCGGCCATCGCCTGGTCCAGGGTGATCGGTGTTCCGTCGCCGCCCAGCCCGCGGTCGGCAAC
>NZ_JXSS01000049.1 GCF_000855665.1 Lysobacter sp. A03
GGTCCAGGAGCATTTCGTGGGCGCTGGTCTGGTCGGCGCGGATCGGGCCGAGGTGCTGCTCAACGGCATCCCCACCCGGCGCTTCGCCAGCGGGGCGGATGCACGCCTCGCCGCGCGCGCGACCCTTGGTTTGGCGCCGGACGCTCTGCTGCTGGGCTCGGTGGGGAGGCTGGTCGCGCTCAAGCACCACCGCCTGCTGCTGGAGTTGATGCCGGCTTTGGCCGCAGCCTGCCCCAGCGCCGAGCTGGTGTTGCTCGGCGACGGCCCGTTGCGCGCGGAGCTGGAAGCACTGGCCGACTCGCTGTCCATCCGCGGGCGCGTGCACTTCCTCGGCGCACGCGACGATGTCGCCCGATTGCTGCCGGCGCTGGATGTATTCGCGCTTCCCTCGCTGACCGAGGGTCTGTCGATTGCCCTGCTTGAAGCCTGCGCCGCCGGGCTGCCCATTGTGGCAACTGCGGTCGGCGGCAATCCGGAAATCGTCACCGACGGATGTACCGGCGTGCTGGTGCCGCCCGATGACCGCGAGGCGACGCGCAACGCGCTGGAAGCACTGCTCAAGGACGCTGCGTTGCGCAAACGCCTGGGCAGTGCGGCAAGGGACTGGGTCCGCACCAACGCCTCGATCGAGGCGATGCGACGCAGCCACGACCGCTTCTACGCCGCCGCCGCCGCCGGCGCCTAGTCGGTTCGCTGCGCAAAGTGGTCGAAAGTGCGTTGCAGCCCCTCATCGGTGGTGACGCGCGGCTGCCAGCCCAGACGCTTGAGGGCGGCGTTGGGATAGCGGAAGTCGCGGTACATCGAGCGCACCACGTACGGCGTGAACACCGCCGGCAATTGCCCCATGGATGCCTTGTTGTAGCGCACCAGCAGCCTGGAACCGAGCAGGAACAGCCAGTACGGAACCGGCAAGACCCGCATCCGCTCGACCTTGTCCCGATACCCGCGCAGATACGCGCTGCAGCTGGGCAGCTCGTCGTCGACCACGTTGTAGGCGCGGCCATCGACACCGGCCACCGCCGCCCGCGCGATCGCATCGGCACAGTTCTCCACGTAGGTCAGTGGCAGGGTCGCGCTGCGTCCCAGGTTGAAGAACAGGCCCAGCGCGCGAATGCCGACGCGCGATGACAGCGCGCCGCCGCCCGGCCCGTAAATCACCCCGGGTCGCAGGACCACGGTCTGGAAACCAAAACGTTCGCGGTATTCCTCCAGCAGGTGCTCCTGGCGCGTCTTCGCGTAGGCGTACGGCCCCTTGTCGATCCCGACTGTTTCGACGGCCACCGATTCGTCGTGCAGCGCAGTGTCGGCAAGCGGCTCGGTGCGATAGACGGAGAACGAGCTGACCAGCACGATCCGCCCCACTCCAGCGGCACCGGCAGCGTCGAGGAGGTTGCGCGTGCCGACCACGGTATTGGCAAACATGTCGGCCGGGCTGCCCCGCATCCCCGCCGCCGCATGCACCACGCAATCCACGTCCGCCACCAGGCCGGTCGCGTCCGGGGCGTACAGCAGGTTGCCCAGCACCACGTCGATGCGCGCATCGGGATGCGATTGCCGCAACCCCGCGACAAAGTCCTCCGGCGCGGAGTGGCGGAAGTGGAGCTTGAGAACCGCGACATCCTCCGCAAGCAGGCTCCGAGCCAGGTGTCGGCCAAGAAACCCGCCCGCTCCCGTCAGCAGGACCCTCATGCGCGCACCTCCAGCGCCACCACGATGGCATCGATCATCCTTGCCACCCGCAGGATCTCCTCGTGCGCTACCGGGTCCACGCCGTTGTCTTCAATGGCGGCGTAGAACTGCTCAAGCAACACCCGCATGCACTGGAAGTAGTGGGACTCGTAGCGGCCGAACGCGGCCACGTTGCGCAGCGCGTTACCGCCGAAGCGCGACGCCTGAACCCACGGCGGAAACAAGCGGCCAAGCGCGCTGGGCTGGGTCTGACGGGCCGCACGCACCAGGGTCCGGCACGCGTAGTCCAGCTCCACCGTATCGCGGCTGCCATACACCTTGAGCGTGTGCGCGACCGGGCGCGCGTGCGAACTGACCATGCCGCACGCGGTCACGCCGTTGCCGCCGCGCAGCATGAAGCGCAACTCGTCGGGCATCGCGTCGATCGCCTCGTTGCCGCTCTCCGGTCGTCGTCGCAGACCGATCGCCTGCACCGTGAAATCGTCATCGAAGTGGGCGACCAGCTTGGCCAGGACATGGTCGAGCACATTGTGGAAAAGCTTGCCGGGCAGCCGATGGACCCAGTGCATCGGATCCGACATCACCGCCATGCCGTAGTCGCCGGCGAGGTTGTAGCCGAACGCGGTCTCCAGGTGGACGATGCTGCCCAGCGTGCCGGCGTCGAGGAGGTCACGAAGGCCCAGCGCGGGCGACTCGAAGTTGTACAGGTAGTTGACGCTGACCCGATTGCCGGTGGCGCGCGCGGCCGCAAGGATCTGTGCGGCCCCCTTTGCATCGGGTGCGAAGGGCTTCTCGACGAAGACGTGGCAGCCCATCTCCAGGCACGCGCAGGCCAGCGCGACGTGCGAATCCGGCGGCGTGGCCAGATGCACCACGTCCAGGCGCTCCTCGCGGATCATCGCGGCGAAGTCGGTATGACGCGCAACGCCCGGCCAACGCTGGGCGAACTGCTCCACCATCAGCGGCTCGCGGTCGCACGCCGCGACCAGCTCTGCCCTGGCCACGGTCTGCAGTTGTTCTGCGTGACCATCGGCAATCTTGCCGCAGCCCACGATCCCCACCCTCATGCGGACGATCCCCTTGTTTCGGTTCCCGGCGCGCGTCGGCTGTCAGCTGACGAAGGCATTGCGCTCCTCGGTGCCTGCAGCGCCGGCCTGGGTACGTGTTTCCTGCCCTTGGTTGATCCCGTAGGCGGGGCGGGGAATATCGAAATCGCGATAGTCACCCGGGTCCCCGGACAGCCCGCACTCGGCCGCCTTGATGATGTTGTAGGTCTCGCGCGCGCTGACGTAGTGGAGTTTCCAATGCTCGCCATCGTTGTAGCGCGACTCCATGTACGCGTACGCCTCGTCCATCGCGCCGCCCAGCAACGTATCCATGTCCACCTCCTCGGCGCCGTGCGTGTGCACCTTGACGATGATCCACTCCGGCCGCCCGGCGACGTGGATGCCGGTCTTGACCCAGGCGTCGATCCGATCGCGCGTGGGCGGAGCACCGGCGCGCACATCGGCGTTCTCGATGCGTGGAAAGATGCCGAACTTGCGGTCCTTCCACCGCAAGCCCAGCGGCCCCTGGATGATCATCAGGTCGCCTTCGCCAACCCCGCCGGTCCGCACCCGCACCCCCGTGTCATGCGATTTGTTCCGGGCCGGGTCGCCGGTGGCGTAGTAGATGCTGTTGATGGTCCGCGTCTGGCACGGATCGGGCGCCGCCGGGAGGGTGAAGTCTGCATAGCACCCCTGCTCACGCAGGATGACCAGCTCGTTGCTGACCCCGCAATGGCGGCCGCTGGGATGGGAGTTGTCCAGCGCCCAGTTGCCGTGGATGAAGGCCCAGCGCGGCTGGCCGGAGAAGGGGTCGCGCGGCAGCGCGTCGTGGCGTCGCGCAAGCAGTTCAGTGAACCCGGACAGCTTCTCGCGCAGCCCGGCCTCGGTGTCGTTGTCGTGATGCAGGTGGATCTCGATCTCGCCCAGCCCCTTTCGGCACAGATCCACCAGTGCGTCGATATGTTCGGGCCGGTACTCCTCCTCGGGATAGAAGAAGGTATGCACGGGTGGCCGGCCGTCGGCATCACGATGACCCGCGCACAGCGTTGGCAGGTCCCGGCTCCAGCGCGCGACACGGGCGCGCTCCACCGCCAGACCCGGGCTCTGCCAGCCGGGCTCGAAGTGATCAACGAAACAGAACAGCAGGTGTCGGGTGGTGGCTGGGGGAACCGGCTCGCGCCAGTCCTGGCGCAAATACGCCCACAGCCAGCCGGTGACGTTGCGCTTGCGAATCAAAAGCACGGCGTAGGTCATCGCCGCGAACGTCAGCGTCAGTGCGCCCAACCAGAGCGCTGCGGAACGCCAACGGCCTGGCTTGCCTGGAAGGACTTCCGCCAATGGCGCCAGCGCGAGAAGCGCTGACCCGGCGCCGGCCGCACTTCGCGCCTCGCCGGGAAGCAGGGTCATGGGAACGACCCCCGCCGCAGCGGGTGCGACGCTCTGGAACGCGCCGATGGTGTACGGGGGGGTACGTTTCACGCCCTCGATGTCATCGCCGATGTCCGCCACGATGGTGCCGGCTCCGACCGCGGGACTTCCCGCCAGAGGCTTGCCATCGTCGGCCAACGGAAAAACGGCTAGCAGACTGTCGCCATCAGAGCCGGTCGTCCTGCGCCATTGCGCCAGCGAGCCTGCGGACGCCGGCAGTAATCCGGTCCCGGCGCGGTTGTCCACGAACCGGCAACCGGCATCCTCGAACCCGTTCCAGTTGCTCCCCGGTGAGCCTTTCAGGCCCTGCAGCCCGCCCAGCTCCGCCGACTGTCGGATCTCGATACAGGTGCCGCCCTGCATCCGCACCAGGTTGTTGACCAGGCGCGGATTGACGCTGGGTGGGCGCCCCGCGTGGGAGCCCCAGTCCTGGAAACTGATGCCGAAATAGAGCGCCGCGTGGCCGACCCGAGCCGCGTCGATGATCGTGTTGTTGGCGACGACCGCATCCTTCGCCGCGTACAGCCCGATACCCGCGTAGGCCGTGTTGCGGACCACGTTGTTGCGCACGATCCCGCGGATGGATTCGTAGTAGCGCGGGTTCCTGCTGATGTCGAAGTACTCCGGACTGGTGTCGAAACCCACGAGGATCCCTGCCACACCCGTGTTTTCGATCCGGTTGCGCTGGATGACCACGTCCTCCGCGCCACCCTTGAAGTACAAGCCGGTGGTGGCGATGTCGTGGATCCAGCTGTCCTCCACCAGCATCCCGGAGCCGTTGACGTTGTCGATGCCGTCGGCGTTGATGTCGTCGGTCGGCGTTCCCGGCGGATAGATCGCACCGGTGTTGCGGATCTCGGTGCGTCGTACCGTCACGTTGTTCGACTGTGGCGTGATCTTGATGCCATCCCGACCGGTATCGCGGATCAGCAGGTCCTCAAGCAGGATGTTGGACGCACCGGTGTTGCCCTCGATATCGCCCTGGGACCAGTTGGTCTGCATCATCACCCCGTAGACGGCGCCTCCGCTGATCTCGAGGTTTCTCAGCGTGCTGCCGGACGCGGCCGGGTCGATCTGGATGGTGACGCTGTCGGGCGTGTGGATGTCGCAATGCACATGCGCGCGTTCGCCCGGGTAGGACTGCAGGGTCAGCGGTACCCGCAGGCGTACATCGCATTCCTCGTAGGTGTTGTCGCCCGGTGGCCCACGCAACACGATCGTGTCGCCCGCCCGGGCGATTCCCTCGTTCTGCGCCAACAGGTGCTTGATCGTGCGGAATGGCGACTGCAACCGTCCATCGCCCGTGGTGTCGCTGCCGGAGGTGGACACGAACCATTCCGCCGCAAGCACCGGCTGAGCCAGCAGAGCGGACAGGCAGACCAGCCCCGACAATACGGCGCCAAAGCGCCGGTCCGCTCTCCCGCGCAGGGAGTCGCAGTGGCAGCCCCGTCTGCCAGGCCACGGCGGCTGGAGCGGGGTCGGGGGTCGCTGCGCCTTGTGCATGATTTCAACAACGGCGATTGCAGCCATTCCCGGCCTCGCCCCGGGGTCGTCGAGACACGGGCGCGCCGGCGTTGCCGGTATCCCGACGTTTCGCCGTTGTTCTCCATGACGACAATCCAGTACGCAGCAGGTCCGGACCGTCGCGCATGGCCTGGAGGATGCAATGGGGAAGAAGACAAAGACGGCACGATTGCTGGCAGCGCCGGGCCTGCGCCGGGTGCTGTCCAGGGCGCTGCCCTGGGAAGGCGTGCTCATCCTCAACTACCACCGCGTTGGCGATGGCAGCCGGTCGATCCACGATCGCGACCTGTGGAGCGCGTCCAGCGACGCGTTCGACTCCCAGCTGTCGTTCCTCAAGGCCAACAGTGATGTCATCGCGCTGGACGAAATCGAGTCCGCACTGGCGCGGCGTGGCAGCCGCCATGTCGCCATTACCTTTGACGACGGCTATCTGGACAACTACGAACTGGCCTACCCACTGCTGCGCCAGCACCGGCTTCCCGCTGCATTCTTCATCGCCACCGGTTTCATCGACGAACCCCGCCTGCCGTGGTGGGATGAGATCGCGATGCTGGTCCGCACCACCACCGTGAACCAGCTTGACCTTCCGGAATGGATACCCGGTCCCCTGTTGCTGCACGCCGGAGAGCGTGCCGAGGTTATCCGCACACTGCTGGGCGCCTATAAATCACTGCCGGGTGATGAGGCGGCAAAATTGCTCGGCAGGCTGCGCGAGCAGGCGCGGTGCGGTTCCAACGGCGCACCCGCGACGAAGCACTGGATGGACTGGACGATGATCCGCGACATGGCCGCCAACGGCATGACCATCGGCGGCCATACCGTCCATCATCCGGTCCTGTCCAGGCGCTCGCTGGCGCAGCAGCGGGCCGAGATCTCGGGCTGCGCGGCGCGACTGCGCGAGGAGCTTGGCCAGGCGATGGACTACTTCGCCTACCCGGTCGGCAGCCCGGATGCGTTCGATGAGCGCACCCGTCAGTGCCTGCAGGATGCGGGTGTGCGCCTCGCGTTCTCCTACTACGGCGGAATCGCCACTCGACAATCGGCGCGCTACGACATTCCCCGTGTTGCCGTCGCGGCACCGATGGAAAACCACCTGTTCCGCGCGATGGCGGCACTTCCGCAGTTTTTCTGCCGCAGGACCGACCGCCTCGTCGAAAGTACGGAACCAGCGCTATGAACGGCGATACCGACTTCCTGAAGCTGTATCGCCAGTTGGGAATGCCCCCTGGGTGCAGCTTGCAGGCGTTCAAGCAGGCCTACCGACGCCGGGTGCGGGAACTGCATCCCGACCGGATCCCAACCGGTCGGGATAATTCGGAGAGGCTAAAGGAATTGAACCTGGACTACGCGGCGGCGCTCGCGTTCCAGCGGCGCCATGGCCGGCTCCCCGGGACGGTTCCCGATTCGAGAGCGCATTTTTCACAGCCACCGCCAAGTCCCGCGCGGACCGTACCAACCCGACGGCATCCGCCGCCCACACTTCCCTACGAGCCGCCAAACCGCTGGCTACTGCTGGTGTTCAGCCTGGTGGCGATCATTCCGCTGTTCAGCCTGCTCCCCGGCAATGGAGTAGACACCACCCGGACACCGGACGATGCGGCTACTGCTTCAGGCGACCCGACGGAAATCGTCCCGGCCCTGGTCGAGCTGGGCATGGACGCGGCCAGCGTTTCCGCGTTGCTGGGTGTGCCGGAAATCAACGCCGATAATGAAGAGCACTGGTTTTACGGCCCGTCGTGGATCCGTTTCGAGTGCGGTGAGGTGGTGGAATGGCACAGCTCCGTGCTGCGTCCGCTGCCGATAGCCGATTCGCGTACGGCAGTCCCCACACAGGCCCACAAGCCCGCGCGTCGGACGAAGCGATGCACGGCCAAACCCCGGCGCGCGTCTGGGGCCCGCGCCGCCGACGGGAGCTTCGAGCCCCTCTTCGGGATCGCCTGACCATGTGCGGCATTGCGGGCTACCTGGGTCACCCGGTGGGAGCCGGGCAGGATCGCGCCACGCTTGAGGCGATGATCAGCACCCTCCGCCACCGTGGACCGGACGGATTCGGCTTCCATCTCGACGCCGGCATCGGTCTGGCGCACGCGCGGCTGGCCATCATCGACGTCGCGACCGGCGCGCAACCGATCCGCAACCCCCAGGGCACTGTGTGGACCGTGTTCAACGGCGAGATTTTCAACTACGTTGAGCTGCGCGCGGCGCTGGAGGCAAAGGGGCATCGCTTCTACACCCGCTCCGATACCGAAGTAATCGTGCATCTCTACGACCGCTACGGCGATGACTTCGTCCAGCACCTCAACGGCCAGTTCGCCATCGCGCTGTGGGACGCCACGCGGCAGCGACTGGTCCTGGCGCGCGACCGCTTCGGCATCCGTCCGCTGTACTACACCCGTGCCCGCAACGCGCTGTGGTTCGCCTCCGAGATGAAGGCCCTGTTCGCCGTCGTGCCTGAGAAAGCGCAGCTGTCCCCGCGCGGCCTGATCCAGACCTTCAGCTACTGGGCACCGATGGATCCGGACACCGCCTACGAGGATGTCTACAGCCTGCCGCCAGGCCATCTGATGAGCGTTGAGCTGGATGGCCGCAGCACGGTCCGCCGCTACTGGGACTGGGATTTCCGCGAGGCCGGGCACGCTGCCCAGACGCCCGAATGGCGCAACATCGATGAGGCCGCAGCGGAACTGCGCGAACGCCTGATCACCGCCATCCGCCTGCAGTTGCGCGCAGACGTGCCAGTGGGGGCCTACCTCAGCGGTGGACTTGACTCCTCGGGTATCGTCGCCCTGATCCGCAGCTTCACCGACACCCCGGTGCGCACCTTCTCGGTGGCCTTTGACCAGCCCGAATTCGACGAGAGCGACCATCAACAGGCAATGGTGCGTCACCTCGGCACCGAGCACAGCACGCTGAAGGTGGGCGCGGCGGACATCGGCGCGGCATTCCCGCAGTTTGTCACCCATACCGAGACCCCGGTGCTGCGTACCGCCGGCGTGCCTCTGATGCTGCTCGCCAAAATGGTCCGCGAACACGGCTACAAGGTCGTGCTTACCGGCGAAGGCGCCGATGAGGTCTTCGGTGGCTACGACCTGTTCAAGGAAGCCAAGGTACGTCGGTTCTGGGCCCGCCAGCCGGAGTCCAGATTTCGACCCAGCCTGCTCGGTCGCCTGTACGGCTATCTGGAAAACTCCCCCGCCACCAATCCGGCGCTGGCGGCGGCGTTCTTCGGCCAGGGACTGCAGCACATTGACCGCCCCGTGTTTGCCCATGTTCCGCGGTGGACGACCTCGCAGCGTGCGCTGTCATTCCTGTCGCCGGAACTGCGCGCGGCTGCCGGGGACTGGGATGCCCTCGCCTTCGCCGAATCGCGCCTGCCGGAAAACATCATGGCCTGGGCCCCGCTGGCACGCGACCAGTACGTGGAAGCCAAGACCCTGCTCGCCGGCTACCTCCTGTCCAGCCAGGGCGACCGCGCAGCAACGGCCCATTCGATCGAAGGCCGCTTTCCGTACCTGGACCACACCGTGGTCGCGTTCGCCAACCGGCTGCCGCCGGCGTGGAAGATCCAGGGACTCACCGAGAAGGCGATCCTGCGCAAGGCGCTGGGTGACCTGCTCCCCGCCGATATCGCATCACGCACCAAGCAGCCCTACCGCGCGCCCGACAGCCAGAGCTTCTTCGTCAACGGCCAGCCGCTGGACTACGTCGAAGCGCTGTTCGACCCCGCCCACCTGCGGGCCAGCGGACTGTTCGATACCGCGGCAGTGTCGCGGCTGTTTGCCAAGGCGCGCGCAGGCAGGGTCACCGGTTTTGGCGACAACCAGGCCTTCGTCGGCATCCTGTCGACTTTGCTGCTGTCGCAGCGTCGCTCGGCGGAGCCCAACCCTTCGCGGCACGAGCAGGCCTGTAGCACCGGCCAAGTTCCGCAGGCGGTATAAGACGACGATCCAGAGCTGACATTGGGCCGTCAAAAACGGCAAACCGGCCGCCGTCAGCGTACCGGCGCCCTACTCGACCTCAGACGCCACAGCGCGACCCTCGGCCTCCGCCTGCAACACGCTGCGGCGGATCTTGCCGGTGCCCGTCTTGGGCAGCGCATCGCGGAATTCCACCTCGCGCGGCACCATGAACTCCTCCAGATGGGCCCGGCAGTGACCAATGACCGCCCGCGCATCCATCCCAGGCTCGTCTGTGACCACGATCGCCTTCAGCGATTGGCCGAGCATTTCGTCCGGTACGCCAACCACGGCGGCTTCGCGGATGCCCGGCATCGCGTAGAGCACGTTCTCCACCTCCTTCGGGCTGACCTTCTCGCCGCGCGACTTCAGGATCTCGTCCTTGCGACCCACGAAGTACAGGAAGCCCTCGTCATCCATGCGGAACAGGTCACCGGTGTGCAGGACCTTCTCCCAGGGGTAGCGGCCCGGCTTGAGTACCTTGGCCGTCGCCTCCTCGTTGTTCCAGTAGCCCTTCATCACGTGGCCGCCGCGCACGACCAGCTCACCGACCACGCCGGGCGGCACGGCATCGCCCCGGTCATCGGCAACCCACGCCTGCGTTCCCGGGATCGCGATACCCACGCTGTCGGGCCGGATGGCCAGCTGCTCCGGTGGCAGCCAGGTGCAGCGCTTGGACTCGGTCATGCCGTACATCGAGTAGATGCGCGCCTGCGGGAAGACCTCCTGCAGCTGGAGGATATGGGACGGGGGCAGCGCCGCGGCCGTGTTGGTCAGGAAGCGTACGCTGCGCGCCCATTCGGGATTGAAGTTGCGCAACTGCACGATCAGCGCCGCCATCGTCGGCACCAGCGGAAAGCCGGTGACCCGCCGCGATGCGAGCAGCGGCAGCACCTTTTGCGGAAACGCGAAGGACTTTTCCAGCACCAGCGTCGCGCCCATCTTCACGCACATCAGCAATTGGTACAGACCGTAGTCGAACGACAGCGGCAGCACGCTCAGGACCACGTCATCGCTGCGCGCCTGCAGGTAGGTGGTGATGGACGTCGCCGCATGCTCGATGTTGGCGTGCGTCATCATCACCCCCTTGGGGCGGCCGGTGGAGCCGGAGGTGTAGACCAGCATCGCCAGGTCGATGTCGATGCCAACGGGCGCGGGAGCGCGGTTCGGCGCCGACGCCAGAAAATCCTCGTAATCCACCACCTCCGCCGGAAACTCCGCTCCGGACTCGTTGACCACCACCACCTTGCGCACGCTGGGTGCCTGGCGGGCTGCCTCCAACGCAACGCGAACCAGACTGGCCTGGGTGACCAGCACCGATGCCTCGCAATCCGCCAGCACGAAGGCGAGCTTGTCGGTCTTGGTGGTCGGATTGATGAGGCAGAAGACACCGCCGGCCTTGAGCGTGCCAAACACGCCGACCGCGGCCTCGATGCGGTTGTCCATGAACACCACGCAGCGCTCGCCGTCGACCAGGCCCGCCCCGCTGGCAAGTGCGGCGGCGAACCGTTCCGACGCCAGCTCAAGCCGGGTGTAACTGACCTCGTGCTCGCCGCAGATGATTGCCGTCTTGTCGGGGTGATCGCGCGCCGCATCGGCGAGATGGACTTCGTAACGACTCATCCAGCCACACTCATCTCGGCCAGCTTGCGCTCCACGTAGCGCGACAGGTTGGCGATGCTGTCCATGTTCTCGGGGATGACGTCCTCGTCATCGACGATGATGCTGAACTCCTCCTCCAGCCAGGTGACCATCACCAGCACGCCCATCGAATCCATCACCCCGGTCTCGATCAGGCTTTGGGTGGACGAGTATTCCTCGCCCGGCACTGCCGGAGGGAACGACATGTACACGAATTGTTCAACGCGAGTTTCGGTGTCTTCCACGCACGATTCCTTGTCAGTTTTCGGGTTGGCTCATTTACCGCGGAGGCCGGCGCGTGTCCGCTAGCGCGCGCCGCGCCGGAACAGCACCACTTCCACGGTCTGCAGCATGATCATCAGGTCGAACAACAGGCCCTGGTTCTTGACGTAGAACAGGTCGAACTTGAGCTTCTCGCCCGCGTCGTGCACCGAGGCGCCGTACGGGTAACGCAGCTGGGCCCAACCGGTCAGACCGGGCTTGACCGAATGCCGGACCGCGTAATAACGAAGCTGCTCGTCCAGCTGGGCGACGAATTGCGGGCGTTCCGGGCGTGGGCCGACAAAGCTCATGTCGCCGCGCAACACGTTGAACAGCTGCGGCAACTCGTCCAGGCGCGTGAGGCGGATAAACGCACCCACCCGCGTGACCCGGTTGTCGTTGGTGGAGGCCCAACGGGCGACGCCATCGGCCTCGGCATCGGTGCGCATGCTGCGGAACTTGGCCAGCTCGAAGCTGCGTCCGCCCTCACCCACCCGGGATTGCCGGTAAAGGACCGGCGAGCCCGATTCCAGGCGCACGCACAGCGCCACGACGAGCATCGCCGGCCAAGCCACCAGCAACAGCGCACTGGCCGCGAGCAGGTCGAAGAAGCGCTTGCTCAGCCGTCGCGGGAGCGAGTGGTCAAACCCGCCGGAGAAGATCAACGAGGACGGGTCGACCACATTCAGGTTCAGCAAGCCCGCTTCGCGCTCGAAGAAGTCCGGCAACGCTGTCAGCCGCACGCCACGCTGCGCGCAGGCGAGCATGTCCTCCATCGGCAGCCCGCCGCGGCGTTCGTCGGGCGCGATCACGATCTCGTGGACGTTGCGCGCGCGCACCGTTTCCCACAGCGGATCGCCAGACTCCACCCGCATCTCTTCCGCCACCACCACCGGCTGGCCCGGCAAGGGCACGAAGCCCTCGATGGTGAAGGATTCGCGATCACTGCGCCGGCGCATGCAGGTATTGATCAACTGCGCGTTGTAGCCCGCACCCAGCACCAGAACGCGCCGCTTGAACAACTCCGCGCCAAACAGGGTGCGGGTGAACATGCGGAAGGCGTAAACGGCGACGACGCCCAGCACAAGCGCCAGCAACAGCACACCGCGCCCGATGTACGCCCGCGGCACCAGGTAATAGACCACTAGAAGGGCGATGCCGCCGAAGGCAAACGAGGCCATCAGGCGCAGCCCGAACTCCTTGCGGTTGAGCCGGCCGTGCTCGCTGTACAGCGCAAAGGCCGCCATCGATGCGGTCAGCACCATCGCCACCAGCAGCGTGCGAAACGGTGCCGCCTGCACGAACATCGCCCGGCCTTCGGGCTCACCGATAAAGCGCAGCCAGACTGCCGCGTTGACCGAGAGCAGCAGGATCACCAGCTCCATCAGCCACAGCCCCCGGATCAACCGCCGGGCGCGACTCGCCGATATGCCTTTCATGAGCTTGCTGTCCGCTTCACGGCCTGTCCCCAAGTGTCCTGGCACACCTTCAACAAACGCCAAGCTCGCCGGGACGCGGTCACCGGCGGCGCGATGGCCGCGATCCCGCAACGCCCGCGTTTAATCCAGAAGACCAACTTCCAGGACAACCACTTGATCAGCGATTTCAGGGCCGGAGCGTGTCCGCAACAGGTCGATGCGGATCTGTGCATCGTCGGGGCGGGTGCCGCCGGCCTCGCCATCGCTCGAGAGTTCATCGGCACCACGCAACAGGTCTACGTGATCGAAAGCGGCGGGATGGAAGCGACCGAACGCAACCAGGCCCTGTACGAGGGCATGTCGATCGGCAACCCGACCCTTGATCCCGCCACGGGGCGGATCCGCGTTTTTGGCGGCAGTTGCAGCCTCTGGGGCGGAGGCTGCGTACCCGTCGAAGGGATGGACGCGCGTGACTGGATGACCCACAGCGGCTGGCCTGTCTCGCACGACGAGCTGCAGCCGTACTACCTGCGCGCATGTGCGTTCTGCGGCATCGAAGGCGCCGACCTGATCGAGGGCGGATTCCGCAACCAGCCGAAGATCCCCCCCTTGCCGTTCGACCCGGACGTGCTGACCAACCACACCTGCATGGTCAGCTCGGTACAACCCGGCACTACATACGGTGGCCAGTTCGGCCAGTCGACCAATGTCCACGTCCTGTTGCACGCCAACCTGCTCGAACTGGAGGCAAGCGCCGACGGCAGTTCGGTCATCGCGGCAAGAATCACCTCACTCGACGGGCAAACCACCCGGATCCACGCCCGCCAATACGTCCTCGCATGCGGCGGCATCGAGAACGCCCGCCTGCTGCTGTTGTCCGACTCCGTGGTGCCCAGCGGCCTGGGCAACCAGAACGACCTCGTCGGCCGCTACTTCATGGACCACCCCAGCGGCAAGCTGGGGACGATCCGTACCGATACTCCCGAGACACTGACCCGCCCCTACAACTGGATCCCATCGTCCAGCGACGTTCCCTCGCATCCGGAAATCTGCCTGTCACCGCAAGCGCAGCGCAAACACCGCGTTCTCGCGGCGCGGGTGCGCGCTTTTGCCGTGGAAGAGACCGTACCGTCAGGCATCCAGGCGCTTCGCGAGTTCCGCGCGGCGCTGAAACCCGAACCGCGAGATGAAAGCGCCGAGCTGGCCCGACGGCTATCGACCCGCAACAACGGCGAGCAGCCGATCTTCCGCCCGCCGCCCAGCCACGGACTGCCGCGACTGGCGCTGCGGACCGCCCGCGGCAGCGCCGATATCGTCACCGCACTCCTCCGCAAGATGGCGCGAAGGTCCACCGTCGCCAGTACCCGCGTCGACTTGATCGGATTCTTCGAACAGGCGCCCAACCCGGACAGCAGGATCACGCTCAGCGATGAACTCGACGCCCTGGGCCAGCGCAAGGTCTGCGTTGACTGGCAACTCACCGAGCTGGACCACCGCACCCACCGCACCGCAGCCGCCCTGTTTGGCGAGGAACTCGCAAAGGTGTGCGACGGCGTGTTCACGATGGAACCCTGGCTGGAGGGCGACGGCTCGCAGCCCTCGCCACTGGCCGGCACCGCCCATCACCTGGGCACCACCCGCATGGACGACGACCCCAAATGCGGCGTCGTCGATCGCCACTGCCGTGTGCACGGCGTGGACAACCTGCATATTGCCGGCAGCTCGGTATTTCCCGCCGCCGGTTGGGCGTTCCCGACCCTCACCATCGTCGCTCTGGCCATCCGCCTCGCCGAGCGCCTGCAGGGCGCGCTGGCGACGAGCGCACAAGCCGAGCGGGCGAAGGTAAACGCATAACCGGACAGCTCGACCCGCTGCAGGCGACCGGTGCGTTCCAGCCCGGCAAGGAGCCCCGCAGACGGGACTCAGAGTGCGTCAATCACGCGACGCAACCGTTCGCTCACCTCTGCGGCCACGCTGGCCAGGTCGGGATTGTCCACAGCCTGCATCGAAGCCACCGGGTCTACTGCCGCCACCTCGATGTAGTTGCGGAAATCCCGGTCCGCACGCCGGTCCGCTCAGCCATCATTCCCGGTGCCGGCCTTGATCCGCTCAATACCCAGCGCCTTCATCACGTACTTCTCGTAGATCGGCTCGGATGTACCGTTGCGCATCTTGTAGAGAAAGTACTTTTCAAAGGCGAGCTTGGCCAGGTGCACCCATTTGCCGATCTTCGTCCACGTTACATTGCGTGGCGGGATCTGCGGCAGGGCGACGAACGCCGCGCCGGTGTCGCCCATGTCGGCCAGGCAGACCGCGTTCCAGGTGGCTTCGAAACCCGCAGGCTTGCCCGCGAGCTCGGCTTCGATGTTGCGCACGATCGTGGTGACCATGGACTCGATCATGAAGCCGGTCTTCGGCGCCCCGGTCGGGATCGGAGTGACCTCCACCGGTGGGATCGCCACGCACACGCCCGCCGCGAAGATGTTGGGGTACTTCGGGCTGCGCTGATGCTTGTCGATGATCACGAAACCGCGGGGATTGCACAGTCCTTCCACCCCCGCCACGGCGTCCACGCCCTTGAACGCAGGCAGCAACATCGAGAAACGGAACGGCAGCACGCGCTCGCTCAAGGGCTTGCCCTCGGCATCGTGCTCGACAACGGTCATTTCGCCGTCGCGCACTTCCGCTACCTTGGCATTGACGGTCCACTGGATGTGCCGCTGGCGCAGCTCGGACTCCATCAGTCCCTTGGAATCGCCGACCCCACCCAGCCCCATGTGGCCGATGTAGGGCTCGCTGCTGACGTAGTGCATCTGTACCCGGTCGCGCAGTTTGCGGCGACGCAGGTCGGCGTCAATGATCATGGCAAATTCATAGGCCGGCCCGAAGCAGCTTGCGCCCTGCACCGCGCCCACCACGATCGGCCCCGGGTTCTTCAGGAATTCCTCGTACGCTTCCCACGCTTTCTGCGCGTGGTTGGTGGTGCACACCGACTGCGTGTAGCCGCCCTCCGGCCCGCTGCCGGGTACTTCCTCGAATGCCAGTTTGGGACCAGTGCAGATCAGCAGGTAGTCATAGTCGATCGTCTCGCCGCCGCCGGTAACGACGCGATTGGCGGCGGCGTCGATGCTGGCCGCTCCATCGCCGAAGTAGCGGATGTCATGCTTCCCGACGTACTTGGCAACCGGAACCGTGATGTCATCGCGCTTGCGCCAGCCGACAGCGAGCCATGGGTTGGACGGCGTGAAACCGAATGTCTCCCCTTGCCCGACAAGCGTGATCTCGTGGCTCTTGCCCAAGACGTCGCGCAACTCGTAAGCCGCGCTCATCCCCCCCAATCCCGCTCCTATCACCACGAACCTGGCCATGACGCACTCCTCTGGACGGCGACGCCGGGGTGGCATCGCGATGTCTGAATCGAGCCTGCGGAAGCTTATGGGGGGGTGCCTGCGGCCCGGCCCTACGCCCAAACATTAGCGCCTACTTATATTCGATGCAACTAATATTTGCGGGCAGCGCAGGGTGCGCGTATCGGAGCAACCCAGGAGCGGCGCCGCTTTTCATCGGCGCCCCAGATGACCAGAAACGAAAAAGCCACCCGAAGGTGGCTTTTTCATCCGCGACTACATTCAACCGTCGCCGCGTATTTTATTGGTGCGCCCGGAAGGATTCGAACCTCCGACCCCCAAGTTCGTAGCCTGGTGCTCTATCCAGCTGAGCTACGGGCGCGTAATCGGAGAATTATGACGATGAATCCAAAACCCGTCAATCCCAACCGATCGTGCTAAACAAAGATTGGCGGAGAGTGAGGGATTCGAACCCTCGATGGAGTTTAACCCCCATACTCCCTTAGCAGGGGAGCCCCTTCAGCCACTCGGGCAACTCTCCGCGGTCCACATCATCGATGCGGGCGGGAAGCATAACGGCTGATCGCCCCCGCGGCAAACCTTTTTGTCAGTCCGCCGGGTCTTTTACTTCTGTATCAGCAGCTGTGTCGGCGTCTTCGCCACGCTGGATGCGCTGGTAGATCTCCTCGCGGTGGACCGCGACGTCCTTCGGTGCGGTGATGCCGACGCGCACCTGGTTGCCCTTCACGCCGAGCACGGTGACAGTCACCGAGTCGCCGATCATCAGGGTCTCGCCGACGCGTCGCGTCAGGATAAGCATTGTCAAATTCTCCTTGTGCCGGTGCGTGTTGCACCGAAGCCGTGCTCCGGGAACCCCGAAAACAGTCGCTACTGGGTAAACGACAATTATCGACTTGTCCGGACACTTGTCACAATGGAAAGAAGTCATGCATGCCTGTGCAAGTCAGGTCGCGCTCAGGAAAGTCGCTCCCGGACCCAATCGGCCACGCTTTCCAACACATGCGGCAAGGTGGGCAGGTCTTCGCCGCCACCCTGGGCCATGTCGGGCCGTCCGCCACCCTTGCCGTTGATCTGTTTTGCGACGTGGGATAGCAGCTCGCCGGCCTTGACCCTGCCCGCAGCCGCTCCGTTGACACCGGCGACGAGGCTCACCTTGCCGTCCTTTGCGCCCGCAAGCACCACCACCATGTCACCCAACTGCTGGCGCAGGCGATCGAGTGCATCGCGCAGCGCCTTGGTGTCAAAGCCTTCCAGGCGCGCGGCAAGAACCTTGATGCCATCCACGTCAACGGCGGAGCCGGAAAGATCGGCGGTCGCGCCCGAGGCGAGCTTGGCCTTCACCGCTTCCAACTCGCGTTCCAGCTTCTTCTGCCGCTCCAGCAAGCTCCGCAACTTGTCGGTGATGTCCGCAGGACTGCCGCCCAGCAGGTGCGCGGCGTCGCGCAAACGCTTCTCTTCGGCGTCAATATGGTCCAACGCGCCCTGCCCGGTCACCGCCTCGATGCGGCGCACGCCGGCGGACACGCCGCCCTCGGACAGGATCTTGAACACGCCAATGTCGCCGGTGCGGGTGACATGGGTGCCGCCGCACAACTCGGTCGATGTCTCGCCCATGCGCAGCACGCGCACCTGGTCACCGTACTTCTCGCCGAACAGCGCCATCGCACCGAAATCCAGTGCCTCCTGCATGCCCATCTGGTGCACTTCGGCCTCATGGTTGGCGCGGATCTCGGCGTTGACCTTGCGCTCGATCACCGCCAGCTCATCCGCCGTCACCGGCTGGAAGTGCGAGAAGTCGAACCGCAAGCGGTCCGGGGCGACCAGCGAGCCCTTCTGCAGGACGTGGGTGCCGAGCACGTCGCGCAGCGCGGCATGCAGCAGGTGGGTGGCCGAGTGGTTCAGCACGATCGCACCTCGACGGCTCGCGTCGATCTTCGCGCCCACCTTGTCGCCGACACTGAGCGTGCCGCTGCGAAGTGTTCCGACGTGACCGTGGAACTGGCCGCCGAACTTCACCGTGTCGCGCACTTCGAACAGGGACCCGACCGATGTCAGCTGCCCGGCATCGCCCATCTGGCCGCCGCTTTCTGCATAGAACGGCGTACCGGCCAACAGGACCACCGCTTCCTCGTCCGCTTCGATCCGGTCCAGGGCGCGCCCATCGCGCAGCAGGCCGACGACTTCCAGGCCCTCGGCCTCGACGCAGTCGTAGCCCAGGAACCGGGTCGGCGAGAGTTGCGCGGCCAGCTCGGCCGGCATCGTGGCGGTGTTGCCGAACTTGCCCGCGGCCCGCGCCGTATCGCGCTGCCGCTCCATCGCGGCATCGAAGCCTTCCATGTCCACGGTCAGCCCCCGCTCGCGTGCGATGTCGGCGGTCAGGTCAACCGGGAAGCCATAGGTGTCGTACAGCCGAAACGCATCGGCGCCGGGAATGGTGCCGCCGGAATCGGCAGCCACTTCGTCAAAGATGCGCATGCCGGCATCCAGCGTCTCGGCGAAGCGCTCTTCCTCGGCCAGCAGCGCGCGCTGGATCAGCTCGCGCTGTGCTTCCAGTTCCGGATACGCCTCGCCCATGGTCTCGATCAGGGGCTGCAGCATCAAATGGAAGAACGGCTGCTTCTGCCCCAGCATCCAGCCGTGGCGCAGCGCCCGGCGGATGATCCGGCGCAGCACGTAGCCACGACCCTCGTTCGACGGCAACACGCCATCGACGATCAGGAACGCGCAGGCGCGGATGTGGTCGGCGATGACACGCAACGACTTGTTGTCCAGATCCTCCGTGCCGGTGAGACGCGCCGCCGCGGCAATCAGGTGCTGGAAGATGTCGATCTCGTAGTTGCCGTGCTTGCCCTGCAGGATCGCGGCCAGTCGCTCCAGGCCCATGCCGGTGTCCACGCAGGGCGCCGGCAGTGGCGCCAGGGTCCCGTCGGGCTGGCGGTCGAACTGCATGAACACCAGGTTCCAGATCTCGATGAAACGGTCGCCGTCCTCGTCGGGCGAACCCGGGGGGCCACCGAAGTGCTGCTCGCCGTGGTCGTAGAAGATCTCGGTGCACGGGCCGCAGGGACCCGTGTCGGCCATCTGCCAGAAGTTGTCGGAGGCAAACGGCGCGCCCTTGTTGTCACCGATGCGGATGATCCGCTCTTCGGGCACGCCGATCTCGTCGCGCCAGATGGCATACGCCTCGTCATCGGTCTGGTACACGGTGACCAGCAGCCGCTTGGGGTCCAGGCCCCACACGTCGGTCAGCAGCTCCCACGCCCACTTGATGGCCTCGAGCTTGAAGTAATCGCCAAACGACCAGTTGCCCAACATCTCGAAGAAGGTGTGGTGGCGCGCGGTATAGCCAACCTGGTCCAGATCGTTGTGCTTTCCGCCCGCGCGCAGGCAGCGCTGGACGTCGGCCGCGCGCACGTAACCGGGCTTTTCGCTGCCCAGGAACACGTTCTTGAACTGGACCATCCCCGAGTTGGTGAACAGCAGGGTGGGATCATTGGCCGGGATCAACGGCGCCGACGGCACGATGGTGTGCCCGCGCTCGCGGAAGAATTCCAGGAAATCGCGGCGGATCTGGTTGGAGCTGGGCGGGTTGGAGCTGGACTTGGGAGCGTTCATGCCTGGCACGGGAAGTCGAAGGGCTGGGCGCGTGGACTCGACGCCGGTCCCCGCAAGCCGCTTAGCGTATCAGGGACGGGTTCAGCAACCGAAAGAATCGTCGGGGTCAAAGCGCGTCGCGGCACGTACCACGTCGCCGGAAAATCCCCGCCGCATCAATGTGTCGGCGGCCTTTCGACGCACCGCGATGTCGTCATGGATCGCATCGCCGTAACGGCGGGACACCAGATCGCGTGCAATCTCCACCCAACTGCCCTCGAAGGTGTCCAGCGCGGCGGTGATCGCGTCATCGTCCAGACCGTGCATGCGCAGCTCCGCGCGGATATGGATCGGCCCGTAGCCACTGCCGGTGCGATTGCGCACCACGCTTTCGGCAAACCGGTTGTCATCCTGCCAGCCGGCGTCGGCGAGCTTGTCCACCGCCGCCTCGACCTCGCGGGCATCCAGTCCGCGGGACGTGAGCTTGCGTGTCAGTTCCTTGCGCGAGTGCTCGCGCCGGGCCAGCAGGCCCAGCGCGCGTTGCAGCGGGGTGGCCGGCTCACGCTTGCGTCGCCGGCCCGTCGTGCGGCCTGGTTCGGTATCGAACAGGCCTCCGCCGCCTTCCTCGTTGGAGCTTTCGTCCTGCATCTCTCGAGATCTATCGGATCATGCGAACCCGGTCAGACCTCGGCCTTGGCGCCCTTTGCGGCCTTGCCGACCTTGGCATCCTTGGCGTCTTCTTCGCCGTCCACGCCAGCCGCCGCGGCTTCCGCCTTGACGATCTCGATGGGCACCAGACGCTTGCGGATTTCGGCTTCCAGACGTTCTGCCAGCTCGACGTTGTCCTTGAGGTACTGGCGCGCGTTCTCCTTGCCCTGGCCGATACGCTCCTCGCCCATGCTGTACCAGGCGCCAGCGCGCTCGACCAGCTTGGCTTCCAGGCCCATCTCGATCAGCTCGCCCTCGCGGGAGATGCCCTCGCCATAGAGGATCTCCGTGATGACCTGCTTGAACGGCGGCGCCATCTTGTTCTTGACCACCTTGATGCGGGTCTGGTTGCCGATGATCTCGTCGCCCTTCTTGACCGCGCCGATACGGCGGATGTCCAGGCGCACGGAGGCGTAGAACTTCAACGCGTTGCCGCCGGTGGTCACTTCCGGGCTCTGGCCGGGCATCATCTGGCCGATCTTGTGGCGCAGCTGGTTGATGAAGACCACCAGGGTGCCGGAGCGCTTGATGTTGCCGGTCAGCTTGCGCAGGGCCTGGCTCATCAGTCGGGCCTGCAGGCCGGGCAACTGGTCGCCCATCTCGCCCTCGATCTCCGCCCGCGGGGTGAGCGCAGCGACCGAGTCGATCACCACGATATCCACCGCGGCGGAGCGCACCAGCATGTCGGCGATTTCCAGCGCCTGCTCGCCGGTGTCGGGCTGCGAGAGCAGCAGTTCTTCAACATTGACGCCCAGCTTGGCCGCGTAGGTCGGGTCGAGCGCGTGCTCGGCGTCGATGAAGGCAGCGGTTCCGCCCATCTTCTGGCACTCGGCGATCGCCTGCAGGGTCAGGGTGGTCTTGCCGGAGGACTCCGGACCGTAGATCTCGACCACGCGGCCCTTGGGCAGGCCGCCAATGCCGAGCGCGATGTCCAACATCAGTGAACCGGTGCCGATGACCTCGGCGGCCTCGACGACACGGTCGCCCATGCGCATGACCGATCCCTTGCCAAACTGCTTCTCGATCTGGCCCAAGGCCGCGGAAAGAGCGCGCTTTTTGTTCTCGTCCATTGGGGTTTTCCTTGTTGCCATCAGTGAATGAATCCAGCGTAGTGGGAGGCCGTCGCACAAGCTGCGACCGCGACCGTGATTAAGAAATTAGGTGAGCCGCCCATTGTCGGCCATCGGGGCGGCGGCATGCTCACGGTCGGAAATAGCCCCGCGCGGGCAACGGATAACCGGCATCAGCGGCCGCGGCGTACAAGACCGCAGTAAAGCCCTTCAATGGCGAAGTCCTGGTCGGGCATGACCTCGATGGGGTGGTAGTCGGGGTTGCGCGGCAGCAGCCGGATCCGGTCCTTGCCGATTTTCAGCAGCTTCACCGTGATCTCGTCGTCGATGCGGGCCACCACGATCTCGCCACTGCGCGCCTCCGGAGTGCGGTGCACGCCGATCAGGTCGCCATCGAAGATGCCTTCATCGCGCATCGAGTCGCCCTGCACCTTGAGCATGTAGTCGGGTGCGGGAAAGAAGATGTTGCGATCCAGCAGCACGTGCTCATCGACGTTGGGGTCGGCACCGATCGGCGCGCCCGCAGCGACCCGGCCCAGCACCGGCAGCAACAAGGCGTCCTCGTCGCGCCGGGACCGCGCGGCCGCGGATTCCGCCACCGCCCGGTCGTCGTCATCGCCGCCCAGCAGGGCCAGACCCGTCGGCGTCAGCCGCAGGCCGCGCGCCTTGCCGGGGAGACGTTCAATCACACCCGCCTGCTCCAGGGCTTCGAGATGGTATTGCGCGGCGCGGACACCGGAGAAGCCCATTGCGCGGGCGATCTCGGTCTGCGAAGGCGGCATGCCTTCCACCGCGATGCGATCCCCGATCAGGGCAAGAATGGCGTGCTGGGTTTCAGTGAGTGCGTTCATTAGTAGTAATACTACTAACAAGCACCCACCGGTTACAAGTGACAGCTAGTGCGGGGACCAAACCCGGGCCCCACCAATCGCTCAGACGGCCAGATCCAGCAGTCCGTGCAGGGCCGCCGCCACCGTCTGCCGGCGCACCGCATCGCGGTCGCCGTCGAAGTGGAACACCAGCGCCGTGGTGTAGCCGCCGCGCCGCTTCCAGGCAATCCACACCGTTCCCACCGGTTTGTCGTCCACCCCGCCGCCGGGGCCGGCAATGCCGGTGACCGCGACCGCCAGACTCGCGCCGGAATAGACCAGCGCGCCCGAAGCCATCTCGATGGCGGTCTCGCGGCTGACCGCGCCGTGCTCTTCCAGCGTGATCGCCTGCACGCCCAGCATCGCCTGCTTGGCCTCGTAGCTGTAGGCGACCATGCCGCAGTCGAACCACTCCGATGATCCGGGAATATCCGTCAGGGTCTTGGCGATCCAGCCGCCGGTGCAACTTTCCGCGGTGGCCAGCCGGTGATGGTTTCCGCGGGCGGCCTCGCCGACCTGCCGGGCAAGGGCCTCAAGTGCCGCATCGGTTACGTCTTTGCTCATGGCGGCACTATACCGCCCACCTACCCACCAAAAAAAAACCGCCGCCCACATCCCTGCAGGCGGCGGCGCGATACCGCTGACTCAGTAGCGCACGCGCAGGGTCATGCCGTACATGCGCGGCGCGCCCAGGAAGGCGTTCCACGAGCCGGACTGGATCGGCGCGTCAATGCCGACCTGCTTGTAGGTCTCGTTGGTCAGGTTCTGACCCCAAACCTCGACCATCCAGCGCTTGTCCTGGCGACCCAGACCCAAGCGGGCATTCACCAGGCCGAAGCCGTCCTGCATCTTCTGCGGGTCCAGATCCGAGCCGGTATTGAACTTGGACATGTACTTGCCGCCGATGTTGAAGCGGCCCAGCAGGTCGGCTCCCATGTCCCACTCATAGGTCATGGACGCGTTACCCGACCAGCGCGGGGCAAAGCTCATCGTGTTGCCCGGCAGCGCGACCAGATCGAGGTCAGGCAACAGGTCGTTGCCGTACTCGGTCTGGGCGTAGGTCAGGCCGCCCTGCATGGTCAGCCCGCGCATCGCGGTCTGCCACATCACGTCGGCCTCGAAGCCCTGCGACACCACCTCGGGGATCGAGCGCACCACGAAACTGGTGCCCAGGAAGCTGTTGAGCTGGAAGTCGCTGTACTTCTGGTAGAACAGCGCCGCGTTGAACAGCAGATTGCCGTCCATCCAGTTGGTCTTCAGCCCCAGCTCGTAGCTGTCCACGAACTCGCCCGGGAAGGACGTGTCATCCACCGGGGTGATGCCCTGCACGCCGCTGGACAGCCCGTTGGCCGACTGCACCCGGTCCAGGTTGAAGCCGCCGGCCTTGTAGCCGCGCGCCGCCGAGCCGTAGGTCATCACGTCGTCGGACCAGCTGTAGGCCAGCTTGAACGTGCCCGACCACTCCTTCTCGGTACGCGACTGGGTGACGTCGCGGCCGTCGTGGGCGATGTTGGCCCACGGCAGGCACATGTAGCCGGCGATGGTGGGCGCGAGCGCCGGTACCAGGCCGGCCAGCAACTGCTGTTGCAGCGCCGGTGGCAGGCTGCCGAACCCGTTGATGCGCCCGGCCAGTGCCCCGCCGACCCGTGCCGCCGGGTTGGCCAGCGTCGCCCCGCAGGCCGCGCTGCCGTTGGGGTTGTCGTACACCGTTTGCAGCGTCTTCTTCTCGTGGGTGTAGCGCAGGCCCACGGTGATATCCAGCTGATCGGTGGCGTGGAAGGTGTTGTTGGTGAAGATCGCCGTGCTCTTGGCGTTCTGACGGTGCTCGTCCAGCGAGCCCAGACCACGGAAGTTGGTGCCAAAGGGCTGGCCGCTGACCTGCGAGAAGAACAGCGCCGGATTCGACTGGTCCACCGTCAGCCCCAGCGGTGCCAGCTGCGCCGCCACGCCGCCCAGCACCTGGCTGCCGACCAGCGTGGACAGGTACGGCTCGTACGCCGGGCCGAAGCGGTAGGAGTCGTTGCGGGTCAGGTCCTCATCGGAATAGAACAGGCCGACCATCCAGTCCACCCGGTCGCTGGAACCGGTCATGCGCAGTTCCTGGCTGAAGGTCTCGAACTGGGTCAGCGACTCGTCCTCGTCCGGCGCGCGGTACAGGATGTCGGCCGCGCTGTAGTCGAAGTCCAGACCGTTGATGGCCTTCCAGTCGCGCATTGAGGTGATCGAGCTGACGGTCGCGCCATTGGCCCACGGCGACACCCAGTCGATGTTCATCGCCACGCCCTTGTCCTTCAGGTCCTGGCTGGTGGAACGGTTTGCGTAGCCGAGCCGGCGGTCCAGATCAACGGCCGGGATAACGCCCTCCCCGCCCGGGGTGAGTGCGTTGATGATCGCCGCCGTCGGACCGCGATCGGTGGTCACGGTGATGCAGCAGTTCTCCTCGCGACTGCTGAAATCGCCGACGAAGTTGATCGACAGGTTGTCGGTCGGCTCCAGCAGCAGCTGGCCGCGGAAGGTGTGGTAGTTCTGGTTGCCGTCGTCGTCCTCGGTGCGCGGACCGGCGCCGAACCTGACGTTGTCCACGCCGTCGCGCTTGCGCTTGCTGGCAAACACGCGGAACGCCGCGTTCTCGCCCAGCGCATCGTTATAGGCACCGGAGACCCCGAACAGGCCGTAGTTGCCGACGGTGATCTCGCCCTCGGCGCTCTGGGTGTAGCTGGGGCGGCGGGTGATCACGTTGATGACGCCTGCCGAGGTGTTCTTGCCGAACACCGTGCCCTGCGGGCCCTTTAGCACCTCGATCCGTTCCACCTCGCCCAGGTCGCCAAAACCGACGCTGTTGCGCGAGCGGTACACGCCATCGATGACGATGCCGACCGAGGACTCCAGGCCCGCGTTGTCACCCACCGTGCCGATGCCGCGGATGCGCGCGGTGGTCTGCGCCGCACTCTGGGTGCTGGTCACCGTCAGGCCGGGCACCAGCACCTGCATGTCCTTGATGTCGTGGACGCCACTGTCCTGCAGCAACTGCTCGTCGAGCACGTTAATCACGATCGGCACGTCCTGCAGCGCCTCCTCGCGCTTCTGCGCGGTGACGGTGATGCCCGACAGCGTGGTGGCGCGCTGCTCCGGTGCATCCCCGCGGACTTCCTGCGCCATTGCCGGCGCAGCGGCCAGCGAGGCCAATGCCGAAAAAACCGCAACGGCGAGCAAAGCGCGTGCTGGCTGAACTACTTCCATGGTGTCCCCTCCCAGATGGGTAGCAAAACGCCGCCGTGACTGCACGGCAGCAATTGGCGCGGGTCGTCCCCTGCAGCAGACCGGACGTGGGGGACACCGGTCGAGAACGCTGCGCTTGATGCCCGCAGGGGAAAGCTAGCACGTTCCATACGCGATGGAACTGTGTCGCAGTTTGGCCGTGAAGCGTTCTTCGAAAGGCGAATCGCCAGAGGCGACCGTCAGTGGCTTCGGCTCGCGTGATCGCACTGCGCCGCGGCGCGCTCCGTCGGCGTGGGTCCTACAAACCAGGTGGTCATCCTGAGCACCCAACGGAAGAAGCTCACCGCCCTCTCCCGCTTCGCTGTCACCCAGTACCAGGTCAGGCACATCAGCACGAACAGGCCCAGCAAAACGGGATGCGGAACATCCAGGCGCATCGCTTGACCGACTGCGACGCCACACATGGCGGTAACGAGGCTCAACACCCCGGCAGTACGCGTCGGCCCGAACCCCGCATCACGCATCAGGTGATGCATGTGGTTGCGGTCGGCAATAAAGGGCGACTTGCGCACCCGCGTGCGCCGGACCATCAGGACCAGACAATCCATCACCGGGATCATCACGAACCACAGCGCAAGCACCGGATTGACCGGGTGCGCGGGGCTCTGGGTCAGGCGAAACGCAAACCAGGCAATCACGAATCCCAGGAACGCACTGCCCGCATTGCCCATGAAGATCTTTGCCCGCGGACGCCAGGGCGATCGCAGATTGAAGCTCAGGAACGCAGCGACAACGCCGGCCATCAGCAAAGCCCTGTCCGCCACCTCCAGGTTGCCGGAATACACGCCGGCCGCCGTCAGCAACACCAGCGCCGTCAACACCAGTGAGCCCGCCAGCCCGTCCGCGCCGTCAATCATGTTGATCGCGTTGATCAGCCCGACCGTCGCGAACACCGTAAAGGGCACCGACAGCCAGCCCAGCGACAACTCCGCCAGCCCAAACACCGGGCCGATCTGCTCCACCTTGACGCCGCCGACGTAGATCATGATCAGCGCGGCGGCGACCTGGGCGGGAATGCGCAGCTTCCACGACAGGTCGTACAGGTCATCCAGCAGGCCCACGACCACCAGCAACGTGCCTGCCGACATGAACGCGATCGTGTGAGCGTCCATCGGAATGAAGGACGAAAACCCCAGCACCAGGACGCCCACCAGCATCGCCAGGCCACCGGTGATCGGGGTCGGGTGCGCGTGGTCCTTGCGGCCCTTGGGGAAATCCAACAGGTTCAAACGAGGAGCCAATGGGTGCAGCAACCACTGGACGAACCATGTAACTCCGGCTGCCGACAAGGCAACAGGCCAATCAAGTCCAGCGATCAAAACACAACCCCTTCCGATAGGACGACCGAGTTCAATACTGCCAAAGGATACAGCGGCAGGCCGCTGATTCCAAAGGAGTTTTTATGAACGGAATGGCGCTTTATTGTCACATTTCGACGCGTGACGCCAGTCACGGTTCACTAAATATCAGCGCGCATCAAATGCGCCCTCCCGCTTTTGTCAGGAAGCGGCCGATGCTGAGAAGCAAGATGCCTGCCAGCAATCCCGCCATTCCGCCGGCCAGATTCAAAAAAACGTCGTCGATCCTGGGGGAGCGCTCCGGCGCGAACCCCTGCGCCAACTCGGCTGCCACCGCCAACACCGCCATCAGACTCCACGCTTTCCAGCCACGAAGGTCCGCGCGTCCCAACCAGAGCAGCAGCCCCAACCAGACAAAGATCAGAAAGTGCAGCCAATCCGAAAGGCTCCATGGGGTATCGGCCACCATCCGGGTCATCGCGGCTACCGCGTCCGCGCCGACGATTGCAGCCAGCTGTGATCCGGGCAAAAACAGCATCGCGGCAACCACGAGTGCCGTGATAAACAGCACCACGCGAGCCACCGGCCCACTACCCCACGCCAAGAAAATGCCGACACCCAGCGCAAGCGCGCCAAGCAGGACGTCAGGTGTGCCCATCAGCGCGGCGCTGACCTTTCAGCCCACCCATTCATCAGTTGTCCGGCCAAGAAACTGGCTCTCGAACCGAAATCTTTTCGGCACGGGCACCCACGTAGATGCCCCACTTCTCCGTGCTCTTGGCAATGGTGACGCCTGCTCCAGCGACAGCCCCTTCCGCGACGGTAACTCCGGGCAGTAGCGTCACGTTCGGCCCAATGAACGCATCTTTCTTGATCGTGACCTTGCCGCGATAGACATTCCGCTGATCGGCACTGACCATCGGTCCCGAACAACGGGCTCCATCCTTCAGCACCTCCGTGGACGTGATGATGTTGGAGCCGGTCGCAATGCAGGCGTAGTCCTCGATCTCAAACTCGCCGCCGCCGCTCACGAACACGCGCGGGGCCATGTGGACCCGCCTGCCGACCTTCGCCGTGCGGCTCATGATGATGACGTTCTTGTCGATGTACGAAAACTCGCTCAGCTCGACGCCCTTCGGGTATGCAAAAAAGACGTTCTGATCGATCAGGACATTGGGCTCCATCCTCCCAAGCTTTTCGCGGTAATACATCGCCCTCGCGTACATGCCGAGGAAGTGCGGAAGACCCCTCATGTTGGTTACGGTGGCGTAGACGATCGAGCTGTAGATCGGGATGGGCAGCGCGAGGATCTTCCCGGCGATGGTTTCCAGGACCGCCAAACTGCTCGCCACCCATCCACGCTTCAGCAATGATTCCGCGATCCCCAGCCCACGCGATGCCCTGCCCGTTTCTTTGAGTGAAGCTTCGTTGACGTGTGCGAAGAAGCGGTGGTCAAACAGGAGCTTCATCAAGCGGCCTCGCTATCAGAGCGGAGGCTGGCGGTCTGCAATTCCGCGGGCGCAGGCGGCAACCCCGGAAAGATCCGCCAGAGCAGGTTGGAGCCAGGACTCACAATCACCCACGCCGTCAGCACGATGCACTTCAGGTACGTTCCCAAGCCCTGATTGGCCACATACCACCCTTCCAGCGCGCCCTTGTACGGCATGATCACCTCGTCGTAGAACCGCTCGGGTTCGGCGCTCGCGTGCATCAGCTCTTCTTCGTCGCGGAACACGATGGAGCCCACTCCGGACAGGCCGGGACGCACCTTGATGATCTCGGCCTGCGAGCTTGCGGGGAACGCGTCAAAGCAGCGCTGGGTCTGCGGGCGCGGACCGACGATGCTCATGTCGCCCTTGAAGATGTTCAGCAGCTGCGGCAGCTCGTTGATCTTGGTCTTGCGCAGGAAGCGGCCGATCGGGAGCACGCGCGGGTCGTGCTTCACGGTGACAGTGCCGGTGCCCAAGTTCGGGCTGTTCTTCAGCATGGTGGCGAACTTGTACAGGCCGAAGGTGCGGCCGCCTTGGCCGATCCGCTGCTGCACATAGAAAACTTCGCCCTCGCCGGTCAGACGCAGGATGATCGCGATGGGCACCAGCAGTGGCGAGAGCATCAACAGCGCCAGCCCGGAAAAAATAATGTCGAGCAATCGCTGCATGTCACATCCTGCTGTCGAGATACTTGCCGGTTTCTTTGTGGGCGAAATCCGGAATCATGTGGTTGAAGAGCGCCACGATCTCAGGTTTGTCCCAGGTTTCACCTCGGCGGATACCGTCGATCGTTGTAAGGAAATACCCCAGTCGCTCCTCATCGAACTCCGGCGCATTCTTGATCACGCCGATGTTCTGGAAGCGGTCCATGTCCAGCGTCTCGCTGCCGGTGTAGAACTCCTCGAAGTCCTTCTCGCCCGTGGTATCGCTGGCGAAGAAGTACACCGGCCATTTCTTGGCAGCGATCAACTCGGCGGCGCGGTCGCGGGCTTCGTCCTCGCTGGCGCACTCGAAGGGCTCGAAACCCAAGGATTCGAGGTAGCGCACCGCGATATCGGAAAACCGCGTGAGGTCAAGCTGCTCGCTGAGCTTGGGGAAGAAGATGTCGCGGTTCTCACCCAGCAGGCACGAGCTGAGACACAGCTCCCCCGACTCCTGCGGCGTCACGAAGTAGCGACGCACATCGTTGGGCGCCGAAATCGGCTGGCGTTTGGCGAATCGCTGGTTGAACCCATGCAGCAGCGAGCCATCAGAAAACGCCACGTTGGCGAAGCGCGCCGTGGAGATCGGCAGCTCCAAACTGGCCTGCATCAGGAACATCTCCATGATCCGCTTGCTGGCGCCCATCATGTTGACCGGGTTGGCGGCCTTGTCGGTGGACACGCAGAAGTACTTGCGCGCACCACCCGCCTTGGCTTGGGCAATGGTGCTGATGGTGTTGAGGATGTTCACCTGGATCAACCGCATCAGGGTGAACGGGTCCTTCTCGCTGCGCACGTGTTTGAGCGCGGACAGGTTGAGCACGTAGTCGTAGCCGGTGCCGGCGTTCATCAGCGCCTGGAACTCGCGGCTGCCGCAGTCGATGGCGAAGGTACGGAAGTCGCCGTCGATGTAGCCCAGCGTGCTGCGCACGTCGCGGACCAGCTCAACCATGTTGTTCTCGCTGATGTCGACAACATGCAGCACTTTCGGCTTGCGCTTGAAGATCTCGCGGGTCACTGCCTGCCCGATGGAGCCAGCGCCGCCGATTACCAGGAAGCGGCTTTCGCGCACATGGGCGGAAAGCTCCGCTTCGTGGCGCTGGATATCGGCGTCGAACAGCGGGCGGTCCCGGCCGATCAATTCCAAAACATTCATGCTTTCAGTCGTCCAAATTCACTTTCCGGAACGCTCGACGGCAGATTCACCACCCGCGCCTCCAGCCACTGCGAGTTCTCCAGCCCATCGTGCTGGCAGGCCTTAAACATCTCCAAGCGCGACATCAAACGCCAGACCGGGCGGGTCATCACGCCCTGGGCGTTGGTGTACTCCAGAAACGCATCACGCTCGGCCTCGGAGTCCAGCACGATGGCGTTGAGCCAGAAGTTGCTGGTGGTGCCCTCCGGGGCATCGATGAAGCGGACGCCCTGCCCTGCGAAGAACTCGCGGTAGCGGGCGGCCACTTCGGCCTTGATGGCCAGCATCTGCGGCAGCAGCTCCATCTGTGCGCAGCCCAGGGCGGCGTTGAGGTTGGGCATGCGGTAGTTGTAGCCCACCTCGTCGTGCACGAACTCGTAGGGGTGCGGCACCTTGGCGGTGGTGGTCAGGTGTTTGGCGCGCTTCGCCAGCACCTCGTCGTCGGTGATGATCATGCCCCCACCGCCGGTGGTGATCACCTTGTTGCCGTTGAAGCTGAGCGTGGCCAACTGACCGAAGGTGCCGGTGTGGCGGCTGCCGACATAGCTGCCCAGCGACTCGGCGGCGTCCTCGACCACGGCGATGCCGTACTCGTCGCAGATGGCGACGATCTCATTGATCCGGCAAGGCAGGCCGAAAGTGTGCATGGGCACACAGGCGGAGATGCGGCGGCCGGTGGTCTTGTTCCAGGCGCGGCCGCCGCGGATCTCGGCGTGGGTGGCCAGGAAGCGGCGTAGCGCGTCCGCACTCATGCCCAAAGTGTCCAAGTCCACATCTACGAAGACGGGGCGCGCACCAGCGTAGGTAAGCGCGTTGCAGGTGGCGATGAAGGTCAGGGCTTGCGAGATCACTTCGTCGCCGGGTTCAACGCCCGCCAGCAGCAGCGCGATGTGCAACGCGGCGGTGCCATTGACGGTCGCCACTGCGTAGCGCGAACCGGTGAACGCGGCTACCTGCTGCTCGAACGCGGTGACCTTCGCGCCTACGGAGGAGACGAAGTTCGAGTCGATGCAGTCGACTAGGTACTGCCGTTCGTTACCTTCGAACACCGGACGGTGCAGAGGGACAAAGCTATCCCCGTATATATCCCTGACCAGATCAACGATTTCCTGATTCATTTTTCTCGACATTCAAAATGATGCGTGGTTTCTGGAGCACTACTGTCGCGCCGGGGGGAATATCTTCTACTACGACACAGTTCGCTCCCAGCTTCGCCCCCGCCCCAACATTCCTACCGGCCAACACTTTGCTGCCTGCGCCCAATACGACTCCATCGCCTATATCCCCCCCCCGTGAGAAATCGTCACCTGCTGGAAGATCGTCACGCCACGTCCGATCTTGACGTTATGTCCAACGAAAATTCCGGCAGGGCCATGCGGCAAGAGCGGTGGCGAATCAAAGCTTGCGCCGCCATTGAGATTGGTTCCAAACGAACACCCATGGCGCGCATCGACCTTCTTGATGTAGTACAGATACCAGAGCTTTCTTAGTAGCGAGGCCGCGCTGTCGCGATCAACAACAGATGCACGCCTCCGCCAGTACTTGAGGTGATCGTAACCTTGAATCCATGCCATCACTCGCCTACCGAAGCGTGAATCTACAGAGAAAGGCTTCATCCGTATGACTCACTCTGCTTGTTCGCGGGCTGCGCACCTCTATAGAACTCCGCAAACTCCGCCCACACCCGTTCACGGGAGAACCTTTCCAGCGCCCATTGCCGTGCATGTACGAAACGATTTAGTGTTCCTTCACGGTCGTCCATCATTCCGCGCAAAATCATCGCCACAGCGTCAACATCCCCAAAATCGACACGGATTCCACTGACACCATCCCCGACACTATCGCGCACACCGACGACATCGAACGCAATTGTAGGGACCCCCATCGCCGCAGCCTCGATGGCCACGTTGCCAAATCCTTCGCGGTGAGAAAGAAATAAATGCGCGTTTGCAAGCGCGAAATACGACACAACATCACGCGTAAACGGTACGTGTCGAACCACTTTTGATGCCACAAGGCGCTTCAAAAAAGAGGCGGCCTTCTCGCCTTCAGGCGGCCCCACAAGTACCAGCTTCGCGCCTGAGTCCACCAACCGATCAGCAACCTGTTCGATTTCCACGAGGCCTTTGTCGGCACAAATCCGTCCAACTACCAAGATCACGAAATCCGAAGCCAGGAGCCCCAACTCACGCCTGATTTCCTCGACACGTTCTAAGGGCACCGCATCATGTGAGAACGTCTGGGAACAAATGCCATTCCCCGAGCCATCGCCAAGCACCCGTCCCTTCGTCTCTGCCGTCGGCATCTCGTTGACGAACTCCGACATCAGTGAGCGTGAGACGAATAGAACCTCATGGACGCAAGCCACAGTCGCGCGATCGAAGAGCCGGTAGATCCTTCGTCTCAGACCCCGGAAGTTCTCGTAGACCCGTCCCTGAAAGAAGGCGACGCGGCGGCGCTGCATCGTAAAGCAGGCAGCAATGCTGGCGAGCAACAAGGCCTTTGGCGTTGACGTAAGCACGAGGTCGTAGCGGTTGAACAAGAAATGCCAAATCAGGCGGATCAAGGAGGTTCCATCCGCGAACAGGCTTGGAGTTCGAACGAGTCCGACGTCAACGAGACGGCCTACGTTCCTGGCACGAAGGCGTTCCAACTCTTCAGCTGATCCCCCGCAAATCATCGTAAGCGCAAACCCCTCGCCGACGAGATACTCGAGCTGCCCCCGGTACAGTACGTTGAACGAAACTGCGTCCGTGACGACGAAGCAGACATTACGACACATAATGCGTTTTCGTATTTTTGCGGAGCGGCAATTCAAGCGCTCTGATTGACGCAATTTCGCCCTCAAGACGTTCCTTCTGAATGTTCTCTAGTTGCACGGGAACACGGCGGGCACGGATAACATCCAGCCGACCGAGGCTGTCAAGAACGCCGACGGCAACGGACCTTGCGCTGCTGGCTGCAAACGCAGCAGCCCTATCCACGAAGCGAAACCGGGATCCAGCGTCGCGCAAGATCGTCTGACGGCCGATGTGATAGGCACGCAGGAGCTTCCCAGCGTTCACGCTTCCATCCTCCCGATAGTAGTACATCGGCTCAGGGACGAATGCCACGCGCAGATCATTTCGTGAATATGCGCGGACCCAGAGATTGGTGTCCTGTGAGATGGGGAGGTCTTGCCGGTAACTATTTCGATCAAACCAAGCTTTGCGACCAATTACCGACGCATGCACGATACCGGAGTGCCCCCCCAGCAACGCGCGAGGCAGTATTGAATGACCGGGAGCCACGCAACGCACACCCACAGGTTCATAGTCGTCAGTCAACGAGAGCACACCTGTGGACACAAGGTCCACATCGGGGTTGGCGACCAGCACCTCCAACTGTCGCGCGAGGCGAGTAGGCGCCATCAAATCATCGGCGTCCATCCGCGCGATATATTCGGTTCTAACCAAGTACCGCAATTCGTTGAGTCGCGTAGCAAGGCGCTTATTCTTCCCATCCGAGTACACCCTTACCCGTGGATCGTCGATCGATAGGGCGAGTTCCAGTGAACGATCGGTAGATCCGTCATCCAACAGTATCAACTCCCAGCTGACGTGGGTCTGGGCAAAAACTGAGCGAACTGCGTCTAGCAAAGTACTCTCAGCGTTGAAGAATGGAATACCAATGGAGATCGGGGGCCCGTCAGTGATCATTGAACATACCGGCACTGGCCCTATATGGGACGAGGTTGCTGAATGCGCTCGTCGTCAAAACATAGAAGGAAATGGTGACCGCCAAGAATCCCAAAGCCATAACACCTCGAAGCGGCGTATTCCTGAACTGCCCGAACACCATCGGCCACATAACAATGGCCGTGGAACTGAAGTAGAGGTGTAGACGCAGCAGTCCTGATGGATTCACGCTAGAAATAGTAGAGGCAAGAGCGAGCACAAGTCCTATCAAATAGATGTTTAATAGTCGCACATAGTTAGGATCACGCACCGCGGTCTTGAACATGTAGAGCATAACGCCCTGACAGACTAGGAATATGACCCAAATTTGCCCCCCACCCTCGCCCTGCTCTGCGTATGCTGCGTACTTGTCATCGAGAACGCTTGCTGCAAATCCAACGAATACTTGAAGAAACAGCACTACGATGACTGTCGCGAGAGCCAATGCTAACACCCGCTTCCAACCAGCACGGTCGGATGCAAGATAATAAAGTGGCGCCGCAATGAGAGCTGTCTGATGAAAAGTGGCCCCGAGGGCAACCAGCGTAAAGTAGGCCGCAGCCCTCCTTTCCAGCAGAAACGGGATTGCCATGAAGCAGATAGCAGCTGCAATTCCCTGCCGCGCACCATTGAAAAAAAATGTATAAATGCCGATCGCGATAAATAGGAAGATCGCAGTCTCGTAACGGCGCGTCAACTTGATGATCGTGGAAACATAACAGATGACGACGATCGCAGCGATCATCAACAGCATTACGTTGTATGAATCAGATATCGACCGTGCCACCCAGGTCAGCAAGTTGAACCCAAACTCGGTTCTTCGTTCCATCGCCGCGGAAAATGACTCGCTGCGCATGAATTGCCTCACGTAATTCCCAGTATCTGTTCCAACCCGGAAGTCACGAAGCCCTGCAAATAATGTAAGGATCAGGCCTACGACAAGCAGACTGACTTTCCTCAGAATTGAGTGGCCCGAACGCCGCCCAAAATACGCGGTAGTCACCACGGCGACAAGTAACAGAAGATACGGAATCATGTGGCGTTGTACACCTGCTCAAGTTGCCGCGCACCGGCTGCAGACGAGAATCCCGCCCGCTCCAGACTCGCGCGCCGCACCTCTTTGTCAGGACAGCCGACTCTTGCGGCCACCTCTAACGCTTTCACCCAGTCACGATCGGTCGCATCGAGGTCAACGAAGTGAACCATTCCCATACCCAACTCCACCTCACTGGATACGGCGCTGGACACGACGGCAGGCAACCCTGCTGCTTGAGCCTCCACCAGTACTACTGGGAATCCCTCATGGTGAGAAGGCATGAGCATTACGTCTGCCGCTGCCATCAGCTCCGGTATGTCGGCCCTCAGGCCGAGGAGGCGTACGTGTTTACCCAGGTCTTTGTCCGCGACAAGGCGTTCGATCGCGGACTGTTCGGGTCCGGCTCCAACGAGAAGCAACTGGAAGTCCACTCCGGCTTGTCGCATCGCATCAGCGATTCGGATCGAGCGCTCATGGTTCTTCACGGGCATGAATCGGCCGACCTGAAGTACCACGAGCTGCGCTGACGGTATTCCCAACTCACCACGGACAGCGCCCGAAGCCTCACTAAATTTACTGATATCCACCGCATTGGGTAACAGCACCACATCCTTTCGCCCGGGAAATAGATAGGCGCCAGCAGCCAACCCGCATGCCACGTAGTGGGTGGCCGACCACTTTAATAGCGCTCTCGATACACGCTGATACAAGCGCCCTAAAATGCTTCCGCTGTTGGCATCCTGCGTGCTGTGAGCATGCGCGATACGCTGCTGCACCTTCGCAACGCGCGCCGCTGTCAGGTGCAAACCGCTGCTGAAGAGGGTGTGCGCATGCACGATGGACCACTCGCCCGTGCGAAGCAGCCGGTACAGCGCTCGGAAGCGCGCCGCGGGACTGGCGGCTCCAATCCGGTGGATACGCCCTCCCAGCGCCTCAATCTCCTCGTCGTAGTCGCAGCGATCGGTAGTAAAGTAGGCAAAATCGAACTGGAACCGGCTGCGATCGATCTCACGGTAAAGGTTCATCACCATGGTTTCGGCACCGGCGCGATCCATCCGGCCGACGATATGCAATACGCGGCTCACGCGCGCGCCCAATTGCTTGCTACGCATGCATGCGTTGCTGGCATTTCCCTTCATGCTCCTACTCCAACGCAGCGGGAAGCGGCCAACCGCGCAGCCTTTAGCGAGAGCACCCATGCCCGGTCGGGCATCTTGGCGAGCTCTAGCAGAAAGCGTGCACGGGTGAGTCCCACGACTGGAAAGCCGAGCTCCGCAATGCTTTTCGCGTACTGCCCCAAGTGTGCCTTCAACTCTGTAGCAAGCGACATATCAATATTTCGTGCTACCGAGACTATTGCGTTCGCCGAACCAAACACGAAACTCTCCCGAAATTCGTCGGCAACACCTTCACGACAGAGTAGTTTTGCGATATAGAGCTTCGCCTGAAACAGGTCAAACAGCACACGGCCACCGCCCCTCGTCGCCGAATCAGGTGAAAGCCGATGTTCATAAACCGGACTTTCTGAAAATGTGATACGTAATGTCCTGGAAAGAAATAAATCCACAAACAGAGCCTGATCCTCGGCGTACCTTATCTCGTCTGGGAACCGAATGGCCCCAAGTGCAGAGCGCTTGACCAGCTTGTTCCACAGCGCGCTATGATTGCGTCCATCCAAGATGGATTGAAGCAGCGCTTTGGCCGAAGCAGCTCGCACAGCGTGCACAACGCGCGCATCAGCGCCACTTACAACAAGGTAATCGCCAACAACCAGATCGGCACCACTGTCATTACCCGCATTGACCAACGCCTCCAAGCCATGAGCAGGAACAACATCGTCCGCATCAGCGAATGCCAGATAGGTGCCTCGCGCAACGTCCAACCCCGCATTCCGAGCGGCGGAAACGCCTCCGTTTATCTGGCCGATGTAAACAACCCTCCGATCAGACACCGCATATCGCCTGCATATTTCGGCGGTGTTATCGGTAGATCCATCGTCGATAACGACAATCTCGAGATCAACAAGCGTTTGACTGATTAGACTGTCAAGACAAGCAGCTAAGTCCTCCCCGCCATTGAAGACCGGGACGATGACCGAAACCGTGGGCGAATTCACGACTCAGGGTCCGGCATCAGTGCAGTCCGAAGGAATTCTAGAGCACTCTGCTTCTCTTCTGCGCGAATGCTGTTCACCCTCTTCCAGTCGATTGACGCGAGCGCCTTGGCATCCACTTCGTCAAGTGAGGAGAACAATCTGTCGGTCAACCCATAGCGGCTCAAGAGCGACTCAAACCGGGCCTTCCCACGCTCGACATTCACCACCGCAATGAAGGGTCGGTTGTATATCAGTGAAAAAACACAGCCATGGAACGAATCCGTAATGACGAACTGGCAGTCGCTAAAGCCCCTCAACCATGCTTCCACCGGTGGGAACACATGCTTGTCGCGATCGTGCCGAAAACTCGGTCCAAAGGGCTTTGGCATGACGTTAAATGCAGTACCGCCCAGGCTATCAACCAGTGTGGCAAGCGCAGTCGTGCCGTCCGAATCCGAATCAAGCACGTAAGTGAAGATGCGTCCGGCACATTTCACGTAGCTCTGAGGAGTCTCCGCCAACCGGCGATAGTGATCAGCATCAAAAAGCAGTGTGGGATCGCAGACGCGCGATGAGTTGACACCCAGCTCGCGGCCCAAGAGCTCGACGGCGCTGTCCTCGCGGACTGAGACGGCGCTAAACTTCTTCAGGCTGCCAGCGAACAGCTCGCTTTCAGCTGGGTCGAAGCGCCAGTCATCCACACCCAGCGATGCTGCATAGCTGATCCTTCGTGGCGTATCCCCTGGGAGCGCAAGAAAATAGGTTTGAAGGTCGGGCATGTACTCGCGACGCCAAACCTGGTCGCTCCCAACAATGATGGCGTCGAATATACCCGACATGTCCTCCATGACGCGATCAATCTCGATATGTGAGGTCCTCGGCTGGATCTTTTCCAGGACAAAGGCACGCGTATTTCGTGATATCTCGGCCAACTCGAGTTGATCCGGGTACCACGGTGCCCTGCGACCGTCACGAGCGATCCGCCTCAAGCTACGCTTCAGGCGACTTGCGCCCAGAGCAATGCGCCCCACGGCTGGTCGGCGCACATCGAGAAGCACCGCTTCGTGACCTAGATCTGCGACGGCCTGTCGAAGCGCATACGCCTGCAAAATTCCGCCGTAGTTATGCCACAGGGGGAGTGTCAGGATGCCGACTTTCATCGCGGCATCCCCGCAAAAAGCGAGAGCATGAGACCTTGACTGAGCTCAGACGGGCCCTTCATGCGGGAATACTTGTTGATATAGATTGTATCTCCCGTCGCCTGCACAACCCGTCCGACCCGATCTACGCACACTGCGGCGAGCGCCGCAATCGCGGCTGCATCCATGTCCAGAGTTCCGCACCGCTGGAAGGCGTGCAGGAACATAAGCGTGCTAGAGGAGTCTATCTGCCGATCATTGGTATGGCCCAGGAACTGCGGCCAGAAGCCGTACGGCTCACGCAGGTCGCGCAGGATAGATTCATATCGGCGCATGGCACTCGTCAATGTCGGATCACCACTTTCCCGCGCTACCTCCGACAGCCCCAACAGCAGCCAGCCCGTGCCCCGCGCCCAGTTCACCGAGCCCAGCAGCTGCTTACGCTCCAGGTCGTACGCGTGGACAGCCAAGCCATCGCCCGGCGCAACACAGCGGTCGAGTGCGAACTCAACTTGAACCTTTGCGTCCAGCATCGCCGAAGGATCACCTGCAATCTTTGCGTACTGCACAAGGAAAGGACAGAGCAGCCCCACAGCGTCGATAAAGAATACGTCAATACCCGAGCGGTACCGGTACAATCCGTCGTTCCCCTTGAAGGCCTGCATCTTTTTATGTACATCACGAGCGCCAGCCAGGTAGCTGTCCTTGCGGGTCAGCTTGTACAATCTCAAAAAAACGAGGCCGAAGGTGGCCTGATCGAGCTTGTCGACAGAAAACTTCAACTCGCCGGACTCATCGAGTAGTTCCTTGCACTTGTGCTCAACGCGCTTGAGTACATTGCCATCGCCTGTTGCGGAAGAATGGTCTAGAAGCCCCAACAGGAGAAATGCTAGAGGGAAGTTGTAATAGGCGTAGGCATGGCTCGTGCGCTTCGCCAGCATGCGTTTTTTTAGGCCCGCCAATAACGCATATAGGCTTTCATCGTCATTAAAGGACATCGACACGCGCCGCGAAGAAAGCATAGTTTCTGCAGCGGATATAACCGCTCTTTGCACTGCTGGCGAATCCCTTACCCCGAGCATCGACGTGCGCTGACGTCTCTTACGGCGGATGACTGGGTAAGCCACGAGAAGAAACTGGATAGCAACCACCAAGATTAAAAATGAAACCACAGTCAATCCTTTACAATACCTTGAACCAAGCCACTTCAAGAATCGGCTCAGCCCAGATCGTGAGCGCGCCAAAGAACAAATAAAAGCAAACTTAAGTATCCAATAACATTGACAACAGAAAAGGCAGCTATAGCCACAAGGTCATTGCCCATATAAGAACCGATAAGTATCACAGTCACTCGCGCCGCTGTAATAAGAACCTCATATGCAAGCAGGACATGTTGCAGTCGGAGTACAGGCATAGTGGCCACTGCTGGCCTCGAAACCAATACGCTCGCCATCCATATCGCAATCCATTGCGAATACTCTCCCGCCCTTGCCCAACGATCACCGAAGGCGAGAGGAAAAAGACTATCTCCCCAGATCGCGATAGCTCCGAACGGGACTATCGCGACCAACCCCATCAATATGCTGGCCCGCTTCAATAGATAGGATGCATGCACTGGATTCTCACGGATAGCCATGGTGATCTTAGGAAAGAACACCTCCCCTACCGAGTCCCCCAGAAGCATGACAGGAGCACTCAGAACTAACACCGTAATGGAGTACTGCCCCGCTGTTCCTGCGTTGAACAACGCAGTCAAAACTATGACTGGAAATCCGATGGAGGCGGCTCGAATTGCGCTCTGCGGCATTCGGTATAGCGCGAAATCCCGCTGCTCTCTTGCCGCGTCTCGTATACCTCCCGTTCCGAACCAGCGCCTCACCAAGAAGGCACCCTTTCGTGGTACCAACCAGAGCAGCATGAAATAGTTGAGAGCGTTTCCCACTAGCGAGATGACAATTAACGCCAATCCGGAAGGCGCAAGCAGACCACCAGCAAGCTTGCCGATATTCATCAGCAACGTGCTGGATGCGTGAGAAGTTGCCTTCGCCTTGAACAGCCCCTCACGGATCGCAGTTTGGTTGGCCACCGATAGAAACGCGCCCAACAGAAGCGATATTGGAATCAGGTAGAGAAAGCCGGGCGTTGCGTCTAGGCCCGTCCATCTGGCCAAGTGAGTCTGGAACAGGAATACGAAGACTAGGGCGAGCAGCGCTGCAACAGCCGCGCACACCATCGAGAGCCGGGCAACAGCCGTGGCGCCCTCCTCCGTCTGCGGCATAACGATGGCATTGGCGTAGCCTAGCGTGGACAGCGGGGTGATGATGTTGACCACCGCGGTGAACGCCGCCAGCGCGCCGAACGCCTCGGGGCCATAGAGCCGCGTGAGAAACGGCATGAACGCTAGGGAGATGGCTTGGGCAGCTGCGATCCCGGTTGCCACGGCGGCAACGTTGCGCAAGAACTGGCTCTTAGTGAGCGCTTGAGCGTGGCCACGCAGCCGGGTAAAAGCTTCACCGGTCATGGCGCGGCGAGCGCCTCGGGCGAAGACGTGCCCTGAATGTACCCCTCCGGGTTCTGCGCCTGCCAGCGCCATGTGTCGCCGCACATGTCCGCGAGCCCAAAGCGTGCCTTCCAGTCCAGTAGATCTTCTGCCAAGGCTGGCGACGCCCAAAGCATAGCCACATCGCCCGCGCGTCTGTGCACAATGTCGTAGGGAACGAGGCGCTCGCTGGCCTGCTCGAAGGCGCGGACCAGCTCCAACACGCTGTAGCCGCGCCCGGTGCCGACGTTGATCGCGCGGGCACCACGGTGGCGCACGCCATATTCCACCGCGCGCACGTGCGCATCCGCAAGGTCCATCACGTGGATGTAGTCGCGCACACCGGTGCCGTCCGGCGTCGGATAGTCGCCGCCGAATACCTGCAGCCGCTCACGGCGACCAATTGCGACTTGGGCAACGTATGGCATTAGGTTGTTGGGGACGCCGCGTGGGTCCTCGCCGATTCGACCGCTCGGGTGCGCGCCGACCGGGTTGAAATAGCGCAGCAACACCGCGCTCATGTCCGGCATGGCCTGGCAGCAATCGCGGATCAGATCCTCCATCACCAGCTTGGTGCGGCCGTATGGATTGGTCACGCGCAACGGCGCATCCTCGGTGACCGGCACCTCATCAGCCTCGCCATATACCGTGGCCGAGGAGCTGAAGACCAGGTTGTGCACGTTGGCGCGTCGCATGGCCTGCAGCAGCGCGATGGTGCCGCTGATGTTGTTGTCGAAGTAATCGAGCGGCTTTTCGCAGCTTTCCCCGACCGCCTTGAGTGCGGCGAAGTGGATCACCGCATCGGGCGCGCCTTCAAATGCACGGGCCAGGTCGTCCGGGTTACGGACATCACCACGCACAAAGCGCAACGGTTTGCCCGTGATCTCCTGCACCCGCTGCAGCGCCACCTCGGAGCTGTTGCATAGATTGTCGATCACGGTGATGTCGTGGCCGGCTTCGAGCAGGGCGACACAGGTGTGAGAACCGATGTAGCCGGCACCGCCGGTAACAATAACTCGCATGAGGCCTCAGAGCCTCCCGTCCACCGCTTCCCGCGGCAGAACATATTTCACGTCGTACAAGACTGCACCCGGCGTCCCATGCGCCCGAATCCCTGCGGCACCTAGCTTCCTGAACTCGTCATGCCCAACGGCGACGATGATCGCGTCGTACTCACCCGCACCCGGCGTGGTCAGCCCAAGGCCGTACTCATGCTTGGCCTCCGCGGCATCCACCCACGGGTCGCACACGTCCACGCGCGTGTTGTAGCCCTTCAACGCATCGATGATGTCCACCACCCGCGTATTGCGCAGGTCCGGGCAGTTTTCCTTGAACGCCAGCCCCAGTATCAGCACCTTCGCCTGCACGGGGTTGATGCCTTTGCGCACCATCAGCCGGATCACTTCGCCCGCCACGTACGCGCCCATGCCGTCGTTGGTGCGTCGGCCGGCCAGGATCACGTCCGGGTGGTGCCCCACTTCCTGCGCCTTGTGGGTCAGGTAGTACGGATCCACGCTGATGCAGTGACCGCCAACCAGGCCCGGGCGGAACGGCAGGAAGTTCCACTTTGTGCCCGCCGCTTCCAGCACTTCCAGGGTGTCGATGCCGAGCTTGTTGAACAGCATCGCCAAGTCGTTGACCAGGGCGATGTTGAGGTCGCGCTGGGTGTTCTCGATTACCTTGGCGGCCTCGGCCACCTTGATGCTGCTCGCCTTGTGGGTGCCGGCGGTAATGACGCTGCAATACAGCGCGTCGACGAAATCCGCCGCCTCGGACGTGGATCCCGAGGTCACCTTCAGGATGGTGGTGACGCGGTGCTCCTTGTCGCCCGGGTTGATGCGCTCTGGGCTGTAGCCGCAGAAGAAGTCCTGGTTGAACTTCAGCCCGCTCACCCGCTCCAGGATCGGAACGCACACTTCCTCGGTGCAGCCGGGGTACACGGTGCTTTCATAAATGACGGTATCGCCCTTCGCCAGTACAGTGCCTAGCGCCTCGCTGGCCTTGATCAGCGGGGTCAGGTCCGGGCGTTTGGCGCTGTCGATTGGAGTCGGCACGGTGACGATATAGACGTTGCAGTCGCGGATGTCGTCGAGCTCGGCAGAGAAGCTCAGACGCGTGGCTTTGGTGAGCAACTCGGGCTCGACTTCCAACGTGCTGTCGTGTCCGCTGCGCAGCTCGGCAATGCGCTCTGCATTGATGTCGAAACCGACCGTGTCGTACTGCTTGCCGAACTCCACGGCCAAGGGCAGGCCGACGTAGCCCAGCCCGACAATGGCCAAGCGTGTTTGATCAAGAGCGTGCATGGGGGCCTTCCGCAATGGCAGTGGTGAACGCTTGGTGGTTGTCGGCGAGGAGCACCCGCGCCAACAACAACGCGAACACGACGCTGACCGTCAGTGTCCGCAAGGGATAGTCGACAAGGCCATGCGCCACCGGAACCGTGATGGCGATCGCAGCCGCAACCGGCAATTTTACGCCATCGGGACGGCTGATGAGGCCCCTGCGCACGGCCAGCAACAACAGGGCCAGGAACGCCGCGATCAGCGCCAAGCCGACCAGTCCAGTCTCTAGCGCGATTTCCACCAATTCGTTGTGGGCGTGCAGCGCGTAGTTGTTGATCATCGCGTCGATGGGTTCAAACGGTGCGTAGGTGTCACGGAATGTTCCCAGACCGCTCCCCCACGGCAGATAGCCTTTGATGGCGGTCCAGCCATGGGCGATGTAGTCCCAGCGCCGGTCACCCAGCGGATCCTTGTCGAAGCGATCGATGATGCGGCTCCACGCGTAGTTGGCGACCGCTACGCCGGCAACCAGCAGGGTCAGGGCCATGCCGGCATGCCGCCGCGGCCAGGACGTGGCCGCTCCGTTGGCGGAGAGCAGCAGCATGGCACCGGTAGCGGCGGCAGCGACCGCCGCCAGCAGCACACCGGTTCGGGAGAAGGTCATCGCGGCACCCAGCAACAGCAGCACCACCGTGGCGTACCACGCAAACGCGGCGGGCTTGTGGTGTGCGCGCTGCGCGCCATGCGCCAATACCATCGCCACAGGCAGCAGCATCGCCAACATCGACGCAAAGTGGTTGCGGTTGGCGAACAGCGCGGTGGCGGTCCCGGTGTTTTGGAACGCGTGCACGTGCAGGTCAACGCGGTTGCCGCCCGCCACCTGGGCGAACCCGAGCAGCACCATGGGCACGGCGAGAATTGCGGCAAGCGCCAGCAGACGATCAAGGACGCGCGTTGGCAATGTGCAGCACAGCAGCCACATCGCTAGGGTCGAGGCAATCGCCAGCAGGGCCCGCGCGGTGGCCCAGGGGTCGAGGCTCATCGGCAGCCAGGCCGAGTGCATGCCGGCAGCGGCCAGGTCGGCCAGGACCTCGTGCCGCAGCGGCAAGGCACCGATCCAGCTGGCGGGCAGTGGCAACAATTGCAGCAGTGCCACGCCAATCGCCGCCAGGAACAGATAAAGGAACGCACGCTGCAGCCCGGTGGCATCGTGGCGGCGCCAACGCATCACCCCCAGCCAAAGCGCAGGCACGGCAAAAAGATGCACCACCGCATCGCCCGTCCCGCGCGAGCCACCACCAAAAATCATCGCAACCACCAGCAGCGTTGCCGCTACAGCGCCGGCGATGAGATCAGGCGTCAGCGCGACGCCCTTGTTCCGCATTTACACGCACTCCTGGTTCTTGCCCACAACTAGTGCTTGCCCACAAAAGAAACCGGCCGCAAATGCGGCCGGAAACCTCTGCCCGATTTTCCAGCGCTTAGGGGCTGGAGGGCGGGTCTTTCTTACTGCTGCTACTGCCGCCGCCCGCTGCAACGGCGACGACGATCAGGCCGCCGGCGGCCGCGGCAAGAACGCCCGGGGACACGGTCGGAGACACTTTGGCAACGCGAACTCCATCGGGCGTCTGCATGACGGGCTGGCCGGTGGCGGGGTCGATCACGGGTTCACCGGTCGCCGGGTCGATGACCGGCTGCAGCGAGGACTCCTCAACCAGGAACTGGGATTCGTCGTCCTGCTGGACTGGCGTGGCGGCCTGCTCGGCCGGCAACGGCTCCGGGGACTGCGCGAACGCGCTGCCAAATGCGAACGTGGCGGCAAACGCCAACAACAAATGCTTCATGTAGAGCTCCCTGGACGAATTACCCGTCAAATACCGACGTGGCGCACTGCAGCATAAAGGTCGGTCGTGCGCTGGGCAAGCGTAGAGTGACGACTAATCGCTAATCGGGACTATCTTAATATCGTCGACATACACCGTTCCGCGTATCTGCCGCTCGGCCGCATTGCGACCGGTATGTCGCAGCACCAGTCGCTGGGCAGGGCACGACGCGGTGACACTAAAGGATGCCTCGGCGATCTGCCATCCAGGCGATTGCGGCAGTGGCAGCTCCGCGATAGGCGTTTTGGTGCTGTCGCACGCCAACTGCAAGACAAATGGGCGCGAGCTTCCGGTCCGATTATCGGCGGAGGCGCTCAGTCGATAAGTGCCTGCCGGCAGCGCCAGGCTCTGTTGCAGGTTCGCGAACTGCACTGCCCGACCATGGAAGGTGATGGCCAATGAGTGGTCGCCGCTATGCGGGTTACTGGTATCCGCGCCGATGGCGAGGCCCGCCGCAGGGCGTATCTGCCACCCGTAGCCACCGTGGACTTCGGGATGCTCGAAACCGCCATCAAACACAAGCCCGGCGGTGTGTGTCGCCGGGTCAAGGCTTGCGAGCCAGGCTTCGCGAGCCTGATGCGGCTGTCCCGCACGGCCCAGCAATGCAACGCGTGTCTCCAACTCATCGTCTGTCAGGGGCTGCCGCTTTGCCAGCTCGTCGAGAAAGGCCAGCGCTGGCCTTGCTGGTGCGTCGTCCGAGCGCAGGGCGCGAATCAGCGCCGCGCGCCACGGCGGATCCACCGCCATGCGATCGATCAATGCAGAGCGGAACTCGGGGAACTGCAACAACCCGACCATTTCGGTGAACATCGCCGGGCGGATATCGGGAGCCACACGCAGCAATGCATCCAGATGCATGACGGCGGCCGCGCTGTCGTTGTCGGCAAAGGCGCGCTGGGCGAGAAGCGCCTGTGCCATCCGGTCCCGCGGCCAGCGCTCGGCGGCGATACCCAGCAAATCGCCCGCGCGGGCGTCGTTCCCTTCTTCCATCGCCACCTGACCGAGTACCCGGTAGGCACGCCCGTCGATCGGACGGGTTGCCAGTGCCTTGCGCGCGTTTGTCGCCGCATGGTCGGGAAGCCCGCCTGATGGGTCCGAGTCATCGAGCGCCTTGATCAGGCGGTCCGGCCCGTAAGCCTGTCCCAGCGACCCGTCCACGCGGGCGAGTTGCACGGCCAACACGGCCAGGAGCGCGGCTGCACCGGTCGCCAATACAAGACGGATGGCGCCAACACGCGGCAAAGCAAAGGGGCCTTGCGGCCCCTTGGCTGACACCTTCAACCGGCCCGGGTTACGGGCTGGACGGAAGGTCGTCACTCGAGTCGTTCACGTTATGCAGAATCACGGCGCCGAGTGCAACGCTGCCCGCGATCCACAGGGTCTTCTTGGCGGCTTCGGCCTTGGCGTTCGCGCTGGCTGCCGAAGTTGCAGAGACCGGCATGGCGGGCGGTGCGTCGCTGGTTGCAGTGTCAGCAGGCGCGGTGGCCTGGGCGAAAGCGGAGGCGCTGGCGACCATGGCGACAGCGGCAAAAATCCATTTGAAACTCATACGGTGCTCCTGTGGGGGATATCAAAATCTGTTGTCAGCGTAGCAGGACGATGTGTGCGAGGCGTCACTGTCTTCCGTCACTTGGTCGCGTCGCCGGAACCGTAGCTGTAATAGCTGTAACCGTAGCCATCGCCCTTGCGCTGGTGGTCAAAGCCGGTAAGCAGCGTGCCCAGGACGTGGGCGCGCACGCTGACCAGCCGGTCCAGCGCAACCTGCAGCGCATCGTTGCGGGTCTTCTCGGCGGACACCACCAGCAGGGTCGCCTCGACCCGGTTTGCCAGCAGCGGTGCGTCGGCCAGGCCCAGTACGGGCGGGCCATCGAGCACGACGACGTCGAAGTCCGCACGCAGCGATTCCAGCAAGGTCGTCAGACCGTCGCCGGCCAACAGTTCCGGCGGGCTGGGCGGCAGCGGGCCGGAGGTGATCACCGACAGCGTGCTGCCAGCAAGGGGCTGCACCGCGGCTTCGGCCTGGGCCGCGCCTGCGAGCACGCTGGACAGGCCCACGCTGTTGGAAAGGTTCATCAGGCGGTGGATGGAGGGATTGCGCAGGTCGGCATCCACCAGCACCACCCGCTTGCCGAGCTGGGCGATGTTGCGGGCCAGTTCCATCGCGGTGGTGGACTTGCCTTCGGTTGCACTGGCGCTGGTAACCAGCAGGCTGTGCGGCAGACCGTGCGGGGTAGCAAACTGCAACGCCGTGCGCAGCGACCGGTATGCCTCGGCAAATGGCGAGCGGGCATCCGCCGCGGCCTGTGCCGGCGTGGTGCCGTCGGCCAGCCGCGGGATGACGCCCAGCACCGGCCGCGGGATCAACGCGCGGAGCACGTCCGGCGTCTTCACCGTGCGATCCAGGACGTGCAGCACGAACGCCGCCAGCACGCCCAGGAACCCACCCAGCAACAGGCCGATCGCCAGGTTCAGTGCCAGCCGCGGCGAGTGGCGGCCGCCGGGAACGAGCGCCGGATCAATCACCGAGATGTTGTTGGCCCCCACACCGCCGGCGACACCGATCTCCTTGTAGCGCTGCAGCAGCGCGTCGTAGATCTGGCGGTTGGTGTCGGCCTCGCGGCGCAGGATGTTGTACTGGATGCTGCGGCCTTCCAGGTCAAGCACGTCGCCGCGCAGGCTGTCGAGCTGGTCGCGCAACAGGGATTCCTGGCGGACGGCAGCGTCGTAGTCGGCCTTGATCGAGGCGCGGATGTTGGCGATCTCGGTTGCAATCTGGCTGTCGAGCTCCCTGATCTGGCCCTGCAGGCGGACCATGTCGGGGTAGTCCGGCTTGTAGACGCCCAGGTTCTGCTGGTACTCGGCGGCCAGGCCGGCGCGCTGCTGGCGCAGCCCCTGGATCATCGCGTTGCTCACCACCTGCGGCAATCCCAGACCGTTACCGGTACTGGCATTGTTCAAGCGCGACTCGGCCTTGATGCGCTCGTCCTGAACCTTGGACAGGCTCGCGTTGAGCTGGGACAGGTTCTGCGCCGACAGTGAGGGCGTGCCCTCGCCCACCGACACGATCTGCTCGCGTTCGGAGAACTGGACCAGTTCCTTTTCCGAGTCCTCCAGTCGCGCCTTCAACTGCGCCAGGCGCTCTTCCAGATACTTGGTGGCATACGTGGAGGCGTCGAAGCGGCGTTCCAGGTTGCTGGCGATGAAGCCTTCGGCGTAGGCATTGGCGACACGAGCGGCCAGTTGGGGGTCGGGCGAGTCGAAACTGACCTTGACCAGCCGCGAGTTGCGTACCGGTTCGATCGTGAGTCCTCCCATGACCGTTCCCACAATTGCCCGCTCGCGCGCCTGCTGGGCCGCGGCCGGAGCCGCGTCGGCGCCGCTCTTCTCAGCCAGGCGCTCGTTGACCTTCTCGATGGTCTTGGCGAATTGCGGGCTCTCGACCAGGTTCAGGTCCTGGATGACGCGCTGGGCGAGCGAGCGGCTTTGCAGCAGTTCGTACTGGGTCTGGTAGAAATCGCGATCCTGGGTCGACTCCGGGGATAAGCCCTCGAAGCTGGTCACGTTCATGGTGTCGCGTTCGATCTGGATGGTGGTCGCCGCGCGGTAGATCGGGGTCGCGAGCAGCGTGATTACCAGCGTCAGCAGGACCACTGCGCCGATCACGCCCAACACCAGCCACTGGCGCTCGCGCAGGATCTGCCAGTACGCCAGCAGATCGATCTCGTCATCGTCCGGGCGCGCGGGTGAAGCGATATCCAGCGCGCGCATGTCTTCGGCTGCGGCGCCTTCGTATCGCGTACTCACTTGAAGACCCTCCATACAGCGACAAGCGGCACCAGCCTGATCAGGTTCTGCAGGAAGACCTTGCCGGTGGAGGTGTCCACGACGACGATGTCCTCGCCCTGCAGGACCGGGTCGTCCAGCTGCCCGTCGATGATCTGGTCAACGTCGAAGCGGGCGAAGTGGCGCACGCCCCCCACGGTGCGGAACACCAGCACATTTTCGTGGCTGGCGACCTCGTCCATGCCCTCCGCCAGAGCCAGCGCCTGCAGCAAGGTGACCTGCGACGCGATCGGATAGATGCCGGGCTTTTCCACCGAGCCGCTGACGGTGACGCGCTGGCTGGAGAACTCCTTGACGAAGATCGTTACCTGCGGGTTCTGCAGGTAGGTGGCGGCATAGCGACGGGCGACGTCGGCCTCCATCTCGGTCACGGTCATGCCGGCGACATCGATGACGCCGATCAGTGGCAGGGAGACCTGGCCGGAGTTGTTGACCCGGACCTCGCGGTCCAGATCCGCGACCTGGAACACGGTAACGGTCAGCAGGTCGCTGGGCCCGATCCGGTACTCCGGGCGGCCAACGGCCTCGGCCACCGGGTCGCCCTGGGGAAGCACCGTCACCGCACCGCTGGGGGCCGGACCGCGGCTGGCGCATGCAGAAAGCAGCAAGGCGCATGCGAGCGCCACGAATCGTGTCAGGTTGGGCAAAACGAGGGTTCCCCGGGACATGCAGCCAAGTGCGGTGAAATATTGACCGCCAATTATGCCCGACTAGACCGCAGCCCGCGCAAAAAACGCGCCAGCGCGGAACCCGAACGCGGCGCGTCGTGGCTGGCGGGGGTGAAGCCGGGAGTCGCGAACAGCGGCGGCGGCAGCAGTTCCGGCGCGGTGTTGGCAATGATGCCAGCCGGCCGGGTGCGCACCATGTGCCCTGCCTCATCAGCGCCGACCAGCGCTGCAGCGGCCTCGCGCGCTTCGGCCAGCAACGGCGGGCGACGCTGCGGATGGTGCGCATCGGTGGCCAGCACCATGCAATGGCCGTCGCCGACAAAACGCTCGCCCCAGTACTTGACCCGGCGGCCGAAGCGGCCGGTCAGTGCGCCGGCGGTGATCTGCATCCACGCGCCGCGGCGGCTGATGCGCTCGAACACCTCGTATTGATCCTCGACCCAGCTCAGACGCTCGGGGTGCGTGATCAGAACGGTGTAACCGGCCGTCATCAGCTCGAACACCGACTCCTCGAAGCGCGGCGGGGCGACGTGATGGGACGGCTCCAGCAGCATGTAGCGCGAGCCGCCAATGGTCGGCACCCTGCCCTCGCGCAGGCCGTCCAGCAGGCCCGGAACCAGGGGCACGTCCGCATTGGCCTGCAGGCGCAGCGGGGTGTCGCGCAGGTCGAGCCCGGCTTGC
>NZ_JXSS01000052.1 GCF_000855665.1 Lysobacter sp. A03
AAAGTGGCGGTCAGTACCCGGGGCAACCTCGCGCCAGCGCCGTGAACTCCGGCGGCCTCGGGTAAACCCCAGCTGGGGGATGCCCCGAGTGACCCCGACCCCCCGCAGTGTTGGAATGCAGCCATGACCCGCGAACCGTGGGTTACTGCCCAACTTGCGAGGATCAGGGAATGACTGTTCTCAGTGCAATCTCAGCGGCGCAGCCGCAACGCATCGACGCCGGCCGCGGCCGCCAGCACACCGTCCAGCACGGGGACACGCTGTCGGGGATCGCGAAGCAGTACGGCGTCAGCCTGTCGGCATTGAAGGCCGCCAACCCGCAGGTCCTGAATCCCAACGTCATCTATTCCGGGGACCGCATCGCAGTGCCGGGCGGGCAGGCGCAGAGCAGCTCCGGCGGTGCACCGGTACAGGCCGGCAAGTCCGCAGCGGGCAGCACCGCCGCCAAAGCCGGCTCCACCCAGCTGACCATGGCCGACTACCAGCGCGCAGCTTCCACCCTCGGCGTCGATGTGGCCACCGTGCGTGCGGTGGCCGACGTGGAGTCCTCCGGCGGCGGCTTTCTTGCCGACGGTCGACCCAAGATCCTGTTCGAACGGCACATCTTCGCCCGTGAAACCGGCGGTCGCTTCAACGGCTCGCATCCGGGCATCAGCGGCTCACCGGGTGGCTACGGCGCCAGCGGCGCGAACCAGCACGCACGCTTCGAACAGGCGTTCAAACTTGACCCCGCCGCTGCGATGAAGTCGGCCTCCTGGGGCGAGTTCCAGATCATGGGCTTCAACCACAAGATGGTCGGCTACGACAGCGTCGGCAAGTTCGTCGACGCCATGCGCAGCTCGGCGGGCAGCCAGCTGGACGCGTTCGTCAGCTTCATCGAATCGGCCGGGCTCAAGGGCAAGCTGCAGAACAGGGACTGGGCCGGCTTTGCGCGCGGTTACAACGGTCCGGGCTACGCCAAGAACAATTACGACGGCAAGATGGCGGCCGCCTACGCCAAATACGCCGGCAGCAATCCGCCACCGGTGGCCAGCGGTGGCGCTAACACCAAGCCAGCCGCCACCTCCGCACCGTCCGCGTCGGCGTCTGCAACCAGCGCCGCTGCAAGTTCCGCAGCCCAATCCAGCGCGGGCACCTACTCGGTGCGCTCGGGCGACACCCTCAGCGGCATCGCCCAGCAGCACGGCGTCTCGCTGTCCGCGCTGGCCGCGGCCAACCCGCAGATCCGCAACATCGACCTGATCTTCCCGAACCAGGTCGTCAAGATTCCCGGCGGCGGCAGCACCGGCAATGCGCCCAGGGTCGGTGGCGACAGCAGGATCGACGCGCCGGCGCCGGTGGGTGGCAGCAGTTCGGATGCCGCCAAGATCGCCGAGAAGTACCTGGGCTGGTGGGCCGGCGACCTGAAGGTCAGCGGCCACCTGCCAATGGACCCCAGCGTCCCCAACACCGTCAACTGCGCGAACTTCGTCTCCGCCGTCCTGCAGAAGGCCGGGCTGATCAACTTCCACACCAACCTGGTCACCGGCTCCAACAGCGGCAACCCGCAGGCACTGGGCACGAAGCTGAAGGCCGCCGGCTGGAGCGTGGTGCCCGCGTCGCAGGCGCGGCCGGGTGACGTGGCCATCGTCAACAACGGCGGACACGTCGAGCTGGTGCACAGCAACAACAATGGCAAGATCACCCTGATCGGTTCCAACAACACCGGTGGCGGCTCCGGTCCGCAGAAGGTCAGCTACGGCAATCCGTTCGGCAACGCCTGGTACCTGACGCCGCCACGCAAGTGATAGACCGGTTGTCCCGGTCCGTCAGGAGACGCGCATGCGAACCCTGTCATTCTTGATGCTCCTACTGATGGGTTTTGCCTGCATGCCAACCAACCACGCACAGACACCGTCCACGTTGCACATTCCCAATCCCGGATCTCCCGAACGCGCTGCCATTCTTGACAGCGCACGTTCGTCCATCGATGAGGAGATCGGCCGTACCGTCCAGTTCGTGGTCGAGCGGCTGGCCATACAGGGTGATTGGGCATTCCTCTACGCCCACATGCAGGCCAGCGACGGTGGCCCGGTGGACTACGCGCGCACCTCGATGGCGGAGGCGGCCGAGGCCGGCTTTGTCTCCCAGGTTTATGCCGGCCTGCTGGAGAAAGAGGACGGCGAGTGGGTGGTTCGCGCCCAGGCGATCGGGCCGACCGACATGGCGTGGCAGCCGTGGGCCGCGGACTATGGCGCGCCGGAGGCGCTGTTCAAGCTGGATTGATCAAGCTGGATTGATCCGGCTGGCGACGTCCACTCATCGCCCAAGCAGCGCTCCGCCGACCCGCTTCAACCGCCCGCGACCAACCAGAGTCTGAGCATATCCGCGTCGAATGGCCATGCCAGTTCGCGCATCGTGTCGACGTCGAGCAGCACCGGGACGCGCACACCGTAGCGCTGCTCCAGGTCCGCATCATCGTCGATGAACACGCTCTCAAAGTCCGGCGCCGCGGCGCGCGCCAGTTCCAGCAGCGCCAGGTCGCACAGATGGCAGTCATCACGCTGGTAAAGGATCAGCTGCATCTTCTCGTAGCGCCTCTGCATTGGTCCGGGGGCGGCGGCTATCATAGGCGTTCATTCCGGAGGGCTCCGCAACCGTGACCAGGTTTCTTCTTTCCGCAGCACTGATGGTTTCACTGGCCGCGTGCAGCGCCGAGCAGGCATCCGCCACTGGCGCGCGGGCCGATTTCTGCGACGTTGCCGAAGGCACGCTGGCCGGCGACTGGCAGCGCACCGGCGAGGCCGGGACCTTCGAGCAGTTCTCCCTGGGCATGGAAAACGGCGAGCGCCGCTTCGACTCGTGGCTGCACGAGCGCCCGGAAGTCAGCGGGGGTTCGTGGACCTACCAGGTCGACGACTGCCGCCTCGCCCTCAACGGCGCCGACAGCAACCTGGTGTGGCACTTCAAGGTGTCCGCCGACGAGTCCGGCAACCGGCTCACGCTGAGTCCGCTGGATGCCGGCAGCGGGACCGTGGACGGAACCTACCAGCGCCTCGCCGACTGACCGGGGCGGTCGCGTCTGGGCGATCAGGCCGTTGGGCTTCGAGTCTTGCGCCCCCACCCAGCGACCTCCCTGCGCGGATCGGACGCGCACCCACCGCTCATTTCAGTACTGGATCTCCATGTCCGTCAGCTGTTTCGACCTGTTCAAGATCGGCATCGGGCCGAGTTCCTCGCATACCGTGGGACCGATGCGTGCCGCCGCACGATTCATCGAGCGCTGGATCGTCGACAACGGCGACCTTGAGCGCACCGCGCGCGTGCGCGCCGAAGTGTTCGGCTCACTGGCGATGACCGGCCGGGGCCACGGCACCGACAAGGCGCTGATGATGGGGCTGGAAGGCCACTGGCCGGACCGGATCAACCCGGACATCATCCCGGCGACGCTGGAGCGCATCCGCGGCGAGAAACGCATCCGTTTGCAGGGGCGCCATGAGATCGTCTTCGACGAGAAGCACGACCTGATCATGAACAAGCGCCAGAAGCTGCCGTTCCACACCAATGGCATGCGCTTCACCGCCTACGACGCGGCGGGCGACGTGATCGCCACGCGCGACTACTACTCGGTCGGTGGCGGCTTCGTGGTCAACGAGGACGAGGCGGCCGAAGACCGGATCGTCGCCGACACCAGCGTCGTGCCGTACCCGTTCGCCTCCGGCGACGAGCTGCTGCTGCGCGCGCGCGAAAGCGGCCTGTCCATCGCCCAGATGATCTACGCCAACGAGCAGGTCTGGCGCAGCACCGACGAAATCGACGCCGGCCTGGACCAGCTCTGGGACGCGATGAAGGCCTGCGTGGAGCGCGGCATCCGCTCTCCGGGCACATTGCCCGGTGGCCGGCGGGTCACCCGCCGCGCACCCGCGCTGCACGCCGACCTGCAATCACGGCCCGATGCCGGCCTGGAAGATCCGCGGACCATGGTCGACTGGGTCAACCTGTTCGCGTTGGCGGTGAACGAGGAAAATGCCGCCGGTGGCCGCGTGGTCATGGGCCGACCACCGGCGCGGCCGGCATCATCCCGGCGGTGCTGCACTACTACGACCGCTTCATTCCAGGCGCCAACATCGAGGGCGTGCGGACCTTCCTGTTGACCGCCGCGGCGGTGGGCATCCTCTACAAGGAGAACGCCAGCATCTCCGGCGCGGAAGTCGGCTGCCAGGGCGAGGTCGGCGTGGCCTGTTCGATGGCCGCGGCCGGCCTGACCGCCGCGCTGGGCGGCAGCCCGGAAAAGGTCGAGAACGCCGCCGAGATCGGCATGGAGCACAACCTGGGCCTGACCTGCGACCCGATCGGCGGCCTGGTCCAGATCCCCTGCATCGAGCGCAACGCGATGGGTTCGGTGAAGGCGATCAACGCCTCTCGCCTGGCCATGCGCGGTGACGGCTCGCAGAAAGTCAGCCTGGACAAGGTCATCAAGACGATGCGCGACACGGGTCGCGACATGCAGGACAAGTACAAGGAAACCAGCCGGGGCGGGCTGGCGGTGAACGTCATCGAGTGCTGAGGATTTAGGCGAAGGCGCCGGTTCTGCGCGTTGACGGACGCGCCGGGGGTGAACGCCCTTGGTCCGAATGTCCCCCGGCACCGGTGAAGCCGGTGCCTCCTCCTTTATTTCGCCCCAAGGGCATTCGCCCCCGTCGCTGCGGCGTGGCGGTGGCTCGATGAAGCCCAAAGCCGGCCGCCCCGCACACGGCGGGAATAGGCTGACAGACGTGACCTGCAGGGCTTCCGGGCGAAATAAAGAAGGAGGCCTGCGCCGCAGGCGTAGGCCGGGGGACATTCGCTGGGAAGCCCTGCAGGTCGCGCCCCACTCCCCAGACATCGGGCGAAGGGCCCGCTTTTCGTCAGTCAGGCGTTGACCGTGCGATCCGCAGCGCGTCGTCGAGCAAGCCGGCTGCGGTGACTCCCGCGCCCGCGCCCGGTCCCTGGATCACCAGGGGTTGGTCGCAGTAACGGTCCGACCAGATCGCGACCCGGTTGTCGGTCCCGGCGCCGCCGGCCAACGGATGCGTCGCGTCCAGACGCTCCAGCCCGACACGGGCGCGCCCGTCCTGCAGGCGGGCGATGAATCCCAGCTGCGCGCCCGCGGCGGAGGCGGCTTCGAAGCGCTCGGCCATCGGCGCGTCCAGGGCTTCCAGACCCGCGTCGGCTGACGCGCCATCCGCAGCCAGCTCAAGCAGCGAGTCGACCGCCACCTCGTCACTGGCCAAGGGCACGCCGGCAGCGCGGGCGAGGATCAGGATCTTGCGACGCACATCATCGCCGGACAGGTCCTCGCGCGGGTCCGGCTCGGTGTAGCCGGCATCCTTGGCCTGCAGCACCAGTTGCGAGAAGGGCTGCTGGCCGTCGTAGTGGTTGAACAGCCACGCCAGCGAACCCGACAGCACGCCAGCAATCGAATGGATGGTGTCGCCGCCGGCCTGCAGGTCGCGGATGTTGCGCAGCAGGGGCAGTCCCGCGCCCACCGTCGCGCTGTCGCCGTAGCGTGCATTGCCGCGTGCTACGGCGTCGTTGATCGCACGCCAGCGCTCCAGCGTGGTTCCCGATCCCAGCTTGCACGCGGTCACCACATGGATGCCCTGCTCCAGCCAATGCGCGTGATAGTCGGCCACCTCACCGCTGGCGGTCGCGTCGATGATGATGCGGTGCGCCGGACCATTGCCGGCAAGCGCGTCGGCGACACCTGAAAGGTTCGCCAGCGAGGGATCTGCTTGCCACGGATTACCGTCGAGCAGGCCGCGTTTGACCTCCGCCGGGCAAAGCCGCTCGCCACGCATCGCGCCGCGGGAGTTGCCCGCATGCACCAGCACCAACGAGTCCCCGCGCGGCGTCCCTGCCCAGGACGCCAGCCGGGACAAGACTGCCGTGCCGACGTTGCCGGTGCCCAGCAGAGCGACGCGGGCCGATGGCTCGCTCGACGAGCGGTGGGCGCCCTCGTCGTGCTGCCAACCTCCTGCGTTCTCCGCGCCCGCTTGGAGGCCCTTGCGCCCATGGGAACGTACGCTCGTGTTGAGCCGCGGACTCACGTCATCGCCAACCCGCAAGCGATCCGCCAGACTCGCGCTCATTGCGCTGCACACGGGGCAAGCTGGATCCGCTGAACCCGCTGCAATGCCGCGCCCAGATCGGCCAGCAGGTCTTCCACGTGCTCGATGCCAACCGACAGGCGCAGCAGTCCGTCGCCAATGCCGGCCTCCGCCCGCGCCTCGGCCGACATGGCCGAGTGGGTCATCGTTGCTGGATGCGCAATCAGGCTTTCCACCCCACCCAGCGACTCGGCCAGGGTGAAGTACTCCAGGCCGTCGAGGAATGCGCGCACCGCGGCCTCGCCGCCGGCGCCACTGTCCTCCAGCTCCAGCGAGACCATCGCGCCGAAGCCGTCCTGCTGGCGCGCGGCGACCGCGTGGCCAGGATGGCTTTCCAGCCCGGGGTAATGCACGGCGCGCACCGCCGGATGCCGGTCGAGAAGGTCCACCAGTGCTGCCGTATTGCGCTCGTGCACGCGCAGGCGCGCATCCAGCGTGCGCAGGCCGCGCAGGGTGAGGAAACTGTCGAATGGCGAGCCGGTGATGCCCAGGCAATTGGCCCACCAGGCCAGGTTGTCGTGCTGGTCCTGCTCCCGCGCAATCACCGCGCCGCCGACCACGTCGCTGTGGCCGTTGATGTACTTTGTGGTGGAATGCACCACCACATCGGCACCGAACGCGATCGGCTGTTGCAGCGCCGGCGAGAGGAAGGTGTTGTCGACCACGACCAGCGCGCCGGCCGCGTGCGCGGCTTCGGTCACGAAACGCAGGTCGGTCACGCGCAGCAGCGGATTGGACGGTGTCTCGATCCAGACCACCGCCGGACCCAGCGCCAAGGCATCGGCCAGCGCGCGCGGCGAGGTCAGGTCCACCGTGGTCAGTTCGAACGCGCCCTTCTCGGCCAGCGCGTTGAACAAGCGCCAGCTGCCGCCATACGCATCGTGCGGCACCACCAGCCGGTCACCGGGCTTGAGCAGGGCGTTCAGCACCAGCGCGATCGCGGCCATGCCGGTCGCGGTGACGACCGCGCCGGCGCCACCTTCCAGCTCGGCGAGCGCCTCGGCCAGCAGGTCGCGGGTCGGATTGCCGCTGCGGGTGTAGTCGTAGGTGCGCTTGTCGTTGAAGCCGGCAAAGCTGAAGTTGGACGACAGCACCAGCGGCGGGGTCACCGCGCCGAAGGCCTCGTCGCGGTCGATGCCGGCGCGCACAGCGGTGGTACAGCGACGGGCGGGGCGGGCCCCGGCGTGCTGCGCACTCATGCCAGCCCCTCGGCGTCCGCGTCGGCGGCAATGTCGAGAAGCGCCTCGCGCAGGATGCCGTCGATGGCGCGGGATTCCTTCAAAAACGCGTCATGGCCGAAGCGGGAATGGATGACGTGCAGCCGGGTCTCCCCGCGCAGGCGCTGGACCAGGTCATAGGCGTCGGCCAGCGGGACCAGCAGGTCTTCCGCCACGGCCACCACGGTGACCGGCACATGGACGGCTTCGGGATCAACCGCCTGCAGGTCGATGGACTCCGACAGGCGCACGAACGCCTGCGCGGACACGCGGTCGGCGAAACGCTGGCCGCAGTGATCCAGGTAGTCCTCGGCGGCGACCTGGACACGGCCGTTGACGACCTTGGCGGCGCCGAAGCGACTGTCGAACTCGTCCGCGGTGCGGTAGCTGAGCATCGCCAGCTGGCGGGCCAGTGCCACGCCCTGGCTGTCGTCGCACTGCAACGCCCCCAGCGCTACCGCCCGACGCTGCAACGCACGCCACGCGCTGGCGTAGGGATGGGCACGGTGGAAGCCGCTGATCGCGACCAGCCGGCCCACGCGGCGCGGATGCAGGGCCGCCAGGTGCAGGCCGACCATCGCGCCGTAGGAGTTGCCGATGAAGGCGCTCAGGCGCGGGATGCCCAGCGCATCCAGCAATGCGACCACCGCCGTCGCCTGGTCCACCGGATCGATCACGGCGTCCAGCGTGCCATCGCCGCCGACCCAGTCGAACGAGAGGATGCAGTGCTGGCTCGGGTCCAGCGCACGGCCGGGGCCGGACTGTTCCTGCCACCAGCCGGCATCGCTGAACTGGTCGCTGGCACCGACGTGGCGGTTGGCGGAAATCCCGCCGGCCACGAACAGCACCGGCAAGCTGGGATCGCCGACGCGCTCGTAGCGCAGCGTCACCGACTGGTTGCCGCAGTGGCGCATTGCCAGTTCGACCTCGATCTCGCCGCGCACCGCCATCTTCCGCGCCGCGGCCGGGAACCGCGATACGGCGACGTGGCGAGGCTGGAAAAGGGTTTCGGTAGTGCGGGAAGCGAGTTGCAGGCTCATGACGGCTATCCAAAGTGGCGGGGAGCCATCGAGGGATGGCTGCCAACGCACACTGGACCGTGCCGGCAACCATCTTCCGGCCACCGCTGGAGCGCGGCGCCGCAGGATTTGGCACCCGTTCGCGGCTTGCGCTGCGATGGGTTGCCCCGGCTTCAAAGGGCCTGTCCCTCTGCCGGTCTCGATGGGTGGCAGGCAGTGTGCCCACGCTTTTTGGAGATGTCAATCGCTGTATCCGTATAAAGCGATGCCTTGCGGGATCCGGTCGTTCCGCGATGCAGCCGGCTGGCGTGAGCGGGCAGGCACTAGACTGCGCGGCATGACCCTTTGCCGATTCCTCGCCGCGACCGGCGTGATCCTCGCCTTGACCGGCTGCGCCACCGCCCTGCAACGCAACAGCGACATCGCCCGCGGGGTTGATGCGAATGCTGCGTCCTTCCCCGTTGATGAGCGGGTGGTGCCCGAGCGCTACGTCTCGCCCGCCCACTCCGGCGTGGAACTGGACTCCCTCGCCACCTGGCCCGCGCCGGACGGGCGCACCTGGCTGATCGCCAGCGCCAAGGCCGCGCACATCCTGATGGTGTTCGATGCCGACACCGGCGAGTGGCTGCAGACCGTCGGCGGCACGGATGACGCCGCTCGCGCCTTCAAGCGCCCCAATGGCCTGGCCGTCCACGGCGACCGCCTGTTCGTCGCCGAGCGCGACAACCGCCGTGTGCAGGTGCTCGCCCTGCCGGGCTTCACCCCGCTCGGCACGTTCGGCGAAGACCAGCTGCGCAGCCCGTATGGCCTGTGGATCAACGAGGTCTCGCCGGGCGGGCTGGACGTGTATGTCACCGACAGCTTCATGTACGGCAAGCGCTTCGAGATCGTGCCGCCGCTTGCGGAGCTCGACCAGCGCGTGCGCCGCTTCCACGTCGAGCTGGATGACGATGGCTTCAGCGCCCGCTACCTGGGGTCGTTTGGTGACACCGCCGAGCCCGGCGCGCTGCGGGTGGTGGAATCCATCGCCGGCGACCCGGCCTTTGACCGCCTGATGATCGCCGACGAGCGCTTCCCCGGCAGTTCCGGACGCAACGTATCGACGCTGCGCGAATACACCCTGGCCGGCAGGTACGCCGGCCGCAGCCTGCCCGAGGACACCTTCGCCACCGAAGCCGAAGGCGTCGCCCTGTGGGCCTGCAGCCCGGACACGGGCTACTGGGTCGCGGTGGACCAGCGCGAGACACGCACCGCCTTCTACCTGTTCAACCGCAGCGACCTCGCCCCCGCCGGCAGCTTCCGCGGCACCACCACCGCGATGTCAGACGGCATCGCCCTGCACGCCGCCAGCACCCCTGCGTTCCCCGACGGCGCGTTGTTTGCGGTGCACAACGACGAATCGGTGAGCGCGTTCGACCTGGCCGATATCGCCCGCAGCCTGAAGCTCGCAGCGGAATGCACCGACGCACGCTGAGCCGCAGCTGGCAAGCGCGCGTGGGCATATGGGCCGTTGCGCTTGCGATCGTCGCCGCCATTGCGCCCGCCGAAGCCGCCACGCCTGCGGCAGACTTCGCCGATAGCGGAGCGGCGCGCGTACGCATCGAGGCCACCGACGACGGCTATCACGCCTGGGCCGACAATCCCCTGCCCGGCCCCATCGAGGTGAGGCTGCGTTACCGCCAGCGGCACAACACCGTGGCCTCACCGGCGCTGCCCGCGCGTGCCACCGTTCCGGCCGGCGGCAGCACAGTCGTCGCCGCCTTCCGTGCCGCCGACCCCTCGCGCGCGGTCGACTTCGACCTGATCCTGGACAGCGTGCCCGGCAACCCGAGTGCGCAGCCGCGCGATGTGACTTACCTGCTGCCGCTGACAAAAGACACGCCAGTCATGATCGATCAGGGCTTCGCCGGCAGCTTCAGTCACGACGATGAGGAAAACCGCTACGCCATCGACTTCGCCGTACCGGTCGGCACCGCTGTGCTGGCGGCGCGCGACGGCGTGGTGATGCAGGTGATCGACCGCTACCCCGATGCGGGACGCAGCAACGCAAACCGACGCCCCGACGCCTCATCCGCCGACACTCTGCTGCGCAACGCCAACCTCGTCCGCGTCCTGCATGAGGACGGCAGCATGGCGCTGTATGCGCACCTGCAACAGGATGGCACCGTCGTCGAGGCGGGCGAGCGCGTGCGTACCGGCCAGCACATCGGCTGGTCCGGCAACACCGGCTTCAGCACCGCCCCGCACCTGCACTTCGCCGTGCAGGTCAACCGCGGCATGCGGCTAGTGTCACTGCCCTTCCGGATGGAAGGCGTGGGCGAAACCGCGGCAGACTAGAAGCAAGGAAGCGCGACACCAACCAAGGAGGGGTCCAATGCAGCCTGATAGCACACCCGAGTCAAACCTTTTCCAGCTCAGTGAGCGTGCACTCGGACAAAAGCCCACAACCGAGGAAGTGACTGAATTCACCACCCTGCTCTGCGCGCAGCAGTTGTTTGTCCGTGGCATACGCGACCCCGCCGACCCCGCTGCATTGCACCTCGGCGTACTCGACCTGGAAGACGGCGGCGAGCCATATCTCTATCTCGCCACCAGCCGCGATCTGGCTGACTCACTTCCCGGAACCGGCCCAGCGACGAGGCGATCCGCGCCGCATATCCGACTGCATTCGCGCGCTGGCTGTATGACTACTGTCGCGCCCACTCCGACATCCGCGAAGCCCGCCTGGCGTTAGCGCGCCTCGGCAATAGCTCCCAGCCGGATGTGGTGGTAGGACTTGAGGCGGGCGCCGCCTACAGCCATATGGATCGGATCAGTGCCGAATCGCGCCGCCTGCTCAAGCCCGGACAGGTCTTCTACACGGAAGACCAGATCACCGGAATGGGCCAAGGTGGCTCGTTGGCCGAAGATCTCCAGCGACATCCGCCGCTCTACCGCAAGAACAACCCACAGGGTTGGTGGAGCCGACTGATGCGAAGGCTCAAGCCGGCGCCATTGGTGTGCATCAACGTGGAACTGCTCGATGAGCAGCCGCAGCGGTGACCATTTCCGTCACATCGCACGCCAAAACAGACCAATTGCGTCACCTCAACGACCTAAGTCACCGGCCAAACGTGACTGCCGGTTCAGTTTCGATACCCAAACCTCAAAAAACCACACTTGGCACGGGAAATGCGTAGATTACCGTGCACGTGCCAACCAGCACGGCTGCCCGAGGACCGGAACGCCCGGCTCAGAGGCACGTGAATACTGACCACTCCTAGGGGAAACACCATGAAGAATGTACAGAAAGGTTTTACGCTCATCGAGCTGATGATCGTTGTTGCAATCATCGCCATCTTGGCTGCCATTGCGCTGCCTGCTTATCAGGATTACGTCGCGAAGTCGCAGGTTACTGCCGGCCTCGCCGATATTCGTGGCGGCGTGACTGCGTTTGAAGAAGGGATACAGTCCGGCACCCGCACCGGGACTGCAACAGCAGAAGACCTCGGCCTCGCTACCAGCACCGCGCGCTGCGCCATCGAGGCCGATGGTGACTGGACTGACGAAAGCGGGCAGACAATCGAATGCACGCTGAAGGGGAATCCCCGCGTAGTCGGCGGAACCGTGACGTTGGAGCGCAATACCTCTGGGCAGTGGGATTGCGCAGTAGCGGACGGTACTGCAACCATGAAGGATTCTTACATCCCGGCTGGCTGCACGCACTAACCTTTAGGCTAAATACCGCCAAGGTTAACGACGAGGAAGGGGCGAATTCGCCCCTTCCTCATTAGTGACCAAAAATACTTCAAGACATCAAGGCTGGGGGAATATCATGGACGAACATGGTGGATTCACCTTGATCGAGTTGATGATTGTTATTGCCATCATTGGCATTTTGACGGCGATAGCATTACCTTCCTATCAAAACTATGTAATCAAGTCTCAAATCGCAGCCGGCGTCGCTGAGATATCCGGTGGCCGTACGATGTTCGAATCCCAGATCCTTGCTAACAACTTTACAACATTCGACCTAGCGGATATCGGCCTACCTGTGACGACGGCACGATGCAGACTATCGATGGATTCATCTGAGACGGGATTTATTCGATGCTCCTTGAAGGGCAATCCGATGGTCACCGGTAAAACTATCGAGATAGCGCGCAGCACCTCCGGCATCTGGATGTGCAGAGTGGACAGAGGGATTGCACCAAAGTTCTGGCCCGCGGGCTGCCAATAATGCCCCGCCCAAGCATGGTGCCTCAGTGCAGTCAGCAATCCACGCGATGAACCCGACCTTGTCGAGGCCGCGGCCCTTCTGGCTTTGCGCAATCCTGGTCACGTTGGTGGCACTGGTCTACTGGCCCGGGCTCAGCGGCCCATTTTTGTTTGACGATTTTCCAACGCTCGTCGATAACGCGCGCCTGCATACCACCTCGCTTGCGCCTGACGCCATATGGAAGGCCGCTTTCAGCTTCGACCCTGGTGGTGGCAGCCGCCCGCTGTCCATGGGCAGCTTCGCGATCAACCACGCGATCAGTGGGCTGAACCCCTGGGCCTACAAGCTGACCGGTCTGGCCGTGCACCTATTAAATGCACTGCTGGTCGCCCTACTGTGCCTACAGGTACTTCCAATGGCTGGCGTCGCCGAGCGCCATGCTCCCTGGGCCGCTCTCTCGATCGCGTTGGTGTGGGCCGTTCATCCATTGCAGATATCCACCGTGCTGTATGTCGTACAGCGCATGGAAACCCTGTCGCTCACCTTTGTCCTGCTGGCTTTAAACTCCTATCTGATCGGCCGCCGAAGGCAAGCCGATGGCCACCGCGGTTGGCCGTGGTTGGTCGCCTGCCTGCCGCTGGCAGCGCTAGGGCTGGCAAGCAAGGAAACCGCCGTGCTTCTGCCGGCATACACACTCGCGCTGGAGTTGACGGTTCTCAGCTTCGCGGCGCTGCGTCCCGCCACCCGACAAGGCTGGCGCTGGACGTATGCCGCCGGCACAGTTGCCGCACTATTGCTGTTCGTTTTCTGGGCAATTCCCCATTACGCCACCATAGACGCGTACGCCATCCGCGATTTCAACGCTCCTGAACGGGTATTGAGCCAGTTGCGCATCCTGCCGATGTATCTGGGGCAGATCCTCTTGCCGCTACCGGGCACGATGCTGTTCTATTACGACGATTACACCGCTTCCACCTCCCTTCGGGCTCCGATCAGCACCTTGATGGGAGGACTGTTGTTACTCGCGCTTCTTGCGTCCGCATGGCTTCTGCGACGCAAGGCGCCGCTTTTCGCCCTCGGGGTGTTCTGGTTCCTGTTCGCCCATACGCTGACCAGCAACGTGATCGCCCTGGAACTGGTGTTTGAACACCGTAATTACTTCGCTCTGTTGGGCGTGCTGTTGGCAATCGCCGAACTTGTCCGCCTTCTTCCCGTACGTGATGGACCCGCGATCAAATATGCAGGTGTCGCCGTCCTGATTCTCGGCATTGGTGCGCTGGGCATGCTGCGTTCGGCAACGTGGGGCGAGAGGCTGTTGCTGTCGACCGATCTAGCCACGTCCAATCCACAATCGACCCGCGCAGCGCACGAACTTGGCGTGCTGTATTACGAAATGGCTGATGGGTCCAGCGACTCGCCGTTCTTCAGCTTTGCCCGGAACCAGTTCGAACGGGAGGCACAATTGCCCCACGCGTCCATTCTGGGGGAACAAGCGTTGATCCTCATGGCGGCTTCCGCGGGCCAGCCTGTGAAAGATCAATGGTGGGAGGGACTGCTGGGAAAACTGCGGGAACGACCCGTCACGCCTGAAACCACCCAGGCCATGTTCGGCCTGCTGCAAAATCGCATCAAGGGTGCCGAATTGAATGACGACCATTTGACCGCGGCATTCATCACGATGTTCTCAAAGGCCACCCTCCCGCCCTACAGCTACGCGCAGTTCGGCGACTATGTGTTGAACCAGTTGGGGGATGAAGCCCTCGCTGACCAGGTGTTCTCGCTTGCGGTGGAGCGAAGCCTGGAGTCGCCCGATTACGCGGCGCAGATAGTCCGCGTACTCACCGAACAGGGCCACACCCGACAGGCCGGAGTCGCGAGGCAACGTGCAGAGCAGTTGGGTCTGATGGGTAAAGGGAGTACGCCGTTCGCGCCGTCAGCTGAAGGGCACGGGCCAGCCCCCGGCGTGCCCGCACCCTCCCTCGATTAGCGGCCGCAAAGGCGATGCTGCTCCAGCAGCCGGTGAATCGGCGGTCGCCCGGTTCCGCCCAGTCAGTACACCGGCGCGCGAGCTGTCGACCGAAGACTCGCGAGCTACTTGCCGACGCCACGCTTGGAACACAACTGCCTCCAAGCGGCGGCCAATTGCCGCGCCGAGATCCACTCCCTGAAATAATTCCGCAGTAAATGGCCACGCGCTTGGCCGCGTTCCATTTCATCCAGCAACTGCAGGATGGCCGCGGGTAGCGCACCCGGATCGCACGGATCCACCGGCACAATGGGCGGATACGGTACGCCGGCCGGCAGCGAGAGCTCGCCTTGGCTGATCACCGGTCGCCCGGCCGCAAAGTACATGTACAGCTTGAATGGCAATACCCTGGCCGCTTTGTTCGATCCACCGAACACTCCCAAACAGATATCCGCCTCCGCAATCTCCTGAACCATCACATCCAATGGCTGCCACTCCCGCAGCCAGGTAACCCGTGTGTTCCCGGACTCGCGGAGTGCATGCTCCACCTGGCTGCCCATCTGCCCATTACCAATCAGACGGAACTCAATACGTGGTTCATGGCGTAGCGCATGAACGGCCTCAAGCACCACTTCAATGCCATGCAAGGGAATCATTGTCCCAATGAAGAGCACACGGACGCGGCCCGTTGCAGCATTCCGGCGTGGCGGAATGCCAAGGAACGGCGCCTCCACGACGGCAAGCGGGACGGAGTGGACGCGCTCGGGATCAAGACCGAAGTCCATCACCATCTTGTGCGCATTGGCTTCGGTATCGACCAGAACCGAATCCGCGCTGCGTAGCGCGCGTGCTTCGATGTGCCGCAGGAACCTTGAGGCCGGTGATCCACTTTGGTCCCTCCTGCGGTCACAGAACATCGAGTCCCAAACGGAGATGTAGGCGTCTGCAATAACGCGTTGTCGCCAGCGTCGTGGCATCCATGAGAGCCAATAAAGCACGAACAATGACGGGTACGGCACGTAGGCGAAAGTTTGTCGGGTGTGGCGGGTGAACTGAATCCGCAGTGCCTGAAATAGGCCACGCAAAATCAATGCGGCTGCAACGCGGCCGCGACCAATCCACGAACCGCTTGCAGTGCGCCACAGGTGAATGTCCTCCGGCAGCCAATCCACACAATCGACGACGTGCCAATCCGGCATCTGCCGAAGCAACTCGATCGTGGCCGCGGCATTTGGATAGCCGCTGCCGCGAAGGCCGGTACCGTAGGCGATCAAACGGACTTGATCCTCGCGCCGGACCTCCAGCGGCTGTTGCACACCCATCAGGCAACCTGCCGTCGAATTTGACCGCGGGTGAACGAGGCAACCGCGAAGCAAAGCCCGTCGCCAAGCATCGTTACCACTCGACACATAAGCACGAACAAAAGCAGTTCATCTCCCGGTGCCGAGCCATGCAACAACAACAGCATGATTCCTTCCCTCACACCCAGACCGGCCGGTGCGCCGGGCGCAAGGAAACCGAGCGTCCACGACAGCGCGAAACTGGCGGTTACCAGCGCCAGATCGACCTCCACGGGCAGCCCGATCGCTCGCGCAACCAGCCATAACGCCAGCCCGACCGTGACAAAGTTGAGCGCATAGGCAGCTAATGCGATTGTGGTCGTTGCGGCCTGCGGGAGCCTTGCAACGGCGGAAAGAATACGCAGCCACCCCGAACGGTGATTGCGCAGGCAGTCAACGCGCTTGCGCACAATTGCCAGTGTGAGCGTCAACGCCAATAGTGCGGCTGCCAGCAGGATGAGCGAACCGCGTGCATCTCCGGGCAGTTGTGCCAAACCTCGGGTCGAAAGACCGAGTGCAAGGAGACCGACCCCGACACTCGCGCAAACGGTAAGCGCGGTTTCCTGGATGACCGTGGCCGCAAATGCAGTGGGTGTCATTTCCGAGCGCAACGACAAGGCAGCGCGTGTCGCATGCTGGGCAATGTTTCCGGGCACGTATTTGGCGATCTGGGTGATTCCAATCAGGCGCGCAAGTCCGACGGTCGTCCAGCGCTCCCCCACACCCGAAAGCAGGCGCACCCACGCCCACGCGGTCACCGGAACAATGGTGGTGTAAAGGAGTGCAGCTACGATCACGGCGCATGCCAAGGTTGGAGATGCCAACGCTGCGAGCGCATCCGCATGCAGGTTGCGTAGCGCGAACCAGGTGAAATAGCCGATCATGGCGAGTGCGACACATGCACCGAGTGCACGCCAAATCCGGTTCACGGACGCACCGCCACAACAAGATAGCCGCTGCCCCAATCCGTTCGCGAAGTCATCGCCTGCAATGTCAGACAGGTGCGCAACGCCAGCCGGCCCAGAGCGGTATTAAGAAAATGAAACAATCTCAGCGCATCCGTCCGGTCGATTCCACTGTTGGCGGATGCATTTGCTCTGGACAGGCTTTCTTTTCGCTCAGCCAGTAACCGGCGGTATATGCGCTGACCAAGCTTCTCGGTCAGGTTGGCAAGGGGAAACCCGTAGCACTCCAGATGAGTGATCGACAGTCCACAGCGCTTCATGAGCCCGACAATGTCGTCGCGATCATAACGGCGCCAATGGCCAGCCCACTCATCTCCTTCATTCCACCGCTGCCGATGCGCGGGTACGGAAATCATCAGGCAACCGCCAGGTTGCAGCCATTCCATCCACTGTTTCACCGCAGCGCCGTCGCGCTCAATATGCTCGAGAACATCAAATGCGCAGACCATGCGCTGCGTTCCACGCCACGATCGTTCGGGAGCTTCGACTATCCTCTGCGAGCCGCCGGTCTGGGTCGCCAGTTCCCGGGCAATATCCAGTGCAACGGGCGATGTTTCCAGACCGACCGCCCGGAAGCCCAACCGCGAGAATTCATCGAGCAGCGCCCCGGCACCGCAGCCGACCTCGATCAACCCGCCTGGTGACAGATGTTTGAACAAACGCAGTATCCGCGCGCGACGAAGCAGATAGCGTAGCGGCGGTGCCCAGCCGAGTGACGGCGCGACGACGCCGAACAGATCTGAGCGAATTACCAACCCGGCCTCCCGGCTTGTCACCGGGGTGGCTCCGCCGTCCAGACCGGAGATGACTCACTCATCCCGGCGATAGGTCAGCGCAGTAATCTGCTCGGAGATCAATCCAATCAGAAACACGATTACAGCTGCGCTCCACATGAGTGTGCTCATGTTGGTCAGGCGTCCAGCCGTCACATAGGTATGAAGATAATTGATGCACCCGAGCAGGAAAAACGCTGCACTTGCGGGAGCAAACAGCTTGACCGGTGAATACAGAGTGGCAATCTTGAAGATGATCAGCAGGAAACGAACTCCATCTTTCAGCGGTCGAATGTGGCTGGCAGTGCCAACACGCTTTGCGACCGTGACAGGCACATACGCCACCGCGTAGGCGCTACGAAAAAACGCCATGGTACTGGTCGTCGGGTAGCTGAAGCCGTTGGGCAGCAGGTGCAGGAACTCGCGGAACTTGTCGGCCCGCACAGCGCGGAAGCCGGACGTGAGATCCAGCACGGCGTGGCCGGTCATCATGCTGGCAAGTTTGTTGTAGAACGTGTTGGCCAGCCCGCGATGGAAATTCGCCTGACCTGCACCATCCCGTGCGCCAACCACCATGTCGAAGCCCTCAGCGAGTTTTTCCAGCAACCGTGCGATGTGTACCGGATCATGCTGCCCGTCGGCGTCCATAAAGACGATCACTTCACCAGATGCTTCACGCGTTCCACGCTTGATCGCAGCGCCATTGCCCATCGAGTACGGGGACGACACGACCCGCGCGTAGTGGATAGCAGCGACGGCAGCCGTCTCATCCGTGGAGCCGTCGTCGACCACGATCACTTCGGCGTCCGGATACAACGCCCGCAACGCTGGCAGGGTCGTATTCAAACCGACGGCTTCGTTCTTCGCGGGCATCACCACTGAAATTCGCATCTATCTCCCCTTTGCCAATAGGTTAGGCCACCGTGAACGTCAGGAACAGCGACACGTGTTGAGCAATCCGCCAACACCGTTTGCAGTAAAGTTGTACGCAAGGATAAGAAGGGGACCCCATGAACGCAGTAGCCAGCGCCAACCTGGTGGGCATCACCGGCATCGCCCGCCGTCTAGTGCAGGACGGCGCGCTGTCCGAGTCCGGAGCCCGCGAAGCGATGGCGGCCGCCACCGAGCAACGCATGCCGCTTGCCGCCTACATCATCGAGAAACGACTGGTCGCGCCGGCGCACCTTGCCGCCGCCAACTCGGTCGAGTTCGGCGTGCCGCTGTTCGACGCCGCAGCGATGGATCCGGAACAGTCCGCGATCAAGCTGGTCAACGAGGGCCTGCTGCGCAAGCACACGGTGCTGCCGCTGTTCAAGCGTGGCAACCGGCTGTTCGTCGGTATCGCCGAGCCGACCAACACGCACGCACTGGCGGAGATCAAGTTCCAGACCAACTTCACCGTTGAGGCGATCCTGGTCGATGAGGAGAGCATAAAACGCCATCTGGACCGCTGGCTGGAAAGCGCCGATGCAATCGGCGATGCCATCGGTGAGGACGATGACGGGCTGGAGAACCTGGATGTCGGCTCCGGTGATGACGACCTATCCGGCGATACCGGCGTCGACGCCAAGACCGATGACACCCCGGTGGTCAAGTTCATCAACAAGGTGCTGGTGGACGCGATCCGCCGCGGCGCCTCTGACATCCACTTCGAGCCCTACGAGACCGAGTACCGCGTGCGCCTGCGTATCGACGGCCTGTTGAAGCAGTCGGCAAAGGTGCCGGTCAAGCTTCAGCCGCGCATCTCGGCGCGCCTGAAGGTGATGGCGCAGCTGGACATCGCCGAGCGCCGTGTGCCGCAGGATGGGCGCATCAAGCTCAACCTGAGCAAAACCAAGCAAATCGACTTCCGCGTCAGTACCCTGCCGACCCTGTTCGGCGAGAAGATCGTGCTGCGTATCCTCGACGGCAGCGCGGCCAAGCTGGGCATCGAGAAGCTCGGCTACGAAGACGACCAGCGCGATATCTTCCTCGCAGCGGTCAAACGCCCCTACGGCATGGTGCTGGTGACCGGCCCGACCGGCTCCGGCAAGACGGTGTCGCTGTACACCGCACTGAACATCCTCAACGACGAGACCCGCAACATCTCCACCGTCGAGGACCCGGTCGAAATCCGCGTACCCGGCATCAATCAGGTGCAGATGAACGTCAAGCGCGGCATGACCTTCGCCGCCGCGCTGCGCAGCTTCCTCCGCCAGGATCCGGACGTGATCATGGTCGGCGAGATCCGCGATCTGGAAACCGCCGAGATCGGCATCAAGGCGGCGCAGACCGGCCACATGGTGCTGTCCACGCTGCACACCAACGACGCGCCGCAGACCATTGCGCGCCTGATGAACATGGGCGTGGCGCCGTTCAACATCACCTCATCGGTGACGCTGGTCATCGCCCAACGCCTCGCCCGCCGGCTGCACGACTGCAAGCGTCCTGTCGAACTGCCCGAACACGCCTTGCTGGCCGAAGGCTTTACCGCGGAAGAGATCGCGGCCGACGACTTCAAGATCTACGAAGCGGTCGGTTGTGCCGATTGCACCGAGGGCTACAAGGGCCGCACCGGTATCTACCAGGTGATGCCGATGACGGACGAGATCCAAAGCATCGTGCTCGCCGGCGGTAACGCGATGCAAATCGCCGAGGCGGCCCAGCGGTCCGGCGTGCGCGACCTGCGCCAGTCGGCGTTGATGAAGGTTCGCAACGGCGTCACCAGCCTGGCCGAGATCAACCGGGTGACCAAGGACTGATCAGGCGTCTGTGACCGGCGTTGCTATCGCGACGCACCGGGTCAGGATATGCTGGCGCACGGCATGTCCCGTGGGTTGTTGCGGGCACGTGTTGGTGATCCGTAGCCCGGGGATGGTGGCGGATCGTCCGGGGATGGCGGGCCGAGGCCGGCGCGCCGCGCTGCAGTAATCAAGAAGTGACACTGGGGAAACACGCTATGTCTGTCAGCCGCACTGCCGCCAAGAAACCCGTCGTGGCTCCGCGCCGCGCCGAAGCGACGCCGATGTTCGTGTGGGAAGGCACCGACAAGCGCGGCGTCACCATGAAGGGCGAGCAGGCCGCGAAGAACGCCAACTTCGTGCGCGCCGAACTGCGCCGGATGGGGATTACGCCCAAGGTCGTCAAGGTCAAACCCAAGCCGCTGTTCAGTGCTGGCAAACGGGTAACGCCACAAGACATCGCTATTTTTGCCCGCCAGGTGGCGACGATGATGAAAGCCGGCGTGCCGATCGTCGGCGCGCTGGAAATCATCGCCAGTGGCAACAAAAATCCCAAGATGCAGGCCCTGGTCAACTCGATCCGTTCGGAGGTCGAGAGCGGCTCGTCCCTTAGCGAGGCACTGGGCAAGCACCCGGTCGAATTCGACCTTCTGTTCCGCAACCTGGTGGCTGCCGGTGAGTCGGCCGGTGTGCTGGAAACCGTGCTCGACACCGTGGCGACCTACAAGGAGAACACTGAGGCGCTGAAGGGCAAGATCAAGAAGGCGATGTTCTACCCGGCCGCGGTCGTCGCTGTCGCGTTGCTCGTCAGCGCGATCCTGCTGGTGTTCGTAGTGCCGATGTTCGAGGACGTGTTTGCGGGATTCGGCGCGGAATTGCCAGCGTTCACGATGCTGATCATCAAGCTGAGCCGGTTCATGGTGAAGTGGTGGTGGCTGCTGCTGCTGGCCTCCATTGCCGCAGTAGCGGCTTTCATCATGATCAAGAATCGCTCGGTCGCGTTCCAGTTTTTCCTCGACCGGATGGTGCTGAAGGTTCCGGTGGTCGGCCAGATCATCCACAACTCGGCCATTGCGCGTTTCGCGCGCACGCTGGCAGTCACCTTCAAGGCCGGCGTACCTCTGGTCGAAGGCTTGGATACGGTGGGGGGCGCCACCGGCAACATCGTCTACGAGAAGGCCGTGCACCGAATCCGCGACGACGTCGCAGTAGGTTATTCGGTCAACGTTGCCATGAAACAGGTCAACCTGTTCCCGCACATGGTGGTGCAGATGGTAAGCATTGGTGAGGAGGCCGGTGCACTGGACTCCATGCTGTTCAAGGTTGCCGAGTTCTACGAGCAGGAGGTCGACAACGCGGTTGACGCGCTGTCCAGCCTGCTGGAGCCGATGATCATGGTGTTCCTGGGCGTGGTGGTGGGGGGCATGGTGATCGCCATGTACCTGCCGATCTTCAAGCTCGCCTCAGTGGTGGGTTGAGGCAAAACAGCGCATGGCGAGCACCTGAATGGCATTCCTCGATCAGAACCCCGAAATCGGCTACCCGCTGGTCGCCGGTTTCGGCCTGCTGCTGGGCAGTTTCATCAATGTGGTGATCCTGCGCATGCCGCGCCGGATGGAATGGCAGTGGCAGCGCGACAGCCGCGAGATCCTCGGCGAGCCGGAAGCCTACGATCCGCCGCCGCCCGGCATCGTGGTGGAACGCTCGCACTGTCCGCACTGCAAGCACCAGCTGTCCTGGTACGAGAACATCCCGGTGTTCAGCTGGCTGGCCCTGCGCGGGCGCTGCCGCAGTTGCAAGGCGAAAATCTCGGCCCAGTACCCGCTGGTGGAACTGTTGACCGCGGTGCTGATGGTGGCCTGCGTGGCCCGCTTCGGCTTCGGCTGGCAGGGCTTCGGCGCGATGGTGTTCACCTGCTTCCTGATCGCGCTGTCCGGCATCGACCTGCGGACCCAATTGCTGCCCGACCAGTTGACCCTGCCGCTGATGTGGCTGGGGTTGATCGCTGCCGTGGACAACCTCTACATCGCCGCCAAACCGGCGGTGATCGGCGCGGTGGTCGGCTACCTGAGCCTGTGGGTGGTGTGGTGGCTGTTCAAGCAGATCACCGGCAAGGAAGGCATGGGCCACGGCGACTTCAAGCTGCTGGCCGCGATTGGTGCGTGGACCGGCCTGGCGGGCATCCTGCCAACGGTGCTGCTGTCCTCGCTGGTGGGCGCCATCATCGGCTCGATCTGGCTGGCCGCTAAAGGTCGCGACAAGGCCACGCCGATCCCATTCGGGCCGTATCTCGCCGTCGCGGGCTGGATCATCTTCTTCTGGGGCGAGCAGTTGATCGGCGGCTACATGCGGATCTCGGGGCTGGCCTGACGCCGCTCGGCGCGGACGGCGTGACTCATTGCCCGCTCGCGTCGCGACTCATGAAATCCCGCGCCATGACATCCTGCCCCGCATGAGCAACTACGTCATCGGAGTCACCGGCGGCGTCGCCGCGGGAAAGAGCGAGGTCACACGGCGCTTCGAGGCGCTGGGCGTGGTGGTCGCCGATGCCGACGTCGCCGCGCGCGAGGCGGTTGCCCGCGGCTCGGACGGACTGGCCGAGCTGGTCGACGCATTCGGACCCGGAATCCTCACCGCCGACGGTGACCTGGACCGCGCCGCAATGCGCGAGCGGGTCTTCACCGACACCGATGAGCGCAAGCGTCTGGAAGCCATCGTGCACCCGCGCATCCGCACCAAGGTGCGCGCGATGTGCGAGCAGGCGCCCGGTATCTACGCCATTGCGGCAGTCCCGCTGCTGGCCGAGGGCGGCGGACGCACGGCCTATCCGTGGCTGGGGCGCATTCTGGTGGTCGATGTCCCGGTGGCGGTGCAGCACGCCCGCCTGATGCGCCGCGACGGCGTGGACGCCGCGTTGGCCGATGCCATGATCGCCGCCCAAGCCACCCGCGCGCAGCGGTTGGCTATTGCAGACGACATCATCGTCAACGACGGTGGTTTGGAGTCGCTGGATGCGCACATCGCGGCGCTGGACCGGAGCTACCGGGCACTCGCAGGTGGATGACGCGGCTTCCGCAGTGCGTCAGTCGGCCCAAAGACCGCGTATCGCCGCAATCCCCTGCGCACCGTGCAGGCGCGCTTGGTCCATGTGCTGGATGCCCAGACCGCCAATCGCGTAGATCGGCATGGACACGTGCTCGCGCATCGCCGCGAACGCCTCCCAGCCAATACCGTTCCTGCCGGGGTGCGTAGCGGTGGGAAGCACGTTGCCGAGCACCACGAAGGTGCAACCCAGCCGCTCAGCCGCGCGAAGGTCGTCCACCGTGTGGCACGAGGCCGCCAGGGCTAGGCCGGGATCGACCGGTCGGTCCCTGTGGGCGCTGAGTTGATCCGAGCGCAGGTGCACACCCGCGCCCAGCCGCGCGGCCAACTCCAGATCGCCATTGACCAGAACTTCGGCTGAAACGCGCTGGCACAGCTCGACGGCCGACGCGGCAAGGCGTGCCCAGCGCCGCGGATCCGCACTCGGCGCCCGCAACTGGACCCGACTGATACCAGTAGCCAGCGTGCGCTCCAGCGCGTCCAGCCAGGCCTGTTCGCCGGCCTCAAGCTCCGCACCGCTCATTCCGGCCGTGAGCTGACCCACATCGGGCGTCACCAGATACCGGTCTGGCTGCTGCAAGGCGGCGACCACCGGCCGGTCGGCGGGCGGCATCCGGTAGCGCGCGAGCTTGCGAGGCGGCACCCACAGCAACGCCTGCCCTTCCCGCCCGCGCGGGTTGCCCTGCCATCGGGTCACGTGGCGCACGTCGAGGGTCAGGCGTTTGTCCGGGTAAAGCTGGGGCACGGTGATGACCGCCTCGCCGACCTCGGCCTGGATGCCCAGCTCCTCGTCCAGCTCCCGCACCAGCGCGTGCTCTGGGCTCTCGCCGGGGTCGATCTTGCCGCCGGGAAACTCCCACAGGCCACCCAGGTCGCTGGCGCCGGTGCGCTGGGCCAGCAGGATGCGGCCGCGCGCATCGCATATCACTCCGGCAACCACGCGCACGAAGCGCGTTGGCGGTGTTTCGGTCATCTTCGATGCACCGCCGGGACGTTCATCGTGGCGGATGCAGGTTGCATCCGCGACGTGCTGCGCCTGGGGCTCGGCTCAGACCAGCTGACCATGGCAATGCTTGTATTTCTTGCCGCTGCCGCACGGGCACGGCTCGTTGCGGCCGACCCGGGCGACTTCGGCATTTGCCGCGCCACGGGCCAGAGCTTCCTGGGCTTCCGCGGCTTCCTCGTCGGCGCTGTAGCCGCCCGAGCTGGCGTGCTGGAACTGCATCTGCTTGGCCTGCGACTCGGCCTGCGCGCGCTCCTGTGCCTCCAGCGCGGCGACCTCTTCCTCGCTGCGGATGCGCACGCGCGCCAGCAGGCTGATGACGTCGTGCTTGACCTTCTCCAGCATGTTGGAGAACAGCAGGTAGGCCTCCTGCTTGTACTCCTGCTTGGGCTGCTTCTGCGCGTAGCCACGCAGGTGGATGCCCTGCCGCAGGTAATCCATCTGGGCCAGGTGCTCCTTCCAGCTCTGGTCGAGCACGTTGAGCATGAAGTGCTTTTCCAGCATGCGCATCGTTTCCGCGCCCAGCTGGCGTTCGCGCTCGGCGACCTGGCGGTTCACCTCTTCCACGACGAACTCGGTCACCGTGTCCTCGTCGACCTCCTCGCGGCCGTTGACGAAGCCCTGCACGTCGATCTGCATGTTGAAGTCCGAAGCCATCAGGGCCTCCAGACCGGGCAGGTCCCATTGCTCGTCGATCGAGTTGGGCGGCACGAAGCGGGCGATCGCGGCGTTGATGACGTCTTCGCGGATGCCCTCGATGTTGTCCTGGACGCTCTCGGCTTCCAGCAGCTCGTTGCGCTGGCCGTAGATCACCTTGCGCTGGTCGTTGTTGACGTCGTCGAAGTCGAGCAGGTTTTTGCGGATGTCGAAGTTGTGGGCCTCGACCTTGCGCTGGGCGTTGGCGATCTGCTTGGACACCAGCGGGCTTTCGATGATGTCGTCTTCCTTCAGGCCCATCCGCGCCATCACCTTCTGCACCCAGTCGGCGGCGAAGATGCGCATCAGGTTGTCTTCCAGCGACAGGTAGAAGCGCGAGGAACCCGGGTCACCCTGGCGGCCGGCACGGCCACGCAGCTGGTTGTCGATACGGCGGCTCTCATGGCGCTCGGTGCCCACGATATGCAGACCGCCGGCGGCCTTGACCGCCTCGTGGCGCTCCTTCCACTCCGCCTTCAGGCGCGCGCGGGTGGCCTCGTCAACCGGCTCGCCCGTCTCGGCCTCCAGTATCGCGATTTCGTTGTCCACCGAACCGCCCAGCACGATGTCGGTACCGCGACCGGCCATGTTGGTGGCGATGGTGATGGCGCCGGGACGGCCGGCCTGGGCGACGATGGTCGCCTCGCGCTCGTGCTGCTTGGCGTTGAGCACTTCGTGGTGGATGCCCTCGGCGGTCAGCTGCTCGCTGAGCATCTCGGAGACCTCGATGGAGGTCGTGCCCACCAGCACCGGCTGGCCCTTGGCGTGCGCTTCCTTGATCTCGGCGGCTACCGCGCGGTACTTGCCGGCGCGGTTCAGGAACACCGCGTCCGGGGCGTCGATGCGCTTGACCGGACGGTTGGTCGGGATCACCACCACTTCCAGACCATAGATGCTCTGGAACTCGAATGCTTCGGTGTCGGCCGTACCGGTCATGCCGGCCAGCTTGTTGTACATCCGGAACAGGTTCTGGAAGGTGATCGAGGCCAGCGTCTGGTTCTCGCGCTGGACCGGTACGCCCTCCTTCGCCTCGACCGCCTGGTGCAGGCCGTCCGACCAGCGCCGGCCGGCCAGGGTGCGGCCGGTGAACTCGTCAACGATCACGATCTCGCCGTCGCGGATGATGTAGTCCACGTCCTTCTGGTAGATGGCGTGCGCGCGCATCGCGGCGTTCAGGTGGTGGACGACGGCAAGGTTGGCCGGCGAATACAGTCCCTCATCCTCGTCCGGACCCAGGATGCCGGCGTCGCGCAGCAGCTGCTCGGCGTGTTCCTGGCCTTCCTCGGACAGGTGGACCTGCTTGCCCTTCTCGTCGACCCAGTAGTCACCCTCGCCTTCCTCGGTCTCCTGTCGGACCAGCGACGGCACAATGCGGTTGACCTTGATGTAAAGCTCGGGGGAATCCTCGGCCGGGCCGGAGATGATCAGCGGCGTGCGCGCCTCGTCGATCAGGATCGAGTCGACCTCGTCGATGATCGCGAAGTTCAGGCCGCGCTGGTGGCGGTCCTCTTTCGACAGCGCCATGTTGTCGCGCAGGTAGTCGAAGCCGAACTCGTTGTTGGTGCCGTAGGTGATGTCGGCGGCGTAGGCCTCGGCCTTGTCGCCGTGCGGCATGTTGGGATAGACGACGCCCACGCTCAGGCCCAGCCACTGGTAGAGCTCGCCCATCCAGGCCGAGTCACGCCGGGCCAGGTAGTCGTTGACGGTGACCAGGTGGACGCCGTCACCGGTCAGCGCGTTGAGGTAGACCGGCAGCGTGCCGACCAGGGTCTTGCCCTCACCGGTGCGCATCTCGGCGATCTTGCCCAGGTGCAACACCATGCCGCCGATCAGCTGCACGTCATAGGGACGCATGCCCAACACGCGGCGGGAGGCTTCCCGGCAGACCGCAAACGCCTCGGGCAGGAGGTCGTCGAGCTTGGCGCCGTCCTTCAGCCGCTGCTTGAACTCCGGCGTCTTGGCCTGCAGCTCGGTGTCGCTGAGCTTCTCCATGTCCGGCTCGAGCGCGTTGATCTTGACGACCGTGCGCTGCAGCTGGCGGAGGAAGCGGTCATTGCGGCTGCCAAAGACACGGGTAAGCATGTTGTTGAGCATGGATGGTTCCAGTCGGATTTCATGACGGCGGAAACAAAAACAGGGCGCGGGGCACCCTGTCTTGGTAAACGCCTATTCTAGCGTGGGGGCGGGCGGGCGCCTATCAAGCCCGCCGGTATTGCCACCCACCCGCGCAAACTCCCTCTGCGCGCGACTGGATCAGCCGTGCAGCGGCGACTGCTGGTTGAGGAATTTCTTCGGATTGACGGCCTGGCCGTCCTGCCACACCTCGAAGTGCACGTGGGCACCGGTGGATCGACCGCTGGAGCCGGCCTTGGCGACTTCCTCGCCCGCGCGCACCAGGCCGCCAACCTTCAGGCTCAGCCGCGAGTTGTGCGCGTAACGGGTGACGTAGCCGTTGCCGTGGTCGATCTCGATGGTGTTGCCGTAGCCACTGCGCACGCCGGAGAAGCTGATCACGCCGTCGGCCACTGCCATTACCGGATCGCCGACCTTGGCCTTGAAGTCGATGCCCTTGTGGAAGGCGCGACCGCCGCGGAACGGGTCGGCGCGGTGGCCGAAATTGGAGGTGATGTAGCTCTCGATCGGCTCGCGCGAGGGCACAGCGTTCATGTCCAGCTGGCGGTTGAACAGCAGCGATTCGAGCACCGAGAGCTGCTCGCCGGAAGCGCGGAACTGCTCGCCGAGTTCCGACAGGCCCTGGTCGAGCTCGCCCTTTGGCATGTCCTCCACCGGGCCGACACCGCCCACGCCGACGGGTTCGTTGAAGTCGAACTCCCCGTCCTGCAGCTGGCCGATGCGGGTCAGGCGCTTGCCGAGGGCGTTGAGCCGGTTGGCTTCGGCCTGCAGTTCACCCAGGCGTGCCGCGAGGGCATTGATTTCGCGCTGCGCGTCGGCCTGGGCCGAGTCGATCTGTACCTGCTGCTGGGCGACCTGGTCGCGCAAACCGTGGTTGGCCGCGTAGCCTGTACCCAGGCCAAGCATCAGTCCGCCACCCAGAAGTACCGCGCCGGCGCCCAGTGGGCGCTGCATGGCGGCCTGAAGCGCGCGGTGGGCGAGTGAGGCCCAGGTACCACGCGATTTATTTAGGATGTCTTGATAGGTCATAAGTCCGATGTCTGAATTCCAACCCAAACCGGCGAAGTCATCGCGCCTCCCTTCGACTCCGACCGCGGCGCTGGATGCGCTGCTGGCGGTGCCTGCGGGTAACACGATCCGCCGCGCCCTGTGGCTCGACGAACTGGACCGCCGGTTAAGGCCACTCCTGCCGTTCCCGCTGTCCGCGCATGCGCGGCTGGCGAATCACGAGCACGGCAGGCTCGTTTATCTGGTGGATTCCCCGGTGTGGCGGGCCAAACTTCGCCTGCTCGCTCCGGAACTGGTGTCAGGTGCCCGTTCCATGGGTCTGGACGCGGCGGAGCTCGTCATCAAGACAAGTCTTCCTTCGCGCGCACCGGCCCCTCCGGCACCCGCGAAAACCGTGACCATGTCCGCAGCCGCGAAAAAATCGCTCGAGGCTGCGCTGGCGTCCCTCAAACCCACCGACCCCGATGGGACGGATGACGCCGGATGAGCGCTCGAAACGCCGTGGCGCGTTAATCGCCGTGACGGTCAAGTGAACATCGACGAAGCATCCTAAAGCGCTAAAACCCCGGGTTTGTTAAAAATCCAGGGTCATCACGTGTAAAAAACGTTAATTCTGTGTGAAGCAGTCACATTCGTGATGCATGCACGGCTGCCCGGAAACGGGCGATACAACGGCGCTCAGATCGTCGCCAGGCGTCCAAACGCAGTCGTGATGGCCTGTGGATCCTCGTCCTCGGTGTAGCTGACGATCTCCCAGGCCGACTGTTCGGCCAGCAGGGCGCGCACCAGCTTGTTGTTGAGCGCGTGGCCGGACTTGAAGCCTTCGTATGCGCCGATGACCGCGTGACCGGCCAGATACAGGTCGCCGATGGCGTCGAGGATCTTGTGCCGGACGAACTCGTCGGCGTAGCGCAGGCCGTCCTCGTTGAGGACGCGGAACTCGTCGAGCACGATGGCGTTGTCCATCGACCCGCCCAGGCCGAGGTTGCGCTCGCGCATGTATTCCAGGTCGCGCATGAAACCGAAGGTCCGCGCGCGACTGACTTCCTTGATGTAGTTGATGGTCGAGAACTCGACCTCTGCACGCGACTGCGAATCGGGAATCGCCGGGTGCTTGAACACCACGGTGAAACCGACCCGGAAGCCGTCGTGCGGCTCGAAGCGGGCGAACTTGTCGCCATCACGCACCTCGACCGGGTGCAGGATGCGGATGAATCGCTTGGCAGCGTCCTGCTCGACGATACCTGCAGACTGCAGCAGGAACACGAAGGGGCCGGCCGACCCGTCCATGATCGGCACTTCCGCCGCGGACAGGTCGATGTAGGCGTTGTCGATGCCCAGTCCCGCCAGCGCGGACATCAGGTGCTCGACCGTCTGCACGTTGGCAGGGCCCAGGCTGAGGCCGGTGCACAAGGTGGTCTCGGTGACCAGGTCGGCGCGCGCCGGGATGTCGACCACCGGATCCAGGTCGATACGACGGAAAACGATGCCTGCGTCAATTGGCGCCGGACGCATGGTGAGGAAGACCTTTTCGCCGCTGTGCAGCCCCACGCCGGTGGCGCGGATCACGTTCTTGAGGGTGCGCTGACGCAGCATGGGAATAGGTGTGCCTGAAGAGGGAAAAACCGGGTAACGGTACCACGCAGCCTATTGGAGGCAGATCAATTGGCCCTGAACAATGTCCCCGCCGGTGTGGGCGGAAAATGACCGGTCGCCGCGCCTGATGGCGGACGACCGGCCCAAATGCTCCGCGAGGACACCCGCGGAGCCAAGACGAACCGGACTACGGCATTACAGCTCTACTACGAAGGCATTCTGTCGACATGATTCTGTCGACATGGGTCCGATCAGTCCGCCTGGCGGCGCAGGAACGCCGGGATGTCGAGGTAGCTGTCGGGACCGAAGTCGGCCGCGCCCGACGCCGGTGCGGGCTCGGATTTGGCCGATTCACCGCGCAGGCTGCTGCTGAAGCTCGGCACCGACGGCGCACGCGAATCTGCCGACGAGGACGCAGACGACGAGGAGACCGCGTCGACCGGGAATTCCGGCTGGCCGGTGGTGGCGTTGCGGACCAGCTGGATCGGCGCGCGGTTGCCCTCGACGCCCTTGATCTTGCTGCCTGCACCGCGGTTGAGGCCGGTCGCCACCACGGTGACGCGGACCTCGTCCTGCATGTCCGGATCCAGCACGGTACCGATGACGATGGTCGCGTCCTCGGAGGCAAACGCCTCCACGGTGCGGCCCACCTCGTCGAACTCGGCCATGGTGAAGTCCGGGCCGGCGGTCCTGTTGACCCGGATGCCGTTGGCGCCCTGCAGGGTGACGTCGTCCAGCAGCGGGTTGAGCACGGCGGCCTCGGCGGCGGCCTGGGCGCGGTCATCGCCCTTGGCGGCGCCGCTGCCCATCATCGCCAGGCCCATCTCGGACATGACGGTGCGCACGTCGGCGAAATCGACGTTGATCAGGCCCGGACGCACGATCAGGTCGGCGATGCCCTGCACGGCGCCCAGCAGCACGTCGTTGGCGGCGCGGAACGCCTGCACCATCGTCGCGTTGCGGCCCAGCACGGTGATCAGCTTCTCGTTGGGGATGGTGATCAGCGAGTCGCAGTGGTGGCTCAGTTCCTCGATGCCCTTGAGCGCGACCTGCATGCGGCGGCGACCCTCGAACGGGAACGGCTTGGTGACCACGGCGACGGTCAGGATGCCCATCTCCTTGGCCAGCTGGGCCACGACGGGCGCGGCGCCGGTACCGGTGCCGCCGCCCATGCCGGCGGTGATGAAGACCATGTCGGCGCCTTCCAGTGCATCCATCAGGCGCTCGCGGTCTTCCAGCGCCGCCTGGCGACCGACCTCCGGGTTCGCGCCTGCACCCAGGCCCTTGGTGACGTTGTTGCCCAACTGCAGCTGCAGCTTTGCGCCGCAGTTCTTGATCGCCTGCGAGTCGGTGTTGGCGGTGATGAACTCCACCCCGTCAACGTTGTTGCTGACCATGTGGGCGACCGCATTGCCGCCTCCGCCGCCGACGCCGATCACCTTGATGATCGCGTTGGGAGCCATGCTTTCCACCAGTTCAAAATGTGCCATGTCCGTGTCCTCGTTGGTCTAGTTTTGGTTGCTGCCGTGGTCTTTCGTGTTGCTTGCCGCGTTTGTTGTGTTGCCTGTCGTCTCTCGCCTGCCGCTGTCGTGCACCGCTGCTCAGAAGTGGTCGCTGTACCAGCTCTTGAGCTTGTTGAAGAGCGAACCTGCGCGGCCGGTGTTGATCACCGGGCGGCGCGGATTCTCGAATTGGCTGCCCATCAGCAGCAGCCCCACACCGGTGGCGTGGACCGGATTGCCCACCACCTCGCCCAGGCCGGTGACGTGCTGCGGGATGCCCACGCGCACCGGCATCTGCAGCATTTCCTCGGCCAGTTCCACCACCCCTTCCATCTTTGACGCGCCGCCGGTGAGCACCATTCCGGCGCGCACGTGCTGCTCAAAACCGCTGCGACGCAGCTCGGCCTGGACCATCTCGAAGATTTCCTCGTAACGGGCCTGGACGGCCTGCGCCAGCGAGGCGCGCGGCATCCGCCGGGGTGCGCGGTCACCGACCGACGGCACCTGGATGGATTCCTCCGCGGTGGCCATCTGCGCCAGCGCGCAGGCGTAGCGGACCTTGATCTGCTCGGCCTCCGGCGTCGGCGTGCGCAGCATGTGGGCGATGTCCTCGGTGACCTTGTCGCCGGCAATGCCGAGGCTGGCCGAGTGGGCGATCGCGCCCTGCACGAACACCGCGATGTCGGTCGTGCCCGCGCCGATGTCGACCAGCACCACGCCCAGCTCGCGCTCGTCGCTGGTCAGCACCGCGTTGGCCGAGGCGAGTACGCCCAGGATCAGGCTGTCGACCTGCAGACCGCAGCGCTGCACGCACTTGCTGACGTTGGCGGCGGCCGACTGCGCGCACACCACCAGGTGGGCGTGTACTTCCAGGCGTACGCCGGTCATGCCGATCGGGTTGCGGATGCCTTCCTGGGAGTGGTCGAGCACGTAGTCGCGCGGGATCGCGTGGAGGATCTTCTGGTCGGCCGGGATCGCGACGGCCTTGGCCGCGTCGAGCACCCGGTCCAGATCGGCCACGCTGACCTCGCCGTCGCGGATCGGCGCGATGCCCTGGGAGTTGCGGCACTGCACGTGGCTGCCGGAGATGGAGGCGTAGACCGAGCGGATCTCGCAGCCGGCCATCAGCTCGGCCTCCTCGATCGCGCGTTGGATCGACTGCACGGTGGATTCGATGTCCACCACCACGCCCCGGCGCAGGCCGCGAGACTCGTGGCTGCCGATGCCGATGACCTCGATCGGGTTGTCCGGGCCGGTGTGGCCGGGGCTGTACTCACCCACCAGCGCCACCACCTTGGAGGTGCCGATGTCGAGGCCGACGATCAGATGTTTGTCACCCTTGCGATTCATGGTTTTCCCTGCTGTCGGCCCACACAAGTGCGAAACCGTTGGTGTAGCGAAGATCGGCGCGCGCCAGTACCTGGGCCTGCTGGGCCAGCAGTTGCGGCAACAGGCGCACGAAGCGGTTGAGGCGACCGCGCGCCTCGTGGCGGCCGACGATGACCTCGGCGCCGTTGTCGAGGCGAAGCGTCCAGCTGCCGCGCGGGTCCAGGCGGGCCTCGCGCACTTCCAGCCCGAGCGGGGCGAACATGGCCCGCGTCTCGTTGTAGAGCTCGACCACCTCGTCGATGCGTGTCTCCGGTCCGCCCAGCAAGGGCAGCTCGGCGGGGACATCGATGTTGGCGGCCGGAAACAGCCGGCCCTGCTCGGACAGCAGCTGGTTGTCGTCCCAGCGCGCGAACGGAACGTGCTCGGCCAGGTGCACCTCCAGCACGTCAGGCCAGCGCTTGCGGACCTCGGCATGCTCGACCCAGGGCAGTGCGGCCACCGCCGCGCGCGCCGCGTCCAGATCGACCGCGAAATAACCCTGGCGTGCAAACGGCATCAGGGTGTCGCGCAGCAGGGTCTCGTCCACGCGCTGGAATTGCGCGGTCGCGCGCAGCTTGCTCAGCGGCCAGTGCTCGGCACCGACCCAGCCGTTGAGGAGGCCGACCACCGGCAGGACGACCAGCGCCACCGCAAGCAGCCAACCCAGCAGGCGCAGAAGGGCGTTCACCGGCCGGCCACCTCCGCGAGGGTCCCTTCCAGGATGCGCCAGCACAGTTCCTCGAAGCCGATGCCGAGTTGGGCGGCGGCCTTGGGCACCAGCGAATGGCTGGTCATGCCAGGCGCGGTGTTCACCTCGAGCAGGTGGAAGTCGCCGGTCGCGCGGTCGCGCATGACGTCCACCCGGCCCCAACCGCGGCATTCAACGGCCTCGAACGCGGCCAGGGCGATGCGCTGCAACTCGACCTCGGCGGCGTCTTCCACGCCGGGGCAGAGATACTGGGTGTCGTCGGCCATGTACTTGGCGTTGTAGTCGTACCACTCGCCCTTGGGCACGATCCGGATCGAAGGCAGCGCGCGCGGTCCGGTGCCGTCATCGAGTACGCCTACGGTAAGTTCATCGCCGACGATCATCTGCTCCATCAGCAGCTCGCCGTCGTAATCGGCGGCAAACGCCTGCGCCGCGGCGAGATCGGCCTCCTCCAAGATCCGGAACGCACCGACGCTGGACCCCTCGCAGGAGGGCTTGACGAACACCGGCAGGCCGAGCGAGCGCGCTGCCGCATGCATGTCGTCGCCATTGCTCAGGCGGACAAAACGCGGAGTCGGCAGGCCGCAGCTGAGCCAGACCTGCTTGGTCCGGATCTTGTCCATCGACAACGCCGAGCCGAGCACGCCGGAACCGGTGTAGGGCACGCCCAGCACTTCGAGCACGCCCTGCAACACGCCGTCCTCGCCTCCGCCCCGGTTGCCGTGGAGGATGTTGAACACGCGATCCACGCCGCCCTGACGGACGAGCTCGACCAGCGCCGGGATGCCGTCAACGGCGAACGCGTCGACGCCGCGCGCCTGCAGCGCTTCGAGCACATTGCGGCCGGAGTCCAGCGAGACCTCGCGCTCGGCGCTGGTGCCGCCCACCAGCACCGCCACCCGGCCGAAGCGGGCCGGATCGGTGATGCGTTGTGGGGCGATATGCGATGCAGTGGGCGTGCTCACGCTTCACCTTCCTGGGTTGTGGGGAGTCCATCGAGCGCGATCTGTTGCGCGGCGTGGCCGATATCGCCGGCGCCCATTAGCAGCAGCAGGTCGCCGTCCTCGAGCACATCGGCGAGGACCTCGGCCAGCTCGCCGACCGGCCCGATCACGACCGGATCGATGCGGCCGCGGGCACGGATGGCGCGGGCCAGTGCACGCTCGTCGGCGCCGGCGATGGGCGCCTCGCCGGCCGCGTAGACCTCGGTCAGGATCAGTGCGTCGACGTCGGACAGAACCGCGGCGAAATCGTCGAACAGGTCGCGGGTGCGGCTGTAGCGATGCGGCTGGAAGGCGACCACGAGGCGACGCTCGGGCCAACCGCCGCGGGCAGCCTCGAACACCGCCGCCAGCTCGTTGGGGTGGTGGCCGTAGTCATCGACCACGGTGGCCGTGCCGCCCCCGGGCAAGGCGATGTCGGCCAGCACGTTGAAGCGGCGGCCGATACCGGCGAACGCCTCCAGCGCGCGGGCGATCGCGGCCGGCTCGACGCCCAGCTGCCAGCCCACCGCGGCCGCGGCCAGCGCGTTGAGCACGTTGTGCCCGCCGGGCAGCGCCAGGGTCACCGGGCAGCGCTCGCCGCCGGGCAGGCACAGGGTGAAGTGCATGCGCGCGCCGGTCTGGGTGACATCCTCGGCGCGCACGTCGGCGTCCGGTGATAGGCCGTAGGTCATCACGTGGCGTGGCGTGCGCTCGGCCAGTGCGGCGACTTCCGGATCGTCGATGCACAGCACCGCCAGCCCGTAGAACGGCAGCCGCAGCATGAACTCGCCGAACGCCGCCTGGACGTTGGCGAAGTCGCCACCGTAGTTCTCCAGGTGGTCGGCGTCGATGTTGGTGACCACGGCGATCTGCGGGCTCAGCCGCAGGAAGCTGCCATCGCTTTCGTCGGCCTCGGCCACCAGCCAGTCGCCGCCGCCCAGCTTGGCGTGGGCGCCGGCGGCGAGCAGCTGCCCGCCGATGACGAAGGTGGGATCGATGCCGCCCTCGGCCAGCACGCTGGCGGTCAGCGAGGTGGTCGTCGTCTTGCCGTGGGTGCCGGCAACCGCGATGCCTCGCTTGAAGCGCATCAGCTCGGCCAGCATTTCGGCGCGCGGGACCACGGGGATCCGCTGCGTCCGCGCTTCCACCACTTCCGGGTTGTCGTCGCGGATCGCGCTGGAGACGACCACGCAGTCGGTGCCGAGCACGTTGGCGGCAGCGTGGTCCTGATGGACGTCAATGCCCAGGCGCGACAAGCGCCGGGTCACGGCGTTGTCGGCGCGGTCCGAGCCGGACACCTGGTAGCCCAGCGTGCACATCACCTCCGCGATGCCGCTCATGCCTGTGCCGCCGATACCGATGAAATGGACGCGCGGGAAGGCCTTGGCCAGATCGCCATCGTGTTGCAGCCGGCGGCGCACGGTACTGCTCATGCAGCGGGCTCCTGGGAAGATTGGGGGGAAGAAGGAAGGTCGCGGCCGGCCGAGCCGGCCAGCACGATCTCGGCGACGCGCTTGGCGGCATCGGGCAGCGCAAGCGCACGCGCCGCGGTGGCCAGGCGAAGCAGGTCGTCGCGCGCGGAGATGCTTTCCACCGCCTCGGCCACGCGCACTGCGAGGTCCTCGGCAGGCGCCTGCGGCAGCAAAAGGGCCGCGCCACGGTCGACCAGGTAGCGAGCGTTGCGGGTCTGGTGGTCGTCGACCGCCTGCGGGAACGGAACCAGCACGCTGCCCACGCCCACCGCGCACAGTTCGGCCAGAGTCAAGGCACCGGCGCGACACACCACCAGATCTGCCCATGCGTAGGCGTCGGCCATGTCGGCGATGAATGGCTCGATGCTCGCGGGCACGCCCGCTTCGGCGTAGCGGCGCTCGGCGTCCTCGACCTGCGCCTGGCCACACTGGTGACGCACCTCGACCGGTCCAATGCGCTCGCGGAGCAATGTCAGCGCCTGCGGCACGGCCGTGTTCAAGGCGCGCGCGCCCTGGCTGCCGCCCAGCACCAGCAGGCGCAAGGGGCCATGGCGGCCGGCGAAGCGCTGCGCCGGAGCGGCGACCTGGACGATCTCCTCGCGCACCGGGTTGCCGACCACTTCCTCGTTGGCAAAGGTGTCCGGGAAACCCGTCAACACACGCTGGGCGAGGCGGGCCAGCACGCGGTTGGTCATCCCTGCCGCGCGGTTCTGCTCGTGCACGAACAACGGAATCCGGGCCAGCCGCGCAGCCAGGCCACCCGGGCCCGCCGCATAGCCGCCGAAGCTGATCACCGCGCGCGGTCGTCGCGAGCGCAACACCGCCGCCGCGTGCCGCACGGCGGACAACAGCTTGACCGGAGCAGCGAGCAAGGTGGTCAGGCCCTTGCCGCGCACGCCGCGGACCGCAATGGTGTCGATCGGAATGTCCTGGGCGGGCACCAGGCGCGTTTCCATGCCGCCTTCCGCGCCCAGCCAGGTCACCGGCACGCCGCGGATTTTCAGCTGCCGGGCCACGGCCAGGCCGGGAAAGATATGCCCGCCCGTGCCGCCGGCGAGGATCATCACCGGACGCGGATCAACGGCGGCGTTCATGCCATCCCCCCAAGCGTCGGTTCGATCCGCTGCTGCAGCCGGCTGGTGCCGCGCCCCGAATCGGCCCGCGTGCGGGCAAATGCCGGCGCCGCGGACGGGCGATTGGGCGCACTCGTGGATGCCGGCCCGGCGACGTGATGTGGTTTGCTGCCCGCGCTGACGGGAGCACCCGCGTGCACGTACTCGCGCCCCGCCTCACCACGCAGTCTCACCATCTGGCGCTTGGCCCGCTCCAGCTCGTAGGACACGCGCAGCAGCAGTACCATCGCCGCGCAGGTCATCAGCACGCTGGAGCCGCCTGAGGAAATCAGTGGCAGGGTCAGCCCCTTGGTCGGCAGCAGGCCAAGGTTCACCCCGATCGAGACGAAACTCTGCAGGCCGATCCACAGCGCGATGCCAAATGCGAGGTAGGCCGAAAAGTGGCGGCGCATCTCCACGCACTGCAGGCCCATCCAGAACGCGCGCCCCACCAGCAGCGCGTACAGGCCGATCACCACACACACGCCCACAAAACCGAGTTCCTCGGCGATCACAGCCAGGATGAAGTCGGTGTGCGCTTCGGGGAGGTAGGACAGCTTCTGGATCGAGCTGCCCAGCCCGACGCCAAACCACTCGCCGCGCCCGGCCGCCATCAGTGCGTTGGTCAGCTGGTAGCCGGAATTGAACGGATCGGCCCAGGGATCCATGAACGAGGTCAGCCGGCGCATGCGGTACGGCTCAAGCACGGCGATGAACGCCAGCGCCGGCAGTCCAATGAGCACCGGCAGGAACATCCGCGGCATGTTGACGCCGCCCAGCACCAGCAGACCAGCGGTGATCGCCAGCAGCAGCGAGGACGAACCGAAGTCGGGCTGCAGCAGCAGCAAACCGACCAGCGCCGCCACGACCACCAGCGGCTTGAGCATCGCACCCCAGGTCGCGTTGACCTCGTCGCGGAAGCGAACGAGGTAACTCGCCAGCCAGATGATGAAGAGGACCTTGACCGCCTCCACCACCTGGAAGTTCGACACGCCGACGTTGATCCAGCGGTGCGCACCCTTGACGCTGACGCCCAGGCCCGGCACGAACACCATCAGCAGCAGGACGAAACAGCCCAGCAGCATCAACTGGTTGTAGCGCTCCACCGTGCGCAGCTCGACGCGCGTCGCCCACACCGCCAGCACCAGGCCGCCGGCAAGGAACACCACGTGCCGGGTCAGGTAGTGGAAGGGATCGGGGTGTTGCGAGATCGAGCTGGAGCCGACCATCACCAGTCCCAGCGACGCCAGCGCGAGCACGACGGCGAGCAGCCACGGGTCAAGGCGACCCTGGATGTCGTCGATGCGGGTGGCCTGGCGCGCGGAATCGTTCATCAGCGCACCTTCAACGTGGCCAGGCCGATCAGCACCAGCACGACGGAAATGATCCAGAAGCGCACGATCACGCGCGGCTCCGGCCAGCCCTTCAGTTCGAAGTGGTGATGGATGGGCGCCATCCGGAATACGCGCTTGCCGGTCAGCTTGAACGAGGCGACCTGGATCATCACCGAGAGGGTTTCGATGACGAACACGCCGCCCATGATCACCAGCACCAGTTCCTGACGGACGATCACCGCGATGGCGCCCAGCACCGCGCCCAGCGCCAGCGCGCCGATGTCGCCCATGAACACCATCGCCGGGTAGGTGTTGAACCAGAGGAAACCCAGTCCGGCGCCCGCGATCGCGGCGCAGATGATCACCAGTTCGCCCGCGCCCGGGACCGGCGGAATCTGCAGGTACTCGGAAAACACCGAGTTGCCGGAGGCGTAGGCGAACACACCCAGCGCGCACGCGACCAGCACCGTGGGCATGATCGCCAGCCCGTCCAGCCCATCGGTCAGGTTGACCGCGTTGGAGAAGCCGACGATCCAGAAGTAGGCGACGACGATCAGGCCCGCGCCCATCGGGAATGCGAGCGACTTGAACATCGGAATGTAGAACGTGGTGGCCGCCGGGACATCGGCGGTCATGTACAGGACCACGCCGGCCGCGAGCCCGAAGATCGACTGCAGCAGGTACTTCCAGCGCGACTTGAGGCCGTTGGGATCGCGGTGGACGATCTTGATCCAGTCGTCGTACCAGCCGATGGCGCCGAAGGCGACCATCACCGCCAGCACCACCCAGACGTACTTGTTGCGCAGGTCGCCCCACAGCAGCACCGAGGCCAGCACGGTCAGCAGGATCAGGCCGCCGCCCATGGTCGGCGTGCCGGCCTTGGAGAAGTGGCTTTCCGGACCGTCGCTGCGGATCGGTTGCCCGCCCTTGTACTGGGCGAGCTTGCGGATCGCCGCAGGCCCCCACCACAACGACAGGGCGAGCGCGGTCAACGCGCTGAGGATGCCGCGGAATGTCAGGTAGTTGAACAGACCGAACAGGCTGTCCAGTTGCTCGAGCCAACGCGCCAGTTCAAGCAGCATCGGTATCGCCCTCCGGCCCCGTGGGGCGTTGCATCGACAGCAATGCCGTCACGACCTTGTCCATCGCGCTGCCGCGGGAACCCTTCACCAGCACGTTCACCGGTGTGTCTTTTACCCGTGCCAGCGCGGTGGCCAGCGCGTCGGTCAATGCAGCGTGGTCGGCATGCACGCTGGCGCCCTCGCCGAACTCCGCGGCCGCCACGGCACTCAGGCTGCCCAGCGCGAACAGCCGCTGCAGGCCAGCAGCCCTGGCCTGGCGGCCGGCCTGGGCGTGCATGGCCTCGGCATCGGCGCCCAGCTCACGCATGTCGCCCATGACCAGCCATCCCGCACCCGGCATCGCCGCCAACGTGTCGATCGCGGCCGCCAACGAGCCCGGATTGGCGTTGTAGCTGTCGTCGATCAAGGTGGCGCCGCGGCCCAACGGCTGGGCGACCATGCGGCCATCGACCGGCACTGCCGCCTGCAACCCTTCGGCAATCGCCTCCAGCGACACGCCCAGGCCAACAGCCAGCGACGCGGCTGCCAGCGCATTGCGGACGTTGTGACGCCCGCGCAGGGCAAGCGTCACCGGGACGGTGCCATCCGGGGTGACCAGGATGAAACGGGACCCTTCCACCCCGGCAACGACATCGCGTGCGGTCACGTCGGCGCTGGCATCCAGGCCGAACCGGACCAGCCGGCGGCCGTGGGCTCGCTCGGCAAAATACGGCGCGAACGCGTCATCGGCATTGATCACTGCCACGCCCTGTGGCGGCAGCGCGTCGTAGATCGCCGCCTTGGTATCGGCCACGCCCAGCAGGCTGCCCATCCGCTCCAGGTGGGCCGGAGCCACGTTGTTGACCAGGACCGCGTCGGGCCGTGCGATGGCCGCCAGATAGGCGATGTCGCCCGGCTTGCCCGCACCCATCTCGTACACCGAGAAGCGGGCGTCTTCGGGCGCGGCCAACACCGACAGCGGCAGGCCGATCTCGTTGTTGAAATTGCCCGGGTTGGCGTAGGCGGGGGCGACGCGCTCAAGTATCGCGAGCAGCATCGACTTGACGCTGGTCTTGCCGTTGCTGCCGGTGATCGCGACAACGTGGCCGCTGCGCTGGCGCTGCACGGCAGCGGCGAAGTCGCCCAACGCGCGCTCGGTATCGGGGATCAGCACCTGCGGCACCGACACGTCCAGCAGGCGCGACACCAGCACCGCAGCAACCCCTCCCCGCACCGCTGCTTCGACGTGCTCGTGGCCGTCGAAGTTCTCGCCCTTCAGCGCGACGAACAACGCGTTTGCGCTGGCCGGCAATGCGCGGGTGTCGGTGGCGATCGCATCGACCACGACATCATCGCCGTGCAGGCGTCCGCCGACCATGCGGGTGATTTCGGAAAGTTGCAGCGGCCTCATGCCCGTAGCTCCAGTGCCGCGCGGGCGACCTGCGTGTCATCGAATGGGTGTTTGACGCCGGCGATGTCCTGGTAGGGCTCGTGGCCCTTGCCGGCAATCAGCACGATGTCGTCCGCGCGTGCCTGGCTGATCGCATGGGCAATCGCGGCGGCCCGGTCGCGCAGCACGACGACGTCGGAAGGCTCAGTAAAACCGGCGAGGATTTCCCCCACGATCGCGTCGCCGTCCTCGTGGCGCGGGTTGTCATCGGTCACCACAACGGCGTCGGCGCCGGCCTGGGCAATGGCCGCCATCTGCGGTCGTTTGCCGCGGTCGCGCTCACCGCCGCAGCCGAACACGCACCACAGGCGTCCCGTGGCGTGGTCGCGCAGGGACGCGAGCGCCTGCTCCAGCGCATCCGGCGTGTGGGCGAAGTCCACGACCACCAACGGCTTGCCGTGCGTGCCGCCCAGGCGGTTCATGCGGCCGTGGATCGGGCGCAACTGGCTGAGGGTCGCGGCGATGTCCCGCGGCGCGATCTGCAGCCCGAAGAGCGCACCGGCGACGGCCAGCAGATTGTCCACATTGAACCGCCCCAGCAGCTCCGAGCGCACCGGGTAGCGCTGCCCGCCATGCTCCGCGTCGAACACGAGCTGGAATGTGGCGCCGGCATTGTCCAGTTGCACGTCCTCGGCGTGGATGACCGCGGATGCGTTGCCGCGCGAACTCACGCCGATTCCGCGGACGGTCGCGGGCAACCCCGAGTGCATCGACAGTCCGTGCGCATCGTCGAGATTGACCACCGCCGCCTGCAGTCCCGGCCACGCCAACAGGCGCGCCTTTGCCGCCGCGTAGGCGTCCATGTCGCCGTGGTAGTCAAGGTGGTCGCGGCTGAGGTTGGTGAACACCCCGACGTCGAAATGGACGCCATCGACGCGGCCCTGGTCGAGGGCGTGTGAGCTGACTTCCATCGCGACCGCTTTGGCCCCAGCGTCGCGCAGTCCGGCCAGCAGCTCGTGCACGTTGAGCACCAGCGGCGTGGTGAAGCCGGTGGGCACCAGCGCACCGTCGAAGCCGACGCCCAGGGTGCCGATGCTGGCGCCGCGCAGGCCCAGCTGCTGCCAGCACTGGGCCAGCAACTGGACCGTGGAGGTCTTGCCGTTGGTGCCGGTCACACCGACCATGCGCATCGCCGCGCTGGGCCGGTCGTGGAAACGATCCGCCATCGCGCCCATCCGCGAGCGCAGGCCGGGCACGGCGATCGCATCGGCGGGCACCGGCGTGTCGGCGTTGGCGGGTGGCTCGTAAAGGATGGCCGCCGCGTTGGCAGCGCGCGCCTGCTCAATGAACTTCAGGCCGTGGGTACCAAATCCGCCGATCGCCACGAAGGCATCGCCGGCGCGGATCTCGCGGCTGTCCTGGACCAGGCCGGAGATCTCCAGCCCAGCCGGAATCGCGGCCACATTCGGCAGCAGCTCGGCCAGCAGCATCCGGCGCGGATGTGCCTGCGGAACGCGCGGCTTGGGCATGCCGCTCATGGCGCGCCTCCGATGCTGACCGGCGCTGGCAGATCGGCCGCCTCGTAAGCCGGCGGCTCGGGCTCCTGCGCTGCCTGCGGCAGCACCGGAACGCCGGCCAGAGGCTTGCCGCCATTGGCACGGATCCGCTTGTCACGCGCGTCCGCCTGTGCCGCCAGCCAGGTTTCGATATCGTCCGGCTGTACGTCCATCAGCCGCAGAGTGCCTTCCATCACGCTCTTGAATACCGGCGCGGCGACCGCACCGCCGCCGTAGCCGTGGCCCTTGCTGGCGTCGGGATCATCGATCACGACAACCATCGCAAAGCGCGGGTTTTCCACTGGCACCACCCCGGCAAAGAGGGCGATGTACTGGCGCGAATAGCCGCCGGTGCCGCTGAACTTGCGCGAGGTGCCGGTCTTGCCTGCGACGTGGTAACCCAGGATCGCCGCACGTGTCGCGGTGCCGCCGGTCTCGGTGACCGTCTGCATCGCGGTCAGCACCTGGCGTGCGACCTCCGGACTCATCGCTTGGGTGGACTCGTTGCGCTGGCCCTTGACGAAGGTCGGCGCGATGACCCGGCCGCCGTTGGCGATCGCTGCGTAGGCGACGGCGATCTGCAGCGGAGTGGCCGACAGGCCGTAGCCGTACGACATGGTGGCTTTGGTCGTGCCGCTCCACTGGCCCGGCGCGGCCAGCAGCCCGGACGCTTCGCCCGGGAACCCGCTGCCGGGCTTGTTGCCGTAGCCGAAGCCGTGAATGAACTCGTAAAAACCGGCGTCCGGCAGCGCCAGGGCGAGTTTCGCCGCGCCGACGTTGGAGCTCTTGGTCAGCACGCCCGTGACGGTGAGCGCGCCGTAGTTGCGGAAGTCACTGATGGTGTAGCGGCCGTTGCGCATGGTGCCGGGGTTGGTGTCGACCACGGTGTCCAGGCTGACCTTGCCGGCGGTCAGCGCCGCGCCAACGGTAATCGGCTTCATGGTCGAGCCCGGTTCCACCACGTCCGTGACAGCGCGGTTGCGGCGGGGGTCGCCCCCGCCGCCAGCGAGCTGGGTGGGGTTGTAGCTGGGCAGGTTGGCCATCGCCAGCACCTCGCCGGTGTCCACGTCCAGCACCACTGCGGAGCCCGCCGAGGCCTTGGCCTCGTGCAGCGCATGGCGCAGCTCGCGGAACGCCAGGTACTGCACCCGCCGGTCGATGGTCAGGGTCAGGTCGTGGCCGGGCTCGGCGGGGCGGATCAGGTCGACGTTCTCGATGATCCGGCCCTGGCCGTCGCGGATCACCCGCTTGGCGCCGGGCACACCGCTGAGCCAGCTGTCGAAGGCCAACTCCAGGCCTTCCTGGCCGCGGTCGTCGATGTTGGTGAAGCCGAGCACGTGGGCAATCGCCTCGCCCTGCGGGTAGAACCGGCGGAACTCGCGCTGGTTGAACACGCCCGGCACGCCCAGATCGAGGACCTGTTTGGCGCGCTCGGGATTCATCCGCCGTGCCAGGTACATGAACTCCTTGTCGGCGCGCTGGCTGAGCTTGCGTGCCAGCTCATCGGCAGGCACGCCCAGCGCCTGCGCCAGCTCGGGGATCCGGTCCGGATGCTGGAGCAGTTGCGGCGGGTTGGCCCACAGCGAATCCACCGGAGTGGAGACGGCCAGCGGTTCGCCGTTGCGGTCGGTGATCATGCCGCGCGAGGTCGGGATCGGCAGCTCGCGCAGCGAGCGCGCATCGCCCTGGCGCACGTAGAAATCGTTGTTGAGCACCTGCACGTCCAGCGCGCGTGCCACCAGCGCCACCGAGCAGACCGCCAGCGCGCCGCCGACCAGGGCCATGCGATGGCGAATGCTGTAATTGCTGCGACCGCGCAGTCGGGTTTTGGCGCCCATGCCCATGCGTTCGCGCAGACGAGCCCAGGCGGACGACCCGGGATCGCCGCTGCGGGGACGTTTGCCGGAACGCAGGCTCACGGCCGGATCACCACGGTTTCTTCGCCTTCGGGGAACTTCATCCCGAGGCGATCGCGCGCGACCTGGTCGATGCGGTTGCTTTCCGACCAGGTGGCCTGTTCCAGCTGCAGCCGGCCGAAATCGATGTCCAGCTCATCGCGCGCCTTGTCCAGCTGGTTGAGCTCGACAAACAGCACCCGGTGGCGATGGCGCGCATGCACGACACCAAGCGCGGTGACCAGGTTGGCCACCACCAGCACCGTCAGCAGCAGGCGGAGGATCATGCGGCCTCCGGCTCGGCGAGCTTTTCGGCAACCCGCAACACCGCCGAGCGCGACCGCGGATTGACCGAGGTCTCCGCGTAGTCGGCCTTTTGCGCACCGCCGATCGCCGCCAGCAGCGGGGTGAACTCGATCCCCACCGGCAACCGCCGATTCGACGGTGGCGCCTTGGCATGACGGTTGATGAACTGCTTGACGATGCGGTCTTCCAGCGAATGGAAGCTGATCACCACCAGCCGGCCGCCGACCTTCAGGCACGCCAGTGCGGCGTCCAGACCTGCTTCCAGGTCGGCCAGCTCGCGGTTGATGAAGATACGGATCGCCTGGAAGCTGCGGGTGGCCGGGTGGATCCGGCTCTTGTCGGAGCCGGGCTTGCCGCGCGGCATCACCGCGGCGATCAGCTCGGCCAGTTGCGCCGTGCGCAGCAATGGCTGTTCCTCGCGACGGGCGACGATGGCGCGGGCGATGCGCCGGGACTGGCGCTCCTCGCCATACGTCCACAGCACGTCGGCGATTTCCTGGTCATCGGCACTGGCGAGCCAGTCCGCAGCGCTCTGCCCGCTGTCGGGGTCCATGCGCATGTCCAGCGGTCCGTCCTTGCTGAAACTGAAGCCTCGCTCGGCCACGTCCAGTTGCGGCGAAGACACGCCCAGGTCAAGGAACACGCCATCCAGTCCGGCGCTGGCCGCCTCCCAGCTGCCCATCGCCGCGAAGCTGCCACGGAAGATCGACACCCGAGGGTCGGCGCCAAAGTCGCGCTCGGCCACCGCGATCGCATCCGGATCCTTGTCCATCAGCAGCAGGCGGCCATCGGGACCGAGCAGATCGAGCACACCGCGCGCATGGCCACCGCGACCGAAGGTACCGTCCAGATAGGTGCCCTTCCCGCTGACCTGCAAACCGTCCAGGGACTGCCGGTACATCACGGGGAGGTGGCCGGAGGGCGCTGCTCGCTCCACGCCACCGGCCGTCATAGCTGCAGGTCGAGAAGGTCCTCGCTCAGATCCTCGTCGGACACCGTCTGACGGATCTGCGCGTGGTGGGCCTGCTCGCTCCAGAGTTCGAATTTCTCGCCCATGCCCAGCAGCACGGCCTTGCGCTCGATCCCCACCGCAGCGCGGTGGCTGGAGGGAATCGTCAGGCGGCCGTTGCCGTCCAGTTCGACGAATGCCGCCGCACCCACCAGCTTGAGCTGCATGGCGCGGTTCACACGCTTCGCCTTGGGCAGCTTGTTGACCTGGTCGCGGACGCGCTCCCACGCCTCGACCGGATACAGGTACAGCGAACCGACCTCGAACGGATTGTAGGTGATCACCAGGCGGTTGCCACAGTCACGCGCGACGTCGTCGCGGAAGGCGGTGGGCACCGCCATCCGGCCTTTCTCGTCGATCGTGATGGCGGTTTCGCCCTGGAACATTGCGCACCCTGGTTTTGGCCCGCCTCTGAGGGCGGTTTACCGGTCGGGCAACCGGGCATTCCCGGCTGCAGCCAAGGAAAACCACTAAAAACCCGGCTTTCCCACTGATCACCACCTTAGGGAGAGCCCGGGGCGATGTCAACGACTTTCAGGGGCAAATTCACTAACGGGATCAATGGCTTGCAGAACACTTGAGAGTTCAATTCAAGACTTGGCCACTAAGCGTTGTTTCGTCTCATATTTTGAGACGCAGCGCACTGGACAAGTGAACAAAGCGCAAACTTCGTCTTCACGCAGCCTTAATGCTGCGCTGCAGAAATCTGCGCTGAATGAACAGGGCCCGCCCACGCGCACGGTATCGCCGGCGCGATTCCCGGCCGGCGGCAGCAGCAAAGTAAAAAGTGGCGGAGCCGGCCGATAAGCCGGGTTCTGTCGTGGACAGTCATTCCTCTAGGCGCATCGTCGCCGATACGCTCAAGCAACCTACCCGGACCCGACGCGGGCCGCGCCATGAGTCCCTATTTGGTCTTGCTCCCGGTGGGGTTTGCCATGCCGGTCTGTTGCCAGACTCGCGGTGCGCTCTTACCGCACCGTTTCACCCTTGCCACGCATCGCGCATTCTTGCGAACACCCGACCGTTCGGCGGTCTGCTCTCTGTTGCACTTTCCGTCGGCTCGCGCCGCCCAGGCGTTACCTGGCACCGTGCCCTGTGGAGCCCGGACTTTCCTCGGCACCGCAACGGATTGCTCCGCTGCGATGACGCGACTGTCTGGCCGACTCCGCCGCGGGCAGTTTACCGGTTGCGGGTGCGCTTCGGTGGCTTGTGCCGTCAAGTACGCACCGGGAGTTCAGCGAGAACTGATGGAAGGCTGGGTAGTTTGCGCGAGCCGACGTCTAGGAATGCGTCTGCTGGGTGCCTTAATCCGCGTCTGTGGATGTTGCGGAGGCGTTTGATGGCGGCGGGGCGGCGCGGAGGAGCTTCATGGATGCGTAGGCGGCGCCTGCCGCGAATCCCGCTCAGCCGCGCCACGATATTCGCTTGGTGAGCGGGACTCCCGACAGGCGCTCTGCTGGATATCGGTTGAGGGAGTCTGTTGATCGGTGATCGGGGTCTATTAAAGGCAATACGGGAAAAGCCGTGCGATTGCCGCGCAGCGGTGATCGGCGCGCACGTGCATGATCGGCAGCGTGCATGCCTCAGCTTTCGCCGCCATACAGTGCTTTGCGCGGGGCGCCGCTGAGTTCGGCGGCGAGCTTGGCGGCAGCGGAGGGCGGCAGGTGCGCAGAAAGCTTGCCGTACAGGCGGCGGCCTTCGATCAGCTGCGACTCTGACTCGTCGGCCACGCCTTCGACAACCAGCACGAACTCGCCCTTGCGCTGGTTGGGGTCGGCCTGCACGCGGGCCAGCAGTTCGGCGAGGCCGCCATCGAGGACAGTCTCGAACAGCTTGGTCAGCTCGCGTGCCAGCACGGCGCGCCGATCAGGACCGAATGCCGCGGCCATGTCAGTAAGCGACTCTTCGATGCGGTGGGCAGACTCATAGAACACCAGGGTGCGCGGTTCCGCGGCGAGGCGGGCCAGGCGTTCGCGACGCGCGCCGGCCTTGGCGGGCAGGAAGCCTTCGAAGGCGAAGCGGTCAGAGGCGATGCCGGCCACGCTGAGTGCGGCGATCGCGGCGCATGCGCCGGGGACGGGAGAGACCCGGATGCCCGCCGCACGCGCGGCGCGCACCAGTCGGAAACCCGGGTCGCTGACCAGTGGCGTTCCGGCATCGGATACGAGCGCCAGCGAGTCGCCTGCCCGCAGGCGGGCGACCAACTGGCCGGCCTGGGCTTCCTCGTTGTGCTGATGCAAGGCCAGCAATGGCCGCTCCATGGCGAAGTGGGCGAGCAGCTGGCGGGTGTGGCGGGTGTCCTCGGCGCAGATGGCATCGACACTGCCCAGGACCTCCAGCGCGCGCGCGGAGATGTCGCCCAGGTTGCCAATGGGCGTAGCGACGATGTGCAGGGTGCCGGGCTTGTCCATCGCACCGATGGTAGGGATGCGCGGAGCGGATGTCGCCTTGAGTGATGTCGCGCGGGTGGATGTCGCCCACGATTCAGCCCGAGCGAAAACCCGGCGCGAGCCGAAGGCGTTCTCCTGCCGCGGCGACAGGTAGAATCGCTCCAACTCCACTGTAAACGCCGCCCTGCGGCGAGCGCTTGCCGATGAAACTTCCCGATCGACGTCTGTTGCACGCCTGGCTGCTTGCCCTCGCGACCGCGGCCCTGCTGATCGGCGGTTGCACCACGATCGAACCGGTTCGCGAGCCCACCGTGTCGCGCCTGGATCCCCGTGTCCGCCCTGCCGCCCCCGCGGTGGCCAGCGGGCGCCACCCGGGGCCGAGGGCCCCCCCTCTCCGCCCGTTGGAGCACGCCACCCCCC
>NZ_JXSS01000093.1 GCF_000855665.1 Lysobacter sp. A03
GTCCAGCAGGCTGCCCGCCTCGTCGATCTGGATCGAGGCGGCGGCGAGCATGCCGTCCACTTCGGTCAGGCGGGGTTCGTGGGTGGCCACGCGCTGCAGTTCGTGCCTTACCTGCTGCAGCGCGCGCGAGACGGACGCATCATCGCTGCCGCCGAGTTGCTCGAAAGCACTCTCGCTGGCGGCGATCAAATCGCTGGCGTGCGCCTGGCGGCGGTGGTCCAGCAGCAACTGGGCGATGGAATCGGCATCCAGTGTTTCCCGCTCAAGCTCAAGGTGCTGGTGCTCGAGCCATTCAATTCGGTCGCTGACATCGCCTTGGGCGACCAGTTCGTCACGCTCGCGTAGCAGCGCACTCCATTGGACGGCGGCCTCGGCCACCTGCCTGCGCTCGGGCGCGGTTGCGGCGTAGGCGTCGAGCAGGGCGAGCTGGCTGCCACGCGCCATCAGGGCCTGGTGCTCGTGCTGGCCGTGGATCTCGACCAGATGCGCGGTCAATTCGGCCAGCTGGGCCATCGTGACCGGGCGACCGTTGATCCATGCGCGCGAGCCGCCGTCGGCGCGGATCACCCGTCGTACCAGGCAGTCGGAGCCTGTCGAAGCGTCGTCCTCCTCGAGCTCATGCTCTTTCAGCCACGCGGTGGCGGCAGGGACGTCGTCCAGGCTGAATTCACCAGCGAGCTCGGCGCGCTCGGCTCCGTGACGCACGACGCCGCTGTCGGCGCGGATGCCCGAGAGCAGGCCAAGTGCGTCGACCAGCAACGACTTGCCGGCACCGGTTTCACCGGAGATGACCGTGAGGCCGGGCCCGAAGACCAGTTCGGCCTGGCTGACGACGGCGAAATGCTTGAGTGAGAGATGGGTAAGCATGTGGCGCGAGTCTAATCGGGACGGCCGCCGTGCGGAATTGTCTTGAATTGATCGCCGGCGACCCCATTGCTGTGGCAGTCAAGGACAACGCGTCCCCGCAACGTCAGGACCAGAGCAGATATGACCACCGAACCCAATCAGGATCCGGCAGCACAGTCGGCCCCAGTCGAAAGCGACACCCCGCATCCAGACGGCCAGTTGGCCGCCCAGCTGGCCGCGGCAAATGAAGAGTTGTCCAACCTGCGCGAAAGCATGCTGCGCGAGCGCGCCGACATTGAGAACCAGCGCAAGCGCCTGACACGCGATGTGGAGATGGCGCGCAAGTTTGCCAACGAGCGCCTGTTGTCCGCCCTGCTGCCGGTTATCGACAGCCTGGAAGCAGGATTGCAGGCGTCCGGCGACGACGCTGTGGCCTTGCGTCAGGGCGTGGAACTGACCCTGAAGCAGTTGCTCAAGGTCACCGGCGACAACGGCCTGGTGGAGGTCAACCCCGCCGGCAAGCCGTTCAACCCGGAGCACCACGAGGCGATGAGCACCGTGGCCAGCGCCGAGCACCTGCCGGGCCACGTGGTACAGGTCTATCAGAAGGGCTGGCTCTTGAATGAACGTTTGTTGCGGCCGGCCCTGGTGGTTGTCAGCGGCGACGCTTGAACGGGCGACCCCCGACCCCCAGATAAGTGACATGAGCGGTAGGAACTGTGACCGCCCCCGTCTATCGGCATCAAATCTAATTTCAAAGGAATAAACAGCATGGGCAAGATCATCGGTATCGACCTGGGCACCACCAACTCGTGTGTCGCGGTCATGGAAGGCGGAAAGTCGAAAGTCATCGAGAACGCGGAGGGCGATCGCACGACGCCGTCGATCGTCGCCTACACCAAGGACGGCGAGATTCTCGTCGGTGCCTCGGCCAAGCGCCAGGCCGTCACCAACCCCAAAAACACCTTCTTCGCGGTGAAGCGCCTGATCGGCCGCAAGTTCACCGACGCCGAAGTGCAAAAGGATCTGGACCACGTCTCCTACAGCGTCATCGCCCACGAGAACGGCGATGCCTGGGTTGAGACCGGCGACAACAAGAAGATGGCGCCGCAGCAGATCTCCGCCGAGATCCTGTCGAAGATGAAGAAGACCGCCGAGGATTATCTGGGCGAGAAGGTCACCGAGGCGGTCATCACCGTGCCGGCGTACTTCAACGACAGCCAGCGTCAGGCGACCAAGGACGCCGGCAAGATCGCCGGCCTGGACGTCAAGCGCATCATCAACGAGCCGACCGCGGCAGCGTTGGCCTACGGCATGGACAAGAAGGGCGGCGACCGCAAGGTGGCCGTGTATGACCTGGGCGGCGGTACCTTCGACGTCTCGATCATCGAGATCGCGTCGGTTGACGGCGAGATGCAGGTCGAGGTGCTGGCCACCAACGGCGACACCTTCCTGGGTGGCGAGGACTTCGACAACCGCGTCATCGCCTATCTGGTCGAGGAGTTCAACAAGGACCAGGGCATCGATCTGCGCAAGGATCCGCTGGCCCTGCAGCGCCTCAAGGATTCCGCCGAGCGGGCCAAGATCGAGCTGTCCACCGCACAGCAGACCGAGGTCAACCTGCCGTACGTGACCGCCGACGCATCGGGTCCCAAGCACCTCAACATCAAGCTGACCCGCGCCAAGCTGGAGTCGCTGGTGGAGGACCTGGTCAAGAAGTCGATCGAGCCGTGCCGTACCGCGCTCAATGACGCCGGCGTGCGCGCCAGCGAGATTGACGAGGTGATCCTGGTTGGTGGCCAGACCCGCATGCCGAAGGTGCAGCAGGCGGTTACCGAGTTCTTCGGCAAGGAGCCGCGCAAGGACGTCAACCCCGATGAGGCCGTGGCGGTAGGTGCCGCGATCCAGGGCGGCGTGCTGGCCGGCGACGTGAAGGACGTGCTGCTGCTGGACGTCACCCCGCTGAGCCTGGGTATCGAGACGCTGGGTGGCGTGTTCACCAAGATCATCGAGAAGAACACCACGGTGCCGACCAAGGCCTCGCAGACCTTCTCGACCGCCGAGGACAACCAGTCCGCGGTAACCGTGCATGTGCTGCAGGGTGAGCGCGAGCAGGCCCGCTACAACAAGTCGCTGGCCCGCTTCGACCTGTCGGGCATCGAGCCCGCACCGCGCGGCCTGCCGCAGGTGGAGGTGTCGTTTGACATCGACGCCAACGGCATTGTCCACGTAACCGCCAAGGACAAGAAGACGGGCAAGGAACAGAAGGTCGAGATCAAGGCCGGTTCGGGCCTGTCCGAGGAAGAGATCCAGAAGATGGTCCAGGACGCCGAGGCCAATCGCGAGGAGGACCAGAAGTTCCAGGAGCTCGTGCAGGCCCGCAACCAGGCCGACGGTCTGGTCCACTCCGCGCGTACCGCGATCAAGGAGAACGGCGACAAGCTGCCGGGCGAACTGATCGGCGCCACTGAAGCGGCGATTGCCGAGGTCGAGACCGCGATGAAGGGTGATGACAAGGCCCAGATCGAGGCCAAGAGCAAGGCGCTGGAAGAATCCGCACAGGCGCTGTTTGCCGCGGTCCAGTCGCAGCAGGCCGGCGCCGATGCGGCCGGTGGCGATGCCAGTGCCGACACGGCGGCCGACGATGTGGTCGACGCCGAGTTCACCGAAGTGAAGGACGACGACAAGAAGCAGTAAGCGATCCGCTCCCGCAGATGAGCGCGGGGTAGGGCGCGAGGGTTCGGGATCGATCCGTGGTCCCGGACCCTCGTTGTTTGAGCGGCTCGTTCCAACAAACTTTTGAACCAGACCGCCCGGACACCGTTCCGACGGACAGGGGAAGTGGCAGCACATGAGCAAACGCGACTATTACGAAGTCCTGGGTGTGTCCCGGACCGCAAGCAGCGACGAGCTGAAGAAGGCCTATCGGCGCTGCGCGATGAAATACCACCCGGACCGCAACCCGGACGACGCGACCGCCGAGGCCAGCTTCAAGGAGTGCAAGGAAGCCTACGAAGTGCTTTCCGATGACTCCCGCCGGCGCATGTACGACCAGCATGGCCACGCGGCGTTCGAGCACGGCATGGGCGGCGGTGGCGGCGGGTACTCCGACGACATGGGCGACATCTTCGGCGACATCTTCGGCAACATCTTTGGAGGTGGCGGCGGCGGACGCGGTCCGCGGCGCGGCGCCGACGTCGGCTACGTGATGGAGCTGTCGCTGGAAGACGCGGTCGCCGGTATCGAAAAGCGCATCGAAATCCCGACCCTGGACGCCTGCGACCGTTGCAAGGGCAGCGGTTCGGCCGACGGGAAGCTGCATACCTGCAATACCTGCCAGGGGCGGGGCCAGGTGCGCATCCAGCGCGGCATCTTCTCGATGCAGCAGGCTTGCCCGCATTGCGGCGGGCGCGGCCAGTCCATCGAGAACCCGTGTGGCGACTGCCATGGCCAGGGACGCATCGAGGGCAGCAAGAGCCTGCAGGTGAAGATTCCGGCAGGCGTGGACAACGGTGACCGCATCAGACTTTCCGGTGAAGGCGAAGCGGGGCCTGCCGGGTCGCCGCCTGGTGACTTGTATGTCGAGGTCCGCGTGCGCGAGCACGAGTTCTTCCAGCGCGACGGCGATGACCTGCACTGCGACGTGCCGATCCGCTTGGGCCAGGCAGCGCTGGGTGCTTCCATCCGCGTGCCCACGCTGGGCGGCGATGTGGAACTGAAGGTTCCCGCCGAAACCCAGACCGGCAAGGTCTTCCGCCTGCGCGACAAGGGCGTGCAGTCGGTCCGCAGCCGTCGCCCCGGTGACCTGTATTGCCGGGTGGTCATTGAAACTCCGGTCAATCTCACCAGCGAGCAACGCGAATTGCTGCAGAAGCTGGAAACCAGTTTCACCGGCGAGCATGCAAGCCGGCATTCGCCGCGCTCCTCGACGTTCATGGACGGCGTCAAGGGCTTCTGGGATCGGATGACGTCGTCCTGACGTAATACAAGCGCTGCGATGCGGACGTCGCAGCCTCATTGTCCATCTGCCATGGAAGAATGGCGATTGCAGATCGCAGGAGGCCGTGACGATGATGGATGGCGGGCGTGTCGGAAGTGCACCCAGGTCGGGCTTCGCGGCCTCTTGGTTGCTGGTTGTGGCTATTTGCGTGGCACTGGTTGCGTGCTCCAGCGACAAGCCGCCGGCCACGCCGGCGGTCGATCGGGGTGGTCCGGAGACGTTTTCCCTGATTGAGCCGTGGGCGCTGCCGGTCGCCGGCGAGGCAGCCCATCCCGACCTGATTGTCACACCCCAGGGCGATTTGTTGCTCAGCTGGGTGCAACCGGCGGCGGATGATCATCGCCAGTTGCGGATTGCCCGCCTGCTGTCGCCCCTACCGGGCGCGCCGGGTGCCTGGTCGGATCCGGTCACCGCTGGTTCGGGCGCAAACTGGTTCCTCAATTGGGCTGACACGCCCCACGTTTACGCGTTGCCGGACGGTTCGATCTGGGCGCATTGGCTCCGCCAGACCGGCCAGGGTCACACGGACTACGGAATCGACCTGGTGCGGTCCGGGGATGACGGCCGGACGTGGTCGCCGCCAACGCTGGTGAGTCTTCGCGACGTTCCGGGTGACAACGGATTCGTGACGTTCTGGCCCCAGGCATCCGATGAACTGGGAATTGCCTGGCTCGACAGCCGGCAGAAAGCGCATGAGGCCACGTCCGCCGGCGCCGACCCGTCGCTGCCCCCGAGGGATCAGCACTCGCGCAGCAACCCGGAGCAGGATGCTCACGGCGACAACGGTCACGATCACGACGGAGACGCGGCAATGATGCTGCGCGTCGCCATCTATGGCGCCCCCGCCGCGAACGCGCCCGCGTCGAAAATCAAAGAATGGCCGCTGGACGACTCGACCTGCGACTGCTGCACCACCGCCTCGGCTATGACTTCGCGCGGCCCTGTCGTGGTCTACCGCGGCCGCAGCGCCGGTGAGATCCGCGACATCCGCCTGGCACGTCTGGACGGCGAGACCTGGACCGCGCCGCGCGACGTACATGTCGATGGCTGGCGCATGACGGGCTGCCCCGTCAACGGCCCGGTGGTTGTCGCCGAGGGCAATACGGTGTGGGTCGCCTGGTACACCGAGGCTGATGGCCAGTCCGAGCTGCGGATAGCGCGTTCCGACGATGCGGGCGACAGTTTCGGTCCTCCGCTTGCGGCCGCAAAAGGGCCGCAGGTCCTGGGACGGCTGGGGCTCGCGCTGGCGCAAGGACATGTGCTCCTGTCCTGGCTGCAGGAGGGCGAAGATCGCAACGGCCAGCAATTGATGCTGACGCGCATTGATCGGGAGCTCAAAGAGGTGCACAGCATTGCGGTGGCGTCACTTGCCGCGCGCGGCCGTGCCAGTGGAATCCCCAGGATGACAGTGCTCAACGGGGCCGCCTGGCTTGTCTGGGGTGAAGTGGTGGACGGAACACCCACCCTTAAAGGTGCTGTTGTCCAGTGATCAAACGCGGTCCGGAAGCTTCGGCGGGGGCGGTTCCCCCGACATTCGACCCTGCTTGCCGGGTCGGCCGCGCAACCTATAGCCTGCTGGCATGAAGGAATATCCGGATATCACCCGTGTCCTGGTCCACGGCGCCTCAGGCCGGATGGGCCAGGCCTTGATCCGACTGCTGACGGGGCGAGAGGATTTGCGCGCGGTCGCAGCGGTGTCGCGCAGCAAGCCGTCGCAACGGGTGATTGATGGATTGCCGTACTTTTCCGTGACGGAACTGCATGGCGTCCCGGCGTTCGATGTCGCCATCGACTTCAGCCTGCCGGACGGACTGGAGTCGATCCTGGCCTTGTGCGTGGAGCGCGGCGTGCCACTGGTCTCCGGCACCACGGGTCTGAGCGACTCCCAGGAGGCTGCACTGGATGCGGCGGCAAAGCGGGTTCCAGTGCTGCTGGCAGCCAATTTCAGTCTGGGTGTCGCCGTGCTCGGCGATCTGGTCGAACGCGCGGCCAGGCTGCTGCAGGACTGGGATTGCGACATCGTCGAGTCCCACCACAAGCACAAGCTGGACGCACCGTCGGGCACTGCTCTTGCGCTGGGTGCCCGCGCGGAGCAAGGCGGCGCGCAGCCGCGTTACGCATCCCTGCGTGCCGGGGATATCGTCGGTGAACACACGGTCCAGTTCACCGGGCCGGGTGAGCGGGTCGAGCTTGTCCACCGCGCGACCAGTCGCGATGTGTTTGCACGCGGTGCGCTGCACGCCGCGGCCTGGCTGGCGGGGCAGGCGCCGGGGCGTTACCAATTGCGCGACATGCTGCTGTAGCAGCGCCGGTCTCCGCCGCCGGGGACGCTTTCCGGCGGGGCCGGCACGCGCGACACTGGCGCTCGCAGCGCTTCATCGCTAGAATTCCCGTTCGCCTGAACCCCATTTGTCGGACCGGAACCCCCACCGCGTCCGCGCTTTGCTGCAGCCGGTATTTGGCCAGTGTTGCGCTCGATGGACTCAGCATCCCCTGGCAGACAAGGCGATTTTTCCGTGACCCAACCCGCAATCCTCGCGCTCGAAGACGGCACCATCTTCGAAGGCGTTTCCGTAGGCGCATCCGGCCTGTCGGTCGGTGAGGTGGTTTTCAACACCGCCATGACCGGCTATCAGGAGGTCCTTACCGACCCCTCGTACGCACGCCAGCTGGTGACCTTGACCTACCCACACATCGGCAACACCGGCATCAATGACCAGGACAACGAGTCCGCGCAGGTCTGGGCGTCCGGCCTGATCGTGCGCAACGTTCCGCGCCGCCCCAGCAGCTGGCGCAGCCAGATCGCGCTGCCGCAGTGGCTGGTGAGCCAGGGCGTGGTCGCGATCGCCGATGTGGATACCCGCAAGCTCACCCGCATCCTCAGCAGCCACGGCTCGCAGAGTGGCGCACTGATGGCCGGCGATGACATCGACGCGGCCCGGGCCGTCGAGGCGGCGCGCAAGTTTCCCGGCCTGCAGGGCATGGACCTTGCCAGGGAAGTCAGCACGCGCGAACGCTACGAATGGAACGAGGGCCAGCTCGACCTGGACAGCAATGAATTCGCCCAGGGCGAAGGGCGTTTCCACGTGGTCGCCTACGACTTCGGGATCAAGCGCAATATCCTGCGCATGCTGGCCCAGCGGGGCTGCCGGGTCACGGTTGTGCCGGCGCAGACGCCTGCCGCCGATGTGCTCGCGCTGCGGCCCGACGGCGTGTTCCTGTCCAATGGTCCTGGCGACCCGGAACCGTGTGATTACGCGATCGCCGCGATCCGCGAGTTGATCGCCCAGCGCATCCCCATGTTCGGCATCTGTCTGGGTCATCAGTTGCTCGGCCTGGCCAGTGGCGCCAGAACGATGAAGATGAAGTCCGGCCACCACGGCGCCAACCATCCGGTGCAGGCGCTCGACGGCGGCGGCCGGGTGATGATCACCAGCCAGAACCACGGCTTCGCTATCGATGAGGCCACGTTGCCTGCGAGCCTGCGTGCCACCCACCGCTCGCTGTTTGACGGCTCCAACCAGGGTATCGAGATTCCCGGCGCCCCGGTGTTCGGCTTCCAGGGCCACCCCGAGGCAAGCCCGGGTCCGCAGGACGTTTCTCCCTTGTTTGACCGATTTGTTGCGCTGATGGAGGCCAACTGACATGCCAAAGCGCACCGACATCAAGACCGTCCTGATCATCGGCGCCGGCCCGATCGTGATCGGCCAGGCCTGCGAGTTCGACTATTCCGGCGCGCAGGCCTGCAAGGCCCTGCGTGAAGAGGGCTACCGGGTGGTGCTGGTCAACAGCAACCCGGCCACGATCATGACCGACCCGGACATGGCCGACGCGGTCTACATCGAGCCGATCAACTGGCGCACGGTTGAGAAGATCATCGCCAAGGAGCGCCCCGACGCGCTGCTGCCGACCATGGGTGGCCAGACCGCGCTCAACTGCGCACTCGACCTGGACGACCACGGCGTGCTGGAGAAGTACAACGTCGAGCTGATCGGCGCCCGGCGCGAGGCCATCATGATGGCCGAGGACCGCGAGCTGTTCCGCGTCGCGATGGCCGAGATCGGCCTGGAATGCCCGAAGGCGGCGATCGCCAAGACCTTCGAGCAGGCCGTCGAGATCCAAGCCACCGTTGGTTATCCGACCATCATCCGGCCGTCCTTCACCCTGGGCGGCAGCGGCGGCGGCATCGCTTACAACCGCGAGGAGTTCGAGGAGATCGTCAAGGGCGGCCTGGAGCTGTCGCCGACCAATGAGGTGCTGATCGAGGAATCGGTGCTGGGCTGGAAGGAATTCGAGATGGAGGTCGTCCGTGATACCGCGGACAACTGCATCATCGTCTGCTCGATCGAGAACTTCGACGCGATGGGCGTCCACACCGGCGATTCGATCACTGTCGCCCCCGCGCAGACCCTGACTGACAAGGAATACCAGCGCCTGCGCGACGCCTCCCTGGCGGTGCTGCGCAAGATCGGCGTGGATACCGGCGGTTCCAATGTGCAGTTCGGCATCAACGCCGAGACCGGCCGCGTGGTCGTGATCGAGATGAATCCGCGCGTGTCGCGCTCCTCGGCGCTGGCCTCCAAGGCGACCGGTTTTCCGATCGCCAAGATCGCCGCCAAGCTGGCCGTGGGCTACACGCTGGACGAGCTGCGCAACGACATCACCGGCGGAGCGACCCCGGCGTCGTTCGAGCCGACGATCGACTACGTGGTGACCAAGATTCCGCGTTTCGCGTTCGAGAAGTTCCCCCAGGCCGACTCACGCCTGACCACCCAGATGAAGTCGGTGGGCGAGGTGATGGCGATGGGCCGCACCTTCCAGGAGTCGCTGCAGAAAGCCCTGCGCGGGCTGGAAACCGACAAGGTCGGCCTCGACCCGACCGGGATCGATCTGACTACCGATGAAGGCATGGCCACGATCCGCCGCGAGCTCAAGGAGCCCGGCCCGGAGCGGATCTTCCACATCGGCGATGCCTTCCGCGCCGGGATGAGCGTGGAGGACGTGCACGCGCTGTCGTTCGTCGACCCGTGGTTCCTGGACCAGATGGAGGAGATCATCGCCTCTGAGAAGGACGTCGCCGAACACGGTCTGTCCGCGCTCGATGCAGGGCGAATGCGCGAGCTCAAGCGCATGGGCTTCTCCGACGCACGCCTGGCCCAGCTGACGGGTACCGACGAGACGGCCGTGCGCTCGCTGCGCCGCGCTTTCGGGGTGCGCCCGGTGTACAAGCGTGTGGATTCCTGCGCCGCCGAGTTCGCCACCACCACCGCTTACATGTACTCGACCTACGAGGACGAGTGCGAGTCCAACCCGACCGACCGCGACAAGATCATGGTCCTGGGTGGCGGACCCAACCGGATCGGCCAGGGCATCGAGTTCGACTACTGCTGCGTGCACGCCTCCCTGGCGCTGCGCGAGGACGGGTTCGAGACCATCATGGTCAACTGCAACCCGGAAACCGTGTCGACCGACTACGACACCTCCGACCGCCTGTACTTCGAGTCGCTGACGCTGGAAGACGTGCTGGAGATCTGCGACCTGGAGAAACCCAAGGGCGTGATCGTGCAGTACGGCGGCCAGACCCCGCTGAAGCTGGCCCAGGCCCTCGAGGCCGCGGGCGTGCCGATCATCGGCACCAGCCCCGACAGCATCGACCTGGCCGAGGATCGCGAGCGTTTCCAGCAGCTGGTCGACAAGCTGGGCCTGAAGCAGCCGCCCAACCGCATCGCCCGCAACGCCGAGGAGTCCGTCGTGCTCGCGCGCGAGGTCGGCTATCCGCTGGTCGTGCGCCCAAGCTACGTGCTCGGTGGCCGGGCGATGGAAGTGGTGCATTCCGATGCCGACCTGGAGCGCTACATCCGCGATGCGGTGCGCGTCTCGGAGAAGTCGCCGGTGCTGTTGGACCGCTTCCTCGACAATGCCATCGAGGTGGACGTGGACATCATTGCCGACAAGGACGGCAACGTGCTGATCGGTGGAGTGATGGAGCACATCGAGGAGGCCGGCGTGCACTCCGGGGATTCCTCCTGCTCGCTGCCGCCGTACTCGCTGTCGGCGCATACTCAGGCGCGCCTGCGTGAGCAGGTCACCGCGCTGGCCAAGGCGCTCAACGTGGTCGGCCTGATGAACACCCAGTTCGCGATCCAGACCGACGGCAACGGCGAGGACACGATCTATCTGCTGGAAGTGAACCCGCGCGCCTCGCGCACGGTGCCGTTCGTATCCAAGGCCACCGGCATGGCGCTGGCGAAAATTGCCGCGCGGTGCATGGCTGGCAAGACCCTGGCCGAGCAGGGCGCAACGGGCGAGATCATTCCGGACTACTACTCGGTCAAGGAAGCGATCTTCCCGTTTGCCAAGTTCCAGGGCGTCGACCCGATCCTCGGGCCGGAGATGCGCTCCACCGGCGAGGTAATGGGCGTGGGTCGCAGCTTCGGCGCCGCGATGGCGCGCGCACAGGAGGCCGCCAGCATCAAGGCGCTGCCGGACGGCGGCAAGGTCTTCGTATCGGTGCGTGACCCGGACAAGCAGCGCGTGCTGCCGGTCGCCCAGGATCTGGTCGCCCGCGGCTACTCGCTGGTCGCCACCGGCGGTACGGCGAAGTTCCTGCGCGAGCAGGGCCTGGAATGCCAGAGCATCAACAAGGTCAACGAGGGCCGTCCGCACATCGTCGACCTGATCAAGAACGGCGAGATCGTCTACATCGTCAATACCACCGAGGGCAGTCAGGCGATTTCGGATTCCTTCTCGATCCGCCGCGAGGCCCTTCAGCAGCGGGTTACCTATTCGACCACCATCGCCGGCGCACGCGCATTGTTGCAGTCGCTGGAGTTCCGTGATGCCGGGCCGGTGCTGTCGCTGCAGGAACTGCACGCGACCGTGAAGACCACCGCCTAGCTTTGCCGCGACGGTCCCGTGCACAATCGGGACGTCGCCAGAAAAACCAGTGCCGGCCACGCGCCGGCCAGAGGACCATTCCATGCAAGCTCCCCTTACCGCCAAGGGTGCGCAGCGTCTGCGCACCGAACTTGAGCAGTTGAAATCCGTCAAGCGGCCAGCGGTCATCGCCGCCATTGCCGATGCCCGCGAACACGGCGATCTCAAGGAGAACGCCGAGTACCACGCGGCGCGCGAACAGCAGAGTTTCATCGAAGGCCGCATCAAGCAGCTCGAAAGCGAACTGTCGAACTCGCAGATCATCGATATTGCCGCGCTCAACGTGGGCGACAAGATCGTGTTCGGTGCAACCGTCGACCTGGTCGATACCGAGAGCGACGAGGAGCGGACGTACCAGATCGTTGGTGATCTGGAGGCCGACATCAAGCTGGGCCTGATCGCGATTTCCTCGCCGGTGGCGCGCGCGCTGATCGGCCGCCACGAGGGCGACAGCATCATCATCGACGCGCCCGGCGGTACCCGCGAATACGACATCGTCGCCGTCCGCTACGTCGTCTGAGGATGACCCGACGCGCGGTCACCCTGCTGATGCCGGCGCGCAGCCGCTTCGGCGGCCAGCGGCTGTCGGAAAGTGCGGGCCGCTGGTTCGCCCGCGCCGACCGCTCCGATCCCGACGGCGAGGTAGTACAGCGCCAGTTTGACGTGTTGCCGCGTGGCTGGCCGGTCGCGGCCGTCACCCGCCAGCGCGACGCGGGCGACGCGGCGGGATCGGCCTGGATGCGGGCCGATCCGGTCTACATCCAGCCGGAAATCAACGGTGCCCGCCTGATGGCGCATGGCGACGCGCTGGCGCTGAGTGAGGCGGATACCGCCGCGTTCCTGCCCGCCCTCAAGCCGTACTTCGGCGATGGCGGGACCTTGCTGGATGCGCCGGTGCCGTCACGCTGGTACCTGCAGATGCCGGCCGGCGCGAAACTGCCGACGATGGCATCGCTGGACAACGCGCTGGGCGCCGACCTGTTCGAGCAGTTGCCCGATGGTCCGGATGGGCGTCGCTGGAGGGCACTGCTGAGTGAGGCGCAGGTGATCCTGCACAACCATCCGCGCAATGCCGAGCGGGCCGCGCTGGGTCTGGCGCCGGTGAACTCGCTGTGGTTCTGGGGTGCGGGAACCTTGCCCGACCATGTCCGCACGCACCATGCGCGGATCTCCAGCGACGATGACACCCTCCGCGCGTTCGGAACCGCGGCCGGCGTTCCGGCTGTCCCCTTGCCGGCGCGTTGGGAGGAGGAGGGCGACGGGCTCTTTGATCTGCGTCACCTGCGTGATCTGGCGGTGTTTGATCGCGACTGGTGGCAGCCGCTGTCGGGGCAGCTGCGGTCCGGCGGGGTTGCGTCGCTGGTAGTTGAATTCGCCGACGGCCACCGTCTGGTCATGGCGCCGCGCCACCGCTGGCGATTCTGGCGGCGTCCGTTGCGCTCGTTCGTCAATCCGGCACCGGAATCCGTGCAGTGAGCCGCGGTGGGATCGTGCGCCGCCCGAGCGGTGGCGCGTCAGGACCGTGGCCGGACAGCATTCCGCCGCTGCTTCGGCGCATCTACGGCGCCCGTGGGGCGCTGACCGAGGCGCAGGCACGTCCTCGCCTGGCCCATCTGCTGCCACCCGACGGGTTGCTGGGGCTGGATGCCGCCACCGGACTGCTCGCCGAAGCGATGGCCGGCGACCGCCACATCCTGGTGGTCGGTGATTTCGACTGCGACGGGGCGACCGCGTGTGCGGTCGCGGTTCGCGGTCTGCGGATGCTGGGCGCGCGGCGCGTCTCCCACGCCGTCCCCAACCGCGCGGTTCACGGCTACGGGCTTTCGCCAGCGCTGGTGGCCGAACTTGCGCCGCTGCAGCCGGACCTGCTGGTGACTGTGGACCACGGGATCGCCTGCCACCCCGGTATTGCAGCGGCCAAGGCGCTGGGATGGAAGGTGCTGGTGACGGACCACCATCTGCCCGGAGACACCCTGCCGCCCGCCGATGCGATCGTCGACCCCAGTCAGCCTGGTGACACCTTTCCCAGCAAGGTGTTGGCCGGTGTCGGGGTGATGTTCTACGTTCTGTTGGCGCTGCGTCGGCGCCTGCTGGCAGACGGCACCCTGGACGGCGGCAGCAATGGGCGTGGCCCCGATCTCAGCCAGTTGCTCGACCTTGTGGCGGTGGGGACTGTGGCCGACCTGGTGCCATTGGATGCCAATAACCGCGCCCTGGTCGCGGCCGGCCTGCGTCAGCTGCGTGCAGGCAAGGGGTGCGCTGGCCTGCAGGCGCTGATCGAGGCCGCCCAGCGCGACCCGGCGCGGTTGAGCGCCAGTGACATCGGCTTTGCCATCGCCCCGCGCCTGAACGCTGCGGGGCGGCTGGAGGACATGGCCGTGGGCATCGAGTGCCTGTTGACCGACGACCTGACCCAGGCGCGCGAGATCGCCGCCACGCTCAACCGCATCAATAGCGAGCGCCGCGCCGTCCAGCAGCAGATGACCGCCGAGGCCGAAGAGGCGTTCGCCAAGGTGGTTCTTGATACCAGCGAGGTGCCGCTCACAGCGTGCCTGTTCGATCCGGGATGGCACCCCGGCGTGGTGGGGCTGGTCGCCTCCAAGATGAAGGAGCGGCTGCATCGGCCGGCCATCGCCTTTGCGCCGGCCGAGCCCGGCGGCGCCATGCTGCGCGGTTCTGCGCGCTCGATTCCCGGCTTCCACATCCGCGATGCACTGGCGACCGTCGATGCGCGCAACCCGGGCCTGATCGAGCGCTTTGGCGGCCACGCGATGGCAGCCGGGCTTTCCCTGCCGCTCGCCTCGCTGCACGCCTTCCAACTGGCCTTCAGCGAATGCGTCGAGCTGACCCTGTCGCCCGAGCTGCTGCAGTTGCAGGTCCCCAGTGATGGCGAACTGGCCGCAGACGAGTTCACCCGTCACAGCGCCGATGCGCTGCGCCACGGCGGTCCCTGGGGGCAGGGCTTCCCCGAGCCGCAGTTTGACGGCGAGTTCGACGTACTGGGCTGGCGGATCGTTGGCCAGAAACACCTCAAGCTCGAGCTGGCGCTGGAAGGCCGGCGGGTCAACGCAATCCACTTCGGTGGCGGGGACGAGCAGGAACCGCCGAGCCGGGTGCGGATCGCGTACCGGCTGGAAGCGGACGACTACCGTGGCGGCGACGCGATCCAGCTGGTCGTGGTCCACCGCGAAGCGGCCTGACAGCGACGCCTCAGTCGATCTGCAGCGGTGCCGCCTTTGGCCGTCCCAGGCCCGCGCCCCGCGGCACCGGTCCCAGTCCAAACAGTGGACGCAGTAGTGTGACGCGACGAATCACCAGTTCGTGCAGCAACGCGCAGCCCGCAACCGTCAGCAGGATCACCAGAGCGGGTTCCAGCAACGGCCCGATTCGCAGCGGGATCAACCAGTACGCGGCCAGCACGATCAGGCTCTGGTGCAGGATGTACCACGGGTACACGGCCTCAGTGGCATAGGGAAGCCAGCGCATTGGACGATTCAATTCCGCGTGTCCCCAGGCAAAGATCGCCAGCAGGGCCGACCACATGTACAGCGCACGCGCCGCACGTTCGATCGTGCCCCAGGGCACATGCTGCGCCCAAAGCGGTATGTCGCCGGGCGACACGTACTGGCCCGCCGCCTTGAGGCTCAGCTCCACCAAGATGCAGCCCAGCGCGATGGCCAGCAAGGGTTTTCGCAGACGCGTCAGGCCGGTCCAGAACGCCGCGTTGTCGGCGACGGCAAAGCCGAATACGAAGACCGGAAAGTACTCCGCGTGCAGGTACCAGTCGCCGACCAACGCGTGGGTTTCTGGAAAGTGCGGTTTCAGCAGCACCAGAAGTGCAAAGAACATCACGGCGGGCATCAGAAGCCAGACAAGCCCACGCGGGCAGACCAGCCATATGATGGCCCGCTGTACGGGCGCGGAGCGGAGCAGGGGCATCAGTGCCAGCAGCACCAGCGTGTACATCCACAGATAGGCCAGGTACCACAGGTGGTTCCACGTGATCCCGTGCGTGGATCCGGAGAAAGTGCCCGCAGGCCAAGGCCGCAGTTGCAGATACCGCCACATGAAGGCGCCATAGCCGGTTTCGATCGTTCCCTTGCTGACCCCTTCGCAGTACGCCTGCACGGACACAACGAACAGCATGCCGAAAACGAGCGGAACCAGCAGCCGCCACGTGCGGGCAAGCATGAAGCTGCGCGGGTTTCGACCTCGCAACGCCAGCCCGAGCGCGATTCCGGAGATGGCGAAGATCAGCGGCATCCGCCAGCGGTTGAACACGATCCGGACGTACTCCAGCCAGCCGTTCTGGTAGCTGCTGACAATGTGGAAGTCCGAGTCGACCTGATACACGCCACTGACGTGGTAGAGGATCAGGATGGCGAACGCGATGACGCGCAATGCATCGATGTCATGGCGCCGCGGGATGGGGTGGGGCATGGGACGGTCCGTGATGGCTTCCAGCAACCGTACCCGCGGGCTACGAAAGCGCCGCATGCAAGTGATTGATCGCGCGTGGCTTGTGACCAATGGGGGGTTTGCAGGGACGAACCGCCTCTCTACGATGAGCGGTCAACCGTATGATGCGTCGATGCAGGATGCTCCTCCTACACCCGCCGAGCGTTACCTCGCGCATCGCCGTCCCTTTGAAGTCTCGTACTGGGTCGTAAGTTGCAGCCTGAGTGCTTTGGGCGGCAGTTATGCAAAGTGGGCCGACTATCAGCGGCTGGGATTGGCACTGGACTGGTGGAAACCGCTGACCTGGTCATGGAGCAGCGCACTGTTGCAGTTGGCGCTGGTCCCTGCCTTGCTGTGGTTCACCCGGCGCTGGCCGCTGCATCTGGACACCTGGCGGCGCAACCTTGGGTGGTATCTGCCGGCGAGCATCGCCTGGTCGGTGCTGCATGTTGCCGGCATGGTGGCCGCTCGCAAGCTGGTCTACATCACCCAGGGCGTCAGCTACAACTTCGGCCATTGGCCGGCCGAGCTGCTCTACGAGTATTCCAAGGACGTGCGCACCTTCATCGGCATGGTGCTGTTGATCCACGGCTACCGGCTGCTGGTGTTGCGACTGCAAGGTGAGGCCAGCGTGCTGGACGTGGTCGACAACGGTCTTGCGGTCGAGCAGGTTGATCGTCCCGAACGCTTCCTGGTGCGAACGCTCGGGCGGGAGTTTCTGATTGCCGCAGCCGACGTGGAATGGCTGCAATCCTCAGGTAACTACGTCAACCTGCATCTGGACGGGCGTGCTTATCCGTTGCGCAGCACCATTGCCGCTATCGAGGCGAAGCTGGACCCTGCACGGTTTCTGCGAATCCACCGCAGCTACATCGTGAATCTCGATCAGATCGCCTCGATCGAACCGCTGGACAGCGGTGACGCACGCGTTCACCTCAGAGGTGGACAATCGCTGCCCTGCAGTCGGCGCTGGCGGCAGCTCCTCAGAGAGCGTATCGAGCCAATTGTCGCCGCGTGAAGATCGGTGGCGCCGGCTGATAGCAGGCTGAGGCGCCTTCCATTCGGGGGCGCCGGCGTAGGAAGCCGGCAGCCCATGCGCCTGCTAGACTTGGCGGTCATTTTTCGCATGAAACCACGGACATGATTGAACTGAATCCCGTCCACGAGCGCATCGACGATCTCAAGGATCGTTTGCAGGCGCTCAGGGGGTATCTTTGACTTCGACACCAAGGTCGAACGTCTGGAAGAAGTAAGCCGCGAGCTGGAAAGCCCGGACGTCTGGGATGACGCCGAGCGCGCACAGTCGCTCGGTCGCGAGCGCGCGTCGCTGGACCGCGTCGTCAATGGCATCCGCAGCCTGACCGAGAGCGTGACCGGCGCCGAGGAGCTGCTTGAACTGGCCGAGATGGAAGGCGACGACGACACCGCGCAGGCGGTGATCGACGACGTTGAAAACTATGCGAAGGCCGTCGATGAGCTCGAGTTCCGGCGGATGTTCTCCGGCGAGATGGACAACGCGGCTGCATTCGTCGACATCCAGGCCGGAGCCGGCGGTACCGAGGCCCAGGACTGGGCCGAGATCCTGTTGCGCATGTATCTGCGCTGGGCCGAGTCGCGCGGCTGGAAGGCCGAGCTGATGGAAGTCAGCGGCGGCGACGTGGCCGGGGTGAAATCGGCGACCTTCCGCGTGGAAGGCGAGTTTGCGTACGGCTGGCTGAAGACCGAGACCGGCGTGCACCGGCTGGTGCGCAAGTCGCCGTTTGACTCCGACAACCGCCGCCACACGAGTTTCACGTCGGTGTTCGTGTCGCCCGAGGTGGACGACAACATCGAGATCGACATCAATCCGGCCGACCTGAAGACCGACGTGTACCGCTCATCGGGCGCCGGCGGCCAGCACGTCAACAAGACCGAGTCGGCCGTCCGCATCACCCACGTGCCCACCGGCACGGTGGTGGCCTGCCAGACCGAGCGCAGCCAGCACGCCAACCGCGATCGCGCCATGAAGATGCTGGCCGGTAAGCTGTACGAGCTGGAGATCCAGAAGCGCAATGCCGAGCGCGACGCGGTGGAGGCGACCAAGTCCGACATCGGCTGGGGCAGCCAGATCCGCAACTACGTGCTGGACCAGAGCCGGATCAAGGACCTGCGCACCGGCATCGAGCGCAGCGACACCCAGAACGTCCTTGATGGCGACCTTGACGAGTTCGTCTCGGCCAGCCTCAAGGCTGGTCTTGCGGTGGGGGCGAAACGCTCCGACGCCACCTGATCCCCGTTTCGCGACCCACATCGCCCCATGCCTCACCTTTCAGAAATGACCATGACCGATTCAGCTCCAGCTTCTGCCGACGCCACGACCGCCGAAAACCGGCCCGACGAGAACAAGCTGGTGGCCGAGCGTCGAGCCAAGCTTGCCGAGCTGCGCGAGCAGGGCATCGCGTTTCCCAACGACTTCCGCCGTCAGCACTATGCCGGTGACCTGCAGGCCGAATATGCCGATGCGGAGCAGTGGAGCGCGGAGGCGCTGGACGCGAAGCAACACCGGGTCGCTGTCGCCGGTCGGATCCTGCTGAAGCGGGTGATGGGAAAAGCCAGCTTCGTCCAGATCCAGGACGAGTCGGGCCGCCTGCAGTTGTTCCTGCAGGCGAACACGCTCGGCGATACCTACGCGGCGTTCAAGGGCTGGGACGTCGGCGACATCGTCGGCGCCCGGGGTGTGCTCACCCGCACCCGCACCGGCGAGCTGTCGGTCAGGGTCGATGAGTTGCGCCTGCTGACCAAGTCGTTGCGGCCGCTGCCGGACAAGTTCCATGGCCTCTCGGACGTGGAGCAGCGCTACCGCCAGCGCTATGTTGATCTGATCGTGTCGCCGGAGGCGCGCGACGTCTTCATCAAGCGCTCGCAGATCATCCGGGCGATGCGCGAGTGGCTCGACAGCCGGCGCTTCCTGGAAGTCGAGACGCCGATGATGCACCACATCCCCGGCGGCGCCACGGCCAAGCCGTTCAAGACCCACCACAACGCGCTCGACCTGGACCTGTACCTGCGGGTGGCGCCCGAGCTGTACCTCAAGCGACTGGTCGTGGGTGGCCTGGAGCGCATCTACGAGATCAACCGCAACTTCCGCAACGAGGGCGTGTCCACCCGGCACAACCCCGAGTTCACGATGCTGGAGTTGTACGAGGCCTACGCGACCTACGAAGAGGTCATGGACCTCACCGAAGCGATGATCCGCGACATCGCGACCTCGGTGCTGGGCACCACCCGGCTGGAATGGGACGGGGAAACCATCGATGTCGGCCCGGCCTTCCGGCGCTGGACGATGAGCGATGCGGTACTGGAGCATAACCCGGAGATCAGCGCCGACGACCTGCGCGATGTGGATGCGATGCGCGCCCACTGCGAGCGCCTGAAGATCCCGGTAAAGCCCGACTACGGCTGGGGCAAGATGCTGCTGGAGATCTTCGAGGAGACTGTCGAGCACACCCTTATCCAGCCGACCTTCATTACCCGCCATCCGGTGGAAGTGAGCCCGCTGGCCCGCGAGAGCGACGACGATCCAGGCATGACCGACCGCTTCGAGTTGTTCGTCGGCGGGAAGGAGCTGGCGAATGGCTTCTCCGAGCTCAACGACGCCGAGGACCAGGTCGCCCGTTTCAAGGCGCAGGTTGCGGCCAAGGACAGCGGCGACGACGAGGCCATGCATTTCGACGCCGATTACATCCGCGCGCTGGAGATAGGGCTGCCGCCGACCGGCGGGCTGGGCGTCGGCATCGACCGGCTCGTCATGCTGCTGACGGGTTCGTCCTCGATCCGCGATGTATTGCTGTTCCCGTACATGCGGCCCGAATCAACCAACTAGTCAGGCGGGTTCGCTGTAACGCGGGCAGGCTCGCTTTGCGCAGCCACTCGGGTTGCAACGGGATTGCTACGGATCTACAACGCCCGCGCCCACCTTATATGGGATGCTGCCCGGTGGTCAGAACCGCTCGCTGGCCGGCATGTAGCGCCACTGCCCCACAGGCATCTTGTTCAGCCCGATCCGTCCGATGCGCAGGCGGCGTATAGCAACGACCCGCAGCCCCACTTGCGCGCACATGTCGCGCAACTGGCCCGGCCGCACATCCTTTATTGCGAAGCGCAGCCGGATTTCGTTCTGCCAGCTGACCTTGCAAGGCGGCAGCGGGCGGCCTTCGTAGCTGAGTCCGCGAGCCAGTCGGCTCAAGGTGTAGGGGCCGGCCTGGCCGTCGATTTCGACCAGGAACTCCTGTTCGAGTTTCGCCCCGTCCTCTTTCAGGCGCCGCCCGGTGCGGGCGTCCTGACTGACCACGACGAGCCCGCTGGCATCGTCATCCAGCGGCATCAACGGCTGCAGATGGGCGAAGTGGCGCTGCAGCGTGCGAATGCCACGACGCTCGTCGCCCTCTATGCGGTTCGCCCCCGTGATTAGAGAAACCGAATCGGGGAAGGCGAGGTCGGCCGGCTTGTGCAACAACATCGTCGCCGGTTCGCTGGCGTCCAGACGCGCGTCCGGGGCAAGTTCTACGCACTGCGCGTCGACCATGAATTGAGGCGACTCGACGACTTCGCCGTCGACCGTGACCCAGCCTCCCTCGATGTACTGCTCGGCCTGCGCGCGCGAGCACGCCGCCAGGTCGGATACCTTGCGGGAGAGTCGTTCAGGGGATGGGGCGGGGTGATCGGACATCGGCGGCACCTGGGTACGGCCGACCAGTGTAGATCGACCCGGCCTTAAAGGCCGGGTCGTGTTCGTGCTGCCGCCAGTTGCAGGCGGCGTCGCTGGCGTCAGGAAGCGTCAGCGATATCCTTGATCGCCTGGTCGAGCACCGGCGCGTCCGCGCCCGGCGCGACGTTGTGCGGCTTGCGCTCATCGGCGGCCAGCTTGCCCAGCGAGCTGTCCAGCTTGCTCTTCAGCTTCTGCGCGGCGCCGTTGATCGACTCCTGCACGGTGGCGGCCTCTGCGGTGACGGCGACAGGGTCGCGCGACGCCAGGCGTGCTTCCATCAGGCAGCGCTTGTCGTGCTGGCCGGATTTGTCGGCGTTCAGGTCGCTCAGGTGCACCTCGATCCGGGTGATCTGGCTGGCGAATCGCGACAACACGTTGTTGACGACCTTGTCTACGTGGGCCGCGACCGATTCGTCGCCCTGGATGTTTCTATCGGTGTTGAGCTGGATCTTCATTCAGACGTATCTCCGTCGGTGGGGTTGGCGTTACTCGCCGGGTCGCAGCAACCATAGTCCATTGAATGTTGACCGGGTGACAACGGGTCGTTGGACGCAGGGCGGGCCGGCGAAGTTCCCTCCGCGCGGCTGTGGGGCGGCCGGCACACAGGCACTCGCGCCGGTAAAATCGGCGGATGAAGGTCATCAATATCGCCGCCTACCACTTCACCCACATCGCCGACCCTGCGGCCCTCGCCGAGCGGATGCGGGTATTGGCACGGGAGGGTGGGCTCCGCGGTACCGTGCTGGTGGCCCCGGAAGGGGTCAACCTGTTCCTGGCAGGCACTGATGAGGGTGTGGACGCCTTCCTGTCGCCTTTGCGGGAGGACGAGCGGTTTGCTGGCATGCCGGTCAAGACCAGCCGCAGCAGCAGCCAGCCATTTGCCCGGCTGAAGGTGAAGGTCAAGCCGGAAATCATCGCCTGGCGTCGGGCCGATGGTGCGCCACTCTCACACCCGCGAGCGCCGGCGGTGGCTCCGGTCGATCTGGCACGCTGGATCGAGCGCGGCGTCGATGACGATGGCCGGCGGGTTGTGCTGCTGGACACGCGCAATCGTGAGGAGGTCGCCTACGGCAGCTTCCGCGACGCGCTGACCCTGCCGATCGACAATTTCACCGAACTGGTGGGAGCACTGGCACCACACCGCGAGGCCCTTGCCGATGCGACGCTGGTCAGCTTCTGTACCGGCGGGATCCGATGTGAGAAAGCGGCGCTGACACTACGCGCTGAAGGGATGGACAACGTTCTCCAGCTCGACGGCGGCATCCTGGGCTATTTCGAGCAGGTCGGTGGGACCGGCTACGAAGGCCGCTGTTTCGTGTTCGATGAGCGCGTGGCACTCGACCCGTCGCTGCAACCGCTGGTCGATGGGGAACCGCAGCCTGCCGCGTGAGCGCAACGTGGAAACCGGCCGCATCGCCCCCATGTGGTGGGTAAGACGTTGATGGGCCTTGTTCGTTCAAGCGGAGAAATCACGACCGTGTTACGGCTGGGTGTGGAAGGAATGTCCTGCGCGTCCTGCGTGGGCCGGGTCGAGATGGCGTTGTCGAAGGTTCCGGGGGTGCGCGAGGTCAGCGTCAACCTGGCTACCGAGATGGCCGAGGTGGACGTCGGCGACGATGTCGCGTTGGCGACCCTGGTCGATGCGGTGACAGCGGGCGGCTATAAGGTCCGCGACGAGTCGATCGACTTGGCGATTGAGGGCATGACCTGTGCGTCGTGTTCCGGGCGCGTCGAGAAGGCACTGGCCGCGGTTCCAGGCGTTCTGGAAGTGAACGTCAACCTGGCGACGGAGCACGCCCGCGTGCGCATGCTTGCGGGGTCTGACGCTTCGGCGCTGATCGATGCGGTGGTGGCTGCCGGATACGCGGCACGCGTCCCGGCCACCGGCAAGGCCACAGGCGGCGCCATGGTTGACGGTCCTGATGCCGCAGGATACCCCCCACGCGACAGCCGCCAATCGCGTGAATTACGCCATCTGCTGATCGCGATCGCCCTGTCGGCGCCACTGATGCTGCCGATGCTGGCGACGCCGTTTGGGCGCGACTGGATGCTGCCGGGCTGGGTGCAGTTTGCTCTGGCCACGCCGGTGCAATTCTGGCTTGGTGCGCGTTTCTACCGCGCCGGCTGGGGCGCGCTGAAGGCGGGCGCAGGCAACATGGACCTGCTCGTAGCGCTCGGCACCAGCGCGGGCTATGGACTGAGCGTGTACCACCTGCTCGCTTATTCCGCACAGGGCGGCGCGCACCTGTACTTCGAGGCCTCGGCGGTTGTGATCACCCTGGTGCTGCTCGGCAAATGGCTCGAGGCGAGGGCCAAGCGCCAGACCACCGAGGCGATCCGGGCACTGCAGGCGTTGCGCCCCGACACCGCGCGGGTGGTGCGCGACGGCGTGGAGCGCGAGCTGCCCCTGGGTGAGGTGCGAGTCGATGACGAGGTGGTGGTGCTGCCCGGCGAGCGCATTCCGGTGGATGCGCAGATCATCGAGGGCCGCAGCCACGCCGATGAATCGCTGATCACCGGCGAATCCCTGCCGGTGGCCAAGGAGCCGGGCGATCGGGTCACTGGCGGTGCGGTCAACGGCGAGGGCCGCCTCCGTCTGCGCACGGTCGCGATCGGCGCGGAGACCGCGCTCGCCCGGATCATCCGCCTGGTCGAGGACGCGCAGGCGAAGAAGGCGCCGATTCAGCGCATGGTCGACAAGGTCAGTGCGGTGTTCGTGCCCGTGGTGGTGGCCATCGGTGTCCTGACCCTGCTTGGCTGGGGGTTGATTGGCGGCGACTGGAACGTGGCGATCCTCAACGCGGTGGCGGTGCTGGTGATTGCGTGTCCCTGCGCGCTGGGCCTGGCGACGCCGACAGCAATCATGGCCGGCACCGGCGTCGCGGCCCGCGCGGGCATCCTGATCAAGGACGCCGAGGTGCTGGAGACCGCCCGCTCCCTGAAGATCATCGCCTTCGACAAGACCGGCACGCTGACCGTGGGCCGGCCGACGCTGGCGCAACACATCGGAGTGGACGGCGATGATGCGGCGGTGCTGCGCCTGGCGGCCGCACTGCAGGCCGGCAGTGAGCATCCGCTGGCCAGCGCGGTGCTCGACGCCGCGGGCGATCTCGAAGCTCCGCGCGCTTCCAACGTACGGGCCCTGGCCGGCCGCGGACTGGAAGGCGAGGTGGAAGGTCGCGATCTGCTGCTGGGAAGCTCCCGCCTGATGCAGGAAAGCGGGGTCGATCTCACTTCCATGGAATCGCGGGGCGGGGATTTGGCTGCCCACGGTCACAGCGTGTCGTGGCTGGCCGAGCGCCAGCCCGACCGGGTGCGTCTGCTGGGTCTTCTCGCGTTCCGCGACGAGCCCCGGCCCGAGGCCCGCGACGCCATCCGGACCCTGCACGCGCAAGGCCTGCGCACCGCGATGATTTCCGGTGACAACCACGGCGCGGCGCGGGCGGTGGCCGATACCCTCGGAATCGATGACGTGCGCGCCGAGGTGCTGCCCGGTGACAAGGCCGACGCGGTGAATGACCTGAAAGCCGCGGGGCCGGTGGCGATGGTCGGCGACGGCATCAACGATGCCCCCGCATTGACCGCCGCCGATGTCGGCATCGCGATGGGCGGCGGCAGCGATGTGGCGATGCACGCTGCGGGAATCACCCTGATGCGCTCCGATCCGCGTCTGGTGTCGGACGCGATCGCCATCTCCCGCCGCACCAGCGCCAAGATCCGGCAGAACCTGTTCTGGGCGTTCATCTACAACGTGATCGGCATTCCACTGGCCGCTGCCGGATTGCTGGATCCCGTTGTCGCCGGGGCAGCGATGGCGTTCTCCAGTGTCAGCGTGGTCTCCAACACGCTGCTGCTGCGACGCTGGAAACCACAGTCGGCGAGTCAGCCAGCAACCCAATGACGCTGGCTGCGGGCGCTCAGTCCAAGCGGCTGACTGGGCGCGTCAGCCAATCCACCGCGCCCAATGCGGCGCGGCGACCGCTGGCGAAGCTGGCATTGAGCAGGTAGCCGCCGGTCGGCGCCTCCCAGTCCAGCATCTCGCCAGCGCAGAACACCCCGGGCAGGGCGTTCAGCATGAGCGCCTCGTTCATCGCCTCGAGGCGCACGCCGCCGGCGCTGCTGATCACCTCGTCGATCGGGCGCGGGCGCAGCAGTGTCAGGGGCAGGCGCTTGATGGTGTGGCCGACCCGATCGGTGTCGCCGAGTCCGTCCTTGCCGAGCACCTCGTACAGCAGCGCGGTTTTGACGCCGTTGAGTCCGGCCTGCCGGCGCAGGTGGTCGCTCATGCTGCGCCCGTTTCGGGGTTTGCCGAGGTCGGCACGCAGGCGATCCAGATCGCGACCGGGTGCGAGATCCAGTGTCAGCACGGCGTGGCCGTCGCGCGCAATGGCGTCGCGCAGCGGTGCCGAGATGGCGTAAACCAGGCTGCCCTCGATGCCGTTGGCGGTGACCACGCACTCACCCTGCAGCGCGTGGTCCCCGCCGTCCTCCTGCCAGTGCGCGATGACCGGCTTCAACGGTGCCCAAGCGTGGCGCTGGACGAAGTGGGCGCTCCAGTCGATATCGAAACCGCAGTTGGCGGGGACCAGAGGCGCCGTGTCCACGCCGCGCGCAGCCAGCCAGGTTTGCCACGCGCCATCCGAGCCGAGCTGGGGCCAACTGGCGCCGCCCAGGGCAAGCACGGTGGCGTTGTAACGTGCAGTGACTTCGCCCGAGGGCGTCGAGAATCGCACCGCCCCATCGCTGTCCCAGCCCTCCCAACGATGCTGCACATGGAAGCGCACGCCCTGATCGCGCAGACGCCGCACCCAGCCGCGCAGCAGCGGCGCCGCCTTGCGATCCAGCGGGAACACCCGACCCGAACTGCCGACGTAGGTCTCCACACCCAGTCCGCGCGCCCATTTCCGCAGCGCAGCGGCATCGAAGTCGTCCAGCCACGCCCCAACCGCTTCGCTGCGCTCGCGGTAGCGCTTGTCGAACGCCGGGCGGTCCTCGCCGTGGGTGAGGTTCAAGCCGCCCTTGCCGGCAATCAGGAATTTGCGTCCGACCGAGCCCTTGGCCTCGTAGAGGTCCACCTCGATGCCGGCCGCACGTGCGGTTTCGGCGGCCATCAGTCCGGCCGGGCCGCCACCAATGACAGCCAGGCGGGGCAGGGCGGTGGGGCGTGTCATCAAACGGCTCCGGGGTGGCACGGCATTGCGGCGCTGCATTATGCCGCGCTGGGGTATCTTCAGCCCTTCGCATTCCAGGGGATACGGATACAGATGCCTATCAACAACGTTCGCCGGCAAGGCGCCGGCAAATGGCTCGCCCTTGCCATCGCACTGAGCGCCGCGATGGCGCTGGTCCCGGCCGCACGCGCGCAGGACGCCGCGACGGAGACGACGGCAACCCAAGCACAGACCGGGGCCGACGTCGGTGTTTTCGTCGACGCACCGGCCGGGTTGCCGGCCCAGCTCGTCGACTTCGACGCCTACATCGAGGACATCCGCGCGCGCTTCGAGGTGCCGGCGATGGCGGTGGCGATCGTCAAGGACGGTCGCGTCGTGTTGGAGCGCGGCTACGGCGCGCGCGATCTGGAGAGCAAGGTGCCGGTGGACGAGCACACCCTGTTCGCCATCGCCTCCAACACCAAGGCATTCACCGCCGCCTCGCTGTCAATGCTGGCCGATGAGGGCAAGCTGAAAATGGACGACCGGGTGGTCGACCACCTGCCCTGGTTCCGCATGTCGGATGCCTACGTCACCGGCGAGATGCGCATCCGCGACCTGCTCGCGCATCGCAGCGGCCTCGGCCTGGGCGCGGGTGACCTGCTGTACTGGCCCGGCTCGAAATACACCACGGAAGAAGTCGCGCGCCGCTTGAAGGATGTCCCACTCAAGGGCGGCTTCCGCGACCGCTACGCCTACGACAACATCCTGTTTGGCGTCGCGCAGCTGGTCGTCGAGTCGGCCGGCGGCCAGCCGTTCCGGGAGTTCCTGCAGACCCGGATCTTCCGTCCGCTGGGCATGGACGACACCCGCTTCAACAGCGACTACCTGCAGGCCGGCGACAACGTCGCGACCGGCTATGCACAGGCGGATTTCACGAATCTGGTGGCGGCCCCGCGCGTGAGCTGGGGCAATGTGTCTGGCGCCGGCGGCATCTACTCCAGCGTCCACGATCTGACCAACTGGGTACGGGTGCAGCTCGATGGCGGCGTGATTTCCGGCGAAGGTGACAGCGCCAGACGTCTGTTCAGCGAGAAACGCCAGCGTGAGATGTGGTCGATGATCACCCCGATTCCGGTCGCCAAGCCCTCGGTGCCCGCGCTGGCTGCCGCCACGCCCAACTACGCCGGCTATGGCGAGGGCTGGTCGCTGTCGGACTATCGCGGCCGCAAACTCGTCTGGCACACCGGCGGCTGGCCGGGTTTCGTCTCCCGCATCACCCTGGTGCCTGAGCAGAACCTGGGGATCATCGTGCTGACGAGCGCCGAGCAGGGCGGCGCATTCCAGGCGGCGACGATGCGCGTGCTGGATGCCTTCCTGGACGGTCCGCGGACCGACTGGACGAGCGCCTATCTTTCGGCGCGGGGCGATGCGCAGGAAAAGGCCGACAAGTCCTGGCAGGAACACATTGCCAAGCGCGACCTGCGCTCGAAGCCGTCGCTGCCCTTGAGTGCGTACGCCGCGACCTACCGTGACCCGTGGTACGGCGACATCGTCGTCGAGCGAACCGGCGAAAGACTGCGGATCCGCTTCGACAAGACGCCCGACCTGGTCGGCACCCTCAGCCACTGGCAGCACGATACGTTCGTGGTGCGCTGGGACGAGCGCTGGCTGAACGCCGACGCGTTCCTGACCTTCTCGCTTGAGCCGGACGGGGCCATCCGCGAGGCGCGCATGCAGGCGATCTCGCCGCTGACCGACTTCAGCTTCGACTTCCACGACCTGCGCCTGGTGCCGCTCAAGCCGGACGCGGAGTAACCCGCTGATTCGCTAGGCGGCGCCCGCCGGAACGTCTGGCTCGAACACCACCACGTGCTCCAGGTCGAGGCGGATGCCGATGTCCTGTCCGACCGCGTGGTCGTGGTGGGACGGCACCAGCGCCTGCACCTGCTCGCCGTCGTCCAGTTGCAGGGTGTAGAGAAAATCGGCGCCCCGGAAATGGCGCCGCACGATCCGCGCCTGCATCGGGGCATCGTCGTCGTGGATAACGTCATCCGGGCGCAGCAGCATCTGGACCTGCGAGCCGGGGGGGCTGACCAGCCGATGATCCGACATGAGGACACCAAAACCCGTTCCCACATGCATGTCGTCCACCACGCGGGCCGGCAGCAGCACCCCTTCGCCGACAAAGCCGGCCACGAATGGGTTGGCCGGACGGTGGTAGAGGTCGTAGGCGGTCGTCCACTGCTGCAGGCGGCCTTCCCCGATCACGCCGACCAGATCGGCCATGGCAAAGGCCTCGGCCTGTGAGTGGGTGACCATCAGGGCGCCGATCCCGGTCGCCTTCAGCGCGGCGCGGACCTGGATGGCGAGGCGTTCCCGCAGGTCGGGATCGAGGCTGGAAATCGGCTCGTCCAGCAGCACCATGCGTGGCTGTGGCGCCAGCGCGCGGGCAAGCGCGACGCGTTGTTGCTGGCCGCCGGAGAGCTGGTGCGGCGGGCGTTTGGCGTAATCAGCCAGTCCCACAAGGTCCAGCATCTCTTCCGCGCGCGACTTCGCCTTTGCGCGCGGCCAGCGGAACAGGCCGAAGCGGACGTTGTCGCTCACGCTGAGGTGCGGCAACAAGGCGTGATCCTGGAACACCATGCCCATCTGCCGCTTTTCCGGCGGAAGGTGGACGCCGTTGCCAACCAGCAGCTCGCCGTCTGCGCGGATGCAACCGGTTAAAAGTGGCTCAAATCCAGCGACGGCCCGCAATAACGTGGTCTTGCCCGCGCCTGAGGGGCCGATCAGGCAGCCGATCTGGCCGTCTGCCAGCTCCAGGTTGGCCCCCGCAAGGACCACCCGGCCGTCGTAGCCGACCGCGGCATTGTCGATCTCAAGCCGCATCGCGTCCTCGACGGGTCAGGGCGATCACCGGTATCAAACCCGCCAGCGCGATAGCCAGCGAGGGCAGGGCGGCGCGGGCGTACTCGCCTTCATTGGTCAGCTCGAACACCCGCGTGGCCAGGGTGTCCCAGCCGAACGGACGCATCATAAGGGTGATCGGCATTTCCTTCATCGTGTCCACCAGCACCAGCAGGCCGGCAGTAGCGAAGCTGCCGCGCAGCAGCGGCCAGTGCACCACCCGCAACTGCCGGGCACCGGTGACGCCCATGCTGCGACTGGCCTCCAGCAACTGGGGACGAACGCGCAACAGCCCGCCGGCAACCGGAGCATGCGCCACGGCGAGGAAGCGGATGCCATAGGCCACCAGCAAAAGCACCAGCCCGCCTACCAGCGGCACATCCCAGCCGCGGGTCTCGGCGATCCAGGTCGAGAAACGGGCGACCGGCACATAGAGCCCGATCGCCAGCAGCGCGCCGGGGAGGCCGTACCCCAGGGTGGAAATGCGGGTGACACTGGTGGTGAGGAGGCCGGGTTGCTCGCGCGCGGCCAGGGCAATGACGAACGCCGCCGCGGTGGTCAGGGCCGCGGCCATGGCGGACAGCGACAGCGCGTTGCGCAGGCTTGCAAAATAGCGCGGATCCAGGTCGTCAAGATGCGCCAGCGCCTGCCAGCCCAGCTGCGACAGCGGCAGGCCAAGAGCCACCAGCAACACCAGCGCGCACAGGGCCGTTGCCCACCAACCCGTACGTCCCGCCTGCAAACGTGGCGCCTTGGCGTGACCGATCGAAACGAAGGACTGGCGCCGCCGTGACGCGGCCTCCATGCCGACCAGCACCAGTACGGCGATCAGCAGGACCGCGGCGATCTGCAATGCGGTGTCGGTCGAGAACAGGGCGAACCATGCCTTGTAGATCGCGGTGGTGAACGTGTCGTAATTGAAGGCGGACACCGCGCCGAAGTCAGCCAGTGTCTCCATCATCACCAGCAGCGTGCCGCCGGCGATCCAGGGCCGCGCCATGGGCAGGCTGGCGCGGAAAAACGACCGCCACGGACCCATCCCCAAGGCGCGAGCCGCTTCCATTGCGCGCGCACCCTGACTGGCAAACGCCTCGCGGGCAACGAGGTACACGTAGGGGTACAGGGCCAGCGTCATCACCGCGATAAGACCTGCGCGGGAGCGTATGTCGGGCAGTTGCAACCCGGCGTTCTCACGCAGCCAGGTGGTGAACGGTGCGCCGTAGTCGAACAGCCCGATGAAGGCCACCGCGAGCACGTAGCCGGGCATGGCCAAGGGAAGGACCAGCAGCCACGAAAACCAGCGCCGGCCGGGGAATTCGCAAAGCGCCACCAGCGCCGCCAGAGTGGTGCCCAGGATGGCGCTGCCCGCGCCGACTCCCAGCAGCAGCCACGCGGTGTTGCCCGCGACCTGTGGCAGTACGTACTCCCACAGATGCTGCAGGGTGTCGGCTTCGGGACGCGCCAATGCCGCCAGGGTCGCCCCCAGCGGAATCAGGCTGGGAAGCGTCAGCGCGATCGCCAGCCACGTCCATCCCCGCGGACTCGGCCACCCGCCGGCGTGTCGACCGCGGGTGACTGGGCTCGGCCCCGTTGCCGGTGAAGCGGTGAACGGATCAGCGATAGCCGGCACGGTCCATGAGCTTGACGGCGTCGGCCTGCATCGCGCCGGCCTGGGACACGTTGATCAGGTCCTGGCGGTAATCGCCCCATGCCTTGATCAGCGGGTCGGTCGCGACCTTGGGATTGGCCGGATACTCCAGGTTCTCGCCGGCGAACAGCGCCTGCGCATCACCATCGGAAAGCCACTCGATGAACTCGCGCGCGGCCTGCGGATGTGGCGCGTGACGGGTCACGCCGGCGCCGGATACGTTGACGTGCACACCGCGCTCGCCCTCGGCCTGATTGGGCCAGAAAACAGTGACCGGAAGCGACTCGTCCTTGCGCAGCGCACGACCCAGGTAATAGGTGTTGCTGATGCCCACGGCGCAGCGGCCGGCAGCGATGGCCTCGATCACCTCGTTGTCGCTGGCCATGGGAGGCGCCGCCAGGTTGGCGACCCAGCCGCGCACGACCTCTTCGGTCTTCTCCGCGCCCAGGCTGGCCATCATCGTGGCGACCAGACTCTGGTTGTAGACCGAGTTGCTGGTGCGCAGGCACAGCTTGCCCTTCCACTTGGGATCAGCGAGATCTTCATACGTCGACAGGGTGTCGGCAGGTGCCTTGGCGGGGTCATGGATGATCGTGCGCGCGCGCACCGAGAGGCCGAACCAGCGGTTCTCCGGGTCGCGCAGGTTTTCCGGGATGTTGCTGCGCAGACGCTCGGAGTCCAACGGCTGCAGCAGGTCCATGTTGGTCGCCTGCCACAGGTTTCCCGCGTCCACGGTGATGAACACGTCCGCCTTGCTGCGGCTACCTTCGGCCTTGAGCCGCTCCATCAGCGGCGGCGCCTTGTCGGTCAGGTAGGTGATCTTGACCCCGGTCTCGTCGGTATAGCGGTCGAACAGGGGCTTGAGCAGTTGCTCGTTGCGCGAGGTGTAGACCACCAGTTCGGTGGCGGGGTCGCTGGCCGGGGCGGTCGCGGCATCGCTTGAAGGCTGCTCGTCGCTGGAGCAGGCGGCAAGCGCCGCAAGGATAACGGCAGTGAGGGGGAGCAGTCGCACGGAGGCACCTCGGCTGGGTACAAATGAGAATCGCTATTATCTACGAAGCGGCGGCGGAAGTATCGGCTGGCAGGTTGGCAAAACGGCTCGCACGTCCCCATGTATTGGACACTGGACCATCCCCCGCGAGCGTTCCCGATGATTCCCTATTCCCTGCTCGACCTTGCCCCCGTCACCGAGGGCAGCGATATCCGCGAAGCCTTCGCCAACACATTGGACCTGGCGCGCAACGCCGAGCGCCTCGGCTACCAGCGTTACTGGCTGGCTGAACACCACAACATGCCCGGCATCGCCAGTGCGGCGACGGCGGTTCTGATCGGCTACGTGGCTGGCGGCACCTCGACGATCCGCGTCGGTGCCGGCGGCATCATGCTGCCCAATCACTCGCCGCTGCAGGTGGCCGAGCAGTTCGGCACCCTGGCGTCGCTGTATCCGGATCGGATCGATCTGGGTCTGGGCCGGGCGCCTGGAACCGATCAGGCGACGGTGCGCGCGCTGAGGCGTTACCACGAAGGTGCGGATGCCTTTCCCCACGACGTCGCCGAATTGCTCGGCTTCTTCCGGCCTGCGAGGCCGGGCCAGCCGGTGCGCGCCGTCCCCGGTGCCGGCATCCAGGTCCCGGTGTGGCTGCTGGGTTCGAGCCTGTTCAGTGCCCGGCTGTCGGCGGCGATGGGCCTGCCGTTCGCGTTCGCATCCCACTTTGCGCCCGATGCCATGGATGATGCGCTGGCGCTTTACCACGGCGAGTTCACGCCGTCCGCGCGCCTGGACAAGCCTCACGCGATGCTGGCGCTGAACGTGGTCGCCGCCGAAACCGACGCCGAGGCGCGTCGTCTCTTCACCACCCAGCAGCAGGCGTTCGTGAAACTGCGGCGCGGCGACATCGGGTTGGTGCCGCCGCCGATCGACGACATCGACTCATGGTGGACACCGCAGGAGAAGGAAGGCGTGAGTCGGGCACTGGCCTGCGCGGTGGTGGGTGATGTCGACACCGTGCGCAAGGGCATCGCCGCGTTCATCGAACGCCACCGGCCCGATGAGCTGCTGCTCACCGCGAACATCTTCGACCACGCCGCGCGGGTGCGCTCGTTCGAGATCGCCGCCGAAGCGATGGCGAGGAGCTGACCCCGATCCCCGGCTGTGTAGCTCCGGTTCAGCGCTTTTTGCTGACGTCCATCAACTCGACCTCGAATACCAGCGAGGCGTCCGGCGGGATTACCCCGCCGGCGCCCCGGCTCCCGTAGCCCTGTGCCGCCGGTATCAGCAGCACGCGCCTGCCGCCGACCCGCATGCCGGCGACGCCGTCATCCCAGCCGCGGATCACGCGCCCAGCACCGAGCACGAACTCGATCGGCTCACCGCGCTCGAGCGAGCTGTCAAATTGCTCGCCGCGCTGCTCCGGCGCGTCCTGGTCGAACACCCAGCCGGTGTAATGGACGCTGACCTCATCGCCCGCTGTTGCCACCGCGCCGGTGCCGTCGACCAGATCGATCCGTTGCAGTTCGGCCACGCTGCCGTTGGGCGGGGCAGGCGGCGTGGATGGCGAGCATCCCCCCAGCAAGGTGGCGGCGAGGGCGAACGCGATCGCCAACGTGGACGCGGCACGCGCGGGTTTGCGGGGCGACGAGGGCTTCAAGGTGACGGCTTCGCTGGCGGCTTCGGGAGGCCAACGATACCGCCGATCGAAGACGGGCTCACCGCGATCCGGGCCAGATCGTGGCCAATCGCCCATACTGGCCGGCCATCCAAGGCCGAACGTCAAACATGAAGACCCCCGCCGGCTTGCAGCCGTTGATCGATGAAGGTGTGATCGACGAAGTGCTGCGCCCGCTCAAGAGCGGCAAGGAAGCAGACGTCTACGTGGTCCGTTCCGATGACGAGATCCTGTGCGCCAAGGTCTACAAGGACATGGCCCAGCGCAGCTTCCAGCAGCGCGTGCAGTACCAGGAAGGGCGCAAGGTCCGCGGCAGTCGCGAGCAGCGCGCGATCACCAAGGCGAGCAAGTTCGGCCGCAAGGAGCAGGAGGCCGCCTGGAAGAACACCGAGGTCGACGCGCTCTATCGCCTCGCCGACGCCGGGGTGCGGGTTCCGGCGCCGCGCGGCTATTACAACGGCGTGCTGGTGATGGAGCTCGTCACCGATGCCGAAGGCCATTCCGCCGCGCGCCTGGGCGAGGTCGAGTTGTCCGCGGCGCAGGCGCGCGAGTACCACGCCTTCCTGGTGCGCCAGGTCGTGCTGATGCTGTGCATCGACCTGATCCACGGCGATCTGTCCGAGTACAACGTGCTGGTCGGTCCGGACGGCCCTGTTCTGATCGACTTCCCGCAGGTGGTCAGTGCGTCGGGCAACAACGCCGCGCGCAAGATGCTCCAGCGTGACGTCAACAACCTCACCCTCAGCCTTGGCCGGGTCGCTCCGGAACTGCTGTCGACCCATTACGCCGAGGAGATGTGGGCGCTGTATGAGAAGGGCGAGCTGCGTCCCGACAGCCCGCTCACCGGCGAGTTTGCGTTCGACGAGTCCAGCGCGGACCTGGACAGCGTCCAGCTGGCGATCCGCGACGCCCGCGAGGAAGCGCTGATCCGGCAGCAGGGACGCGAGGCGGCAGCCGAGGAGGGCTGAGTCCGCCTGCTTGGCCGAGTGGCGCGGCCGCCGCGCCATCACCATTCACCGGGTCTTTTCACGATATGCGATTGGATGACTGCCTTGCCGCTGATCGAGCGGCCTCCGGAGTCTTCCAATGAGCACACCCAGCATCGACCGCGCGGCCCACATCGAGCACCTGGCCGAACTGATCCACGACGTGGATGTTGCGATGATGACCACCATCGCGCGCGATGGCCGTCTGGTGAGTCGCCCGCTCGGCACGCAGGAGGTCGAGTTCGATGGCGACCTCTGGTTCGCCACCGGACGCGACAGCGACAAGGTCGCCGAGATCACCGCCAACCCCCAGGTCAACGTCTCCTACGCATCCACCAGCAAGAACAGCTACCTGTCGGTGGCGGGGCGCGCATCGATCGTCAACGACCGGGCCAAGATCGACGAGTTGTGGTCGCCGGCAATGAAGCTGTTTTTTCCGGGCGGCAAGGATGATCCCGACCTGTGCCTGATCCGGGTCGAAGTTGACAGTGCCGAATACTGGGACGGCCCTGGCAGCTTCTTTGGCAAGGCGCTCTACATCGCCTTGACCGCAGTGACCAGCGATCCCGCCAGCCTGTCGGAGAACGAGCGCTTCGAGCTCTAGGCCGCAGCTGGACCGCGGCTTCTGGACCGGGTTTCTACCCCAGGCACCTAGACCGCGCTGCCGGCGGCATGTCCCGACGCCCAGGCCCACTGGAAGTTGTAGCCGCCAAGCCAGCCGGTGACGTCCAGCACCTCGCCGATGAAATACAGCCCGGGAACGTGGCGCGACTCCATCGTCGTTGACGACACGCCATTCGTATCCACGCCGCCCAGGGTGACCTCGGCGGTGCGGTAGCCTTCCGTACCGCTGGCGACCAGCGGTAAACGGTGCAGCACCGCGGCGACTTGCTGGAGCTCCGGCAGGTTCAACTGGCGGATCGGTCGGGCAGGCTGCAGATGGCCCAGCCATGCCTCGCACAGGCGCTGGGCAAAGCGCTTGGGGAAGAGTTCGGCCAGCAGCGTCTTCAGCTCGGCCGCAGGCCGCGCGCGCTGCATCTGCTGCAGGGTTGCCAGCGCATCGGCGTCCGGCAGCAGGTCGAGTTGCAGGTCCTCGCCGGGCTGCCAGTAGGACGAGATCTGCAGGATGGCCGGACCACTGATGCCGCGGTGCGTCACCAGCATGAAGTTGCTGAAGGACTGTCCGTTGGCGGTGGCGGTGACGGGCAGGGAGACACCGCTCAGGTCGGCCAGGCGTTCCTGGTGTTTGCCGCTGAGGGTCAACGGGACCAGGCCTGCGCGCAGCGCGAGTACAGAGTGGTCGAACTGCTTTGCCACCTCGTAGCCGAAGCCAGTGGCGCCCATGCTGGGAATCGACAGCCCGCCGCTGGCGACGACCACGGCCGGGGTGCGGAACTGGCCGAGGCTGGTGTCCACCACGAACCCGTCCTGCCCGGACGCCACGCCACCGTCGGCTCCGGGGAGCCGTTGGATACGCCGGATGCTGCACCCGGTTTCCACCTGCACGCCCGCGGCGCTGCACTCGTCCAGCAGCATCTTCACGATCAGCTTGGAGGACTCGTCGCAGAACAACTGGCCGAGTTCCTTCTCGTGCCAGGCGATGCGATGGCTGTCCACCATGTCGAGGAAGTGCCACGGCGTGTAGCGCGCCAGGGCCGACTTGCAGAAGTGTGGGTTGGCCGACAGGAAGTTGGCCGGGGTGGTGCCGGTATTGGTGAAATTGCAGCGACCGCCGCCCGACATCAGGATCTTCTTGCCGACCCGGTTCGCGTGCTCGACCACCACCACGCGCTTGCCCCGTCGACCGGCGCTGATCGCACACATCAGGCCGGCCGCGCCGCCGCCGACCACGACCACTTCTGCTTCGCGGACGCGCGAAGGCCCGCTGGTGTCCGCCGCCGCCATCGGCTCAGTCGGTGCTGGGCGCCATGCGCACGGTGGGTCGCAGGGCGGTGCTGCCGCGATCGCCCATCAGCTGCAATTCGCCGTCCTGGATCAGCACATTCAGGCGCATGCCGCGCTCGCCGATCGCCGGCAAGGCATCGACCACGTGGCTGGGGATGTCGAGGACGGTCAGATTTTTGAGGCGTGACACCGAACTGGCGATCTTGTCCCACCAGATATCCGACGCGTTGCCGCCATAGTTCACCACGACCACCTGGTCCGCCTTGGCGCACGATTTCTTGATCCGCGATTCGTCGGGATGACCCAGGTCAATCCACAGGTTGATATCGCCCACATAGTCGCGCTGCCACAGGTCCGGCTCATCCTCGTTGCTGATTCCGCGACCGAACTCGAGCCGCTCGTCGGCATACAGCGCGAAGGCCAGCAAGCGCACCATAAGGCGGGCATCGGTTTCGGAGGGGTGCTGGGCCAGGGTCAGCGTATGGGTGGCGTAGTAATGCCGGTCCATGTCGCTGATCTGCAGCTCGGCTTTGACGACGGTCGAATTGGCTGCCATGACAGACTCGCGGAAGGTAGCCCGCCATTCTAGGCTTTGCCGGCGTTGAGCGCTGGTTTACACCTGTCCGGTGGCGAACTGGACCGCCAGGCTGGATACCGCCACCGCGATCCACACGCCCAGTCCCAGCGCGATCGGCTTGAAACCCGTGCTTGCCATGCGGCGGAGGTCCGCCGACAGACCGATGGCGGTCAGCGCCATGATGATCAGAAAATTGGCGGCGACATGGATCGCCGGTTGAGCGACTTCAGGGATCAGCCCGAGGGTGCGCGCGGCGGAGGCGACTACGAACCACAGGACGAACCACGGAACGATCGCCGACAGGCGGAAATCGCCGGCGCCACTCTTCTTGTGTTTCCAGGCCTCGATCGCGGCCAGGATCAGGCACATCGGGATGATCAGGGTCGCGCGGGTGAGCTTGACGATCGTCGCGTGGTCGCCTGCCTCCTTGCCATAGCTGTAGCCGGCGGCCACCACCGATGAGGTGTCGTTGATCGCAGTGCCGGCCCACAGGCCGAAGCCCTGCTGGCTGAGGTCCATCAGGTGGCCCAGCGCCGGGAACACCAGCACCGCCACCAGATTGAAGAGGAAGATGGTGGAAATCGCGAACGCGGTGTCGTGCTCGTCGGCCTTGATGATCGGCGTCACTGCCGCAATGGCCGATCCTCCGCAGATCGCCGTACCAGCGCCGATCAGCAACTTCAGCTTGGACGGGATGTTGAGCAGCTTCCCCAGCACCAGGGCCGACGTGAACGCCGCAATGATCGTCACGGCGGTGATGCTGAGCGACTCCATGCCCGTCCTGGCCACCTGGGTCAGGCTGAGGCCGAACCCAAGGGCGATAATCGACCATTGCAGGATCTTCTTGCCGGCGAAACGGATCCCCGGCTGGCACGCGTCCGGAGGAGCCACCGTGTTGCGGATAAGTACGCCGAGCACGATGCCGAATACCGGCCCGCCCACCAGCGGCAGCCAGCGGCCGAGCAGCAGCGCCACCAGCGCCACCACCGTGGCCAGCATCAGGCCGGGCCATAGCGGGGACGGTGCGGCAGGAGAAGGTGAGGTGTCTGGGGCGGGCGTGGGAGTGGCCGACATCAATCGCGTGGTCCAGGAACCGGACGCACAGGATAGACGTCCACCCCGAAACCGGCGAGCCGCAGCGCGACTTCACGGGTAGCGGTCAAAATGCGCGTCCGCAACGCCGCCTTGGCTGGCTCAGTTGTCGCGCAAGGCCATCGCTGCCTTCATGTGGTCCTCGAAGTTGTCGCGGGTGCGCTCAAGGTGCTTGCGGATCGCTTCGTTGTCTGTTGCCTCCAGGCGCTCACCGATCCACTCCAGTGCCTGCTCGTGGGTCTCGACAACCGCGTCCAGGTACCCGCGCCGGTAGGCGTCCGCATCCAGCTCCCCCATGGCCTTGAGGCGCTTTTCCTCCTCAACGCGCTGGTTCCTGATGGTGGGCGTGTCGGTCACGTCCAGTGCTTCGGCGTCACCGAGCGCGCGGGTCTGAGTGAGGTTGCGCCGGTGGTGTATGGAGATCTGCTCGGCAAGTTCCGCCACCGGCGGATCCAGCTGCTCGTGCTGGCGGGCCTGCTCGGCCATCGCCACGGCCTGCTGGTCAAGCGCGATCAACTGGGCGACGGTTTCCCCTGGCGCGACGGCGGTATCGGCGGTGGCGGCGGGAGTCGTGCTCTCCGGCGCCATGGGCGCGCGCGTGCAGGCGGCCAATGCGAAAACTGTCAAAGCGACGATGACAAGGGATGCTTTCCTGGACATGTCATTCCTCCCGGGTTCGTGGCGCGCCGCATGATCCGCAAGGCCCGCGGCCCGTCCATGGATGAATGGCCCCGCAACGACCAAACTAGGCCAAGCGCGGCATTACGGCGTGAAGGCCAGGTGATGGTCGTGGCTTTGTCCCTCTGGTCTGGCGTCCCGTACGCTTGCGGGGATGAAACCACGACCGCTTCCAATCGACGGCGTGCCCGCCAGCCGTGTGCAACTGCCAGAGGGGTCGTGGTCGTGCGCGGTCGACGCTTTGTGCGCGCAGTTTCCCCGGGTCAGTGAGGCCACGTGGCGTAGCCGGTTCGCCCGGGGCCGGGTGCTGGATGGCAGCGGAGCCCCGCTTGGCGCGGACGCGATCGTCAGGCCGGGAATGACGCTGCACTACTACCGCGAGGTGGCAGACGAGCCGGTAATCCCGTTCACCGAACAGATCCTGCATGCCGATGCCGACCTGCTGCTGCTGGACAAGCCGCACTTCCTGCCGGTGATGCCGGCCGGCGTATACGTGCGCCAGAGCTTGCTGTTTCGCCTGCAGCAAACCCTGGGGAGCCCGGACATTGTTCCCTTGCACCGCATCGATCGTGGCACCGCGGGGCTGGTGATGTTCTCGATCAATCCGGCGACCCGGAACGCCTATCAGGCGCTGTTTCGCGACCGTTCGATCCGCAAGCATTACGAGGCGCTCGCGCCCGCGCTTCGCCACCTGGCGTTTCCCTTGATCCGCCGCAGCCGGCTGGAGGCCGGAAAGCCGTTCTTCCGCATGCGCGAGGCGGCGGGTATCGCCAACAGCGAAAGCCGGATCGATGTGATCGACCGCGGTGGCGACGTGTGGCGCTACGCGCTTGAGCCCGTTACCGGGAAGAAGCACCAGCTGCGGGTGCACATGGCGGCGCTGGGCGCGCCGATCATCAACGACGCTTTCTATCCGGAACTGCAGGAGCAGTCAGCCGACAAGCATGCATTTCCGCTGAAGTTGCTGGCGCGGTCGCTGGCTTTCGTCGACCCGCTGACGGGCGACGCGCGGGAGTTCCGGAGCGCACTGGCCCTGGAACTCCCGGGGCCGCTCAGCGCGGCTTGAACGGCTTGCGCGGCGCGAAATTGCCCGGCTTGCCACCGGCCGGCTTGCCTGCATGGGGTCCGCGCGGACCCGAGGGTCGGGCCTGCGGCGGGCGCGGCGAGTTCGGACGGGCGGTGCGTCCGCCGGTGTTGTCGCGCTCGTCCGCATGGCGGATGCGCAATGCCTGGCCGGCCACGTACACCCGCTTGAGGTGTTCCATCAACTCGTGCGGCATACCTTCCGGCAGGTCCACCAGACTGTAGTCGTCGCGGATGTCGATCCGGCCGATGTACCGGCTTTCCAGATCAGCCTCATTGGCAATCGCGCCGACGATGTTGCCCGGCTGCACGCCGTGGTCGTGGCCGACTTCAATACGAAACGTCTCCATGCCGATCTCATCGGTGCGCGGTGCGTTGCGCTGAGGCGGCGCCGATGGAGCGCTGCGTGGCGGCTGGGATGGCGCTGCCGGGGCCGCGTCATCGAACATGGCTTCTGCTGCGTTGACGCCGCGCGGGGGCGCGGGTGGTCGCGGGTCGGCACGAGGCGGTGTGGGGCGGCCCTCGTCGAACCGGCGCGGCTCCGGCGACGCCGGCGCCGAATGGCGCTCATCGAAGCTTCGTGGAGTGACGTCACGCTCGGGACGCTGCTGGCGGGGCGGCCGCGGTGGCTGGCCACGATGACCGACGTCACGCGGGCTGGCCCCACGCGGATCCGGTCGCGGTTCGTACTTGGCGCGAGGCGGTGGCGGCGTCAACAGCAGCGGGTGATCGCCCTGGAACAGCTTGGCCAGCGCGGCGGCGATTTCCACCGCGGGCACGTTCTGCTCGCGCTCGTAGCGCTCGATCAGCTCACGGAACATGCCCAGGTCGTTGTCGGCCAGGGTATCGGTGATGCGATCGAGGAACTTGGAGACGCGTTGCTCGTTGACCGTCTCGATCGATGGCAGCTCCATCTGCTGGATCGGCTGGCGGGTCGCGCGCTCGATGGCGCGCAGCATGCCGCGCTCGCGCGGGGCCACGAACAGGATCGCCTCACCCTTGCGCCCGGCGCGTCCGGTCCGGCCGATGCGGTGGACGTAGCTCTCGGTGTCGTAGGGGATGTCGTAGTTGAGCACGTGGCTGATGCGGTCCACGTCCAGACCGCGGGCGGCAACGTCGGTCGCAACCAGCACGTCGATCTTGCCGTCCTTGAGGTTCTGGATGGTCTTCTCGCGCTGGGCCTGCTGCACGTCGCCGTTGATGGCGGCGGCGGCGATGCCGCGAGCGGCGAGCTTGGAGGCGAGTTCATCGGTGCCCAGCTTGGTGCGGGCGAACACGATCATCGCGTCGAACGGTTCGGCCTCAAGGATCCGGGTCAGCGCGTCGAGCTTCTGCACGCCGCTGACCGCCCAGTAACGCTGACGGATGTTGTCGGCGGTGCTGGTCTTGTTCTTGATCGCGATCTCGACCGGGTCTTTCAGGTAGGTCTGGGCGATGCGCCGGATCTGCACCGGCATGGTGGCCGAGAACAGCGCGACCTGGCGGGTTTCCGGCGTTTTCTTCAGGACCTTCTCGACATCGTCGATGAAGCCCATGCGCAGCATCTCGTCGGCCTCGTCCAGCACCAGGAAGCGAAGTGCGGAGATGTCCAGCGAGCCGCGGTCCAGATGGTCGATGACGCGCCCCGGCGTACCCACAATGACCTGCACGCCGCGCTTGAGCGCCTGCAACTGCGGGTAGTAGCTCTGGCCGCCGTAGATCGGCAGCACGTGAAAGCCCTTCATGTGCGAGGCGTAGCTCTGGAACGCCTCGGCGACCTGGATGGCCAGTTCACGGGTCGGCGCCAGCACCAGCGCCTGCGGGGTCTTCTGCGCGGGATCGATGCGAGCCAGGATCGGCAGCGCGAACGCCGCCGTCTTGCCGGTACCGGTCTGGGCCTGGCCGATCACGTCGCGGCCCTGCATCAGCGGCGGGATCGTGGCGGCCTGGATGGGCGAGGGCGACTCGTAGCCCAGCGCACTGATCGCCTGCCGCAGTGTCTCGGGCAGGGCCAGGCCGTCAAAGTTCAACGGAGTGTCAGGGATGGAATCGGGGGTAGCGGGCGTTTCGGCGCTCATCGCAGTTCTCGGCAGCGCCGGCTGGGCCGGTCGGGTAGACCGCACAGTTTAACGTCCGCAGACGATCGGCGCGATGCAAATCGCGATCTCATGCGGTCCGGGTCAGCTGCCGGTAAGCAGATGACGCCAAACACACGCACACATCCAGCGCGCACGAAACCCCATCCCGAGCTTCAGCCCTGCTCGGTGGGCGGCGCTCCAGCTCCGGCATCTGCGCCGGGCTCATTGCCGTCGTTGTCCGGCTTGTCGGCCTGCTTGCGCGACAACTTCTCTTCCTTCTTCTTCTTCTTGGCGATCTCTCGCTGACGTTTTTCAAACGAATAGTTCGGCTTCGCCATCGGCATTTTTCCTTCGGTGTGTTCGACCAGTCTAGGTCATGCGCTCCGCGCACACCGGGCCTGCGACGGGAACGTCGCAGTCAAGCGCTTAGGATGGCGAGGTCCGTTCAAACGGGCGGGTCCGATGCGGTGAAAAAGTGATGCTTGATCTGAATTTCGACAACGCGTTTGTACGCGACCTTCCCGGCGACCCGGATCCCTCGGCCGGCGTGCGTCAGGTCGAGGGAGCGGCATGGTCGGCGGTGCAGCCCACACCGGTTCCCGCGCCGCGTGTGCTGGCGTACTCGACGGAAATGCTCGCCCGCCTGGGGCTGACTGAGGCGGACGCCGATACGCAGCGATTCGCGGACGTGTTCGGCGGCAATGCGCTGCTTGCCGGCATGCAGCCATACGCGGCCAATTACGGCGGCCACCAGTTCGGTGTGTGGGCCGGGCAGCTGGGCGACGGCCGCGCCCTCAGCCTGGGCGAAGTCGTTACGGAAGCGGGCGAGCGCTGGGAACTCCAGCTCAAGGGCGCCGGGCCGACGCCGTATTCGCGCAGCGCGGACGGACGGGCGGTGCTGCGGTCCTCGATCCGCGAATTCCTGTGCAGCGAGGCGATGCATCATCTGGGGGTGCCAACCACGCGTGCGCTGTGCCTGGTTGGTACCGGGGAGCAGGTCGTTCGCGACATGTTCTACGACGGCCGGCCGGCACCGGAGCCCGGTGCGATCGTCTGCCGCATGGCGCCATCCTTCCTGCGCTTCGGGAGCTTCGAGCTGCCGGCATCGCGCGGTGACACCGGCCTGCTGCGCCAGCTGGTCGATTTCTGCATCCGCCGTGACTTCCCGCAGCTGGAAGGTGACGGGGAGGGCCTGCACGCAGCGTGGTTCACCGAAATATGCCGGCGTACCGCGGTCATGGTGGCGCACTGGATGCGCGTGGGTTTCGTGCACGGCGTGCTGAACACCGACAACATGTCGATCCTTGGCCTGACCATCGATTACGGCCCCTACGGATGGATCGACAACTTCGATCCGGGCTGGACTCCCAACACCACCGATGCGCGGCGCAAACGCTACCGCTTCGGCCAGCAACCGGCCGTGGCGTACTGGAATCTGGGACGGTTGGCCGGCGCACTGGCGCCGTTGTTCAAGGAGCCGTCCGCCTTGCAGGCCGGTCTGCAGGCCTACGTGGATGCCTACAACCAGGCCGATCGCGACAACACCGTGCGCAAACTCGGCCTGGCCGGTTACCGCGAAGGCGACAGCGCGTTGATGCAGTCGTTGCAGGAGCTGCTGGCCGACGCGGAGGTCGACATGACCCTGTTTTTCCGCGCGCTGTCGGATTGCGACGCAGACGCACTCGACGAGGCCAACGACAGCGCAGCATTTATCGACGCGTTTTACGACGCGGACAAGCGTGTGGCGTCAGCCGCCGCGTTCCGGAACTGGATGAAGCTCTATCAGGTGCGTCTGGTGGCCGACGGCCTGGATCCTGAGCAGCGAACGCGGACCATGCGTGCCGCGAATCCGCGCTACGTTCTGCGCAACTACCTTGCCCAGCAGGCGATCGATTGCGCAACGCGGGGCGACATGGACGGAATCACCGAACTGCTGGAGGTGATGCGCCGGCCGTACGAGGATCAACCCGGCCGGGAGCAATTCGCTGCCCGGAGGCCGGATTGGGCCCGCGACAAAGCGGGCTGCTCAATGCTCTCGTGCAGCTCCTGAGGCGCGAATCCGCCGGTATCAACCAGAGCCAGCGTCGATCAGGCGGGAGTAAAGGCTTTCCCGGCTTTCTTGTCGCGCTTTTCCGCCTTCTTTTCCTTCATCGTCTTGGACGGCTTTTTCTTCTCGTCCTTCTTCTGGTCCATGCCCTTTGCCATGTCGATCTCCGGTAGCGCCGCTGAGTGGGCAGGCGGACCATTTGGGTCCGCACCAGCCAGTATGCGTGATTCGCGGCTACCCCGGTCGCGGGCCGCGTAGAATAGGGGCATGTCATTGATCACCCTGAACAGCGTCGACTACAGCGTCGGCGGCCCGCTCCTGCTCGAAAACGTCGAGCTGTCCATTGAACCCGGCGAGCGCATCGCCCTTATCGGCCGCAACGGCGCCGGCAAGTCCACCCTCATGCGCCTCATGGCAGGCGATATCCAGCCAGACGACGGCGAGATCCGCCGTGCCAGCGGTCGCCGCATCGCCCGCCTGGAGCAGGAAGTCCCAGCAGACGCCGCCGGCACCGTGTTCAACGTGGTCGCCAGCGGCATGGGCGAGCTGGGGGCATGGCTGGCCGAATACCATCGGATCAGCCATGCCGAGGTGTTCGATGGCGATGCGCTGTCCGATGTGCAGGCCAAGATTGAAGCGGCCGACGGCTGGGGCGCGGATCAGAAGGTCGTGGAGACCCTGGACCGCCTCGGCCTGGACGGCGACGCCGAGTTTTCCGGTCTCTCCGGCGGCATGAAGCGGCGAGTGCTGCTGGCCCGCTCACTGGTGTCGGCGCCCGACCTGCTGTTACTGGACGAGCCGACCAACCACCTGGACATCGAGGCGATCGACTGGCTTGAGGACTTCCTCAAGAACTCGTGGAAGGGCGCGCTGCTGTTTGTCACCCATGACCGGCGGTTTCTGCGCGCACTGGCGACCCGGATCGTGGAGATCGACCGCGGCCAGGTCACCAGCTGGCCGGGCGACTGGGCCAACTACGAGCGCCGCCGCGAGGAACGACTCAACGCCGAAGCGCAGGAGAACGCGCGCTTCGACAAGATGCTGGTGCAGGAAGAGATCTGGATCCGGCAAGGGATCAAGGCACGGCGGACCCGCGACGAAGGCCGCGTGCGCCGGCTCGAAGCCATGCGATCCGAGCGAGCCAAGCGCCGCGACGCTATCGGCAACGTGCGCATGGACCTGGCCCAGGCCGAGTCCTCGGGCAAGAAGGTGATCGAAGCCAAGTCGGTGTTCTTCGACTTCGGCGGCAAGCCGCTGCTGAAGGACGTCTCCACGACGATCTTCCGCGGCGACCGCATCGGTCTGATCGGCCCCAACGGCAGCGGCAAGACCACGCTGCTCAAGGTGCTGCTGGGTGAGCTTCAACCGCTTTCAGGCGAGGTCCGGTCCGGCAGCAACCTGCAGATCGCCTACTTCGACCAGTACCGGGCGACGCTGCGCGAGGACTGGAACGCGCTGGAGAACGTGTCGGAGGGTCGCGAGTTCGTGGAGGTTGGCGGCAAGCAGAAGCATGTGATCGGCTACCTGCAGGACTTCCTGTTTACCCCGGAGCGCGCGCGCGCGCCCATCACGCGCCTGTCTGGCGGCGAGCGCAACCGGCTGCTGCTGGCCAAGCTGTTCGCCCAGCCGTCCAACCTGCTGGTGATGGATGAGCCCACCAACGACCTGGACGTGGAGACGCTGGAGCTGCTGGAGGAGATCCTCGGCGACTATCCCGGCACCCTGCTGCTGGTCAGCCATGACCGTGACTTCATCGACAACGTCGTGACGTCGACGCTGGTCATGGAAGGAGACGGCAAGGTCGGCGAGTACGTCGGTGGCTACAGCGACTGGGTGCGCCAGCGCCCGGCGGCGCGTGTGGAGGCGCCGACCAAGTCGACCTCAATGCCGGTCTCCCCGATTGCCGCCGCCGCGACCACCCCGTCCAAACCCAAGCGCAAGCTCGCCTACAAGGAAGCACGCGAGCTGGAGGAGTTGCCGGGCGTGATCGAGGGCCTCGACGCGCGCATCGCGGAGATGACGACGGAGATGAACGACCCCGCGTTCTACCAGCGCGACGCCGATGCGATCGCTGCCCACAACGTGGCGATGGCGCAGCTGCACGTGCAGCTGGAGCAGGCCTTCGCGCGCTGGGCGGAGTTGGAAGGCGAGGACTGACCGACACATTGCCGACATTGCAGGCTGGTCCGCAGCGGCGGAGGTTCACGACGTGATCAACCGGAGCTGGCCATCCTCGCCAGTCGACCAGAAACAGGCCACGCGATGTCGAGTTACCCCGTAAGCGCCGACCGAGCGCTGAAGCCGCAACGCCCTATCCCGCCAACGCCTGGCGGTGACGACGGTTTCGTGCGGGTCCGTGGCGCCCGCGAGCACAACCTGCAGGACATCGATGTCGACATCCCGCGCGACGCGCTCGTGGTGTTCACCGGAGTGTCTGGCTCGGGCAAGTCCTCGCTGGCCTTTGGCACGCTCTATGCGGAGGCCCAGCGGCGCTACCTGGACTCAGTCGCGCCCTATGCGCGCAGGCTGATCGACCAGGCTGGCGTGCCGGACGTCGACTCCATCGATGGCCTGCCACCGGCGGTCGCGCTGCAGCAGCAGCGTGGATCGCCGAGCACGCGTTCGTCGGTGGGCAGTGTCACTACGGTGTCCAACTCGCTGCGGATGCTCTATTCCCGCGCCGGCGACTATCCGTCCGGGCAGTCGATCATCTATGCCGACGGATTTTCGCCCAACACGCCGCAGGGTGCGTGCCCACGGTGCCACGGGCTGGGGAGCGTGCATGAGGTGAGCGAGCGCTCGATGGTCCCCGACGACACCCTCACCATCCGAGAGCGCGCGATCGCGGCCTGGCCACCGGCGTGGCACGGCCAGAACCAGCGCGACATCCTGGTCACGCTGGGCTACGACATCGACGTTCCCTGGCGGGAGCTGCCGCAGGAGCAGCGCGACTGGATCCTGTTCACCGATGAGCAGCCAGTGGTGCCGGTATACCGCGACCTGAGCCCGGCGGAGACGCGCGAGGCGATCGAGCGCGGCGACAACCCCAGTTACAACGGCACGTTTACCAGCGCGCAGCGCTACGTGCTGCACACCTTCGCCACGACCCAGAGCGCGATGATCAAGAAGCGCGTCGCGCGCTATATGGTGAGCGCCACGTGTCCTGTGTGTGATGGCAAGCGCCTGCGTCGCGAGGCGCTGTCGGTTACTTTCGCCGGACTCGATATCGGTGAACTGTCGCGGGTTCCGCTGAAGCAGCTCGCGGGGTTGCTGGAGCCGGTCGCGCACGGCGCGGCCGCTGACTCGCCGCGGGCGCAGGACCATCCGGAGCAGGCGATCGTGGCGCAGCGAATTGCCGCGGACCTGTTGGCGCGTATTGATGTCATCGTCGCGCTCGGGCTGGGTTACCTGACCCTGGAACGCACCACGCCAACGCTGTCGCCCGGCGAGCTGCAGCGGTTGCGGCTGGCCACCCAGATCCGCTCCAACCTGTTCGGCGTGGTGTACGTGCTCGATGAGCCGTCCGCTGGGCTGCATCCGGCCGATACCCGGGCGTTACTGACCGCGTTGGACCAGTTGAAGGGTGCCGGCAACTCGCTGTTCGTGGTCGAGCACGAAACCGAGGTTATCCGCCGCGCCGACTGGGTGGTCGATATCGGTTCGGCGGCGGGTGAGCAGGGGGGGCGAGTGGTCTACAGCGGTCCGCTGCAGGGCCTGGCGGAGGTCAGCGAGTCGCAGACTGCCCGCTACCTGTTCCGGTCACCCGGCGAGCGTGCTGAGGGCGCCTCCAGTGACGAGGGGGTCGGCTTGACCGGGCAGGTGGGTAGTACGCCTCGAGTACCCACCGGATGGTTGCGACTGGAGGACGTCAGCCGCAACAACCTCGACAGCCTGGCGGTTGCTTTTCCGCTGGGGGGGTTCACCACGGTCTCCGGGGTGTCCGGCTCGGGCAAGTCCAGCCTGGTCAGCCAGGCGCTCGTCGAGTTGCTGTCCGAGCATCTCGGTAAACCGACCGACAGCGACAGCGATGACGGCGACCCGCTGGAGCCCGCTGCGGTGACCCGCGGCGGTCGGATCGTCGCCGGGCTGGACGCGGTCAAACGGCTGGTGGTAGTCGACCAGAAGCCGATCGGGCGCACACCGCGCTCCAACCTGGCGACCTACACCGGGCTGTTCGACCATGTGCGCAAGCTGTTCGCCGCCACGCCCGATGCGCGCGCCAGGGGCTACGACGCGGGACGGTTCTCGTTCAATGTCGCCAAGGGCCGCTGCCCGACCTGCGAAGGCGAGGGCTTCGTCAGCGTGGAGCTGCTGTTCATGCCCAGCGTCTATGCCCCCTGTCCGGAATGCCATGGCGCGCGGTACAACGCCGACACATTGGAGATCACATGGAGCGGCCTGACCATCGCCGACGTGTTGGGGCTCACCGTGGATGCAGCGACCGGATTCTTTGCCGACGCCCCGGCCGTGTTACGCCCGCTGCAGGTGCTGCGCGAGGTTGGACTGGGCTATCTGAGGCTGGGCCAGCCGGCCACGGAGCTGTCGGGAGGGGAGGCCCAGCGGATCAAGCTGGCCAGCGAACTGCAGCGTGCGCAGCGGCGCGGCACGGTGTACCTGCTTGACGAGCCCACCACCGGCCTGCATCCGGCGGACGTGGACGTGCTGATGCGCCAGCTGGACGGGCTGGTGGAAGCAGGCAACACCGTCATCGTGGTCGAGCACGACATGCGGGTGGCGGCAGCCAGCGACTGGATCATCGATATCGGACCCGGCGCCGGCGACGAGGGCGGCCGCGTGGTCGTGCAGGGGACGCCGCTGGAGGTGACGTACTCGGCGGAAAGCCGGACAGCGCCGTTCCTGCTCGATGAGATCAAGGGATCGACCGTCACCCATCCTCGTGACTGACACACCCGGCCGGCGGGTTGGGCACCCGACCCGGAGCAGCGATCGAGGATGGCGAGGCAAAGTGGTGGACGTCGTTCAGCCGGCCACGCTCGCGGTGTCCAGCAGGTCCTTGTCGGCCGAGCTCAGGACCAGTCCAGTAGCGCGTACCAGGCTGTCCAGCTGCTCCGCCGAGGTTGCGCTGGCGATCGGTGCCGTCACTCCTTCGCGGGCCATCAGCCACGCGAGTGCCACCTCGGCGGGCGCCGCGTTGTGGGTCTGGGAAACCCTGTCCAACGCAGCCAGTATCCTCATTCCACGCGCATCGAGATATTTCGCCACGCCTTCCCCGCGCACGCTCTTGCCCAGGTCATCGCTGGAGCGGTATTTGCCCGTCAGGAAGCCGGAGGCGAGGCTGTAGTAGGTGATGACACCCTGCGCTTCGGCGATGCACAGCTCGCGCAGTCCGGACTCGAAGCCGGCGCGGTCGTAGAGGTTGTACTCCGGTTGTTGCACCGCGTAGCGGGGCAGGCCCAGCTGGTCGGCCACCGCCAGTGCTTCACGCAACTGCGAGGCATCAAGGTTGGACGCACCGATCGCGCGCACCTTGCCGTCTGCGATGAGCTGCTCGTAAGCGCGCAGGGTTTCCTCGTACGGCGTGGCCGGGTCGGGCCAGTGGCTGAGATAGAGGTCGATGTGGTCGGTCTGCAGGCGCCGCAGGGAGTCCTCGGCGCGGGCGATCACGTCAGGGCCGCGCAAACCGCGTTCAAAGTCGCCCAGCTTGGACCCGACCTTGGTGATGAGGGTCACCCGGTCGCGGGCGCTACGTGCCTTAAGCCACTGGCCGATGATGGTTTCCGACTCCCCGCCGTGATTTCCCGGCACCCAGGTGGAGTAGGAATCTGCTGTGTCGATCGCATCCAGACCCGCATCGATGAAACGGTCCAGCAGCGCGAAGGACTGCTCCTGGTCCACCGTCCAGCCGAACACGTTGCCGCCGAGTACCAGCGGGGCAATCTCAAGGCCGGTTTTGCCAAGGGAACGCTTCTGCATGGGAGACCTCCGTGGTGGGACGGTCAATCTACCGCAGCGTCACGCGCTACGCCTTCAGCAGCTGGGGCACGAATTCGCGCAGCGCCGCCTCAAGCAGGCTGCGATCGAGATCGGGCTCGCGGGTCTGGCGCACTTTCAGGCCTTCGAACAGCACCTGCATCAGCAGCGCGCGTTGTTGGGCCAGCGGTTGCGGCAGACCGGGACGGCCGTCTTCGTCGTCCTCGCCCAGCCAGCCCGCCAGTGCATCCCGCAAGGCCCGGTCGAAGCCGTCCAGCGAGGCAGCAATGCTGGGGTCACGCGTTGCCTCGGCCGACATTTCCAGCAGCAGCGCCGGGTTCATGCCCCGGCTCTGGTCATCGCCACCGCGATCGAAGCTGGCGATCAGTTCCGCGGTGATGTCCACCTTGCGCTTCAGGTTGATGTCGTTGAGCAGCATCGACAGTTGGTGCTCAACGATGGCCAGGATGATCTCGCTCTTGCCGGCGAAGTAGCGGTAGATCAGGCCCGCACTCATCCCGGCCGTCTCGGCGATATTGGCCATGCTGGCGCCGTGGAAGCCGCGCTCGACGAAGCATTTCTGCGCAGCAGCGAGAATCCGCTCGCGCTGCGCTTCCACGCGTGCCTCGGCCTTGTTGGCTCCAGGGATGTCCGGCGCGGCGTTCATTGGCCTTCGACCCAGCCTCCGCCCAGCACCTTGTACAGCGTCACCCGGTTGGCCTGCTCGGCAAGCAGTGTTGCCAGCAGCGACTGCTGGGCGTCATAGAGCGTTCGCTGGGTGATCAGCAGGGTGAGATAGCTGTCCAGGCCCGCGTCGTAACGGGCCTGCGACAACTCGTTGGTACGGGTCGCGGCCTCCAGCAACGCTTCCTGGGCCAGACGCTGATCGGCCAAGGTCCGGCTCAGGGCCAGCGCATCGGCGACTTCGCGGAAGCCGCTCTGGATCGACCTCTCGTACTCGGCCAGCGCGATGTCGCGATCCGCCGTGGCCATGCCCAGGTTGGCGCGCAGTCGGCCACCCTGGAAAATCGGCAGGTTGATGCGCGGCATGAAGGACCACACGCCATTGCCGGCCTCGAACAGACCGGACAACTCGTCGCTCGCCGAACCAATGGACCCGGTCAGGCTGATCGAGGGGAAGAACGCGGCACGCGCGGCACCGATGTTGGCATTGGCCGCCAGCAGGCGGTGTTCCGCCGACATCACGTCCGGTCGGCGCAGCAGTACGCTCGAAGGCAGTCCGGCAGGCAGTCCGGCCAAGCCGCTGACACTCGGCTCGAATCGGGTCGGCAGCAGCGCCGGATCGATCGTGTCCCCGACCAGCAACGTCAATGCGTTGATGTCCTGGGCCACCTGACCGGCAAAACGGGCCACGTCGGAGCGCGCGGCTTCAACGGTGGTGCGGGCCTGGTTGAGATCCAGTGCGGACAGTGCGCCGAGCTCGAAACGCTTGTTGGTCAGATCGTAGGCGGCCTGCTGGTTCTCCAGCCGCGCTTCGGTGACGCGAAGCAGCTCCCGGTCGGCCGCCAACGCCAGGTAGGTGTTGGCCACTTCGGCCACCAACGCCAGTTGCGCGGCGCGGCGCGACTCCTCGCTGGCGAAGTAGCTTTGCAACGCGGCGTGGCTGAGGCTGCGCACGCGGCCGAACAGGTCCAGTTCGAACTGCGCGATTCCCAGTCCGGCCGTGTAGATGTCGGTGACCGGCGCATCACCGCCGGTGCGCTGGAGTTCCGCGCTGACGCCCAGTGAGGGCACCCGATCGGCGCGCTGGATGCGGTACTGCGAGCGGGCACGCTCGACATTCAGCACCGCAACCCGCAGGTCGCGGTTGTTCTCCAGGGCCTGCGCGATCAGCTGTTCCAGGCGCGGGTCGAGGAAGAAATCCCGCCAGCCGACGTCGGCAACGGGCGTTGCGCCAAGGTCCAGCTGCGGCCCCATCGACGTCGTTGGCTGTGCCATCGAGTCGGTCGACGTGGTGGGCGGTAGAGGCCACTCGGCGGGGATCGCCGGGGCCACTTCCGGCACGCGCGGCTCGAGAATCGCGCAGCCCGACACGAACAGGCTGGTAGCCAGCGCAAGCGCGGTAAAGAGTGGCTTATGCATTGCGGTCGTCTCCTGCTGCCAAAGCTTCGGCAGCGGGTTTGCGCAGGTCACGGTCAAACAGCAACTCGATCACCACGAAGAAGAGCGGAACGAAGAACAGACCCAGCAGAGACCCGACGATCATGCCGCCGAGCACGCCGGTGCCGATCGCGCGTTGCGCGCCGGATCCAGCGCCACTCGCGATGGCCAGTGGGAGAACGCCCATTCCGAACGCAAGCGAGGTCATGAGGATCGGTCGCAGGCGTTCGTGCACCGCCTGCATCGTGGCCCGGATGAGATCCATCCCGTCCTCGACCATGTGGTCACGGGCAAAGGTGATGATCATGATCGCGTTCTTGCTGGTCAGGCCCACTGTCGTCAGCATCGCCACCTGGAAGTACACGTCACGTTCCATCCCGCGCAACGATGCTGCCAATGCGGTACCCAGGATGCCCAGTGGGGCCACCATCAGCACTGCGGTCGGGATGGTCCAGCTTTCGTACAGCGCCGCCAGAGCCAGGAATACGATCAGCAGCGAGAGGGTGTACAGCAGCGGAGTCTGGGCACCGGCCGCTCGCTCCTGGAACGACAGGCCGGTCCACTCGATCTCGAAGCCCTGCGGCAGTTGCGCCGCGAGCTCTTCGACGCGGTCCATGGCTGCGCCCGAGCTCTCGCCCGGTGCGGCCTCGCCGTTGATCTCCATCGCCGGCACCCCGTTGTAGCGCTCCAGTCGCGGTGAGCCGTACTCCCAGCGTGAGGTTCCGAACGCCGAGAACGGAACCATTTCGCCTTCGTTGTTGCGCACCGACCAGCGGTTGAAGTCGTCCGGCACCATCCGGAAGGGCGCATCGGCCTGCAACATCACCCGCTTGACCCGGCCGCGATCGATGAAGTCATCGATGTACTGGCCACCCCAGGCGGCGGCAAGCGTGGCGTTGATCTGCGCAGCCGAAAGCCCCAGCGCGGCGGCCTTCTGCTGGTCGATGTCCAGGCGCAGTTGGGATGCGTCTTCCTTGCCGTTCGGGCGAACGTTGGCCAGCATCGGGTCCTGCGACGCAGCCCCCAGCAACTGGTTGCGTGCGTTGACGAGGGCGTCGTGACCCATGCCCGCGTTGTCTTTCAGGTAAAACGTAAAGCCGGCCGATGTGCCCAATTCAGGAATCGCCGGCGGGGAGAAGGCAAACGCGAATGCGTCCTTGATCCCGGACAGGCCCATCATTGCGCGACCGGCAACCGCAGTGGCGGCAAGGTCCTTGTCCTTGCGCTCGCTCCAATCCTTGAGCTTGATGAACGCCATGCCGCTGTTCTGGCCAGTGCCGCTGAAGCTGAAGCCCTGGATGGAGAACACCGACTCCACGGCGTCCTTCTCATTCTCGAGGAAGTAGTTCTCGACCTTCTTGATCGACTCCATGGTGCGCTCCTGCGTGGCACCGACCGGCGCCACGATCTCGGAGAACAGCACGCCCTGGTCCTCGGGCGGCAGGAACGAACTGGGCAGGCGCAGAAACAGCAGGCCCATCAGCAGCACCATCAGGGCGAAGATGCCCATGTAGCGCTTGCGGCGGCCGATGATCGAACGCACGCCACGCTGGTACTTGGCGCTGCCGCTGTCGAAGTGGCGGTTGAACCAGCCAAAGAAGCCGGTCGTCTTGCCGTGTTCACCCTCCTTGATGGGCTTGAGCATGGTCGCGCACAGTGCCGGTGTCAGCACGATTGCAACCATCACCGACAGAGCCATGGCCGAGACGATGGTGGCGGAGAACTGGCGATAGATGACGCCGGTTGACCCGCCCAGGAATGCCATCGGAATGAATACGGCGGAAAGCACGACGCCAATACCGACCAGTGCGCCGGTGATCTGCGTCATCGACTTGCGTGACGCCTCCAGGGGCGACAGGCCTTCCTCGGACATCAGTCGCTCGACGTTTTCGACCACCACGATGGCGTCGTCCACCAACAGCCCAATGGCGAGCACCATCGCGAACATGGTCAACATGTTCACCGAGAACCCCAGTGCCGACAGAATGCCGAAGGTTCCCAGCAGCACCACCGGAACGGCGATGGTCGGGATCAGGGTCGCGCGGAAGTTCTGCAGGAACAGGTACATCACAAGGAACACAAGCACGATCGCTTCGATCAGCGTCATGATCACGCCCTTGATCGCGACCCGGACAAACGGGGTGGTGTCGAACGGGGTCACCGCCACCAGTCCCGGCGGGAAGAACGGCTTCAGCTCCTCAAGCGTGGCCTTGACGCCATCGGCCGTGTCCAGTGCGTTCGCACCGGTGGCCAGCGAGATCGCCACACCGGTCGCGGTCTGGCCGTTGTAGCGGGTGATGAACTCGTAGTTCTCCGCGCCCAGCTCGACGCGGGCGACATCGCCCAGACGCAGCACCGAACCGTCCTTGTTGTTGCGCAGCATGATGTCGCGGAACTGCTCCGGCGTCTGCAGCCGGTCCTGCGCGGTGATGGTGGCGTTGATCTGTTGGCCGTCAATGGCGGGCGCACCGCCCAGCGTGCCCACCGCCACCTGGGCATTCTGTGCCTGCAGCGCAGCCGTGATGTCGGCCGGCGTGAGGGCGTAGGTATCGAGCTTGTTGGGGTCCAGCCAGATGCGCATCGCGTACTTCGCACCGAACACCTGGATGTTGCCGACCCCGGGTACCCGGCTTAGCGGGTCGGCGACGTTGGCCCCGACGTAGTCGGCGATGTCGTCCTTCTCCATGCTGCCGTCCTCGGACACGAAGCCGATGACCTGCAGGAATCCGCTGGCGGACTTGCTGACGTTCACGCCCTGGCGCTGCACTTCCTGGGGCATCAGGGGCATGGCGGCCTGGAGCTTGTTCTGCACCTGCACCTGCGCCGTATCCGGGTCGGTGCCCTCGTCAAAGGTCAGGGTGATGGACGCGCTGCCATTCGCCTCGCTGGTGGAGGAGAAATACAGCAGGCCGTCCAGGCCTTTCAGGTTCTGCTCGATGATCTGGGTCACCGAGTCCTCCACCACACGGGCGGACGCTCCCGGATAGTTGGCGCTGATCGACACGGTGGGCGGCGCGATCGTGGGGTACTGGGAGATGGGCAGGGTGAATATCGCCAACGAGCCGGCGAGCATCACGATGATCGCGATCACCCAGGCAAAGATCGGGCGGTCAATGAAGAAGTGGGCCATGGGGGATTCTCTGCTTACTGCTGCGAGGCCGGCGCGTCGTCAGCGGGCGTGGCGGCATCGGCGGGTGTCGCCGGGTCGGCGGCATCGGGGTTGGGCGCACCGGTCGAGGCGGCGGCAGGAGGCGCGCCCGCTGGAGCACCGCCGTCGGCGTTCGGCAGGGCCGGTGCCGCCGGCTGATCACCGGCTTCGGTCGGCTGTACCGGGGCGTCGGGCTGAACCTTCTGCAGGCCCTCGACGATCACGCGATCGCCCGCCACCAAGCCTTCGTCCACCAGCCACTTGTCGCCGATGCTGCGGTTGACCTTGACCTGGCGTACTTCCACCTTGTTCTCGGCATTGACCACCATGGCCGTAGCGTTGCCCTTGGGGTCGCGGGTGATGCCCTGCTGCGGCACCAGGATGGCGTCCTGGCGCACGCCACCGCCGATCACCGCGCGAACGTACATTCCCGGCAGTAGCAGATCGTCGGGGTTGGCGACCTTGACCCGCAGCGCGTAGCTGCCGGTGGTCGGGTCGACACTGACCTCGGAGAACTCAAGCTCGCCCTTGTGCTCGAACTCGGTACCGTCTTCCAGCAGGATCGTGACGGGCAGGCTGCGACCGTCCTCCAACCTGCCTGAGGCGAGGCCCTTGCGCAGTTCCAGCAGCTCGCTGGCGGACTGTGTCAGGTCGACGTAGATGGGATCGAGCTGCTGCACAGTGGCCAGCGCCTCGGGCTGGTTCGCGGTAACGAGCGCGCCCTGGGTCACCGAGGATTTGCCGATCCGTCCGCTGATGGGCGCGGTGATGTGGGCGAAACCCAACGTCACCTGGGTGCTCTGCACGGCGGCCTGGCCGGCAGCGACTTCCGCTTCGGCCTGGCGCAGCGCGGCTGTGGCGTTTTCGTTGTCCTGCTTGCTCACGGCGTCAATCTTGGCAAGCTCGGCCGAACGCGCTGCAGTCAGGCGTGCCGCGACCAGGGTCGCCTTGGCCCGGGCCAGCTGTGCCTGGGCGGTAGCGGCCGATGCCCGGTAGGCCGCGTTGTCCAGTTGATACAGCGGCTGGCCGGCTTTCACCCTGCCGCCCTCCTGGAACAGTCGCTTGGCAACGATCCCGGTCACTTGTGGGCGCACTTCGGCAATCTGGTAGGCGTTGGTCCTGCCGGGTAGTTCCCGCGTCAACGTCGTGGTTTCCGGAGCAAGCGTCACCACGGTGACCGGGGTCGCGGGCCGTTGTTGGGCTTCTGGCTCACCACCGCAAGCGGCAAGGGCGGCGGCAAGCGCCAACGGCAGGAAAACCAAGTGGCGAGGGGACCTAGGCATGGGACTGGACTCAAAATTGGAATGAAAAAAAGAGCGGACGGCCGCTCTGACCGGGGGAGAATGAACGATCATTCTTTTATTGTCAACGGATCCCGCCAGAAACCTGAACAGGCGTTATCGTTGAGTACGTTGGTTGGCCGAAATTGGATCCCGCAACGCGGGATGCCCAAAGCCGCAATTGTCGCTGTCGACACTTGACGTACGGGTGATGTCGCGCATCCAGGCGGTCTGTGAATCCCTGAACACAAGCCTATCCTGCGAACCGCGTTAGGCTGCGCGTCCATTCACCGAGGCGCTACGCGCTCAATTCGAGGTTTTGCAACGTGGGACATACCCCTGGACGCACCTGGCCGTCGCTGATTCTCCTGCACTGTTGCATCGTCATGGCGCTGTCGGCTCCTGCGCACGCCCAGTCAAACAGTCATTCCACAAGCGGGCGGGATGACCCTTCAGCGTCAGCGGTTGAGCTTCCTTCGGTGGTGGTGTCGGCGACCCGGATCCCCGCCGATGCCCTCGTGGTGCCGGCCGCCATCGACGTGGTTGAAACCGAAGCGATCCATCGGGCGCGTCCGGCCATCGACCTCTCCGAGAGTCTGCGCCGTATACCGGGCGTGGTGGCACGCGATCGTCAGAATGACGCCCAGGACCTGCAGATCTCCATCCGCGGCTTCGGTGCGCGTGCCACTTTTGGCGTGCGCGGCGTTCGGCTTTACACGGATGGCATCCCGGCGACGATGCCGGACGGGCAGGGCCAGGTATCCCATTTCCCGATCGCCTCGGCAGAACGCATCGAAGTCCTGCGGGGTCCGTTCTCGGCGCTGTATGGCAACGCGTCCGGTGGGGTGATCTCGCTTTTCACCGCAGCGGCGCCCGCCGACCCTGCGGCGTCCGCCGGTCTGGTGCTGGGCGGATACGGTTTGCAGCAGTCTTCGCTCTCGTTCCAGTCTCCGTGGGGGCGTGACAAGGATGGGAGCTTCGTCGGCGATTTCGCCGATGTGCGCAACGACGGCTATCGGCGCCACAGCCGCTCACATCGACGCAGCGGCCAGGCGGTGCTGAAAGGCGTCGCCGGCGACACCCGATACACGGTGCTGGTCAACGGGCTGGACCTGGAGGCCGACGACCCGCAGGGACTGACGGCGAGCCAGCTACGCGGTGATCGTCGAGCGGCCAGCGACGGCGCCCTCGCGTTCGACACCCGCAAGACGGTCCGCCAGGGACAGGCTGGGGCGCAGGTCGAGCAGGCGCTGGGTGAATCCCACACGCTGCGCCTCACCGCCCATGCGGGCAGTCGTAAGACCACCCAGATGCTGTCCGTTCCCGTAATCGTCCAGCGCAAGAACCCCATGCACGGCGGTGGGGCAATCGATCTTGACCGCGACTACAGCGGCGCCGACCTGCGCTGGCAATGGACCTCGACCCTGCTTGAGCGGCCGTTCTCGCTGACGACCGGGCTCGAATACCAGGTGTCCGAGGAGCGCCGCCTTGGTTTCGAGAATTTCATCGGCGACCGCATCGGCGTGCTGGGCAAGCTCCGCCGTGACCAGGACGACCGGGTCACGGCTCGCGATCTCTATGTGCAGGGCGAGTGGGCTCCGGCGGAGCGCTGGCGGATCAACCTGGGCGCGCGGCGCAGCCAGGTGCGATTCAACTCGCGCGACCATTACGTCACCGATGACAACCCCGATGACAGTGGTTCGCTTGACTACTCGCGCACCTCCCCTGTGGCCGGGGTGCTGTTCCGTGCCACACCGTGGCTGAGCGTTTATGCCAACGCGGGAGCCGGATTCGAGACGCCGACCCTTTCCGAGCTGGCCTACCGCGATGACGGGCTCAGCGGGCTCAACGATGGTCTTGACCCGGCGCGCAGCCGCAACATCGAAGCCGGTGTCCGCGCACGGCGCGACGGCTGGAAATGGTCCGGCGCGGTGTTCCAGAGCCGGACCCGCGACGAACTGGTGGTGATCGCCAACCAGGGCGGTCGCAGCGTGTACGGCAACGCCGGCGTGTCGCGGCGGCGCGGCGTGGAACTGGCCGGCACCGTCGAGTTCGCACCCAAGTGGCATCTGTCCGGCGCCTACACCTTCCTGGACGCCGAGTACCTGACCGATTTTGCCGCTTGCGGGACGCCGCCGTGCGGCGACGACAGCCTGATCATCCAGGCCGGTCGTCGCATTCCCGGGCTGGCGCGCAATACCGCCTGGTCGGAGCTGCGCTGGAGTCCACGTGCCTCGACCGACGTGATGCTGGAGGGGCAGTTCACTGACCGCATCGCCGTGGACGATGCCAACTCCGAATACGCACCGGCAGCCGCGCGCTTCGATCTGGCGGCGGAGCACCGACTCCAGGCCGGCGGGCTGGAGTGGCGCGGGTTCGCGCGTCTCAACAACCTCTTTGACCGCGACATCATCGGCTCGGTCATCGTCAACGACGGCAACGGGCGCTACTACGAGCCGGCGCCGGGTCGTCACTGGCAGGTCGGCGTTTCCGCGAGTCGCAGCTTCTGATTGAGCGGACCCACGCCAACGGGAGGGGCGTGGGCGACCGGCTTCGCGTAGGCTCCGGGTTTCGATTTTTCCGGACCATCGAACGATGACGACCAACGCCGCCGCGGCGACCGGCAAGGCCCGGTTTCCGCGCCAGATCCGCTACATCATCGGCAACGAAGGATGCGAGCGCTTCAGCTTCTATGGCATGCGCAACATCCTGGTGCAGTTCCTGATCACCTCGACGTTGCTGCAGCGAATCCTGGAAGGCACCGAGCGCGAGCTCGCGGCGAAGGACCTCATGCACACCTTCATGATCGGTGTGTACTTCTTCCCGTTGCTGGGCGGCTACCTGTCGGACCGGTTTTTCGGCAAGTACAACACAATCCTGTGGTTCAGCCTCATTTACTGCGCCGGGCATGCGTGCCTGGCGATGTTCGAGGACAGTCGCACGGGCTTCTTTACCGGCCTGGGCCTGATCGCCCTGGGCGCCGGCGGCATCAAACCGCTGGTGGCGTCCTTTGTCGGCGACCAGTTCGACCGCACCAACAAGCACTTGGCGAAGGTCGTCTTCGACGGCTTCTACTGGATCATCAACTTCGGCTCGCTGTTTGCGTCGCTGATGATGCCGCTGTTCCTCAAGCACTTCGGTGCCAGCGTAGCGTTCGGCATTCCCGGCGCGCTGATGTTCATCGCCACCCTGGTGTTCTGGCTGGGCCGCAAGCACTACGTGATCGTACCGCCGGCCACGGTGGCTGATCCGGATTCCTTCTCGCGGGTCATCCGCACCGCGCTGCTGGCCGAGAAGCCGGGGCAGGGGAGGATGGGTTTGTGGATGGCGATGGCAGGCGTGGTGGTCGCGGCCGCCTCATTCGCCCTGATTCCGACCCTGGGCTTCGTGATCGCGTTCTGTATCGCGCTGGTGGTGCTGCTGGTTGGCGTGGGCGGCGGCGCCTACCTGCAGCTGGACCGCGCCCGCGGCGTGCATCCGGACATGGCGGTCGACGGCGTGCGCAGCGTCCTGCGGGTGCTGGTGATCTTCGCGCTGACCACGCCGTTCTTCTCGCTGTTCGACCAGAAGGCGTCGACCTGGGTCATTCAGGGCAACGCGATGACCAAGCCCGAATGGTTCGTCTCATCCCAGATGCAGGCGCTGAACCCGGCGCTGGTGATGATCCTGATCCCGTTCAACAACATGGTCCTGTACCCGGCGCTGAGGCGCTTCGGCTGGGAGCCGACCGCGCTGCGACGCATGACCGCGGGCATCGCCTTCAGTGGGCTGGCCTGGATCGTCATCGGTGGCATCCAGGTGGCCATGGACAACGGCGATCCGATGTCGATCGTCTGGCAGGTGCTGCCATATGCACTGCTGACCTTCGGCGAGGTGCTGGTGTCGGCGACCGGGCTTGAGTTTGCCTACAGCCAAGCGCCACTGGCGATGAAGGGCGTGGTGATGAGTTTCTGGAACCTGACCACCACCATTGGCAACCTGTGGGTGCTGCTGGCCAATGCCGCCGTCCGCAATGATGCGGTGACCGGCAACATCGCGACGACGGGTCTGAGTACCGCGTCATTCCAGATGTTCTTCTTCGCTGCCTTCGCACTCGTGGCCGCGCTGGTGTTCGGGGTCTATGCCCGCCGTTACCGCGTTGTCGACCATTACCGGAAAGTCTGACCCATGATCACATTGGCCATTATTGCCATCACCGTACTGGTGTCCTGGCAGGCATTCGGCAATCCACGCCTGCTGGAACGGCTGATCCTGTGGCCGCCAGCCATCAGCGGCGCGAAGCAGTACGACCGCCTGATCACGCATGGCTTCATCCACGCCGACTGGCAGCACCTGCTGTTCAACATGATCACGCTGTTCTTCTTCGGCCGCTTCGCCGAGCAGCTGATAACGCAGATGATCGGGCCGGTTGGCTTCGCGCTGTTCTACCTGTCGGCGATCGTGGTGGCGATCATGCCCACCTACCTGCGCCACAAGGGTGACCGCAACTACCGCAGCCTGGGCGCGTCCGGAGCGGTGTCGGCGGTGTTGTTCGCCTTCATCCTTGTCAAGCCGTGGTCGCTGATCTTCGTTTTCTTCCTGCCGGTGCCGGCGATCCTGTACGGCGTGTTCTTCGTCGGCTACTCATTCTGGATGGACCGCAGTGGCGGCGGCCGGACCAACCACAGCGCGCATCTCGCCGGGGCGATCTACGGTGTGCTGTTCGTGCTGATGCTCAACCCGGCCATCGGCAGCCACTTCGTGCGTGAGCTGCTGAGCCCATCGTTCGGTTAAGCAGGTTCAGGCTTCCGACGGCTCGGTAGCCTCGTCACCGTAGGTCTGCAGCAGACGCTGGTAGACGATGGCGTCCAGGGCCTCCAGTTCGGCGTCGTCGGCGGCCGAGTCCTGGCTCAGCTCGTAGAGGCGCGCCACCAGGTCCCCTTCATCGTCGTCGGCGCAGGTGGCGCACGGCGCCGCGCACGAGTTGTCCTGATCCCACATTGCTGAGCTCCCCAAGGCCCGCGGCAAGCGGGTGTAAGCAGATCACCGCAGGTTCCGTGCCAGCCGCCAACATCCGTCAGGGAGAACCCGCGCGCGGCAGCACGGTGCCCCACTGCGTCAGGTCGCGACGGGAGAAGGCACGCTGTGTCCCAATACGCGGTGCTCATGCCTGGTGAATGCCTCCGGTAGTAGATTGCTGGCAACCCAACAACACCAGGAGCTTCCCCATGCCAGGTCAATCCCCGGACAACACCTCACCGCAAACCCCGGCGCCGCGCCACGACGCCGGCGCCGGCCGTTTCACCCTCACCGTGAATGGCACCGATGCGGTGCTCGACTATCACGAGGAAGGGGGCGTCATGGTCATTACCCACACCGGCGTGCCCTCGGAGATTGGCGGCCGTGGTATCGCCGGTCAGCTTGTGGAATCGGCTTTCAAATACGCTGGCGAGCAGAAGTGGAAGGTGCGCCCGGAATGCACCTATGCCGCTGGATGGGCCAAGCGCCATCCCGCCTATCTTTCGCTGGTTGAGTAAGCCGACGCAAACGTGCCTGGGCGAGTGGTCATCGGCGGATCTTTCGCTGGTGTTCGCCATTAGTGGGGACTTGTGCCAGCCTACGCGACCCGTCCCGGCCACCATTCAGACATGCGCCTCAACAAACACATCAGCGAAAGCGGGTTCTGTTCCCGTCGCGAAGCCGATCGCCTGATCTCAGAGGGTCGCGTGACGGTGAACGGGATCCGCGCGCGGGTCGGCTCCGAAGTGGGTGAGGACGACGAGGTCAAGGTGGATGGCCAGGCCTTGCGCGTGCGGACCGTCGCCAAGGGCAAGCGCAAGCACGTCTACATCATGCTCAACAAGCCGGTGGGGATCACCTGCACGACCGAATCGGCGGTGGACGGGAACATCGTCGACTTCATTGGCCACGAGCAGCGGATCTTTCCCATCGGCCGGCTGGACAAGGATTCGGAAGGCCTGATCCTGCTGACCAGCAACGGGGACATCGTCAATGAGATCCTGCGCGCCGAGAACAAGCTGGAGAAGGAGTATCTGGTAGCGGTCAATCACGACGTGACCCCCGAATTCCTGCGCGCGATGGCCAAGGGAGTGCCCATCCACGGCCAGACCACGTTGCCCTGCAAGACTTCCAAGTTGGGGCGTTTCGGGTTCCGTATCGTCCTGGTGCAGGGACTCAATCGGCAAATCCGACTGATGGCCGCGTATTTCAAGTTCCGGGTCAAGACGCTGGTGCGGGTGCGCATTGGCAACGTCAAGCTTGGTCGTCTGAAAATCGGCCAGTGGCGCAACCTGACCGACGAGGAACTGCAGGGGCTGATCCCGCATCGCACCGATTGGTGATGCCCTACCGGACCTGACCGACGGCGCGCCCGATCGCGCGCGAGACCTTGTCCCACAGGGGTTTCGTGCATCTGGACGTCACGTCCGCGCGTTTAGGCTGCGCGTAAATCGTTCAGGGGGTTCGTCCATGCGTCACACGCCACTCATCGCCGCGCTCGTGGCCGGCCTGCTGGTCAGCGCCGCCGGCTGCGATCGCTCGCCGCCGGACGCGGCCGCGCCGGCAGTCCCTGCCAGTACCCAGCCCTCAGCGTTGCCGGAACCGGTGCTCGACGACCAGCCGGTGGTGCTTGAAGACACAGTCGAGGGAACGAGCGATTATCTCGTGGGCATCAGCTATCAGGGCGACGCCTCAACGTATCCAGGCCTGGCGAGGCAGTTGAAAGCCTATGCCGACAGCGCCCGCGAGGAAATGATCCAGGCCGCGCAGTCGCGGCCCCGCGGTGAGGATGCCGACAGCAATGTTCCGTACGACCTGTCGCTGAGCTTTGTCGAGGTGTTGCGCACACCGCAGCTTGTGTCCTGGGCTGCCGACGGCAGCAGCTACACGGGCGGCGCGCATGGCATGCCGTTGCTCGCGCGTTTCAACTGGCTCCCCGCGCAGAAGAAGATGCTGACCGCTGAGGAGCTGGTGACCGACGCCAGCGGTTGGAAGGCGATTTCCGACTTCGCCCGAGAGCAGTTGCACACGCGTCTCTCGCAGCGGCTGGAAGCCGAGCGCGTAGACCCCACTGAGCGCACCCGGATGATGCGCAGCGCCGGTCGGATGATCGACGATGGAACCGTGCCCGAGGCGGCGCAGTTCGCCCAGTTCGAGCCATTGCCAGGGACTGCAGGAAAGCTGCGTGGTCTGCGCTTCGTGTTCTCGCCCTATCAGGTCGGACCATACTCGGATGGGGTCCAGACGGTTGACGTGCCGGCGAGTGTCCTGATGCCGCATCTCGCCGCGCAATACCGCGAGCTCTTCGACGGTGGCAGCCAGCGCTGATCTATCCGCAGAACGCTTCACCACGAAAAACGCCGCCGGGATCAAACCCGGCGGCGTTATTGATCCAGCTCTCGCGGCTGGACTACTCCTTGATGACCGGCACTTTGGCGTCGTCGGTGATCGAACCGTCAAGCCCGCGACGCACCAGCAGAGGGGTGATCTCCGCCTCGTGGCCGGCGAAGTCACGGAACAGCTGCAAGGCGTCCTTGCTGCCGCCGCGCGATAGCAGAGTGTCGCGGAAGCGATCGCCGTTCTCGCGGGTCAGGCCGCCATTCTTCTTGATGTACTCAACGGTATTCGCGTCGAGCACTTCCGACCAGATGTAGGCGTAGTAGCCTGCTGCGTAGCCGCCCATGATGTGGCTGAAGTAGGGCGTGCGGTAGCGCGGCGGAACCGCGGCGTAGTCCGTCCCGTTGGCTTTCAGCGCAGCGGCTTCAAAGTCCATCACGCCGGTAGCGTCAGGGATCTTGTCGGCCTTGGCCTGGTGCCAGCTCTGGTCAAGCATCGCCGAGCCCAGGTACTCGGTGGTGGCAAAGCCCTGGTTGAACTTGGAGGCTGCCGCCACCTTGTCCAGCAACGCCTGCGGCATCGCCTCGCCGGTCTTGTAGTGCTTGGCGTAGTTGGCCAGCACGCTGGGCCAATCGGCCCACATCTCGTTGACCTGGGACGGGAACTCGACAAAGTCGCGCGGCACGCTGGTGCCGCTGAAGTACGGGTACTTCACGTTCGAGAACATGCCGTGCAGCGCATGGCCGAACTCGTGGAACATCGTGGTGGTCTCGTCCCATGTCATCAGGGCCGGGCCATTGGTCGGCTTGGTGATGTTGAGGTGGTTGGCAACGATCGGCAGGTTGCCGGTCAGCTCCGACTGGGAGACGTAGGAGTTCATCCACGCGCCGCCGCGCTTGGACGGACGGGCAAACGGGTCGAACACGAAGATCGCCAGCTGGCTGCCGTCCTTGTCAAACACGTCATACGTGGTCACGTCTGGGTGGTAGACCGGCAGGTCGGTGCGCTGCTTGAAGGTCAGGCCGTACAGCTGGCCGGCAGCGTAGAACACGCCGTTCTCAAGCACGTTCTTCATTTCCAGATACGGCTTGAGCTGTGACTCGTCGAAGTCGTACTTGTCGGCGCGGACCTTCTCCGTGTAGTACGCCCAGTCCCACGGCTCCAGCTTGAAGGTGGGCTCGCCCTTGGCCGCCTGCTCCTTGTCGATCATCGCCTGCAGCGCGGCACCTTCGCTTCGGGCGTTGGCGACAGCCGGCGGGGCCAGCTTGCCGAGCATGTCGTTGACCGCCTCGGGGGTCTTGGCGGTTTCATCGGCCAGCACGTAGGCCGCGTAGGTCGGATAGCCCAGCATTCCGGCCTTCTCGGCGCGCAGCTTGAGGATCGTCGAGACCAGCTTGGTGTTGTCGAACTCGTTGCCACGGCTGCCGCGGCTCACCGATGCCTTGTGCAGGCGCTCGCGCAGGGCGCGATTTTCCAGCTGCGACTGCAACGGCTGGCCGGTGGTGTTGAGCAGGGCGATGACGTACTTGCCGTCCTTGCCGGCGGCTTTGGCGGCATCGGCGGCGGCGGCGATCTGGTCGTCCGTCATCCCGGCCAGTTCGTCCTTGCTGTCAACCGTAATGGCGGAGGCGTTGACCTCGGCCAGCACGTTCTGGTTGAACTGGGTGCTGAGGTTGGCCAGCTCGCCGTTGATCTCCTTCAGGCGGACCTTGTCGGCTTCGGGAAGCTTGGCGCCCGAACGGACGAGGTCGGTGTGGTAGCGCTCGACCAGGCGCACGCCCTCGGCGTCCAGGCCCAGCGAGTCGCGGGTGTCGTAGAGCTTCTGGATCCGATCGAACAGCTTAGGGTTCAGCGCAATGGCGTCGCGGTGCGCGGCCAGCTTGGGCGCGTACTCGGCCTGGATCGCCTTGCGGGTGTCGTTGGTGTCGGCACCGACCAGCGAGAAGAACACGGTCGAGGTACGGTCGAGGATCTCGCCGGACTTCTCCAGCGCGATGATGGTGTTCTCGAAGCTCGGCGCCTCGGCGTTGTCGGCGATCGCCTCGACTTCCTTGAGGTGCTCGGCCATGCCGCGATCAAAGCCGGGGCCGAAATCGGCGTCGGTGATCTTGTCGAAGGCGGGGTAGTGCAGCGGCAGGCTGCTCTCGGCAAAGAAGGGGTTGTCGCTGGATTCGTTCACGGTGTTGCCGTCCTGGGTTGCGGACTGGCGGGGCTCAGCCGTATTGGCGTCGGACTGGCTGCAGGCGGCCAGGCTGGTGGTCAGCGCCACAGCCAGGGCCAGCGCGAGAGGGTGCTTCATAGGACAGGAACCTCGTCGTTGGGATGTTGCAGACTAACCCATGCGCCACGCGGCCACCCATGACAAAAGCCACCCCCGCATGCGCCTCTGGCTGGCGGTATCCTTGCCTCCCTCAAGGATCCGCGCGCGGATCCAACCACCCGCAAGAGCGCCGTATCCCCGATGAAAGACCAATTGCCGCTCTGGACCCAGCAGTGGCTTGACGTGCTTGTTCCGGCCGGGCAGATCGTGCTGATCCTGATCGCCGCGTGGGCCCTGCGCGCGCTGGGCCGACGCCTGATCAACCGCGTCAGCCGGCGCTACAACCTGCTGCCGCAGGTGGCGGTAGGCGGGCGCCGCTTGATTGGTTTCCTGGTGTCCTTTGGTGCGCTGCTGTTGATTCTGGAGCGCTTCGGTGTCTCCGGGACGATCCTGTGGACCGCGTTCACCGGGTTTGCCGCCGTCGGCGCGGTCGCGTTCTTTGCCGCCTGGAGTGTGTTGTCCAACATCTTCTGCACCGCGCTGATCCTGACCACGCGGCCGTTCCGGCTGCATGACCACATCGAATTGCTGGAGAACGGGGAAAAGCCGGGACTGAAGGGCCAGGTGGTGGACATCAACCTGATTTACACCACGCTGCAGGAATGCATCGACGGCAAGTCCTCGTCGGTCCTGCAAGTGCCCAACAACCTGTTCTTCCAGCGCACGGTGCGCCGTCACCTGCCTGCGCGTGGTGGTGCCAATCCCACTGCGACAACCACCCAGACCCAAGTCGCTACAACTTATCGGGGCGTGCTTGGCGGTGCGGCTGAACAAAGCGCCAACCGGCGCTACGGTCTGCCCGACGCTTGACCGCGGTCACGGCGTGCGTGCGGTGGCCCGCGCACCATGGGGGTCAAGACGAACACAGGCAGGAGCACCGGCATGAGTGAGTTTCACGTCGACATGGGCGACAGGGCAGGCAACGCAGTTATCGACCCCCAGGCGCTGGAACTGATCGAAGACGCGATTTACGACGTCGACCCTGCCGCGGTCATCGATTTCACGCCCTCAAGTGGGCGCCTGCGTGTCGCAGCGGCGCTGGATTCTGACCATCTGGCCACCGTCCTGGGTTTCGCCGGCTATCCGGTGGGGCCGGACGCGATCGAGCAGCTGCCGTCCATCTGTTGCGGCGGTTGCAGCGGCTGAGTTGTGCGGGCATCGTGCAGCGAAGGAGGCGGCATCGTGCCGTGCGCGTCGGAGCCAAGCCATGGTGACAAGCAGCGCGTTCCGTTCGTTTGCGGAGTTCTATCCGTATTACCTGGCTGAGCATTCCAACCGGACCTCGCGCCGCCTGCACTTCATTGGCAGCACGCTGGTGCTGGTCTTCCTGTTTGCCGCCGCGTTGACGGGCATCGGCTGGCTGGCCGTGCTGGCCCCCGTCCAGGCCTACGCACTGGCGTGGACCGGGCACTACTTTTTCGAGCACAACCGACCGGCGACCTTCCGCCACCCATGGTGGAGCCTGCGGGGCGACTGGCGGATGTGGTGGGAGATGCTGAGCGGAAAAATCCCGTTCTGACGTAGCGCGGGCCGCAGGCCCTATCAGGTCTGGGAGGCCTGCGCATCGGCGATCGGCGGCAGCTGCTTCCGCCGTTCGATCTCCAGCTGCGTCAAATACAGCCGCATGTCGAACTCCAGCTGGTGGTAGTCCGGTTCCATGTGCGCGCAGAGCTGGTAGAACGCCTTGTTGTGCGCCGACTCCCGCAGGTGGGCCAGCTCGTGGACGACGATCATCCGGAGAAATGGCTGTGGCGCATCGCGGAACACCCCTGCAATCCGGATCTCACGGCTCGCCTTGAGGCGGGAACCCTGAACACGTGATACCGATGTGTGGGTGCCCAGCGCGTGCCGCACGGCCTGCAGGCGGTTGTCGAACACCACCTTGTCCAGCGGTGGCGCCTTGCGCATGTGGCGATCCTTGAGCGCGACGACATACTCATACAACGCGCCGTCGTTGCGGACATCGTGAGGCAGCTCGTAGTGCTCACGCAGCCAGGGGCCCAGCCGATCGGCGTGAATCAGTGCGCGAACCTGATCCAGCAGATGGGCGTCGTAACCGGCGAGGTACTTCAGCTCGGGCATGTGGCCACGATACGGGAATCCCGCAGTCTTTCGCCCCCGCAGCCACGGCAGCTCCGCATCTGGTCACGACGCTGCCTTCAACTGCGCCGGGTAGACTGACTTCCAGGTAGTAACACCGGGGGTTTTCCGCCCCATTCCACGTTTACAGAGGTGCCATGATGCATTCACTTATCGACGACTTCACCGGAAATCTTTTCCAGGATCCGGTCGGCCCGTGTATTTCGCTGTATCAGCCGACCCATCGCAGCCACCCGGACAACGGCCAGGACCCTATCCGTTTTGGCAACCTGGTCAAGAAGGCGGAGGCGTTGTGGAAGGAGCGCTATCCGGACAAGGATCCGGCGCCGCTGCTGGCGAACCTGCGCAAGCTGGGTGAGGAACGCAATTTCTGGAACCACACCCTCGACGGTCTGGCCGTGCTGGTCTCAACGGATATTTTCCGCGTCTATCGCCTGCAGCGTGCGGTCCCCGAGCTGGTAAACGTCGGCGACAGCTTCCACATCAAGCCGCTGCTGCGAATGGTGCAGTCGGCCGATCGCTACCAGGTGCTGGCGATCAACCGTCACAGCGCGAAAATGTTCGTCGGTAACCGCGATGCCCTGGATCCGTTCGACGTCGGCGACGACTTCCCGGATACGCTCGAGTCCGTTCTTGGCGACGACCCGCTGCGCCAGCGCCCGGCTTCCTGGTCGCGAGGCGCTGCGGCCACCATTGCGGGTGTCAACGACGGCCAGATCGAGCGAAGCAAGTTGGTCGATGCCGATACGGAACAGTTCTTTCGTGCGGTGGATCGGGCAGTCGCTGAACAGTTCTCACGCCCGTCAAGGCTGCCGCTGATGCTGGCGGCCTTGCCGGAGCACCAGTCGGTGTTCCGCAAGCTGAGCCACAATGCCTACCTCCTGCCTCAGGGCATCGACACCCATCCCGACGCATTGGGGATGGATGAGTTGCGCGAGCGCGCGTGGCGGGTCATGGAGCCGAAGTACCTGGAGCGCCTGGCCGGATTGGTCGATATGTACCACGCGGCCCGCGCACGTTGGCTCGCCAACGACGATGTGGCCCAGGTCGGTCGCAGTGCGTTTTCCGGTCGTGTGTCCACGTTGCTGGTGGAGGCCGACCGCCAGGTCAACGGCACCATGGACCCCCAGAGCGGCGCCGTGGACTTCGCTGCCGAGGGCGGCATTGGCGAGGACCTGCTGGACGATATCGCCGAGAAGGTGATCGCCAACGGCGGCCAGGTCGTCGTGGTGCCCAAGGGGCGGATGCCCAGCGAGACCGGGCTTGCTGCGATCTATCGCTTCTAGGCTGGGTCTCTAGGCCAAGCCGGGCGCTTCCAACGGCCCGGTTGGCAGTTCAAGGTTGCGCGGTATTCGAAGATGAGCCTGATCTCGATGTGGGCCACGTCATGGCGATAGGAGCGATTTTCGTTCGGCGTTGAGGTCAGCAGTCGTGCCAGGTTCTAGTATGGGGCTCCATATCGAAGGGAGCTCCCTGGCATGCCGCACCTTGACACCCTCTCCGTACACGCCGGCCGCGAGGACTTAGGCCAGTTGGGTGTGCACGCACTGCCCATTGACCTCTCCACCACCTATCCCGTCCCCGACCTGGACGCCGGTACAGCCAGTTTCGACGCGCTGGTGGCGGGAGACGCCAGCGCCGCCAATCCGATCTATGCGCGCCTGCACAATCCCACCGTGGCGAGGGTGGAAGGCGCATTGGCACAGCTGGAAGGAAGCGAGGCCTGCGTGGCTTTCGGGTCGGGCATGGCTGCGTTGACTGCCCTGTTGATGGCAGTGCGCCAGAAGGGCGGACATGTGCTGGTGGTGCGTCCGTTGTACGGGACTTCCGATCATCTGCTCGCCAGCGGTATGGCCGGGCTGCAGGCCGAGTTTGTGGACGCGATCGACATCGGCTCGCACCTGCGTGCCGACACGGCCCTGGTGATGATTGAAACACCGGCCAACCCGACCCTCGACCTGGTCGATATCCGCGCTGTGGTGGCGGCGGCCGGCAACGTTCCTGTGGCCGTGGATTCCACGTTTGCCACCCCCGTTCTGCAAAACCCCATGACCATGGGCGCGACGTACGTATTGCATAGCGCGACCAAATTCCTCGGTGGCCACGGTGATGTGATCGCCGGCGTGGTGTGTTGCAGCGAGGAGAACGCCAAGCCGCTGCGTCAGGTCCGGGCAGTCACCGGTGCGCTTTTGCACCCGCTGGGTGCGTACCTGCTGCACCGCGGCCTGCCGACGTTGGCGTTGCGCGTGGAACGGGCCCAGCACAACGCCGGAGTGCTGGCGCAGCGTCTCGCCGAGCATCCGGCCGTGGCGAAGGTGTTCTATCCCGGCATGGGAACAGTCGCCAACGATCACCTGGCCGCCACCCAGATGCGCGGACCCGGCGCCTTGCTTGCCTTTGATCTGCACGGAGGCCATGCAGCGGCGGCCACAGTCATGAAGGCGGTGCGGCTGCTCACACCGGCAGTCAGTCTGGGCTCTGTGGACAGCCTGATCCAGCATCCTGCCGGGCTCACTCACCGCGTCCTGGACGAGGCCACCCGTCGGGCGACGGGCATCACTGCGGGCCTGTTGCGGGTATCGGCGGGCATTGAGCACGTGGATGACCTGTGGGCCGACCTGTCGCAAGCGCTGGACCAGGTTGGCGTCGCCGCGGATTCCCTGACGAGCATTGATTTTGCGTAGCTGAGCGCGCCTGTCCACCACACTCGACCATCACGCAGCCGGCGCATCGTTTACGTTCCGGCCGACCCGGGCGATGATGCCCGCCCGGGCACGTGCGGCCTTTGAATTCATGGAGTGCGGTGAAGTGAAACTTGAGGAGCAGATCGTCCTGATTACCGGTGCAGGGCGTGGTCTGGGCATGGCCATCGCGCGCGCCTTTGCAGGAGAGGGCGCAAAGGTCGTGGTCAATTACCGTTCCAGCCGCAAGGCCGCGGAGGCACTGGTGGCCGAGTTGGGAGCGGGCCAGGCGCTCGCCGTGCAGGCCGACGTTACCGATCGGGCCCAGGTGGATCGGATGTTCCAGGCTGCGACAGACCACTTCGGGCAGTACGTCAGCACCCTGGTGAACAATGCGCTGGCCGATTTTTCGTTCAACGGCGATGCGCGCGCGAAAGCCGGCGACATTGCGTGGTCGCAGTTCTCCAGCCAGTTCGAGGGCAGCGTGCACGGTGCGCTCAACACGGTCCAGGCTGCGATCCCCGGCATGCGCGAGCGTGGCTTCGGCCGGATCATCAACATCGGCACCAACCTGTTCCAGAACCCGGTGGTGCCTTACCACGACTACACTGCGGCCAAGGCGGCGTTGCTGTCGCTGACACGGACCATGTCAGCCGACCTGGGTCCGTTCGGGATTACCGTCAACATGCTTTCCGGTGGGCTGCTGCGCACCACCGATGCCAGCGCCGCGACTCCCGAAGAGGTGTTTGACTACATCGCCGCGGGTACGCCACTGCAGAGTGTGACCACACCGGCGGAGTTTGCCGATGCGATGCTGTTCTTCGCCTCGCCGTGGTCGCGCGCGGTCACCGGCCAGAACCTGGTCGTGGATGGTGGGCTGGTCAAGGACTGAAGCGACAGGGCAGGGCGCCGACCCGGCTCGACCGGAGCCGCCGGCTGGTCACTCCGGCGGCTGCTCGCCCTCGTCGTAGAGGTGGGAATACGCTTCGCGGACATCCCGACAATCACGGCTGCCCATCTGGAATGCCCGGCACACGCCCGGCCGCTGGGGGTAGATCGTGCAGTTCATCCGGGTTGGATCGACTGCCACGCACCAGCCATCCTCATCCTGCGCCATCACCGAAAGACCCTGCGGAGTGCGGGTGATCATGTGGCGGGGAACGCTGAGGGCCTCTGGCATCACCAGGACGGTCTGTCGGCAGCACACCGCATCACAGCGCTGGCAGGAGATGGAACGATCGATCCCCACCGCTGCGATTCCGCGATTGCCTGCCTTCACTGCACACCCGCCCTGGCGTGGCGGCGGAAGTGCAGGAGTCGCCCGCGCATGGTTTGGGGATCGTCCTCATCCAGCGCGCCGCGCGATTCGGTGACCTCGAATCCCTGCAGCGCCAGCGCGCGGGTGAAAGCGCCGCTGTGGCCGCGGCCCGGATCGCAGAACAGCAACTCGGCCGCGGGCAGGGCATGCCGGTTGACCAGTGCGGCGATCAGCTCGGCGTGCGGGCGCTCGTATAGGACATCCGCGCCGATCAGCAGATCGAAGCGCCCCAGCGTCGGTAGCGGCACCCCCCACTGCAGCTTGCGATACGGCACGCTGGGAAGGTTGTTGAGTGCGCTGTTGTAGGCGAGGAAAGGCTCAGCGAGCGGGTGCATGTCGCTGGCGATCACATCCGCGCCTCGACGCTGCAGCACGAGGCTCGCCAGCGCCAGACCGCAACCGATTTCCAGGATGCGTTTTCCCTCGATATCGAATGTCGCCATCGCGTTGGCAAGCAGTTCCCCGGCGGGCCATATCTGCCCGAACAACGACCACTGGGCGGATGAGATACCCAAGCGTTCGGCGCGACCATCGGGATCTGAAAACTGCTGTTTGTCGCTGAGCGAGCGGATCGTGTAGTCGAACTCGCCCAGACGGATGCGCTGGTGGCGCGTGAGATAACCGGGCATGGAAACCCCCTATGAAAACGTCGCCCGGTAAGGGCCGGACGCATGGCGGGAGCGGGCTTGCTGCCAGAAAGTGGTCCGCAAGGATGGACCCATACATCGGGCCCGAGCTAATGCTACCCGGTATTCCGCGTCAACGGACGCACCTGGGCGGCGCACACGAGATAGGAAACTTCCACAGCCAATTCAACGGCTTGCAGTGGATCGCTGCAGGCCTGGCCTATACTGTCCTGCCCCCCACTCTTCGATGGATGGTCCGTTGATGCCCGATATTCCAGCCTGTTCCAAGTGCGGTAAGGAAAACACCTACCCCGACGGTGACCATTACGTGTGCGCCGACTGTGGCCATGAATGGCCAATCAGTCCCGATGCGAGCGCCGGAGATGGGATGGTTGTCCGGGACGTGAACGGCAACGTCCTCAACGAGGGCGATACGGTCACCGTAATCAAGGACCTGAAGGTCAAGGGCTCCTCGATCCCGCTCAAGCAGGGCACGGTGATCCGCAACATCCGTCTGGTTGAGGACGATCCCGAAAACATCGAAGGCAGCTCCGACAAGATCAAAGGCCTGGTGTTGAAGACCTGCTTTCTGAAAAAGGCCTGATGGCGGCAGGCTGGTGAAGGTTGACCTGCCCGACTCCGCGTAAAGGGCGCTAGCATTGCCGGCATGAGTGCCAACACATCCACCGGATCTTGCAGCACCTCGCGGCCAGCGCCGGGCTCCCAAGCCTCGGCCTCCGAGGAGTTCGCCAACGCGCTTACCCATGGCCTGGGCGCCACCGCCGCGCTCGCCGGCGGTGCTGTCCTCATTACCCTGGCGGCGATGTGGGGGGATGCGTGGCAGCTCGCGAGCGCCGTTGTGTTCGGCGTCTGCCTGCTGCTGCTCTATATCGCCTCCACCCTGTATCACGCCGTGCGCCACCCGGTCGCCAAGGCGCGGCTGAAGGTCTTCGATCATTGCGCGATCTATCTGCTGATCGCCGGTACCTACACGCCGTTCACCCTGATCGGCCTGCGCGGTCCATGGGGATGGTGGTTGTTCGGCGTGATCTGGACACTGGCGGCAGCCGGAGTGGTGTTCAAGCTGTTCCTGACCGGCCGGTACAGGCGTCTCTCCACGATGATCTACATTGCGATGGGCTGGTTGGTGCTGGTGGCCATCAAACCGATGTGGCGCGCACTGGATGGATGGACGCTGGGCTGGCTGCTCGCGGGTGGGATTTTCTACACCGCGGGCACCGTGTTCTATCATCGGCCGGCACTGAAATACTCGCATGCGATATGGCACATGTTTGTCCTCGCGGGCAGCCTGTGCCACTACATCGCGGTGGTGGCGCACATTATCTGAGCGCCGCGACGATCCGCGGAAAACCGGAGCTGCACGCATGTTGTGGGAAGGACTGAGCGCTACCAGGGACCTGGGGCGGGTGTACGAGATCGCCTCGATACTGATCCGCTACGGTTTCGGCGACATGGTCGGGCGTCTCGGGCTGGCTCCCGTGCTGGCCAGGGCAGGGCGGGTGCTTCCGCTCAGCCACATGGAGGAACTGGTTGCGCTGCCCACCCCGGTGCGCGTGCGCCACGCGCTGGAGGAGATGGGGCCGAGCTTCGTCAAGCTGGGTCAGGTGCTGGCGACCCGCGTGGACCTGTTCCCGCCGGAGTGGATCACCGAGTTCGGCAAGCTGCAGAACCAGGCGCCGGAGGTGCCGTACGAGCTCATTCGCCAGCAGATGCTGGAGGACCTGGGGGCGTCGCCGGAAGCGGTGTTCGCGTGGCTGGACCGCACGCCGCTGGCAGCCGCATCGATCGCGCAGGTACACCGGGCGCGCCTGCACGACGGCACGGAAGTCGTAGTCAAAGTACGCCGCCCCGGTATCAAACCGGTCGTGGAGGCGGACATGCGCCTGTTGCAGCGCGCGGCGCAGGCGATGGAGGCGCGCTTTGAGGAGCTGCGCCAGTTCCAGCCCGGCGCGATGGTTCGCCAGTTCAAGGTATCGCTGGGCCGCGAGCTCGACCTGGCGGCCGAATGCCGTCATGCCGAGCGCATTGCCGCCAGTTTTTCCGGCTCCGATGAAATCGTGGTTCCCAGGGTGCACTGGCAGTACACGGGTCCGCGCATGAACGTGCAGGACTTCATTGACGGCGTTTCGCTGTCGGACCTGGCAGCGGTGGATGCCGCGGGTCTGGACCGCAAGCTGATTGCCCGGCGCGGCGCGAACGCGGTGCTGAAGATGATGTTCGAGGACGGATTTTTCCACGCCGATCCCCATCCCGGCAACGTGTTCGTGCTTCCGGGCAATCGCATCGCGCTGATTGACTACGGCATGGTCGGGAGACTGTCGGACGCCCGTCGCAACCAGGTGATCGGCCTGCTGGATGCACTGGTGATGCGCGACGCGGCGCGCGTCACCGATGTGATGCTGGAGTGGGCGACCCAGCCCAACGCCGATGAGTCACAGATGGCGCTGGACGTGGACGCGCTGGTCGACCAGTACCACGGCGTCGCCCTGGGCCAGCTCAACCTGGCGACAATGCTGATTGACGTGACCGTCCTGCTGCGTGCAAACCGGCTGGCGCTGCCGGCCGATCTGGCGTTGATGATCAAGGTGTTCGTGACCCTGGAAGGCCTGGGTCGCAGCCTGGATCCGGATTTCGACATGGCCAGCGAGGCGGCGCCCTTCCTGCGCCGGGCCATGCTGCAGCGCTACCGTCCGGCAACGCTGCTGCGCGACGGCATGCGGACCCTCGCTGATACAGCTGAAATCATGTCGGTGTTGCCACGCGACATCCGCCGGCTGCTGCGTTCCGCTCGACGCGGCAACATCAAGCTGCACGTGGATATCGACCATCTGGACGACTTTGGTACCCAGCTGAACCACTCGGCCAACCGTTTGACCGTCGGCGTCGTCCTCGCCGCGCTCATTATCGGATCATCGATAACGCTGACGGTCGGTGGTGGGCCCACACTGCTGGGGCTGCCGGCCTTCGGACTGCTGGGCTTCGTCGGCGCCGCCATCGCCGGCGCCTGGCTGGTGGTGTCGATCTGGCGCAGCGGTGGCGGCAGGTAGATCAGTGATTCGGCGTAGACCTCAGGGCGCGCCGCGGTAGGGGTATTTGGCAAAAATCGCACTGATGGCCTGATCGGCAGAGGCCACGCGTTCCTGCGGGGTTTTCTGGGTCACCCGTCCAATGGCGTCGCCGCTCCATACCAGCCGGTTGCGCGCGGCATCGACGAGATCCACGGTGAGGGTCCCCTCGGTGTACTGGTTCACGCGGGTCTCGTCATACCAGACCGGATAGGCGTAGTAGGCACGGGCGCGGTAGCTGTAGAAGTACTGGATGTCCGAGCGCGGAATGTCGTAGACATCCGTTTTTTCCCGGATCACGCCCTGGAAGTTGACCAGCAGGTCGGCCTTGTCGGGGCTGAACCGATAGCCCCGGGCGTCCATTTCCCGGCGCACCGCGTTCTTGATGTGATCCGACAGGTAGGTGGTGTACCCCGATTGCTCCATGGCCAGCGGCTGATAGAAGCCGTAGGTGCGGTATTGGGAGAAGTCGGCGGTCGGATCGGCGTCGGTGCGGATCCGCGGGCCGGTCGCACAGGCAGCAAGCATGGAAACAAGCGTCATCCCGATCAGGGCGCGCCACCACAATGACGACTTCGCTGAAGTTTTCATGCTCCTGTATCTCCGGATTGGACTATTGGCAAGGTAGCAGCGGCAAACCCGTAAACGCGTGAAAATTCCCTGCTCAGGGAACCACGGCCGTCCACTGCGCGGACTGGAATTTGTCCTCCGCCAGTTGCAAGGCCTGGCCGAGTTCATCCGGGGTCAGGTGATCGTCACGAAGCCCGTGGTTGCGGCGGAAGGTCGCAATCATGCGATCGATGACGGCCGCACGCGGCAATCCGGTCTGACTGCGCAGGGGGTCGACCCTTTTGGCTGCACTGGCGGTGCCCTTGTCGGAGAGCTTCTCGCGCCCGATCCGCAACACGTCCAGCATTTTGCGGGTGTCGATGTCGTAGGCCATGGTCACGTGGTGGAGCACGGCATTGCCCTTGCGCGCCTGCGCGGCCCCGGCGATCTTGCCGGCCGGGGAGGTGATGTCGTTGAGCGGCTGGTAGCTTGCCGCCACGCCCAGTTCGGCGAGCGCCTCGATGACCCAGCGGTCCATCAGCTCGTACGACTGCTGGAACGACAAACCCTCGACCAGTGACAGCGGTCCGCAGATCGAATAGGTGATCGTGTTGCCCGGCTCGATGAACATCGCGCCGCCGCCGCTGATACGTCGCACCACCTGGATGCCGTGACCGGCGGCCGCGTCGCTATCGACCTCGTTGCGCAGGGACTGGAAGCGGCCGATGACCACTGCCGGATCTGCCCATTCCCACACCCGCAAGGTGGGTCGGCGCCGACCGGCGGACACCTCATTGGTCAGCACCTCGTCCAGCGCCATGTGCATCGCCGGCGATTGAGCTCCGGTGTGGATCAGTTGCCAGTCGTGCTCGTGCCATTCGGTCCGGCTCATGGCGTGTGCTCTCCGTTGAGCGCGCGATCCACCGCAATGGCCACGCCCTTCGCGCTGATGCCGTACAGAGACGTGCCATCGCCCAAAGCCTTACGGACGGTCGCTGTCCACGCATCAATGCCGGCATCGGCGCGGCTGCCGGACAGAGCGGTGTTGATCACGTCCAGCGCAGAATCGGGCTCCAGGAAGAAATCACCGCTCACGCGCACCTCACTCAGCAGTCCGTCGGACACCACCAGGTCGACCACCACCAGCTTGCCGCCGGGCTCCTTGTACTCGCCGTGTTTGGACATGGACTCCTCGCTGTAACCGCCGCAAGCGCGGCTGAGGCAGCCATCCTCGTCTGCGCGGGCGTCGGGAGCAATGACGTGGATCATTCGATCTGCGGGTCGGGTGCGCGCGCGTGCCGGGTGTATCCGTGATCACGATTTGCCAGCAAGCGGCCAAATCATCCGCGCGGTCGGCGACAATCCACGCTTCGTGCACGGCGTTTACGGTTGCCGGTACGAACGCCTTCCGCCCCGGACCTCACGCCATGACCGAATCCAGCCCTCCCGACAACCAGCTGCCACCGTCGCTCCCCGGAAAGGCGTCGCAAGGCCTGCTCGCCCGCTGGACCGGAACCAGCCTGGTGCTGCGGATCGTGATCGGCCTGATTGCCGGCACGGTGCTCGCGCTCGTTGCACCCTCGACGGCGTTGGCGGTCGGCCTGCTGGGCACCGTGTTCGTCTCGGCACTGAAAGCGGTCGCGCCGATCCTGGTACTGGTGCTGGTAGCCGCGTCCATCGCCAACCACCGGCAGGGCCAGAAAACCCATATCCGTCCCATCCTGGTGCTGTACCTGGTCGGCACGCTCGCTGCGGCGATGGTCGCGGTGGCCGCCAGCTTCCTGTTTCCGGTAACGCTGCACCTGGGCGTCGCCGGCGCAGGCGATCTGAGCCCGCCGGGCGGGATCGGCGAGGTGCTGCGCAACCTCCTGCTGCAGGTCGTCGACAATCCGATCCATGCTCTGCAGGAGGGCAATTACATCGGCATCCTGGCCTGGGCTGTCGGCCTCGGGGTCGCGCTGCGCTACTCCGCCGATAGCACCCGCACGGCTGTTGCCGACCTGTCGGATGCGGTGACCCGGCTGGTCCGCGCCGTCATCCAGCTGGCGCCAATCGGGATCTTCGGACTGGTCGCCGAGACGATCGCAGCCACGGGGCTCTCGACCTTGCTCGATTACGCGCAACTGCTGGCCGTCCTGCTGGGATGCATGCTGTTTGTCGCGCTGGTGGCCAATCCACTGATCGTGGGGATTGTCATCCGTGGCAATCCGTACCCGCTGGTCCTGCGCTGCCTGCGCGAGAGCGGCATCACCGCGTTTTTCACCCGCAGCTCGGCGGCGAACATTCCGATCAACATGGAGCTGTGCCGGAAGATGGGGCTGCATCGCGAGACCTACGCGGTGTCGATCCCGATCGGCGCAACCATCAACATGGCCGGCGCGGCGATCACCATCACGGTACTGACGCTGGCGGCGGTGCACACCTTGGGAATCCCGGTGGACGTGCCGACCGCGCTGCTGCTCAGCGTCGTGGCCGCGGTCGCGGCGTGCGGAGCCTCTGGTGTACCGGGCGGCTCGCTGCTGCTGATCCCGCTTGCAGCCGGACTGTTCGGCATATCCGACGACCTGGCGATGGGCGTGGTCGCTATCGGGTTCATCGTCGGAGTGGTGCAGGATTCGGCCGAGACCGCGCTGAATTCTTCCACGGACGTCCTCTTTACCGCAGCGGCCTGCAAGCGGGCGGAGTCCCGCGCAGGCCGCTGACAGGCCTCAAACTCCGTCAAATTAGACCGTCAGGGCAGCATGCTGCCCGTTTCAATGAAGCGCTGGTGCCACGACAAGGCCTCGGGCAGCAGATGCGGGGTGTGCTTGGCGTAGCTGTCGCGGCAGGCGCGGTCGAAGTAGTCCTGCAGCATCGGCTTGAAGTCCGGGTGCACGCAGTTCTCGATGATGGCCCGCGCGCGCTGCTTGGGTGCGAGTCCGCGCAGGTCGGCCAGACCCTGGTCGGTGACCACGACCATGGTGTCGTGCTCGGTGTGGTCCACGTGGCTGACCATCGGCACGATCCCGGAGATCTTGCCGCCCTTTGCCGTGCTGGGCGCCATGAAAACCGACAGGTAGCTGTTGCGCGCGAAGTCGCCCGAACCCCCGATGCCGTTCATGATCCGGCTGCCGGCGATGTGGGTCGAGTTGACGTTGCCGTAGATGTCCGCCTCGATCATGCCGTTCATGGCGATGCAGCCGAGCCGGCGGATGATCTCCGGGTGGTTTGAGATCTCCTGCGGACGCAGCAGGATGCGCTTGGAGTAGAAATCGACGTTGGCGTTGAACTCCTCGATCCCGGCCGGGCTCAGCGAGAACGAGGTGGCCGATGCCATTCGCAGAACGCCCTCCTTGATCAGCTGCAGCATGCCGTCCTGGATGACCTCGGTGTAGGCCGAGAGTCCGGTGTATCCACCGGTCGCCAGTCCCGCCAGAACGGCGTTGGCGATGTTGCCGACCCCCGATTGCAGCGGTAGCAGCTTGTCGGTCAGGCGGCCGCGCTTGACCTCGCGTCCGAGGAAATCAAGGAGGTGGCCGGCGATCCGCTGCGACGCTTCGTCGGGCGGATTGAATGCCGAGTTGCGGTCCGGGTCGTTGGTCTCCACCACCGCGATCACCTTGTCCGGATCAAGGCGCAGCCACGGCTGGCCGATGCGGTCATCGGGCCGGACCAGCGGGATCGGCTTGCGGTCCGGGGGCAGGGCGGTGCCGTAATAGATGTCGTGCATGCCCGCCAGCGCCTCGGGCTGCCAGCGGTTGACCTCCAGGATGACCTTGTCGGCCCGTTCCAGCCACGTCATGTTGTTGCCGACCGACGATGAGGGAATCAGGCTGCCGTCCTCGCGGATACCGGAGACCTCCACCACCGCGACATCGATATTGCCGAAGAACCCGAACCAGGTGTGCTGGGCGACGTGGCTCAGGTGGATGTCGATGTATTCAAGATTGCCGGCATTGATGCGCTCGCGCACGGCGGGGTCGGACTGGTATGGCAGGCGCAACTCCATGCCTTCCACGCGCGCCAGGGCGCCGTCGAGTTCCGGTGCGGTGGACGCTCCGGTCAGAACCTTGATCTTGAAGGGATCGCCGGCGGCTGCCGCGATTTCCATGCGTGCGGCCAGCGCCTGCGGAACCGCCTTCGGATAGCCGGCGCCGGTGAACCCGCTCATGGCCACGGTCATGCCGGGCTGGATCAATTCGGCGGCCTGCGCCGCACTCATGGTCTTGCCGGCCAGGCCGGCGTGGAGGATGCGTTCTGTCACGGTTGCCTCGGAGGAAGACTTTCGGGGGTCACTTCGATTTTACTCGAAGGCTTGGAAGGCAACTGGAACGCAGTGCCTTGCCCTGAATGCATTGGCGTTCGGGACCACGGATTGTGCAACTCCATGACAAGGATCAAGGACGCACATGCCGGAAACGTTACGGTGGGGAGGTCATTTACAGGAGACAGTTCATGAAACTCAACTCTCTATATTCCAGCGTCGCCGCAGCCGTTCTCGCCCTCAGCGTTGCAGCGTGTGGAAGCGATCCAGCGCCCCCGGCTCAAGCTGACGCGTCGCCGGCCACCGAAGTCCAGGCGCCGGTGGCGGCTGATGCGCACGATGCCCATGAGGACCACGGCCCCCGGCCGGTGCTTGCCGAAGGACAGCGGTGGGAGACGGATCCGCCACTGCGCAAGGCGATGAGCGGGATTCGCGACGACGTGGCAAAGAACCTTCCCGCGTACCACGACTCGCGCCTGCAAGCGGCGGATGCCGAAGCGCTGGCGGCCTCCGTGGAGGACAACGTGAACTACATGATCGCCAACTGCCAACTGGAACCAGAGCCGGATGCGGTCCTGCACGTGATGATCGGGGAGATGATGGGCGCGGCGACCGCACTGCGCGAAGACCCCGCATCGACCGAAGGCGTACCTCGGCTGGTCTCGGTGGTGAACGACTATGAGGCGACCTTTGACCACGAAGAACTGGAGCCGCTGACGCACGACTGAGTCCAGGGAATACACCCGGCGCTTACAGCGCAGGAGTGCTTGAGGCCGCGCCGCCTGGACGGGGTGCGGACGGGTTAAGCCGCCAAAAGACCTGGATCGTCTTTTTCAACCGCCCCGGATCCGGGGCGGTTTCATATTGGCCGCATCGGAATTCCTGCCCCCGGCCGATCGCAACATACGGGTGCGTTTGGTTTGGCTTGACCCACGTCATGGAGGGGTGCCCACCCACTGTCTATCTTGCCGGCCAACGAAGCACTTCTTAATGACTGGAAGGAAGACTGGAATGAAAGAGCTGGTTTTGCTGTTCGCCCTGGCCGGAGCGGCCGGGTTTGTGCCTCAGGCTATTGCGGCGCGTTCGGCGGACGTCACGCCGGTGGCGGATGTCACCTTCACCCTGCGCACCGCGATCGACAACGGGCAGTTGGTGTTCGTCGGCAACGCGGGCGCCATCAAGGATCAGGTGAATCCGGAGTTGAAAGTACCCGAGGGCGCGGTGGTCGCGATCACCGTGGTCAACGGCGACGGCGCCATGCACGACATCTCCGTTCCCGCGTTCGATGCCCACTCCGACCAGCTGGTCGGTGAAGGCTCGTCGACAACCATCGTGTTCCGCGCCGGCAAGGCGGGCACCTTTGAATACGTGTGCACGATCCCCGGCCACAAGGCGGCGGGCATGTTCGGCAAGCTGATCGTCGGCGATGTCACCGATGTGGTCAGTACCGCGGTGGACGTGGCCAAGGACCCGTACCAGGTTGGCGAGCCAGTCGGCGACCGTGCCGCCAAACACATCACCTATGACCTGCTCACCACCGAGGTCGAAGGTCAGCTGTCGGATGGCAGCACCTATCGCTACTGGACCTTCGACAACACGGTTCCCGGTCCGTTGCTTCGGATCCGGCAGAACGACACCGTCACCATCAACCTGAAGAACGCCGAGGACAGCATCAACATTCACTCGGTCGACTTCCACGCCGTTACCGGGCCAGGTGGTGGCGCGGCGGTGACCCAGGTCGCGCCGGGGCAGACCAAGAGCTTCACCTTCAAGGCGCTGCATCCGGGCCTGTTCGTCTACCACTGCGCGACACCGATGATTGCCCAGCACATCTCCAACGGCATGTACGGGATGATCCTGGTGGAGCCCGAGGGCGGATTGCCGAGCGTGGACCGCGAGTTCTACGTCATGCAGGGTGAGCTCTACACGGCGCAGAAGCACGGTTCCAGCGGGCTGCAGGAGTTCTCGGTGGAGAAGTTGCTGGACGAGAGTCCTGAGCACCTGATGTTCAACGGCAGCATGAACGCGCTGACCAAGACCTTCGACATGCAGGCGGACGTCGGTGAGACGGTGCGCATGTTCTTCGGCGTCGGCGGTCCGAACCTGACCTCGAGCTTCCACCTGATTGGTGAGGTGTTTGACCGCGTCTACGACCTGGCATCCTTCACCAGTCCGCCGCTGACTGATGTCCAGACCACGATCGTGCCGCCGGGCGGGGCGACCATGGTGGAGTTCAAGGTGGACTATCCGGGCCGCTACCTCCTCGTCGACCACGCCCTGTCGCGGGCCGAGAAGGGTCTGATCGGATTCCTGAATGTGAAGGGCGAGGCGGACAGCTCGATCTTTGACAGCAGCGAGAAGAGCGACCCCGCATCGGGCCACTGAGACAAGGCATGAAGTGAAGGCGGGCCATTGCGGCCCGCCTTTTTTTGTCTGTTTTTTGCCCGCGCGCCTGACCAACGGCACGTTCGCTGCGTGCTATGGCCGCTACGATGTCGGATTGTCCGTTGCCCATCCGGTGACGGCACACCGATGCGGAGCACCTGTATGCGCAAGACCAGCCTTTCCCTCTTCATTGCTGCCAGCCTGGCGCTGGGTGCAGGCGCGCTGTCGGGCTGCCAGACCGCCCCGTCCAGTACGGAACGCCAGGCAGGAGTCGTGGACGCGGAATTTGCGAAGGTTGCCGAATCGCTGTTGATGCGCGCTCTGGAGCGCAGCCCGGAATCCTCGATCTATGCCGGTCGCTACGACAACGCGGCGACGCTCACGATTCCCGATGCGGAGCGGCGCGCCGCCGACCTGGCGTTTGCCAAGGCAGGACTGCAGGAACTGGCCGCTTTCGATCCGGCGCAACTGTCGCCCGCCCAGCGGATCGACCACATGCTGCTGAAGAACCGGTACGAGTCCAGCATCTGGTACCAGGAAACCTTTCGCGACTGGCAGTGGAATCCCTCGCGCTACAACATTGCCGGTCCCATCGGCCTGCTCCTCAATACGCCTTACGCCGACGAGGACGAGCGCCTGCGCACCGTCATGGCACGGCTGGAGCACGTGCCGGAGTATTACGCCGCGGCCCGCGCCAACATCGCCGACCCGACTGTGGAGCACGTCGAGCTCGCGATCGTGCAGGCGCGTGGGTCGCTCAGCGTCCTCGGTGATCCGCTGCGCAAGCAGGTCGCTGACTCGGGCCTCGACGGCACGGACAAGGCAACGCTCAACGCGCGCATTGACGCGGCCCGCGCCGCGATCGACGAGTGGACCAGCTGGCTGGAAGGGGTGCAGGCCAAACAGGTCGCCTCCGGCAAGGCCCGCTCCTTCCGCATCGGCGCCGAACAGTACGAGCGCAAGTTCGCCTACGACATCCAGTCGCACTTCACCGCAGCTCAATTGCACCAGCGTGCGGTGGACGAGAAGAACCGTCTGCACGAGCAGATGGACAAGATCACCGTCGAGCTCTGGCCGAAGTACTTCACCGGTACCGCGATGCCGGATGACCGCCTGCAGCGGATCGGCATGATGATCGACAAGCTTTCGGCCCGGCACGTGGCGCGCGACGAGTTCTTCGACGAGATCAAGCGCCAGATCCCGCTGCTGGCCGACTTCGTCCGCAAGCACGACCTGCTCGACCAGGACGCGAGCCGGCCGCTGGTGGTCCGCGAGACCCCTGAATACATGCGCGGCGGTGGCGCCGGCGCCTCGGTCAGCGCGCCGGGTCCGTTCAACCCGACCGCCAACACCTATTACAACGTCAGCCCGCTGGATGACTACAGCGCCGAGCAGGCCGAGAGCTTCCTGCGCGAGTACAACCATTGGGTCCTGCAGGTGCTCAACATCCACGAGGCCATTCCGGGGCATTACACCCAGCTGCTGCACGCCAACAAGAGCCCGAGCCTGGTCAAGAGCCTGGTCGGCAATGGCGCGATGATCGAAGGCTGGGCGGTCTACGCCGAGCGGATGATGCTGGAAGCCGGTTGGGGCGAGCAGGCCCCGGAGATGTGGTTGATGTACGGCAAGTGGAACCTGCGCGTGGTCACCAACGCGATCCTGGACTACCAGGTCCACGTGGAGGGAATGACTGAAGCCAAGGCGCTCGACCTGTTGCGCCGCGAGGCCTTCCAGGAGGAGACCGAGGCCGTCAACAAGTGGCGCCGCGTGCGCCTGTCACAGGTTCAGCTGACCTCGTATTTCACCGGCTACGCGGAGATCTACGACTTCCGTGAGCAGCAGAAGCAGCGGCTGGGTACGGACTTCGATCTGAAGACCTTCCACAACCGCTTCCTGAGTTACGGCAACGCGCCGGTGCCGGCGATCATGCAACTGATGGCGGAGTAAGCCGGCAGGTCGCTGCAAGGGCCACATGACCTCCTACAATGGGAGGTCATGATCGGAAAAAGACACGTATTCAGGTGGCCGACGATCCTCGCCACGCTGGGGCTGCTGGTCGTGGCCCTGGCGATTAGCTCCCGGCTCCCCTCGCTGGAGGGGCGGTCGCAGTCTGCGCGGCTTGCCGACTCCGCCGACACGCTGCTGGGCAAGGGCATCCAGCCATTTGCGCGGGCAAACCCCGGGCTTTCCGGGGTCCTGCCCTTGTCGCGCGGCGACGACGCATTCGCCGCCCGCGTCGCGCTCGCGGAAGGTGCCGAGCGGACACTGGATGTCCAGTACTACATCTGGCGCAACGACATGTCGGGGACGTTGTTGCTGGAGGCACTGCACCGGGCCGCGGACCGTGGTGTTCGGGTCCGGCTGCTGCTGGACGACAACAACACGTCGGGGCTCGATCCGCTGCTGGCAACGCTGGATACCCACCCGCTGATCGAGGTGCGGTTGTTCAACCCCTTCCCGCACCGAAACTGGCGCTGGCTGGATTACCTCACCGATTTTGCGCGCCTGAACCGGCGCATGCACAACAAGTCCTTCACCGCCGACAACCAGGCCACGATCATGGGCGGGCGAAACGTCGGCGACGAGTATTTCGATGCCGGCGATGGCGTGCTCTTCGTCGATCTGGACGTGCTGGCGGTGGGTCCGGTGGTGGACGAGGTATCCCGCGACTTCGATCTTTACTGGGCGAGCGAGTCCTCCTATCCGCTGCGTGGCCTGGTGCCTGCAGCACCGCCGGGGGCGCTTGATGCGCTCGCTACCGCGGCGTCGGTGGTGGAGCGCGATCCGGCCGCGCGTGCCTATCTGCGCGCGCTGGATGATTCGCCCTACCTGCAGGCCCTGGCGAGCGGCGATCTCGGCCTGGAATGGGTGCCGGTGGAGCTGCTCAGCGATGATCCGGCCAAGGGACTCGGGCGCGCACCGCCCGAGAGCCTGCTCTCGGAGCGGCTCCAGCAGGTCATCGGTACGCCCGACGCGGAATTGCAGATTGTCTCGGCTTACTTCGTGCCCACTGCATTTGGGGTCGACTATCTGGCCGGGCTGGCCCGAGAGGGCATAAAGGTAACGGTGCTGACCAACTCGCTTGCCGCCACAGACGTAACTGCGGTCCACGCCGGCTACGCCAAGCGCCGCAAACCCCTGCTGGATGCGGGCATCACGCTATACGAAATGAGGCCGGAAACGGCGGATGTGCCGACGGTGCGGCGCAAGCTCACCGGCAGCTCGGCATCCAGCCTGCATGCAAAGGTGTTCGCCGCCGATCGTCGCCGCGCCTTCATCGGTTCGTTCAATTTCGACCCGCGTTCGGCCAACCTCAATACCGAAATGGGGCTGGTGGTGGAAAGCACCGCGATCGCGTCGGGCATCGCCGACAGGTTCAAGCAACTCGTTCCCGCCAGCGCGTGGCTGGTGCAACGGGGGACCGACGGCAAGCTGGTTTGGGTGGAGCAGGGTGAAAACAAAGATGACGACCGCGTTCTGACGGAGGAGCCCGGCAATGGCTTCTGGCTGAACGCGGCGGTCAGGGTGATGGAAGCGCTGCCGATAGAATGGCTCTTGTGAGCAAACCGACTGCTGAAATCGATGAGGGGCTCGACATCCTGCCGCTTCCGGCGCCGACCGTAGCGAAGGACCCGCCACCGGTAGAGCCCGAGCGCCCACTCCCGATGGAGTGCTGCGACAGCGGCTGCGACCGTTGCGTCCACGATGTCTACGCGGACGAGGTACAGCGCTACAGGGAGCTGCTTGACGCGTGGCAGCAGCGCAACCCGGACCGCCCATCTGGCTGAGTTCAGTCGGTGTCGACCTCTCCCTTGGTCAACTCACCGAGCGTGGCTTCGCGAACGTCGACCACGCGCAGGTCGAAGTGAAGCGTCTTGCCCGACAGTTCGTGGTTGCCATCGACGGTGATCCGCTCCCCATCCACCTTCAGGACCGTAGCAAGCACCCGGCCCTGGGCGGTTTCCGTCACGAACTTCGCTCCCGTCTTCACCATGTCCAAATCCTCGAATGCGGACAGCGGAACGGTCTGGACCAGGTTCTCGTGACGGGGCCCGTAGCCTTCCTCCGGCGGCACCACAGCCTTCAGTCGATCCCCCTGCTTCTTGCCAGCGAGCGCTTTCTCCAGCCCTGGCATGAGCTTGCCAGCACCATGCAGATAGATCAGCGGCTCCACGGCGTAGGACGAATGGACCAGCGTGCCGTCGTCAACGGTCAGCGTGTAGTGCACCGTCGCAACACGGCGGTCGGCAATTTCCATGGGATTCTCAAGCGCGGTGCGCCGTAGTGGCGGGACGGGCAGGCTAGGGGAAACGCGTTGCCGGCCGCAAGCCCTCAATGGTGCGCCCACCACGCCACGGCGTGGCATCCTGTTCGCCCATTTTCAAGGTGACCGTGAATTGGCCCTCAATACGATCATCACCACGATCGACCTCATCGGAACCTTCGCCTTTGCAATCAGCGGCGCGACGGTCGGTGTCCGCAACCGCCTGGATATTTTCGGCGTGCTGGTGCTCTCTTTCGCGGCCGCCACCGCCGGCGGCATCACCCGCGACCTGATGATTGGCGCCACCCCGCCGGTGGCGCTGGCCAACTGGCACTACCTGGCAGTCAGCTGCCTTGCCGGGATCATCACCTTTTACCGGTACAGCGATATCGAGCGGCTGCGCAACCCGGTGCGGCTGTTCGACGCCGCCGGTCTGGCGCTGTTTGCGGTGATCGGTTCCTTGAAGGCGCTCGACCACGGGCTCGGTCCGGTTGGCGCAGTGCTGCTGGGAATGCTCAGCGGAATCGGTGGCGGCATCGTGCGCGACGTGCTGGTGGCGCGCACGCCGGTGGTGTTCCAGTCCGACCTCTATGCGATTGCAGCGATGCTGGGCGCGATCGTGGTGGTGGTTGGCGTCGCCCTAGAGCTGCCAGCGGTCCCGGTCATGGTCGCCTCCGCGACGGTGTGCTTCGGATTGCGCTACATGGCGATCCGCTATGACTGGCACCTGCCGGTCGCGCCACCCTCGTGACAGTCGCGTGAAAATGGTATGTTTTCCTGCGGCCGAAGTGGCCTTGTTCGAGGATGTGACGATGAATGAATCCACGGACACGCGTGGCTTGGGGTGGGTTCTCGGAGCGGCTTTGCTCACCGTGGCCGGCTCGGGTTGTGCGACGCTCCCCTCGATGGTGGCGTCGGGCTACGCGGACAATATGAGTGCTGCAGAGCTGGCGATGCGTGGCGATGACGCGGCAGCGGCGATCCAGGCCTACCACCGCGCTGCGGACGCCGCCCCCGCGCAACCATTGCCCTGGCTGCATATCGCCGAAATCCAGGCCGGGCTGGGGGACTGGCCGCAGGCCATCGCGGCAGCGCGGGAAGTGCTGGAGCGCAATCCCGAAGATGCGAGCGCCAGGGACTTCTACCTGCGCGGCAGCATCCAGCTGGCCGACGGCGCGTTGCAGTACCTGCCCGAAGACGAAGCCAGGTCGCGCGAGATTGCCGGTGACCTGCTTGCCAGCCTGATCCGCGAGCTGGGCGACGAGGCGATACCAGCCGAGGTGCGGGCCCGCCTCGAAGCCGGCGTGAAGGCGCGCCCGCGCCGGTCGAGTACGCGTCCGGGATCGCCTCGGCCAATGCCCAGGACTCCGGAGAAAACCGCCGCGGATCCGCTTGAGGTATTGGGCGGCGGTTGAGCCGCGACTGCCTGGCGGACGGTATCATCGGCGGATGTCGAAACTGCTGCTCAATCTGCGCCTGGTCCTTGATGATGAAATCGAGGACGTGCGCGCCATGCTCGATGAGAACCGCATCGAGTACTACGAAACCAAACCCAGCCGCTGGGGCATCTCCCATGGCGCGATCTGGTTGTCCAATGACGACGACCTGCCCAAGGCCAAACAGCTCATGGCGGTTTACCAAACGGGACGCCAGGCGAAGGCACGCGCCGAATACGAGGCCGGTCAGCGTGACGGCACTGGCGAGACTTTCGCCGATGTGTGGCGCCGCGAACCGATGAAGGTGGTGCTGGCCGCCGCGGCGGTTATCGTATTGCTGGGCCTGGTTGCTCTGCCGGCGGTTCTGTTGCGGGGGTGACCCGCGGCACCGGCCACGGGCGCTGGAACCACGGCAGCATGAGCTGGATCAGCGGACCGATCAGCAGCATGTAGAGCACCGTGCCGACGCCGAGCGTGCCGCCGAGCAGGTAGCCGGTGGCCAACACGCTGCCCTCGATCAGCGTCCGTACCATCCGGACTGAACGGCCGGTGCGGCGGACCAGTCCGGTCATCAGGCCGTCGCGCGGCCCGGCGCCGAAATCCGCTCCCAGGTAGGCCGCAGTGGCGGCGCCGTTGAGCATGATTCCGCCGCCCAGCAGGGCCATGCGCATCACCGGTCCGGCGCCGGCTACCAGTTGCCCCAACGGTTCCAGCACCGCGTCGAACGTCAGTCCGACCAGGATGGCGTTGCAGATCGTGCCGAAGCCGGGTTTGTGCCGGATCGGGATCCACGCCAGCAGAACGACAAAACTCACCGCCACCGTCACCCGGCCCATCGGCCATCCACCCTGCAGCGAGAGGCCCTGGTGCAGCACATCCCACGGCATGAGCCCGTAGTGGGACTGCAGCATCATCGCCATCGACAGCCCATAGGCGGCAAGTGCCACGAACAACTTCAACAGGCGATAAGGCATTGGCACGACAGCGGGGCGGGGCAGCCAATTCTAGAGGCTCGCCCCCGCCAATGCCTGCACCGCCGCGCCGGCGCTCAGGGAACGGCTACCATCACCCTCTCCCCCGCAAGAGGTTCCGCCATGTCGATTTCCATGTACGCCGCATCCGTTCCTGTATTCAGGCAGATGCTGGGAAGCCTGGTGGCCATCGTGGACAAGGCCGAGGCCTACGCGTCGGAGCGCAAGATCGAGCCGGCGGTGCTGCTGCAGTCGCGTCTTTTCCCCGACATGCTGCCGCTGGTCCGCCAGGTCCAGATCGCCTGCGATTTCGCCATCGGCGTGACCGCCCGCCTGGCCGGGGAGGAAGTCCCCGCCTATGACGATCAGGAACAGGGGTTCGAGCAGTTGCGCGACCGTCTGCAGCGCACGCTCGCGTTTCTCGACAGCTTTGATGCTGCTCGGTTCGATGGCAGCGAGGCGCGCGAGATCCTGACCCGCCCAGGCACCCCGAAGGAGCGCCGTTTCAACGGCCAGGATTACCTGCTGACCTACGGCCTGCCACAGTTCTTCTTCCACGTGAGCACGGCCTACGCGCTGCTGCGCCATAACGGCGTGGAGATCGGCAAGCGCGACTACATGGGCGCCTACTGAGCGCCTGCAGCAGCTACCAAAGCGCGGATAATGGCTGCGATGGAGACACCGATCCTTACGCCGATACAGGCGCGTGCGCGTCAGCAGGCGGGTGCCATCCTGGTGGACACCCGCGAGGCACACGAACGCTCGACAGGCATTGCCGCGTCGGCGCTTGGCGTTGCGGGTCCCGGTCTGGAGGCGGCCCCGGACGAGGTGATTCCGCACCCCGATTCGGAAGTCCTGCTGATCTGCGAGGTCGGGGCGCGCTCGCTGGCATCGGCGCGGGCGCTGGCTGCGGCGGGTTACTCCAATGTCGGTTCCGGGGAAGGCGGCACCAGACGTTGGCGCGCCGAAGGCCTGCCGATGACGGAGCCACAGATCGATCCGGATGAGCGTGACTTCAACGAGCGCTACTCTCGCCACCTGCTGCTGCCCGAGGTCGGGGCGGATGGTCAAAGGCGCCTGGCCAAAGCGCGCGTTGCGCTGGTGGGGGCAGGCGGTCTGGGCTCCCCATCGGCGTATTACCTCGCCGCGGCGGGTATCGGTCAGCTGGATATTGCCGATGACGACGTCGTCGACCGCAGCAACCTGCAGCGCCAGATCCTGCACACCGAGGCCCGCATCGGAATGGCCAAGGTCGAATCGGCTGCCATCGCCTTGTCGGCATTGAACCCTCGGATGCGGATCCATCCGATGGCTGCGCGGGTGACCGGCGACAATGTGGAGGCGCTGATCGGCGAGGCCGACGTCGTTGTTGATGGCGGCGACAATTTCGCCGTGCGCTACCTGCTCAACGATGCGTGCGTGAAACTCGGCAAGCCGCTTGTTTATGGCGCGGTGCATCGATTCACCGGCCAGGTCAGCGTGTTCGATGCCGGTCGCCACCGCGGCCGTTATCCCTGTTACCGCTGCCTGTTCCCCGAGCCGCCGGCACCCGAGGATGCGCCCAACTGTAGCGAGGCCGGCGTGCTGGGCGTGCTGCCGGGGGTGATCGGCATGCTCCAGGCCACCGAGGTAATCAAGCTGATCCTCGGCATTGGCGAGTCGCTGCGCGGCCGGCTGCTCAATTTCGATGCCATGGACATGCGCTTCCGCGAGACGCTCCTCTCGCCTGATCCAGCGTGCCCGGTGTGTTCGCCCGGCACGCCCTTTCCCGGCTACATCGACTACGCGGCCTTCTGCTCGGGCAACTGACCGTCCCGGGAATCGTCTGGCGCAAGATCGGCGATAATGCCCGGCCACGTCACTCCAGGTCCTGCTTTTGAATACTGACGCCAGTCCGCCCACCGCCCGCATCCTGGATGGCAAGCGCATTGCCGAGGACCTGCTGGACAACCTGAAGGCGCGTGTAGACGTGCGTCTGGCCGCAGGCAAGTCCGCGCCGGGCCTGGCTGTCGTGCTGGTCGGCGGTGACCCGGCGTCGGCCGTGTACGTGCGCAACAAGCGCCGCGCGGCCCGCAAGGTCGGAATCCGCGCGGTCGATTTCGATCTGCCGTCCGGCACCAGCGATGAGGAACTGCTCGAACTGATCGACCGTCTCAACGCGGATCCCAACATCCACGGCATCCTGGTCCAGCTGCCGCTGCCCGATCGGCGTGATCCCAGCGCCCTGATCCACCGCATCTCGCCGGACAAGGACGTGGACGGCTTCCATCCGGAGAACGTCGGCCATCTCGCCCTGCGCCAGTTCGGCCTGCGTCCGTGCACGCCACGCGGCATCACCACCTTGCTGGCCTATACCGACCGGCCGGTGCGCGGCGCCAGTGCGACGATCGTCGGCGTCTCCAACCACGTCGGGCGGCCGATGGCGCTGGAATTGCTCATCGCCGGCTGCACCACCACCTGTTGCCACAAGTTCACCCCGCAGGACGTGCTGGAAGCGTCCGTCCGCAGCGCCGACATCCTGGTGGTCGCGGTAGGCCGTCCGCAGTTGATCCCGGGCGAATGGGTCAAGCCCGGCGCAGTGGTGATCGATGTCGGCATCAACCGCCTCGATGACGGGCGCCTGGTGGGCGATGTCGGCTTCGAGGCAGCCGCGCAACGCGCCAGCTGGATCACCCCGGTTCCAGGCGGCGTTGGCCCGATGACGGTGGCGACCCTGATGCAGAACACGCTGGAAGCCGCCGAAGCTGCCGACGCCTGAGCGCCATCGAAGCGGCGCGAAAGCGGTACAATGGCGCGCTTCACCTATTCCGGTTCCGACCATGCTGCGCATCCAGGCTGAAGCTCTCACCTACGACGACGTTTCGCTGATTCCGGCCCACTCGACGGTCCTGCCCAAGGACGTCAACCTCGCTGCCCGATTGACCCGCGACCTTGGGCTGCGCCTGCCGATCCTCTCGGCCGCGATGGACACCGTCAGCGAGGCCCGCCTTGCCGTCGCCCTGGCCCAGCTGGGTGGCATGAGCATCATCCACAAGAGCATGACAGTGGCCCAGCAGGCCGCCCATGTGGCCCAGGTCAAGGGGTTCGAGGCCGGCGTTATCAGGGCCCCGTTCACGGTCAGCCCGGAGACCTCGATCGCCGACGTGCTCAAACTGACGCGCGAGCGCAACATCTCCGGCGTGCCGGTGGTCGACGACGGCCAGCTCGTTGGCATCGTCACCAGCCGAGATATGCGGTTCGAGACCAAGCTCGACGATCCGGTGCGCCACATCATGACGCGCAAGGATCGCCTGATCACGGTCAAGGAAGGCGCCAGCGACGAGGAAGTCGTCGGCCTGCTGCACAAGCACCGGATCGAGAAGGTCCTGGTTGTCAACGACGCGTTCGAGCTGAAAGGCCTGATCACCGTCAAGGACATCCAGAAGAAGACCGACAACCCCAACGCCGCCTATGACAGCAGCGAACGCCTGCTGGTCGGGGCGGCGGTAGGCGTGGGCGGTGATACCGACGCGCGCGTGGAAGCGCTGGTCGCCGCCGGGGTCGACGTCGTGGTGGTGGATACCGCCCACGGCCATTCGCAGGGTGTGCTGGATCGGGTGAAGTGGGTCAAGAAGCACTTCCCGCAGTTGCAGGTGATCGGCGGCAACATCGTCACCGGCGACGCCGCGCTGGCCCTGATGGATCACGGCGCGGACGCGGTGAAGGTCGGCGTGGGTCCGGGCTCTATCTGCACCACGCGTATCGTCGCCGGCGTCGGCGTGCCGCAGATCTCGGCCATCGACATGGTCGCTGAGGCCTTGCAGGACCGCATTCCGCTGATTGCCGACGGCGGCATCCGCTACTCCGGGGATATCGGCAAGGCACTGGCCGCCGGCGCATCGACGGTGATGATCGGCAGCCTGTTCGCCGGCACCGATGAGTCCCCGGGCGACAGCGAGTTGTTCCAGGGCCGCCATTACAAGAGCTACCGCGGCATGGGCAGCCTGGCGGCGATGGAAACCGGCTCCAAGGACCGCTATTTCCAGGACTCCTCCGACGCCGACAAGCTGGTGCCTGAGGGCATCGAAGGCCGCGTGCCCTACCGCGGTCCCCTGCGCAACATCGTCCACCAGCTGGTGGGCGGCCTGCGCGCGACCATGGGCTACGTTGGCTGCGCGACCATCGAGGAGATGCGCACCAAGCCGGAGTTTGTCAGCGTCAGTTCCGCCGGCTCGCGCGAGAGCCACGTCCATGACGTGCAGATCACCAAAGAGCCGCCGAATTACCGGGTGGGCTGAAAAAAATGACCGACATCCATAGAGACAAGATCCTGATCCTCGACTTCGGGGCGCAGTACACCCAGCTGATCGCGCGCCGCATCCGCGAGCTCGGCGTGTACTGTGAAATCTGGGCCTGGGACCACGACCCGGCCGAGATCGAGGGCTTCGGTGCCAAGGGCATCATCCTGTCGGGCGGTCCGGAGTCCACCACGCTCGATGGCTCCCCGCAGGCGCCGCAGGAAGTCTTCGATTCCGGCCTGCCGTTGCTCGGCATCTGCTACGGCATGCAGACCATGGCCAAGCAGCTGGGAGGCAAAACCGAGGCCGCCGACCAGCGCGAGTACGGCCATGCCGAGGTCGCGCTGGTGGCGCAGGACCGGCTGCTGGACGGACTGAAGGACCATCCCGGCTCGCCGCCGCGGCTGGACGTGTGGATGAGCCACGGCGACCACGTCTCCAAGGCGCCCGACAGCTTTGTGGTTACCGCCCGCACCGATCGCGTGCCGGTGGCGGCGATGGCCAACGACGAACGCCGCTGGTACGGCGTCCAGTTCCATCCGGAGGTCACCCACACCAAGCAGGGCGGGGCGCTGCTGGAGCGCTTCGTCACCGACATCTGCGAGTGCCAGACCCTGTGGACGCCGCAGCAGATTATCGAGGACCAGGTCTCGAGGGTCCGCGAGCAGGTCGGCGCGGATGAAGTCATCCTGGGCCTGTCCGGCGGCGTGGACTCGTCGGTGGTCGCGGCGCTGTTGCACAAGGCGATCGGCGACCAGCTGACCTGCGTGTTTGTCGATACGGGGCTGCTGCGCTGGCAGGAAGGCGACCAGGTGATGGCGACTTTTGCCGAGCACCTGGGCGTCAAGGTCATCCGCGTCGATGCGGCCGATCGCTACTTCACCGCGCTCGAAGGCGTCACCGATCCGGAGGCCAAGCGCAAGATCATCGGCAACCTGTTCGTCGAGATCTTCGATGAGCAGTCCAGCAAGCTGGCCAATGCCAAATGGCTTGCCCAGGGCACGATCTACCCAGACGTGATCGAGTCGGCCGGCGGCAAGAACGGCAAGGCGCATATGATCAAGAGCCACCACAACGTGGGCGGCCTGCCCGAGCACATGAAACTTGGCCTGGTCGAGCCGCTGCGGGAGTTGTTCAAGGACGAAGTCCGCCGCATGGGTGTCGAGCTCGGTCTTCCGGCCTCCATGGTGTACCGCCATCCGTTCCCCGGCCCCGGCCTGGGTGTGCGGATTCTGGGCGAGGTCAAGCGCGAGTACGCGGAACTCCTCGCGCGCGCCGACCACATCTTCATCGACGAACTGCGCAAGGCCGACCTCTACGACAGGACCAGCCAGGCGTTCGCGGTGTTCCTGCCGGTCAAGTCGGTTGGCGTGGTGGGTGATGCGCGGGCCTATGAATGGGTCATCGCACTGCGCGCGGTGGAGACGATCGACTTCATGACCGCCCACTGGGCGCATCTCCCATATGAGTTCCTTGGGCGTGTTTCCAACAGGATAATCAATGAGTTGCGAGGCGTTTCTCGCGTTGTTTATGACATCAGTGGAAAGCCGCCCGCGACCATCGAGTGGGAATGAGCGACGACCAGCGCTGGATGCGGCACGCACTGGCGCTGGCGGACCGCGCCGAACGCGAGGATGACGAGATCCCCGTGGGCGCGGTGGTCGTTGCCGCCGACGGCTCGCTTCTCGGCGAAGGCTGGAACCGCAACATCACCGAGCACGATCCAACCGCACACGCGGAGATCGTGGCGATGCGCCAGGCCGGCTTCCGCTTGACCAACCATCGACTGCTGGGATGCACCGTGTACGTCACCCTGGAGCCGTGCGCGATGTGCGCGATGGCCATGGTGCATGCGCGCGTGGCGCGTGTCGTCTACGGCGCCGCCGATCCCAAGACGGGTGCCGCCGGCGGTGTGTTCAATCTGCTGAACGACCCGCGCCACAACCATCGGGTAGAGGTGGAAGGCGGCTTGCTGGGTGAAGAGGCGGGCGCGCGACTCACCGCCTACTTCCGCCGCAAACGTATGAAGTCGTCGTAAGGCGAGACTGCGCCTGACTCAGAACGGCTGCGGGATGGTCGAATCCTTGTCCAGTTCCGCGCGCAGCTCGCGCTCGAGCACCCGCAGGCTGATCCGCGCCTCCTGGCCCAGGCACAGCGAGGCGGCCAGCATCAGCAGCACGCCGAGCACCGCCAACAGCGTCGGCAGGTAGCCCAGCTGATACTGGAAGAACGCGTCGGCGGCGATCCCGATACTGGTGCCGACGAAGGCACTGAGCGCCGCGTAGAGGATTCGCAATGCGCCCAGGACCAGGTACGAGCGCCGCCTGTGGTATCCGATCCTGATCTCCAGTTCGGTGCGCATCGGGCCCGGGACGGTTTCGCGCAGGTGCTCGATTTCCTTGCGCATGCGGTCGACCACGCGCGCCAGGCGGTTGTTGGAGGAGATCAACAGCGAGCCGGTTGCGGTCAGGAAAAAAGCGGGGGTGATCATCGCCGAAATCACCGCATAGTGGTTGGGATCGGCGAAGGGCGTGGCGGTCATGCAGGCTTCCGTGGCGGGCTGACGGTATGATGCCTGCCCCTTCCAAGCGACGCGAGCCCATGATGGCCAACGGCCCTGTCAACGCCGACAACCTGGTCTGGATCGACCTGGAAATGACCGGTCTGGACACCGACAACGACTCGATCCTCGAGATCGCCACCGTTGTCACCGACAAGCAGCTGAATGTGCTTGCCGAAGGCCCGGAGCTGGCCATCGCCCACCCGTTGGCGACCCTGGAGGCCATGGACGACTGGAACCGCAACCAGCACGGCGGCTCGGGATTGTGGGCGCGCGTGCTGGAGCAGGGCGTCTCGCTGGAGGAAGCCGAGCAGCGGACCCTCGCATTTCTTGCCCATTGGGTGCCGGCGAACGCGTCGCCCATGTGCGGCAACTCGATCTGTCAGGACCGCCGCTTCCTGCATCGCGAGATGCCGAAGCTGCAACGCTACTTCCACTACCGCAACCTGGATGTCAGCACGGTCAAGGAGCTGGCGAATCGCTGGGCACCTTCGATCAGCGCCGGCCTGCACAAGCAGGCCAGCCACACCGCCTTGAGCGACGTGCACGACTCGATCAATGAGCTGCGGTACTACCGTCGGTTCATGGGGTTGCTGGGCGGCTCGGAGTCGGCGGATCGTCTTCGCGCTGAAAGCTGAGCGGGAGGCGCTGACCGGCGTCGTCGCGGGAGTACATCACCACCTCGCGCTGCTGGAACCCCGGTGAGATACCGGCCTTGTCGTAGGCTTTCTTGAGCTGCTCCAGCAACGCGCACTTGGTGACGAAATTGTCAGCGTTGTTGGTGTAGCACCGAACCCCCAGATCGATATGGTTCTCGCCCAGCGCATAGACAAGGACGCTGGGAGCGGGCTCGGCCAAAATGCGCTCGTCGGCCTGCATCAGCTCGATGGCGATCGCGCGGGCGGTGTCGATATCGGCGGTGTAGCTGATCGGCAACGAGAGGCCGATGCGGCGCATGTCCTCTGGCGTGTGGTTGATGATCGAGTCGCGGGTGATCAGGCTGTTGGGCAGCACGATAACCTGGTTGTCCGCCCCGCGCACGCAGGTCTGGAAGATGCTCACCGTCTCGACCGTGCCGACCTCGCCGTGGATGGTGACGAAATCCCCCACCTGGAACGGCTTCAGCGTCACCAGCATCACCCCGGATGCGATGTTGGACAGCGAGTCCTTCAGCGCCAGACCGATCGCCAGGCCGGCCGCGCCCAGTACCGCGATCATCGAGGTCATCGGCACGCCGATCACCTGCAGGGCCGCCAGAATCAGCAGCATGGTCATCGTCACCGAGGCGACCTTGCGCAGGAACAGCGAGGCAGTCGTGTCGACGCGACTGCGATCCAGCGCCCGAACCCCCAGTGACAGGATCCAGCTGATCACATAGCGGCCGACGAGGAACAACAGCAATGCCAGGCCGACCCGGATTCCCAGGCCAGTCAGGGCTTCGGTCCACTCTCCGGCCTGGGCATGGGCGAGCCAACTGCCGGTCGCGATGGTCGTTGTCGATTGCATCCAGATCTCCTCATGTGCGACGCCCCGCGGTCAGGCGGGGCGTCGAATGTGGGCCGGATTCTAGGACCGCCGCCGTTAGCGGTCCGTCATGGCTCAGCCGGCGGCTTTGGCCTTGGCCAGCCGCAGCCAGGTATCAACCACGGTGTCTGGGTTCAGCGATACCGAATCGATCCCTTCCTCCATCAACCACTGCGCCAGGTCGGGATGATCGCTTGGGCCCTGGCCGCAGATGCCGACGTACTTGCCCTTGGCCTTGGCGGTCTTGATCGCCATCGACAGCAGCTTCTTCACCGCCGGGTCGCGTTCGTCGAACAGATGCGCGATCAGTCCGGAATCCCGGTCCAGGCCCAGGGTGAGCTGGGTCATGTCGTTGGAGCCGATCGAGAAGCCGTCGAAGATCTCAAGGAACTCCTCGGCCATCAGCGCGTTGGAGGGCAGCTCGCACATCATGATGATCTTCAGGCCGTCCTTGCCCTGTTCCAGGCCGTTGGCCCGCAGCACTTCGACCACCTTGCGGCCCTCGTCCAGGGTGCGCACGAACGGGATCATGACCCACAGGTTGGTCAGGCCCATCTCGTCGCGCACCTTCAGCACCGCGCGGCACTCCAGTGCAAACGCATCGCTGAAGCTCGGATCGACGTAGCGCGATGCGCCGCGGAAACCGAGCATGGGATTTTCCTCGTCCGGCTCATAGGCTGCGCCGCCGATCAGGTTGGCGTACTCGTTGGTCTTGAAGTCCGACAGACGCACGCTCACCGGCTTGGGTGCCACCGATGCGGTGATGGTGGCGATGCCCTCGGCGAGGCGGTCGACGTAGAACTGGACCGGATCGTCACCGTAGCCGGCGATCTTGGCATCGATCTGCTTCTTCGTTGCCGCGTCCTGCCGGTCGTATTCCAGCAGCGCCTTGGGGTGGATGCCGATGTGGCTGGCGATGATCATTTCCAGCCGTGCCAGGCCGATGCCGGCGTTGGGCAGCATCGCGAAGTCGAAGGCGCGGTCGGGATTGCCGACGTTCATCATCACCTTCAGGGGTGCTTCGGGCATCTTGTCCAGATCGGCGACGTGGCGCTCGAAGGGCAGGTCGCCGTCATAAATGAAGCCGGTGTCGCCCTCGGCGCAGCTCACGGTCACCGTCTGGCCTTCCTTGATGGTGTCCAGCGCATTGCCGGTCCCGACCACTGCCGGCACGCCAAGCTCGCGGGCGATGATCGCCGCGTGGCAGGTACGCCCGCCGCGGTTGGTGACGATCGCGGCGGCACGCTTCATGACCGGCTCCCAATCCGGGTCGGTCATGTCGGCGACCAGGACGTCGCCGGCCTGTACCCGGGCCATGTCGTCCAGCGAGCGGATCACGCGGGCGACGCCGCTGCCGATCTTGTTGCCGATTGAGCGGCCCTCGCAGATCACCGGACCGCGCTCGCCCAGCTGGTAGCGCTCGATCTGGGTGGCGTGGCCGCGCGACTTCACCGTCTCCGGACGCGCCTGGACGATGAACAGCTTGCCGCTGACGCCATCCTTCGCCCACTCGATGTCCATCGGGCGGCCGTAGTGCTTCTCGATGATGAGCGCCTGGCGGGCGAGTTCGTGCACGTCGTCATCGTTGATCGAGAAGGTGCCGCACATTTCCGCGGGGGTGTCCTCGGTGCGCACCCTCTCGCCGGGCTGGTCGGAGTAGACCATCCGCAGCTGCTTGGCACCGATGGAGCGGCGCAGGATCGCCTGCTTGCCCTGCGCGAGCGTGGGCTTGTAGACGTAGAACTCGTCCGGATTGACCGCGCCCTGGACGACCATCTCGCCCAGACCGAAGCTGGAGGTGATGAAGACCACTTCGCGGAAGCCCGACTCGGTATCCAGGGTGAAGAGCACGCCGGACGCGCCGACATCGGAGCGCACCATCAACTGCACGCCTGCGGACAGGAATACATCCTCGTGCTTGAAGCCGTGGTGCACGCGGTACGCAATCGCGCGGTCGTTGTAGAGGCTGGCGAAGACTTCCTTCACCTTGACCACCACGTCGTCCTCACCGGTCACGTTGAGGAAGGTTTCCTGCTGGCCGGCGAAGCTCGCGTCGGGCAGGTCCTCGGCGGTCGCCGACGATCGCACCGCCACGGCCACGTCGCCGCCGCCGTTCTCGTCACACAGCTGGCGATAGGCGATGCGGATGTCGCGGTCGAGCTCGGGCTGCAACGGAGCGCCGATCACCCAGTCGCGGATGTCCTTGCCGGCCTCGGTGAGGGCCGCGACATCGTCGACGTCCAGCGGCGCGAGTCGGTCGAAAATCCGCTGGTGCAGGTTGTTGTGGGCGATGAAGTCCTTGAACGCTTCTGACGTCGTCGCGTATCCGCCCGGAACGGAAACACCGAGGTTGGACAGGTTGCCGATCATCTCGCCAAGCGACGAGTTCTTGCCGCCGACGCGGGCCAGGTCGTCCAGGCGCAGCGCGTGGAGCCAGAGGATATTCTCGTTCAAAACTGTGTATCTCCGTGGGGGGCACGCCGCTGTACACGGCGAAGCCGCTATGATCGCCGCTGCGCCGGATGCTTACAAGGTTGATCTGGCGGGCTTTTCTTCCCGACACACAGCAAGGCGACATATCCGATGAGCGAAACACGGCCTGTCTTCTACATATCCGACGGTACGGGCATCACCGCGGAGACCATCGGCCATAGCCTTCTGACCCAGTTCAACGGCACCGACTTCATCGCCGAACGTATTTCCTTTGTTGACAGCGTCGAGCGCGCCGAAGACGCCGTCGAGCGCATCAAGGCGGCGGCCGGGAAGCACGGCGTGCGCCCCGTGGTGATCAACTCGTGCATGGACAGCGACGTGGGCGAAGCGCTGGCCAAGAGCGGGGCGCTGATGCTGGATGTGTTTGCGCCCTTCATCGAGCCGCTGGAGCGGGAGCTTGGCCAGTCCCGCATGCGCCAGGTGGGGCGCGCGCACGCGATTGTGGACTTCGACACCTACCATCGCCGTATCAACGCGATGAACTACGCGCTCACCCACGACGACGGCATCGCGATCGACTACAACGATGCCGACGTGATCCTGGTCGCGGTGTCGCGCGCCGGCAAGACGCCCAGCTGCGTCTATCTGGCGCTGCAGTACGGCGTGCGGGCGGCCAACTACCCGCTCACGGAGGAGGACCTGGAGCACGACCGCCTGCCTGAGCGCCTGCGCAAGTTCCGCGACAAATTGTTTGGCCTGACGATTGATCCGCACCGCCTGCACCAGATCCGCCAGGAGCGCCGCCCCGATTCCCACTACGCCAAGCTGGAGACCTGCAAGCGCGAGGTCGCCGCGGCGGAAGCGCTGTTCCGCGCGGAAAGGATCCCCACCCTGAGCACCACGAATACCTCCATCGAGGAGATCGCGAGCAAGGTCATGACGACGTTGCGGATCAATCGCGAGATGTTCTGAACCGCGCTGTTCCGGGGTCCTGGGGGCTGCCGGCCGCAGCCGGGGCGGACGTGTAGGATCAGTGCATGTCCAGTTCCGTTGCCGCCCGCCGCCTTCCTTCGCTCGACCGCTTCGGTTGGTTGATGGCCTTGTACGCCGAAAACCATGTCCGCCTGCGCCGCCTGTTCAACACCTCCGATCTCGCAGCCGGAACGCATATCTCCAGCGTCGGCGATGGCCTGGATCTGCGCCTGGAAGTGCTGCTGCAGCATCGCTACACAACCGAGCTGCGCGTGAGCTACACGATGGTGGACCCGGTGACCGGCATGCCCGATCCGTCGGCCTACCTGCGCCACTACCACGACGCCAACCAGCTGGAGGCCACGCACTGCTACATCGGTCGTCGCTGGCAGGATGTGCTGGGCATGTATCCGCTGCCCGCGGCTCTGATCAGCCATCGTCTGCGGATGAACACTTTCCTCGGCAAATGGCTGGAATACCTCGCCGAACGCGGGCACGGGTCGGGCACGCTGAGGCTGGAAAGTGAAAGTTCCGCGGAAATCCTGACCGGGGCTTGACGGTTCCAGAATAGCGCTCTAATCTTACGGACTTTCCAGCCCCGTGGGGCCATAGCTCAGCTGGGAGAGCGCCTGCATGGCATGCAGGAGGTCGGCGGTTCGATCCCGCCTGGCTCCACCATTTCAAAATAGTTTTTGTGCCTGGTTGTGTGAAAGACAACCAAAAAAAAGGTACAGGGACTACCGCGTCCCCATCGTCTAGAGGCCTAGGACACTGCCCTTTCACGGCGGCGACAGGGGTTCGAATCCCCTTGGGGACGCCACTTCTAAACCATTGATTACCTTACGGTTTTCAAGCATTCAAGGCTCCGGAGACGGGGCCTTTTTTGTGCCTGCAGTTTTCGCTGCCGGAGATCGATGAAGTGGTCACGGTCTCTCCCGTGTGGATATTTCGCACGCGCGAACTCGCGGGAGGGCGCATGCGAAAACGCCCGCATTGCGCGGGCGTTCTGGTTACCAGCCGCGGGTACTCAACGGCTCTTGGTTTCGCTCTTTTTTGAGCTTTTGGACGTATCACCTGACGCCGACTTGCCACTCTTCTGATCCGAGCCGCTTGCGTGCTTCTTGTCAGATTTGCTGTCCGTGGACTGCTTTTTGTCGGTTGGCATTTTCCGTCTCCTGGCGTGTGCCCTCGAGCGGGCATGTCAAAAACTATTCCTGGATTTGTGATGGCTTTGTGGTGAAAAGCGCCTTTCGCGGCCGCCGTGCCGAAGGTAGGGTGAATCGTTCACTTTGAGACTGACCAAGTGCGCCCATGCCGTTGTTGGGAGAGGACCATCTGAAACCCGGGTTCTCACCCGTTCCAGCGGTTCGATCACCGACTCAGCCCGTTCAACGCGGGTTGCGCGGAAGGCGTCCATGGACCGCGGTCGCCGCGATAGCGGCCTGTCCGACCGCCACACTGATCTGGTTGAGCGCGCTGACCACATCACCTATCGCGTACACGCCGGGGACACTGGTCTGCATGTGGTCGTCGACGATCAGTGCACCCGCATCGTCCGTCGCGGCGCCCAGCGGCGCCAACAGGAATGACTGGACGTCGGAGCCCAGAACCGGATAGAGGGTGTCGAAACGCCGACGCGATCCGTCCGGCAGCTGAGCCTCGCAACCGCCGTCAACCAACCGCCACCGGTCTGGCGCCGCAAGCAGGACCACGCCGCTGGCGGCGGCCCGGTCCCGCAGTGCCGGGTCGTTGGCGAGGCCGTCGGTGGCTATCGCGGTGACGTCGCGCGAGAACGTCCGCAGGAATTCGGCGTGGCCGATGGCTTCCTCGCAGCGACCGAGTACCGCAATCGCATCATCCTTGGCCTCGTAACCATCGCAGACCGCGCACAACCGGATCGCGCCGCTGGCGATGGCGTCTTCCGCTCCTTCGATGTCGGGCAGCAGGTCGACGACGCCGGTGGCCAGGATGATGCTCTGGGCGCGCCACTTTCGTGAGCTGGTGCTGGCGATGAAAATGTCTCCTTCACGTTCCAGCCTCTCGATCCGGTCCTCCACCACGGGCACGTGATATTGCGCGACGTGCTCCCTAAACCGCCCCAGCAGCTCGTTGCCTGCCACGCCAAACGGAAAGCCCGGGCAGTTATGGCTCGCCGGGATCCAGCGGGCACGGCTATGGCCGGCGTCGACAATGACCAGTTCGCGACCGAAGCGCGCCAGGTAGGTCGCCGCCGTCAAGCCACCGGGACCGCCGCCAATGACCAGGCAATCGAGAACCGTATCGGCGGTATCAAGTGCACTCATGGCGCGCTCCAGTTGGAAGCGGTGGATGTTAGCCGACGTGGATCTCCTGAAATCCGTCGCCATCGTGAAGGGTGAACAACGCCTCCATTCCGCGATCCCGCGCCAGCTTGACCCCTTCGGTCTCCCCCAGGGCCAGCAAGGCCGTCGCCCACGCGTCGGCGAGCATGCACGTGGAAGCGACCACGCTGACCGCGGCCAGCCGGTTAGTGGCGGGTCGTCGTCCGCTGGCGTCCATCGTGTGCGGGTAGCTCCGGCCGTCATGCTCAACCCAGTGGCGGTAGTCGCCGGACGTGGCGATCGCCGCGTCAGCCAGCTCCATCACGCCACTGACCTCGCGCACGCCGCGGACCGGCTTTTCGATCGCCACGGCCCAGGGATGCCCATCGGGCTTGCTGCCGCGGGCGCGCATCTCACCGTCGATCCCGACCAGATAGCGGGTGATGCCGAAAGTGTCGAGACAGCCGGCCAGTTGGTCCACCCCGAAGCCTTTGGCGATCCCGGACAGGTCCAGGTTGATCTCCGCCCGCTTCCGGACCCGGAGTTGCACCGGGTCCAGTTCGAGGATGTCGGACGCGGCCCGCTGGACACCATCGTTCCGGGCCGTGATCGCCTGGACGTTGATCGCGCCCCGGGCGGGTCCAAAACCCCAGGACTGGACCAGGTCACCGACGCCGATGTCGAACGCGCCCCGCGACTGTCGACCGACCCGCAGGGCGGTCTCCAGCACCGCCAACAGCTCCGCGGGAACCGTAATCCACTCGTTGATCGGCTCGGTGTTCAGGCGGTTCAGATCGGAATCGGCCTTCCAGCTCGACATCTGTCGATCGACGTTATCGACGGCGGCGAAGAGCCGCTGGCCGATGGCGGCTTCATCGACGCCCGGCGCGGCAAAAAACAGCGCGCTGTAGCGGGTGCCCATCGTCTCGCCGTGCAGGCTGTGGCGTTGCATGACGGCGACGGCCGGTTTCGCGGATTCAGAAGACGTCTTCACGGTAGCGCCCCTGCAGTTTGAGAGTCGCAACGTCCAGGCCGACCGGGGCCAGAATCGCATCGATGGTCTGCCTGATGCTGTCGGCCATGGCGCGGCTGCCGCAGACCAGGATCTGCGCGCCGTCTTCAACCAGTCGACGCATCTGCGACGAGTGTTCCAGCAGACGGTCCTGAACGTAGCCGCCCTTGGCGGTGCGGGAGAAGATCGCGTTCAACCCGGTCAGCCGGTGATCGGCCAGGTAGCCATCCAGTTCCGGCTCGTAGAGGAAATCCGAAGCCGGATCGCGGCCGCCCCAGTAAAGGTACATTGGGTGCTTGGCTTCGTTGTTGCGGATGAATCCGGCCAGGGGGCCGATGCCGGTACCGGCGCCGATGAGCACAACGGGAGACTTGCCGGAGGCGGGTCGGAAGTCCGGATTGGGCTGGATGAAGGCGTCGATTTGGGCGCCCGGCGGCAGGCCGTGGAGCATCTCCGAACACAGCCCACCCGGATGCTTGCGCACACAGATTTCCAGGAAACCGTCCCTGGATCCGCTGGCCAAGGAATAGAACCGCGGGACCGGGCTGCCCGCTACGACGATCCCGACCAGGTCTCCCGCCTCAAAGTGGGGCAGTTCACTGAGCCCAAGCATGCGCCGCAACCGGCCACCCGCACTCTGCGAGGCGACCGGCCCAAAGCGCAGGATGCTCGTTGGCGCGTTGACCTGCGCGCCGTAGTCCACGCGGCTGATCAGCTCAAGCGGGCGCGTTTGCGGGTGTGACGGTACGTGCGTCAGCGCCAGGTCGAGGGACAATGCGCGACTGACCGCCTCTCCCCAGCGCGCGAACTCCTGCGAGGACTGCCTGTCCACCGTCTCGAGTGACACGAATTCGTTCCAGCCGCCGGCCAGCAGCGCGTTGCGGGCGTCCTTGGCAAACTGGCAGAACCGCGGGAACTGGCGATCGCCGAATCCCAGGACCGCGAACGCCGGCTTGTTGTCCCCGCTAAACCTTTCCAGCCGCGCAAGGAACTGCTTGGCCGAGGCGGGCGCGTCACCATCGCCGTAGGTGGCGGTGAGCACGAACAGGTGGCTCGCCTGGCGATATTCCTTCGCCAGCTGGTTCATCGGGGCGGTGTGCACGCGCTTGCCGGCCTTGTGCAGCGCAGCGTGCAACGCGTTCGCGAAGCCCCAGGTGCTGTTACCTTCGCTGCCGACCAGGATGATGGTGTCCGCTGCCTGCGCGCCGCTGTTGTTTGCGATGCGCGGCATCAGGCGACGGCGGTGCCACCACATCACCACGCCGGTGGCGCTCATTACCGGAACACTGAGTGCGCAGATGCCCAGCAGCAGGCCCAGCCACCACAGGCCTTCGCCGGTGTGCAGCATGTAGATCAGTTCGTAGGTTTGCTGGGCGCGGTCATGTGGCTGGAACACCAACAGGGCGCCGGTGGCCTGGTCGATGTAGCCGTCGCCTTGCGCGGTGGCGAGCGAGTAGAAATCCGAGGGTGTGTCGGGCATCGGATAGACCAGCTCGCGCAGGTCGTTCAGATCGGTATCCAGCAGGGCGGGCAGGGTGCCGACGGGCGCCGGCGCACCTGGCGTCTCCACCGCAGTGGGGAACGCAGGCTCTACATCCGCACCCTGCGGCACCAGGCCGAAGGTGGTCGCAGACATGAAGATGCCGGTCAGCGCGGACAGCAGTAGACCCAACACGGCGATTCGCCCCAGTTCCGCGTGCCAACGCTGGCTGAAGTTGCCACGCAGGGGGCGCAACAGCTGTCGCCAGCCGCCCACGCGTTTCACCAGCAGCGTCATGCCGGAGATGCACAGGACCAGCATCGTCAGGGCGGACACACCTGCCGCGGCCCTGCCTGGCGTATCTGCGAGAAACGAGCGGTGCAGGTTCTTGATCCAACGCGTGCTGGAAGAGGGCGCATAAGGGCCCATCGCCTTTCCGCTGAGCGGGTCGATCCGGACCGCCTCCGCCCGGTCGCCCTGACTGTAGTAGACGATGATCGTGCCCGAGGGTGAGCGCTGGACCTGCTCGACCCCGGGAAAGTTGTCGGCTATCCGCTCCGCAAGCAGGGCGACGCTGACCTGCCCACGCTCCGGCACCGTCGTTCCAAGCCGGTCAATGGCGGGATTGACCGACAGGATCGCGCCGCTGATCGCCAACACGGCGATCAGCAGCCCAAGGACAAGAGCGGGCAGTGAGTGAATCCGACGCAACATGATGCGGACCTCCTTCAGGCGGATCGATTACATGTCGTAAGTGAATGACTGCACGTAACCGCGCCCCGCAGTCGCTTTGCCGCTGCCGGCCTTGGTCAGGGGCGCCCGCACGTCGGCCGGGTTGTCGCGACCGTCTTCCACCGCGGTGTCGATCCGTATTTCATAGCCGGCATCGATCAACGCGTCTTCAAGTTCGGCGGTGACCTTGAGGGTGCGCCCGCTGCCGACGCTCGCGCCGCTCACGCCGTCAAACTCGCTCGCCCGCATGCCGCTGCCCCGTGCCCAGTCGCGCAGGTTCTTGTAGTACTTCGACTTCTTGCCCGAGACCCAGAGTGTCTTGTGGTACTTGCCCGCGGCATCGGTTACATAGATGGCCAGATAGGCTCCATCGCCGGTGTAGGCTTTCATCTGGGTGGTGAGGGTGACGGGCCTGGCGTCAGCCATTACAGGCAGCGCCATGGCTCCGGCCAGGCAGAGGGATAGGACGATCTTGTTCATGTCATTGCTCCTGCAATCGGGTTGTAAACGGCTTCACTTCGCCTTCTGGTCCGGGTTGCGGTCCAGGTAGTCGCCTGCGCCGCCCTTGCCGTCGAACTTGATCTTCAGCTCACGGATCTGCAGCGATGCCGGGGAGTACTCGGCCTTGAAGCGGTTTCCCAAGGTGTCGGTCCCGCGGACTTCGTAGCAACCGTCATCGACCTTGATCCGCTGGACGTCCCAGCCTTTCTGTTCGAGCTGCTGGCGCAGGACTTCGCGCGGCTGCCAGTCGGCCACGGGGTCGGTACAGTCGTCACCGGCCAGTGCGCTGCCGCTGAAGGCGAGGGCGGCCATGACGACCGCGGTCAGAGTGAGGTGTTTCATGGGTGCGATCTCCTTGGGTTGGGTGCAACGTGGACTCTAGGCGCGCATCCTTATGCGAGCCTTAAGGCGAGGATTTTTCGATGCGGGTACTGCTGGTAGAGGACAACGCCGACCTGGGCCAGGCCGTGCGCGAGCAGATCGGCGAGGACGGACATGCGGTGGATTGGGTGCAGACCCTGGACCACGCGCAACTGGCGATCGGCTCGACCCCCTACGACCTCATCCTGCTCGACCTGATGCTGCCCGATGGTCGCGGCATTGATTTCCTGCGCCGGTTGCGCTCGGCCGGCGATGGCACTCCGGTGATCATCCTGACCGCCATGGACCAGCTCTCCGACAGGATTGCCGGCCTCAACGCGGGTGCCGATGACTACCTGGTCAAGCCGTTCGACCTGTCGGAACTGTCCGCCCGCGTGGCCGCTGTGGCGCGCCGTTACAGCGGCAATCCCAACCCGCAGCTGCAACTGGGGGCGCTGACGATCGACCTGACGGCTCGAACCATCCAGCGCGCTGGCGAAACCATTGCGTTGACGGCGCGGGAATGGGCGCTGCTGGATGCCTTCCTCCAGCGTCCCGGTGCGTTGTTGTCAAAGTCGCAGCTCGAGGAACGGCTGTACGAGTTCGGAGCGGAAATAGAGAGCAATGCGGTGGAAGTCCACATCAGCCATCTGCGTAAAAAGTTGGGCTTCAGCGTGGTCGATACCGTCCGCGGGATGGGCTACCGACTGGGCCGGCAGGAGCACCCATGAGGGTTGCGGGCAGCCTGCAAAAGCAACTCGTTTACGGACTCACTTTGGGGATCGTGGTGTTGTGGCTGGTGGCGACCGCGCTGTCCGGGCTGATCGTGCAGAGACGGCTGGACGACGCGTTCGACGATGCGATGCAAGGCGCGGCGCAGCGCATCCTGCCGCTGGCGGTCATGGACATCATCAATCGGGAAGATCCTCCCAGCCAGCAACGGGTGGCACCGCTCAATGCGCTTCCCGGGCAGGTCGCGTATCTGGTGCGCGACCGCGAGGGCACCATCCTGCTGCAATCTCGCGACGCGGACCCGGGCGTGTTTGGCCCGCCGGCCATGCTGGGGTTCAGCACGACGACGACCCACCGCCTGTACGGTGCCGGTGCTCTGCGAGACACGGTATTCCTGCAGCTTGCCGAGCCTTTGGCATACCGCCGCAAGGCCGCCCGGGATGCCACCTTTGCCTTGCTGCTGCCGCTGTTGCTGCTGGTGCCGGCCAGCCTGTTGGGTGTTTGGCTGTATGTGCGCTTCAGGCTGCGCAGCGTGCGCGCCTATCGGCGGGCGGTTGAAGCACGCGGGGTCGGTGATCTCTCGCCCATCCACACCGAGTCGCTGCCGCTGGAAATCCGTCCGAGCGCGGATGCCGTCAACCGCCTGATCGATCGCCTCCGGCGCGCGCTTGAGACCGAGCGCAGGTTCACCGCGAACAGTGCGCATGAGTTGAGGACCCCACTGGCCGCCGCGCTTGCCCAGGTCCAGCGCCTGCGGCGTGAGGCCGCCGAAGGGCCCTTGCAGGCGCGTGCCGTGCAGATCGAGGCATCACTGAGGGAGCTGTCGCGCCTTGCAGAAAAGTTGATGCAACTGGCAAAGGCGGAGGGCGGGAGCGTGCTTGCCGAGGAGCCCCAGGATCTGGTGCTGCTGCTGACCCACTTGGTGGACGACCTGCAACGCGCGGCCGCCGTCCCGATCCGGTTGGTGCTGCCGTCGGACGGGCCCGTCCTCTCGCCCATCGATGCGGACGCGTTCGCGATCCTGGCGCGCAATTTGATGGAGAACGCGCTGAAACATGGTGCGCCGGGACAGCCCATCGATGTGGATCTGAGCAAATCAGCGCGGCTGACCGTCATCAATGCCGGTGAGGTGCTGAATCCTGCTGAATTGGCACAACTGACTGGCCGTTTCGTCCGCGGCCGCGGCGGCGCGCAGGGCTATGGGCTGGGATTGGCGATCGTGACGACCATCGCCGACGCCGCAGGTGCGACGCTGACATTGACCTCGCCCGCCACTGGCCGAACTGACGGGTTCGAGGTGTCGGTGCAGTTCGCCGTTGCCGGACCGTGACGCCGGGACGCTCAGTGCAGGCCGGTGCGGTCAGTCGGACCGCGGGCGGATGAGGGCGGGTCGCTCTTCATCTTCTCGTCGAGCTGTGCTTCGAACTGCTGGAACTCCAGACCCAGCTGACGCGCCTCCGCGTTGGCGGCATCACGCAGCGCATCGGAGAACTTGAGTTTTGCAATGGCTCCGGTGCGCTCGTGCATCGAGGCGGCTCGGCGGATGAGCGCCAGCATCGTGGCGGCGCTGTCGGAGCTGCCGACCATCTTGCCGTCCATTCCGAGCACCCATTCGCCATCGCGGCGGACGATCCCGCCCAGCAGTTTGCCGGCTCCGTCACGCAGGTCGGCGTGTGCCTCTATACCAGTGTCCGGGGTGGTGTCGCCGTCGTTGCGGCTGCCATTGAACTTGCTCGACATCGGGTTTCTCTACCGTTGTTGCGCGCGCATGAAGCGTTCTGGTGCGGACGGCACAGGATACGGCAGGGCGGTGTTCTACCGCTTAACGAAGCGCACGTCGACGCTGCCCGACGCGGCATCGGAGTCGTCAATCTCCCAGCCGATACGGTCGGCGAGGCGTCCCACCAGGGTCAGGCCGAGGCGTCGATCGCTGCTGGCCGGGCGCGGCCTGGACGAGGTCGATCGCAGGGTGTCATCGGCAGCGAAGGCGAACGACATCATGCGGTTCGAGATCGAGATGCGCAGTGTGCCGGGCACGCCGGGAGGCAACAGGCGCCGCAGCACTCCGTGCACGATCAGGGTCGCATCGCTCGTAGGCAGCGTGGTGTCGACCTCCGCGCAGTCGAGCGCGACGCTCACGGTGCCGTCGACGATTGACGCAACCCCGGCCAGGCACGACACCAGCCAGCCACGCAGCTCGACTGGCTCTGCCGAGTCCACCCGGCGGCGGGCAAGTCGCATCAAGGCGTCGATCAATTCCGACAGTTCACGGATTCCGCGGTCAAGGCGCAGCAGTCGCGGCTGCAGCGCGGGCATGTCCGCGCTGTCCTCAAGCAGCAATTCGGTGGCGCCGCGCACCACGGAAATCGGCGTACGCAGCTCATGGCTGGCATCGGCGAGGAAGGTCTGCTCCGCTTCCGCCGCAGACGCGAGCCGGGCCTGGTAGTCATCGATCGCGCTGGCCAACTGGCCGAGCTCGTCGGCCGGCAGCTTGTCCGCCAGCGCTGTCCGCTCGGGTTGGATCGGCAACGAAGCGACCGCCTGGGCCAACTGCTGGACCGGGCGCACGACCCGACCCGACAGCAGCCATCCCAGCCACGCGCTTAGTGCGGTTCCCGCAAGCACGACCACGGCAAGGACAAGCGCGAGATAGCGCTCCAGCGCCTCGATGTCGTGCAGGTCCATCACAAAGAACAGGCGGCCGGCTGAGGTATCGAATACGCCCAGGAACACCTCGTCTCCTTCCGCGTTGCGCACATCAACGATCCCCGGCGGCTGGCTCAGGTACACGTCGGGGACTTCTCCGCGGTTGTAGGGCAGGAGCTGATAACCGCTGACCCGGGCGCTGCGCGGCAGGTCGATGCCGGGCTCGCGTTGCAGCCGCTCGGCGTAGTCATGCGCCTGGCTGGTGAGGATCGATTCCACCAGGACGCGCTCGTACTCCTCGGCGATGAACACAACGCCAAGCGCAAACGCGATGCTCAGCACCGCGCCCATGACCGTGTACAGCAAGGTCACGCGCGTGCGCAGCGGCAACGGAAACCTCATTCGGGCGGCACCAATCGGTATCCGATGCCGTGGACAGTGCGGATAAGGGGAATGTCGAACGGCTTGTCCACCAAGTTGCGCAGGTCATACATATGGGTGTGCAGGGAGGCCGCATCGCCACCGCGGGAGCCAGGAACGGACTGGATCAGCAGATCGTGGCCGACCACGCCGGGTGATCGTCTCATCAGCAGTTCAAGGATGCTGCTCTGGCTGCGCGTGAGGGCGATGCGGGTACCTGCGCGAGTTGCCACCATCGACTCGGCGTCAAGTTCCAGCGGACCGACGACCAGGGGCAGCAGCGGCGAGGGGGCGCCGCGGCGGTGCAGTGCGCGTATCCGCGCGTCCAGTTCCTTGAGCTCGAACGGCTTGACCATGTAGTCATCGGCGCCTTCATGGAAGCCGCGTATTTTGTCGTCGAGGGTATCGCGCGCAGTCAGCATCAGGACCGGAGTGCCGCGTCCGGCTTCCCGCAGCTGCCGACAAAGATCCAGTCCGTCCAGGCGCGGCAGGCCGAGGTCCAGCACGATCACGTCAAAGGGGATCCGGAGCGCGTGCATCAGCCCGGTTTCGCCATCGGCGGCGTGATCCACCTCGTGGCCACGGCGTTCCAGGAAGTCCCAGATATTGGCCGCGATGTCGTGCTGGTCTTCCACGATCAGGATTTTCAGGGACTCGGACATGGGCTCGGCTGGGACACGGATCCACGCAAGTCTAGTCCGGGCAGTGGGGGGCTCGATAACGAACGCCTGAGAAATGGCTGAGAGATCGCTACAACGGGGTGCTCATGCTTGGCGCTGGTCCCACTCCCGTAGTCCCGACGTGCCCGCCACTACCGCAACGCGATCCGACGAGTTCTGTCCAGCTGGGCGCCTGCCCGCAACCGGGAGGCCGAAGCGGGCTTTCCTGCGCAATCACCTTGTGTATCCGCTTGTGGCGACGGCAGCGGCCAGCGTGGTCCTTATCGGCGCACACGGCGATTTTCTGCTCGCCGACCTCTTGTACACGGCGCAGGGCAATGCGTGGGCTCTGCGTGACAGCTGGATTACCACCACGTTGGTGCATGAGGCGGGCAAGGCCGTGTCCGCCGCCGCCTGGCTTGGTGCGTTGATCGCATCGCTGTGGAGTCTTGTGGATCCGAGGCTGTCCCATTGGCGTCGCCCCCTTGGCTATCTGGCCTTTGCAACCCTGGCGGGCTCGGTCGCCGTGTCGCTGCTCAAGGCAGGCAGTGGAATGGATTGCCCATGGGACCTCCAGCGCTACGGTGGCTTGCAGCCGTTTGTCGGGTTGTTTGAGTCGCGGCCCCACAGCATGGGTCATGCGTCGTGTTTTCCCGCCGGGCACGCCAGCGCCGGCTACGCGTGGGTGACGTTGTACTTCTTCTTCCGTGCGGTGCAGCCGCGCTTGCGATGGGCCGGATTGGCCCTTGCCCTGGCGGCCGGCGCCCTGTTCGGCATCAGCCAGCAGTTGCGCGGAGCGCACTTCCTGTCCCACGACGTGTGGACGTTGATGATCTGTTGGCTTGTAGCCTTGGGAGGGTCGCTGTGGATCCTTCGTCCGTACGGGTCAGGGATGCCGGCATGAGCGCCGTCGCCCATGCCCGGGAGGGGCTGCGCGGCAGGTCGATGTGGCGACCTTCGGTCAGCCAGGAGGGGCTGGCGCTGCCGGTGAGCCTATTGTTCACCCTTGCCTGCAACACCGCGTTCTGGCGTGCCTATGCGGCAACCGGAGCTCTGGAAAGCGCGCGCGGCTGGGTGACGGCTGCCTCGCTGGCAACGGCGATGACCGGGCTGCACTTCCTGCTCCTGTGTCTGGTGTTGAACCGCTGGACCACCAAGCCGCTGCTTTCCTTGCTGCTGGTGGTAACCGCGTTGGCCGGGTATTACTCGCGCCATTACGGGGTCTATCTGGATCCCGACATGATCCGCAACATCCTTCATACCGACACGCGTGAAGCCCGCGAACTGTTGACGCCGGGGCTGGCGCTGCCCGTGCTGGCCGCACTCATTCCCGTAGCCCTGGTCTGGTGGGCGCGGATTCGCGCACAAAGGCCCGCGGACGCGCTGTTGCGACGAGTGGTTGTCATGGTGGCCGTCGCGACGGTGACCGCCGGTGCCTTGCTGCTCTCATTCCAGGACATCTCCGCGCTGATGCGCAACCGGACCGAACTGCGGCACCTGATCGCGCCGGGCAACTACCTCGTCTCCCTTGCACGGGTCGCGTCAGAGGACCCCGCAGCGGCCGTCCGTGCACGCCAACCCCTGGGCAACGACGCCCGGGTGGTGGGGCGCAGCAATGGCAAACAGCGGGTGCTGGTGATCGTGGTCGGCGAAACCGTGCGGGCGCAGAACTGGGGTCTCAACGGGTACGCGCGTCAAACCACGCCTGAATTGGCCGATCTGGATGTCCTGAACTACACCGACGTGACGGCGTGCGGATCGAGTACGGACGTCTCCCTGCCGTGCATGTTCTCCGCGCAGGGGCGGCGTGGCTACGACAAAAGGGCGATCAGGGAGTCGGAGTCGTTGCTCAACGTGCTGGATCACGCCGGCATCGCGACACTGTGGCGCGACAACCAGGGCGGGTGCAAGGGTGTGTGTGCGGGGCTTCCCTTCGAATCCATGGTGGACGCCCGGGTTCCCGAGCTGTGCAACGCCGAGCACTGTCTGGACGAAGTGCTGCTGCACGACCTGCATGCGAGGATCGACGGGCAGGACCGCGACCAGGTCATCGTGTTGCATCAACTCGGCAACCACGGGCCGAGCTATTTCCAGCGCTACCCCGATCAATTCCGCCAGTTCGTTCCGGTGTGCGAATCGGCGGACCTGGGCAAATGCCGGCAGGCCGAGATCGTCAACGCCTACGACAATGCGATTCTCTATACCGATCACTTTCTCGCCCGTGTGATCGAAACCCTGGAAGCGGACCCCACGCGCGACAGCGCGATGATCTACATCTCCGACCACGGCGAATCGCTTGGTGAGGGCAACCTCTATCTGCACGGTATGCCTTACGCGATCGCACCGGACACCCAGCTGAAGGTGCCCATGGTGATGTGGCTGTCACCTCCGCTGGCGGCGGACCGGAATATCGACATCGCCTGCATGCGCCAGCGTCTCGTCACGCCCGCCACGCACGACAATCTCTTCAGCTCGGTGCTGGGGCTGATGCAGGTGGAGACGGGCGTCTATGACGCGTCCCAGGACCTGTTCGCTCCCTGCATGGGCGGCGCGCACATCTGAGTCTGCGCTCGCGCTGCCATTCGGCTGCCGTCACGTCCGGGTGGGCACAATCATCCGGTGCACTCACGGGAGCAGCGGCATGGCCAAGCCACCCTCAGACGCATTCGTTTTCTTCGGCGCCACCGGGGACCTTGCGTACAAGAAAATCTTCCCTGCGCTGCAGGCGATGATCCGCAGTGGCGAGCTGGACATGCCCCTGATCGGCGTTTCCCGCGGTGGCTGGTCGCTGGAGCGCTTGCGTGAGCGGGCGCGCGCGAGCCTGGAAGCCAACGGCGGCGTGGATGAGGACGCCTTTTCGCGCCTGTCGGAGCAGTTGCGCTATATCGACGGCGATTACAGTGACCCGCAGACGTTCCGCGGCTTGAAACAGGCCTTGGGTTCCGCCACCCGTCCCATCCATTACCTGGCCATCCCTCCAAGCATGTTCGGCACGGTGGTCCAAGGGCTGGCCGCATCGGGATGCAACGCCGACGCCCGGGTGATCGTGGAGAAGCCGTTCGGTCGCGACCTGGCCTCGGCCCGGGAGCTCAACCGGGAGCTGCACCAGGTGTTTCCGGAATCCTCGGTGTTCCGTATCGACCACTATCTGGGCAAGGAGGCCGTGCGCAACCTGCTTTATTTCCGTTTCGCCAACACCTTCCTGGAACCGGTCTGGAACCGCACCTATGTGGACAGCGTGCAGATAACGATGGCCGAGGACTTTGGCGTGCAAGGGCGTGGCGCGTTCTACGAGGAGGTCGGCACCATCCGCGACGTGGTCCAGAACCACCTGCTGCAGGTCCTCTCGCTGCTGGCCATGGATGCCCCGGCGGGCCGCGACCCCGAGTCGCTGCGCGCGGAGAAGCTGCGCCTGTTCCGTGCCACGCGCTCGTTGAGGCCGGAGGACGTGGTTCGGGGACAGTTCCGCGGTTATCGCAACGAGGCCGGGGTTGCCGCGGACTCCCAGGTGGAGACCTTTGTCGCACTGCGCCTGTACATCGACACGTGGCGCTGGGCCGGCGTCCCGTTCTATATCCGTGCCGGCAAGAAGCTGCCCATCACCAGTACCCAGGTGATGGTTGACCTGAAACAGCCGCCGCTGGAAATCTTCGATCCCGTCTCGCTCGCCGATACCAACTATTTCCGCTTCCGCCTCAGCCCCGAAGTGGTGATCTCCACCGGCGCGCGGGTCAAGAAGGCCGGCGAGGGGATGGAAGGCCGGCAGGTTGAGTTGGTCGCCCGCAGCTCGCGCGATGAAGGCAAGTCACCGTACGAGCAATTGCTGGGCGACGCGATCGAGGGCGACACAAGCCTGTTCACCCGCGACGATTCGGTGGAAGAAGCGTGGCGCATCGTCGAACCGGTGTTGCCCGATTCGCATGGCAATCACAACACGCCGCTCACCATCTACGAACCGGGAAGCTGGGGTCCGGAATCCGCCAACGAGCTTGTCACCGGCGGCCGCCACTGGCAGGACCCGCAGCCCGAGCAGAGCCACCCCTGCTGAAACCGCGCGGATCCTGTTTGCGCCGCGCCCGCCAATCAATGGCACTGCTCCCTCGCAGTCGCGGGGCACTACCATGTTGGCGATGCTGCATACCGGAGGACGCATGAGCACGACTCGATCACTTCACGACATGGGCCAGAGCCTGTGGCTGGACAACATTTCCCGAACGATCCTGGACGACGGCACGTTGGCGCGGTACATCGCCGACTTCTCGGTCACTGGTTTGACGTCCAACCCGAGCATCTTCAACGAGGCCGTCGGTGGCAGTGACGCCTACGACGAGGGAATGCGAAAAAAGGCGGGAGAGGGCAAGTCAGGCGAAGCGCTGTTCATGGAGCTCGCACTGGAGGACCTGCGCCGGGCTGCGGACCTGTTCAAGCCGGTGTTCGACGCAACCGACGGAGTCGATGGTTGGGTATCGATGGAAGTCTCCCCGCTGCTGGCCTCCGATACCGCCGGCAGTATTGCCGCAGCCCAGGCGATCCACGATCAAGGCGATCGCCCGAATCTATTCGTCAAGATTCCGGGCACGCCTGAAGGGGTGCCGGCGATCGAGGAGTCGATATTCGCCGGTGTGCCGGTCAACGTGACCCTGCTGTTCTCGAGGGCGCAATACCTGGCCGTGGCCGAGGCGTACATGCGCGGCCTGGAGCGGCGGCTTGAGGCCGGACTGGACGCACGCGTTGCGTCGGTCGCGTCCCTCTTCGTCAGCCGCTGGGACCGCGCTGTCGCCGACAAGGTGCCCGAGGAGATGCACAACAAGCTGGGCATCGGGGTGGCCCAGCAGACCTACAAGGCCTATCGCGAACTGCTTGAGTCCCCGCGTTGGCAGAGGCTCGCCACACAGGGCGCGCAGCCGCAGCGGATGCTCTGGGCGAGCACCGGCACCAAGGACCCCAACGCGTCCGACACGCTGTATATCGAAGCGCTCGCCGCGCCGGACACCATCAACACGATCCCCGAGAAGACCCTGCACGCGTTTGCCGACCACGGCCGGCTCACGGGCGCCATGGCATCGGACGGTGGCGATTCGGAGGCGACGCTGGCGCGGTTCTCCGCCGCGGGAGTGGATATTCCCGCGCTGGCGGACCGCTTGCAGGTCGAGGGCGCCGAGGCGTTCGTGAAGTCCTGGAAAGAACTGCTGCAGACCATCGAGTCGCGCAGCCGCACGCTTGCCGGAGAGGGTCGCGGAGGATGAAGGACGGGTTGCTAACCGCGAAGCCGCAATGGAAGGCGCTGGAAGAGCACCTGGCGTGGATGGCATCGCGCCATCTTCGTGAGCTGTTCGCCGATGACCCGGAGCGGGGCGAGTGCATGGCCGCGGAGGGAGCCGGGCTGTACCTGGATTACTCCAAGAACCGGGTCAACCGGGAAACGCTGGACCTCCTGTTTGCCCTGGCGCGCGCCTGCCGCCTGGAGGAGCGTCGCGAGGCGATGTTTTCCGGCGGCAAGATCAACGTCACCGAAGACCGTCCTGCCCTGCATGTGGCCCTGCGAATGCCGGCCGACAGCGAGCTGATCGTTGGCGGCGAGGACGTGGTTGGCGAGGTGCACGCCGTGCTGGATCGGATGGCGGCCTTTTGCAATCGCGTGCGCACTGGCCAGTGGACGGGCCATTCCGGCAAGCCGATCCGGAACGTCATCAACATCGGCATCGGGGGCTCGGATCTGGGGCCGGTGATGGCCTACGAGGCTTTGCGCTTCTACAGCCAGCGCGAGCTCTCGTTCCATTTTGTGTCCAATGTGGACGGCACGGATTTCAGCGAGGCCACCCGCGGCCTGGATCCGGCCGAGACGCTGTTCATCGTCTGCTCCAAAACGTTTACCACCCTGGAAACGCTGACCAATGCCCATGCCGCGCGCGCCTGGTGCTTGCAGGGGTTGGGCGATGAGGCGGCGATTGCGAAACACTTCGTGGCGGTTTCCACCAATGCCGCCGGCGTGCAGGCGTTCGGTATCGACACCGCCAACATGTTCGGGTTCTGGGACTGGGTGGGCGGCCGCTATTCGATGGATTCCGCCATCGGCCTGTCGACGATGCTGGCCATCGGCCCGAAGCGCTTCCACGAAATGCTGGCGGGGTTCCATGCGATGGACGAGCATTTCCGTACTGCCCCGATGGAGCGCAACCTGCCGGTCCTGTTGGGCTTGATCGGGATCTGGAACAACAACTTCCTCGGCGCCAGTACGGTCGCGGTGCTGCCGTACTCGCAGTACCTGAGCCGGTTTCCCGCCTATCTGCAACAGCTCACGATGGAGAGCAACGGCAAGCACGTGACCGCCGAGGGCAGCCGGGTGGACTACCAGACCGGACCGGTCTACTGGGGCGAGCCCGGCACCAACGGTCAGCACTCGTTCTATCAGTTGATCCATCAGGGCACGCGGCTGGTGCCGTGTGACTTCATCGGTTTCTGCCATCCATTGAACCCGCTGCCGCTGCAACGCAAAGCCAACACGGGTGATGCTGCCGGCGACCAGCATGACCTCCTGATTGCCAGCCTGCTGGCCCAGGGCGAGTCGCTGGCGTTCGGCAAGACGCCCGCCGAGGTCGAGGCCGAGGGAACCGCGGAAGCTCTGCAACCGCATCGGGTGTTCGAGGGCAACCGTCCCAGCAACACCATCCTTGCCGACCGGTTGACGCCGCACACGCTGGGCAGCCTGGTCGCGCTCTACGAGCACAGTGTGTTCGTGCAGGGAACGCTTTGGAACATCGATTCCTTCGATCAGTGGGGTGTCGAGCTGGGCAAGCAGCTGGCCACATCTCTTGCAGAGGAGCTCAAGGCCGCGGACACGCCGACGCTGGGCCACGACAGCTCGACCAACACGCTGATCGAGCGCTACCGCGCCGCGCGGGGACGCAACTGATGGGCACGCGGATCGACAAGCGCGCCGGAACCCTGGCCGAAGCACGGGACCTTATCGACGTCGGGCATCTGGTCAACGCCTACTTCCAGACCCGGCCGGACGCATCCAACCCGGCGCAGTCGGTGTCGTTCGGGACCTCCGGCCATCGCGGGTCTTCGCTGGAAGGCAGTTTCAACGAGGACCACATCCTCGCCATTACCCAGGCCATCTGTGCCTACCGGAAGGGGCAGGGCATCGATGGCCCGATCTTCATTGGTGCCGACACGCACGCGCTTTCCGCCCCGGCGCTGGAGACCGCGCTGGAAGTGCTGGCAGCCAACGGCGTCCAGGTGCACGTGTCGGCGGATGATGAACCCGTGCCCACGCCGGCGATCTCCCACGCGATCCTGGTCCACAACTCAGGACGGGAAAGAGGTCTCGCCGACGGCATCGTAATCACCCCGTCGCACAATCCACCGGCGGACGGCGGCTTCAAGTACAACCCGCCCAACGGCGGCCCCGCCGATACCGACGTCACCGGCTGGATCCAGAAACACGCCAATGCAAGCCTCGCCAATGGACTCGCCGACGTGCGGCGTTGGACCGGCACGCGCGCTCGCGCAGCCGACACCACCCGCGAGCACGACTTCCTTTCGGCCTACGTCGCCGATCTCGGCAACGTGGTTGACTTCGACCTGATCCGCAGCGCAGACCTTCGGCTGGGCGTGGATCCGCTGGGCGGGGCAGGGGTGCATTACTGGGCGCGCATTGCCGAGCACTACCGGATCGCGCTTGACGTCGTCAGCGAGCAGGTTGATCCGCAGTTCGGCTTCATGAGCCTGGACTGGGACGGGCGCATCCGCATGGATCCCTCCTCGCCGTATGCGATGAGCCGGCTGATCGGCCTGAAGGATCGCTACGACGTCGCCTTCGCCTGCGATACCGACCACGACCGCCACGGCATCGTGACCGCCAGCGCTGGACTGATGCCGTCCAACCACTACCTCAGCGTCGCCATCGATTACCTGTTCCGCAACCGTCCGCAGTGGAGCGCGAAGGCCGGCATCGGCAAGACCGTGGTGAGCAGCGCCATGATCGACCGCATCGCCGCCGGACTGGGCCGGCACCTGGTTGAAGTGCCCGTCGGCTTCAAATGGTTCGTGGACGGGCTGTTTTCCGGCACACTCGGATTTGGCGGCGAGGAAAGCGCCGGGGCCTCCTTCCTGCGTCGCGACGGTTCGGTCTGGACCACTGACAAGGACGGCATCGCACCGGCCCTGCTTGCCGCGGAAATGTCCGCACGCGGCGGCAACGATCCCGGCGAGATCTACCGCCGGTTGTGTGACCGTTATGGCGAGCCGTTCACCGATCGGGTGGAAGCGCCCGCGACCAAGGCGCAAAAGCGTGCGCTCGCGGGGCTGACCCCTGAGGCCATCACCCGCACCGAGCTGGCCGGCGAGCCCATCCAGCAGGTGCTGGACAAGGCGCCTGGCAACGATGCCTCCATTGGCGGCATCAAGATCGTCGCTGCCAGTGGCTGGTTTGCCGCCCGTCCCTCCGGGACTGAGGACATCTACAAGATCTACGCCGAGAGTTTCCGCGACGCCGACCATCTGCAGCAATTGCTCAAGGATGCACAGGAGACCGTTGACGCCGCCCTGGAGGACCCGTCCACCGAACAGTGAGGTAGCAGCATGTCCGCGCGAATCGACCAGCTCTGTATCGACACCCTCCGCTTCCTGTCCGTGGACATGGTGCAGAAGGCGGACAGCGGACATCCGGGACTCCCGCTCGGCGCCGCTCCGATGGCGTATGTGTTGTGGTCGCGCTGGCTCAAGGCCAACCCGCGCAACCCGGACTGGGCGGACCGGGATCGCTTCGTCCTTTCCGCCGGTCACGGCTCGGCGTTGCTCTATAGCCTGCTGTACCTGAGCGGCTACGATCTCTCGCTGGATGACATCAAACAGTTCCGCCAGTGGGGCAGCAAGGCCCCCGGCCACCCCGAGCGCGGGCACACGCCCGGGGTCGAGGTGACCACCGGTCCACTCGGGCAAGGGTTCGCCAACGCGGTCGGCATGGCGATGGCCGAGGCGCAACTGGCGGCGCAGTACAACCGGCCCGGGCACGAGGTGATCGACCACCGTACCTGGATGCTCGCCAGCGACGGCGACCTGATGGAAGGCGTCGCCTCCGAGGCTGCCTCGCTCGCCGGGCATCTGCGACTGGGCAAGTTGACCTGCCTGTACGACGCCAACTTCGTCACCCTGTCAGCGGCCACCGATATCGCGTTCACCGAGGATTGCGAAGCGCGCTTCCGGTCTTACGGCTGGCACACGCAATGGGTCGAGGACGGCAATGACGTGGCGGCCATCGATGCGGCGATCCGCGCTGCCGCCGACGAAGTCCGGCGACCGTCACTGATTCTGGTCCGTACCCACATCGGCTATGGCTCGCCGAATAAGCAGGACAGCTTCGAAGCTCACGGGTCACCGCTCGGTGAGGAAGAGGTGCGCCTGACCAAACAGAACCTGGGCTGGCCGGTGGAGCCGGCTTTCCGGGTTCCGGACGAGGCGCTCACCCATATGCAAACCGCGGTTGCGGGCGGCGCCGCCCAGGAAGAAGCGTGGCACCGCCAGATGCAGGCCTATGCCAAGGCGCAGCCGGATCTGGCAACAGAACTACGGCGGCGCCTGGAGGGCGTCCTGCCGACCGGCTGGGACGCGGATCTCCCGGTATTTCCCCCCAATGCGAAGGGAATGGCGACCCGCGTCGCCGGCGGCAGGGTAATGAACGCCATCGCGCCATACCTGCCGGAGCTGTCGGGCGGGTCGGCTGATCTGGATCCGTCCACCAAGACCGCTCTGAAGGGCATGGGTGACTTCAATCCTCCGCTGGCTGCGGGCGAGGACAAGCAAGGCTCCGACGGCGGCGGCTGGAGCATGGCCGGGCGCAACCTGCACTTCGGGGTGCGCGAAAATGCGATGGGCGCGATCGTCAATGGCATGGCGGCGCACGGCGGGTTCATCCCCTACGGCGCGACGTTCCTTGTCTTTTCCGACTACATGCGGCCGCCGATCCGCCTCGCGGCACTGATGGAGCTGCATCTGGTTCACGTGTTCACCCACGACAGCATTCTGCTGGGAGAGGACGGCCCGACCCACCAGCCGGTGGAACAGTTGGCCAGCCTGCGCGCCATTCCGCGCCTGAGCGTGATTCGCCCGGCCGACGCGAACGAGACCGCCGTCGCCTGGCGCGTCGCGGTGGAAATGCGCGACCGGCCGGTCGTGCTCATCCTGACCCGGCAGGATCTGCCAACGCTGGACCGGCAGGTATACGCCGCCGCCGATGGATTGACGCAGGGCGCCTATGTGCTGGATGCCGACCTGGGCGACTCGCCGCAGATCATCCTGATCGCCAGCGGCTCGGAGGTGAGTCTGATCGTGGAGGCGGCCGGACGGCTGCGGCGCGATGGGGTCGGTGTCCGGTGCGTGTCGATGCCGAGCTGGGATCTGTTTGAGGCCCAGCCGCGGGACTACCGCGACTCGGTCCTGCCGCCCGCGGTCACTGCCCGACTGGCGGTCGAGGCCGGCAGCGCGCAGGGGTGGCATCGCTGGGTCGGTGACGGTGGCGACGTGCTGTCGGTGGATGATTTTGGCGCGTCGGCGCCAATGCAGGCAGTGGCGGCTGCATACGGATTCACGGTCGACAACGTCGTCAAACGGGCGCGGGCGCTGCTGGCGTGAACGGTGCCGCGGCGATTACCAGACCAGGTCGTCGGGAACCTTGAACTGGCTGTAGAAATCGTCGTTCTCGTCGGCTTCGCTCGAGGTGTCGTCGCTGCGGCCGTGGTCGAGCACGATAGCCTCCGGGTCACGCTCGCGGATTTTTTCCGCGGCAGCACGGGGCACCAGCTCATGGCTGTCGCCGTGGCGCACGATCACCAGCGCCCCCTTTGCGAGCTGGGCGCGCAACGCCTCGTTGACCAACACGCTGCGGATCGCATTGCCGTCGGTGAACCGGTAGTCGATCTCACCCTCGCGCTTGACCCGATGCATCTCCACGATCTGCCGCACCTGCGCCTTCAGCTCGTTGGCGCGCGCCTGGGCGTTGCGTTCGGCTGACAGCGCACGATCGCGTTCCACGCGCTCGGCAAGCAGCTTCTGGGCATCGACAGCGTCGGCTTCAGGCGCTGCGTTGGGCGAGGCCTTGCCGTGCCGCTTCTTGTTCTGCTCGCGGACAACCTGGGTGACCTTGTTTTTCTTGACCAGCCCGGCTTTGAGCAGCTGGTCCTGCAGGGGATTACGCATGGTGTTGGGGGGTATCGAGCGACGGCAGTGTGGAGTGCCAGTGTACCGCCGGCGCCCATTGGCTCTCTCGAGCGAGGTGTTACGTCGGCCCATCGCCAGTCGTCCAGCGCCCAACCAAACGAGGTTCCATCTCGACGCCAGCGCAGCTCTGGCCGACCATGACACGCCCGGCGCAACGCGCCAGCCTTGAGGCCCGCAGCACCCATGACGATCAAACTTCCCGAGCCGGTGCGAAAGCAGTCCCTCGAATCCATCCAGCGCTACGCCAGCACCAATCTGGACGCAGACCTCAGCGATCTCGCTGCGGACATGCTGCTGGACTTCTTCATCGAGGATATCGGACCGGCGATCTACAACCAGGCCGTAGCCGACGTGCAGGACCGCCTACAGGCACGGGTCCTGGAGGTGGACGCGGAGGTCTACGCAGACGAGTTCCCGTATTGGCCGCGGATGGGGCGAAAACGCGGCTAGTGCATGAGCCGAGGACGCCTTACGTTCACGGCCTCATTCCTTCTTAATTGCGTGCCCACCGAACTGGTTGCGCATCGCGGCCAGCAGCTTGTCGGAATAGGAGTCCTTGTCGCGCGAGCGCAACCGCTCCAGCAATGCCAGGGTGATCACCGGCGCGGACACGTCCAGGTCGATTGCCTCGGCCACCGTCCATCGGCCCTCGCCGGAGTCGTCCACCCAAGGCGCGATCCCGTCCATGGTCGGGTTCTGGTCCAGGGCCCGGGCGGTCAGGTCGAGCAGCCACGAGCGGACCACGCTGCCGTTGCGCCAGATCTCGGCGACCTGGTGCAGGTCCAGGGAGAACTCCTGCTTGTGCTGCAGAATCGCGAAGCCTTCCGCGTAGGCCTGCATCATTCCGTACTCGATGCCGTTGTGGACCATCTTGGTGAAGTGTCCGGCGCCGGGCGGGCCGACGTGGCCCCAGCCCTGGTCGGTCGCCGGGGCGAGGGTCTCGAACACCGGGCGCAGCGCCTCCACCGGAGCCGGTTCGCCGCCGATCATCAGGCTGTAGCCCTCGGCCAGCCCCCACACACCGCCGCTGGTGCCGCAGTCGACGTAATGCATGTCGTGCTCCGCCAGCGAGTTGGCCCGACGCACTGTGTCCTTGTAGTTGGAGTTGCCGCCGTCGATCAGGGTGTCCCCGGCGTCCAGTAACGCCATCAGGTCGCCGACCGTGCTTTCGGTGATGCCGCCGGCGGGGACCATCATCCAGACGTTGCGCGGCCCGGGCAGCGATTCGACCAGCGCCTTGAGACTGTCGGCGGTCTGCACGCCGTCTTCTTCCAGTGCTTTGCGGGCATCGGGGTCGGGATCGAATCCGACGATGGAGTGGCCGCCCTGGATAAGGCGGCGGGCCATGTTGGCCCCCATGCGCCCAAGGCCGATCATGCCGAGTTTCATCTCGTGCCTCCTTTTCAGTAATGCGTCCGATCAGTCTCGCAGTTCGCTCGTGACGGACGGGCCACGCTGGCTGCGGGAAAAAGCGTCGGCTGCCATGCGGATCGCTTCGGACTGGGTGGGGTAGGGGTGAATCACCTGCGAGAGCTTGTCGAGACCCAGCTTGGCGACCATGGCCAGGGTGATCTCGCTGATCATTTCGCCTGCGTGGCGGGCTACGATCGTCGCACCCAGAATTTCGGCGGTGCCGTCGCGCACGTGGATCTTGACGAAGCCGGCGTCATTACCGTCGGTGATTGCCCGGTCCACCGTATGCATCGGCACGGTAAATGTCCTCACCCCGATACCCTTCTCCCGCGCGTGACGGACGTACATGCCCACGTGCGCAATTTCCGGGTCGGTATAGGTGCACCACGGGATCACGAGCTCGCTCAGACGTTCATTTGCGACGTCCAGTGCGTTCGCCACCGCAAGCCGTGCCGAGGCGCGCGCCGTGTCGTTGAAGCGGTGCACCAGGCACACGTCACCGGCGGCATACACCCGCGGATTGCTGGTGCGCAGGCAATCATCGACGTGGACTCCGCGATGGCCGTCGTACTCGATCCCGGCCAATTCCAGGTCCAACCCCTCCACCCGGGGGGAGCGGCCGGTTCCCGTCAGGATGGCGTCGAACTCGAGGGTGCTCCGGTCGTCGTCGCTCAGCAGTTCGGCGATCCTGCGATCCCCCTCGACCCGGATGTCCACGACGCGGGTGTTCAGTCGCACCTCCAGTCCGTCACGGGCAAAGGCCCCGGAAAGCACCTGCGCTGCGTCGCGCTCTTCTTTCGGCAGGAACAGGGGCCAGTTCTGCACGATTGTTGTCCGTGCGCCGAAGCGACACAGGGCCTGGGCCATCTCGCAGCCGAGCGGACCGCCGCCGATCACCAGGATCCGGTCGGGCAGGGTGGTCTGGTCAAACACGGTGTCACTGGTCAAAAAGCCGCATTCGGCCAACCCCGGGATGGCAGGGATCAGGGGCTGTGCGCCGGTGGCAACCAGCGCCTTGTCGAACCTCAGGACGGTCCCTGGGACACTGAGCGAATCGGCTGCAGTGAATCGCGCCGGGCCGAAGAACACATCCGTACCCATGCCCGACAGGCGAGACGCCGCGTCGCCCCGGCTGATTCGCGCCCGGATCGCCCGCATCCGCTCCATGACGGAGGCAAAATCGACCTGCACCGCGTCGACGTCAGCCGTTCCGTATCCGCTGGCGTCCCGCAACTGTGCGCAGATGCGGGCGCTGTGGATCAGGGCCTTGGAAGGCACGCACCCCGTGTTGAGACAGGTGCCGCCGAGCAGGCGGGGCTCGATCAGGGCGACGCTGGCACCGCGCTCGCGAGCCTCGGCGGCCGCGGTCAGCCCTGCGGTACCGCCACCGAGGATGACCAGGTCATACCGCGCCGCCGGTTCCGGGTTCCGCCAGCCGGCTGGGCGCACATTGGCGAGGCGCTCATCCTCGTAGCCGTCTTCGGGCGCATGGGAAACCAGACTCTCGCGGGCAAAGGAACTCATTCCAACCAGCCTTCGCCGAATCCGGCGTTTTTCAATCCGTTGCGCAGGTATCCGCAGTCGCGCATCAGGTTCCAGATCAGCCCGGTGCGGTGGTTCTCCACCATCATCACCACCAGTCCCTGGTCCAGTCCGAAGGTGCCAGCGGATACCCACGGCGCGCCGCCATCGTCTGCCAGCGAGGGGTTGAACGCGCTCGCGAAGCGCTCTTTCTGCAGGGTTTGTGGATACCGGTGCAGCAGCGTGTGGGTCGCCGACAGCGCGACTGCCGGATCGAAGGGCAGGCAGCACAGGCCGAGCCAGGCACTCAAGGTGCCGTCATCCGGGCCGTAAGGAACCCCGCGTGCGGCGTAGCCATACAGCCGCCCCAGGTGGTTGACCAGTTGAGGGCTGCTCTCGTCCGGACCATCGCATGCGGTCAGGCCCCAGCAGTCGCGGCCGTAGCCGGCGAAACCGTGCGGATTGCGCCATGCATATTCGCGCTGGACGGCGATGGCGCGACGGGTGTTCTCGAAATAGTCGCTGCGCTTCTCGCGCATGAAGGGGTCGCGTATGCCGCGAAAGTCAATCCACGCGTGTGAAAACAGGTGCACGAACATCGGTCCTGCATACAGGAACTCCTCGCCGTAGAGGTTTTCCCATTGGTAGGTGGCCGTCCAAGCGGCGTATCTGGCGCTGTCGATCGGGTGGGTGGGCGAGCCGGCGGCCAGCACATACAGCAGGATGCCCTCGTCATACCCGTCCCAGCCGTAGTGCAGGAACCCGCACTCCGGCTTCCACCCCTGGCGGATGGTGGGCCGGTCTGCACAGGCCCACTGCCAGTCCACGCGCAGGTACAGGGCGTGGGCCAGGAAGCGCAGCTCGTGCTCATCATGGGTGTCGTCGGTGAAATAGCGGGCGACAAGCAGCGCCCCGGCAATGAACAGGGCAGTGTCGATTGTGGACAACTCCGAGCGCCACATCCGCGTACCCGAATCCATGTCCAGGAAGTGGTAGTAAAACCCCTTGTGGCCGGTGGCGTCGGCCGCTCCGCTCTGATCGCTCTCGTGGAAAAAGCGCAGCGTTGCCAGCGCGCGTTGCACCGCATCCCGCCGACCGATCCATCCACGCTCGACGGCCACCGGATAGGTGGCCAGGGCAAAGCCGACTACCGCAATACTGCATGGCGAGCCCGCCCGGCTGGTGTCCGCCACCAGTCCATTGGCCGGGTTGAACGCGCCGGAAAAGTAGCCAAATGCGGCTCGCTGCAAGCGGTCGATCAGTCGCTCGTCGGTCACTGTGGTATCCGTCCGCTGCGATACGGCGACGGTAGTCGATGGGCCTTCAAGGCAGCGTAACGATGCGGGAGTAGCATCAAAACTCCATGCTTTCCGATGGAGGGAGCATGTCCGCTCCGAACGCCCCGACGATTGCCGTGCAGCGTGTCCACCTGCTGTCGAACGGCCGCTTCACCACCCTGCTGACCGATGCCGGCTCAGGGTGGAGTCGATGGTGCGGCCGGGCGTTGACCCGATGGCGAGAAGACCCGACCTGCGATGCGTGGGGCAGCTATCTGGTGCTGCGCGACGCCGACAACGGGGCGGTGTGGTCACCCACCCGGCAGCCGATGTCTACGTCCGCGGGAGAGGTCACCACCGATGCGGCGTATGGCGTGTTTTCCAGCAGGCGGGTCGCGCACGCCCTTGAAACCTGCCTGACCGTGGTCGTCGCTGCCGATCGGGACGCCGAACTGCGGCACCTGAGCATCACGAACCGCAGCCCGCGGGCGCGCGTAATCGAGGTGACTTCCTATAGCGAGCCCGTGCTGGGTTCCCTTGCGGCCGATGCGTCGCATCCGGCGTTTTCCAAGCTTTTCGTGCGTACCGAGTGGGTCGCCGATGGCGGCGTGCTGCTCGCCACGCGTCGCCGCCGTTCCGCCGAGGAGAAGGCGTGCTGGCTCGCCCAGTTAGCGCTGGTGGAAGGCCAGCCGACGGACACCTGCGAATACGAAAGCGATCGTCGCCGCTTCCTCGGGCGCGGACGGCGTCTGGGGAACGCGCATGCGCTGTGGAATGGCGATGTCCTGGGCGAGACTGCCGGCGACGTGCTGGATGCCGTGATCAGTCTGCGACGACGAGTGCGGATAGCGGCGGGCGCAACGGTCAGGATCGCATTTTGGAACTGCGCCGCAGACACGCGGGAGAAAGCCCTGGCGCTGGCAAGAGGCGCGCCGCCTGCCGAGCACTGTGGACATGTCATCGACGAGGCGCGTGCCTGCGAAATCGCAAGGCGGGCGAAGTTCCGGGTCGATCACGCCTGCGCGGAACGCTGCTGCGAATTGCTCGCTGCGCTGCTGGTATCGAACCCGGCGTGGCGCGCCGCAGAGGACGCGCTGGCCCGGGCGACAGGCGGAGCGCCCGTTCTCTGGGCGGCCGGTATCTCCGGCGATCGTCCGATCGCGCTGCTTGCCATTGAGGAGCGGGAAGTTCCCGAACGCGTCCACGAATTGCTGCGCGCCCAGCACTACTGGCAATCGATGGGAATCGGGGCGGACGTGGTCGTACTGGCAAGCGGACGCGTCGTGAAGGGATCCGCGGCCGATCAGTCGCTTGCCGGCCTCGTCGCAGAGCAGACGCGCAAGCTGGAAACGCGGGCCGCGCTCGCGAAAGCGGAGGCGTTCTACCTGCGCGCCGATGAGCTTGACCCGGGCTTGCGAGAGGGCTTGATGGGCGTGGCCCGGGTCATGGTCCCGGCAGGCGGCGGCGCGGGCAGGCTGGACGCTACCGGCGTTGTCGCGGAGGAGGATGCGCCGCTGGTCCATGGACCGGAACCGGTAACGCCGCCGCCCGATCCGGAGCCACGACTGTTCGATCACGCGGGTTTTCGCACTGCGGCGCTTTCCTTGCAGTTCGACAACGGCTACGGCGGGTTCTCCCTGGACGGCGAGGACTACATCATCCGCACCGATGGAAATCGCTGCACCCCGTCGCCGTGGAGCAACGTCGTTGCCAATCCGGCGTTCGGCTTCATCGCGACGGCGGAAGGTGGTGGGCACACGTTCTCCTGCAACAGCCAGCAGAACCCGCTTACCTCCTGGGCCAACGACCCCGTCACCGACGAGCTCTCCGAGGTGCTGTACCTGCGCGACAACGACAGTGGCGCCCTGTGGAGTGCCACACCTCTGCCGATTCCGGGAGCGGCGACCAACCGGATCACCCGCCATGGCAGGGGGTGGACGAAGTGGTCGCACGATTTTGACGGTCTTGAAATCGAACTGCTTCAGCTCGTGCCGCTTGAGGATGCGGTCAAGATATCCCGGCTGCGCGTCCGCAATCATTCGGAGCGCAGACGGGCCATTTCGGTCACCGCCTACCTGCAATGGGCATTGGGACCCAACGGAACCGTTCCCGGGCCGCACGTCGCCACGTCGCAGGATCCGCGTACCGGCGCCGTGTTTGCGGTCAATCGCTGGCGCGAGGACTTCGGCGAGCGCGTTGCCTTTGCGGATATCGGCGCGGAAATGGCCGCCTTTACCTGCGATCGCGGCGAGTTCCTCGGCAGGTATGGCTCGATTGATCGGCCGGCGGCGCTGCAGGAGCCCCGCTCGCTGTCGGGCTGGCGGGGCTCGGGCAGGGACCCGTGTGCAGCGTTGCAGTCAGTACTGGAGATTGAACCCGGCGCGACCGCGGAGTTGCGTTTCCTGATCGGCGATGCGGAATCCACGGACGCCGCCAGCGATCTGGTGCGGCACGCTCGCGGTATGGATCTCGACACTGTCATGGGCGCGATCCACGACCGTTGGCACTCTGTCACCGCCACGCTCCAGGTCGAGACGCCAGACCCGGCAACGAACCTGCTGCTCAACCACTGGCTCCTCTACCAGGTCCTCTCCTGCCGGATGTGGGCGCGCACGGCGTACTACCAGGCCAGCGGCGCGTACGGGTTCCGCGACCAGTTGCAGGACGTGATGGCGCTCTGCATCTCCACCCCCAACGTCGCCCGCGAGCACTTGCTGCGCGCCGCCTCGCGCCAGTTCATCGAGGGCGACGTGCAGCACTGGTGGTTGCCGCCAAGCGGCAAGGGCCTTCGCAGCCGGATGACGGACGACAGGCTTTGGCTGCCATATTCAGTGCTGCATTACCTGACGGTGACCGCGGACGTCGAGATCCTTGAAGCGAGCGTGCCCTTTCTCGAGGGCCCTGCATTGGAGGAGGGCCACAAGGATGCGTTCTTTACCCCAACCGTGTCCGCGACCCATGGAAGTCTCTACGAGCACTGCGCGCGCGCGGTGGACGCGTCCCTCACGCTCGGTCCCCACAGGCTGCCGCTGATGGGCACGGGAGACTGGAATGACGGCATGAACGCCGTAGGAGAGCAGGGCACTGGCGAGAGCGTCTGGATGGGCTGGCTGCTTCTGGACGTGATTACCCGGCTTGTGCCCATCGCCCGCTCACGCGCCGATACCGTCCGGGCGGATGCCTGGGATGAGGTGGCAGTCACCGTGAAAGCGGCGATGGAAGGCGGAGGTTGGGACGGGCACTGGTACCGGCGCGGCTACTACGACGACGGGACGCCCTTGGGCAGCGCCAGCCAGCAGGCGTGCCGGATCGATTCGATCGCCCAGTCCTGGGCCGTCATGTCGGGCGCCGGCGATCCGGATCGGGCGCGTTCGGCCATGCATGCCACCGACCGTGAACTGGTTGACCGGGGCCACCGCCTGGCGCGGCTGTTTACGCCGCCGTTCGCCGAGAACGGCCCCCACGATCCGGGTTACATCAAGGCCTATCCGCCCGGCGTCCGGGAAAACGGCGGGCAATACACCCATGGCTGCATCTGGTCGATCTTTGCCTGGGCCGCCTTGGACGAGGCCGCCAAGGCGTGGGAGCTGTTCGACTTCTTCAATCCGATTGGCCATTCGATATCTTCCACGGCCGCCGAGCATTTCGGTGTCGAACCCTATGGGTCCTGCGCCGATGTCTATTCGGTCGGCGCACTGGCAGGACGCGGCGGATGGACCTGGTACACCGGCTCCGCTGCATGGCTTTACCGCGCCGGGATCGAGGCGCTGCTCGGCTTCGGGCTGCGTGGTGATCAGCTGCTGGTCGACCCATGTATTCCAAGGGCGTGGCCCGGCTTCCGCATGATCTACCGCCATCGCAGTTCGGAATATCGAATTCAGGTGGACAACACCGCGGGCGTCAGCCGCGGCATCCGCGACGCCACGCTGGACGGTGAGCCGCTCGGGTTAAGCGGCCAGGCCGCGAGGATTCCGCTGCGCGATGATGGCCAACAGCACCGCGTGCATTTGACGATGGGGCGCGATGCGGCAGTGGGCTGAAGTTTCACCGCCATCTAATGCGGGCAGGTTTAGGCTCCCTACTAGGTCGGAACCGGGGGCAACACCGAGGACACAACAATGGCGGACGAGACCGAAACGCTGAAAGGGCCCGACCTCTCAGTCGGCGTGGGAGTCGACCGGATTGCCGATAGCGGGGTGCTGCTGGGCCACGTGGATGGCAAACCCGTGATCCTGGTGCGGCAGGGCGAGGATTTTTTCGCCCTAGGCGCGGTGTGCACCCACCAGGGTGGACCGCTCGCGGAAGGACTGGTAATTGATGGCGGTGTTCGCTGTCCCTGGCACCACGCCTGTTTTGATCTGCGAACCGGGCTGCCGTCGCGCCCGCCAGCCCTCGATCCGGTCGACTGCTACCAAGTCGAGGTCGCAGCAGGCACGGCTACCGTTACCCGAAAGCGGCCTCCTGAACCACGCGCTTCGCTGAAGCGCACTCGCGATGCCACAGCGGCAGCGCGGCCCGCATCGATCGTCATCATCGGCGGAGGCGCCGCGGGATTGTGCGCAGCCCAGACGCTGCGACGCGAGGGTTACACCGGAGCGGTCACCATGCTGAGCGCCGATGACTCCGCGCCGTACGATCGCACCAATCTGTCCAAGGGCGTGCTGAGCGGCGACATGGACGAGGACGCGAATGATCTGCATCCATTGCACTTCTACCGCGACAACGAGATCGAGTTGCGGTTGGGAGTGCATGTTGAAGCCATCCGACCCGCCGAGCGCGAGGTACAGCTCGCGAATGGTGAGCGGGTCGCGTACGAAGCGCTGCTCATCGCCACAGGTGCGGAGCCGGTCAAGTTGGACGTGCCCGGCGCCTCGCTTCCCCACGTGCACTACCTGCGCAGCGCCGCCGATTGCCACCGCCTGCTCGCGCAAGCCAGAAGCGCAAAAAGCGCGGTGATCATCGGCGCCAGCTTCATCGGACTGGAGGTCGCCTCGGGCCTGTGTGCACGCGGGATGGAAGTGCACGTCGTCGGGCGCGAAACCAGTCTCATGGCGAATGTGTTGGGCAAGGAGCTGGGCGCCTTCCTGCAGGAACTGCACGAGAAGAAAGGGGTGGTTTTCCACCTCGACACAACGGCCAGCACCATCCACGAAGACGAGGTCATCCTGACCAACGAGGAGACCCTGCAGGCCGATCTGGTGGTGGTCGGCATCGGCGTGCGACCGCGGCTGGAGTTAGCCGAAGCGGCGGGGCTTGCGGTCGATCGCGGTGTCATTGTCGACCGCTTTCTGGAGACGAGTTCGCAGGGCATCTATGCCGCTGGGGATATTGCCCTGTGGCCCGAACCGCTCACCGGTGAACGCGTGCGCATCGAGCACTGGGTGGTTGCCGAACACCAGGGCCAGACCGCTGCGCTGAACATGTTGGGTCGCAAGACGCCGTATGAAGCCGTGCCCTTCTTCTGGACGGAGCAGCAGGGGTTCGGCCTGTCGTACGTCGGCCACGCGAAGGGCTTCGATGATGTCCGGATAGAAGGTGACCTGGCGCAGCGCGACTGCACTGTCAGCTACCGGAAGCGCGGGCGCGAGCTGGCGGCGGCATTCGTGCATCGCGACCATGCGGGCTTGCTGAAGGAGCTCGAATTCGAGCGCATCATCGGTGCAAATGGCGACTATTCGGCGTGCCAGAGCTCGTGACTGTCGACCAGGACGTCCAAACGTGCCTCCTCTGCGTCGGCACGGGCCGAGGCTTCTGCAAAGGCGATCTGCCGATGCGTCCGCTCGGCGAGCAGCCACTCCGCCAACGATAATTCGCCCAACTCCCAGCCGCGGCGCGTACGCTTGCGGGCGCCGTCGCTGGCCCTCAGGGCGCGCTGCTGGGCGAGCCACTGCCTGCGTGCCTGCTCGACCTTGCGCACCGCCTGCTCGGCCTCCCGCTGGATCTCGCGACGCTTCGCCTGTGCTTCGCTGTGCATCGCGGCCGCGCTGGCGCCGTCGCCGGTGGCCAAGGCGGAGCGATGGCGACCCCCGACGGGCATGGTGAATACCAAGCCGACCACCCGCTCGGCGCCCCCACGATCATTCATCAATCGCAGAGCCAGGGTGGGGTCGGGCAGGCGGTCCGCGCGGCTGCGAGCGGCCAGTGCGTCAGCCTGCATGGCATCCGCTTCCAGCGCGCCAATTTCGTGGCTGCGCTGGACAATACGGGTGACCCACACCCCCGGTGTCTCGGGCAACTCTTCCGGATCGCCCACCGTAGGAGCGCGTTCGGGTAAGGGCAGGGTGGGGAAGTCATGCGCGATGGCAGCCTCGGCGTCCACGAGTGCACCTTGGGCCGCAAGGCGCGTGGCGTCGGTCTGGGCGAGCTCAACATCCAGCAGGTCGAGATCTTTTGCCGCGGCATCGCCCAACTGCACCCGCCGGGCGAGCGCAGTGCGCTCCCGGACCAGTGATTCGAACTGTTCCTCTGCCTCAGCGGACTGCTCGCTGGCGCGCAGCCAGTCCAACCAGTACTTCAAAAATATCCGCGCCGCTTCGTGCCGCGCGTCGTCCAGCCGCAGTTCGCTCGCGCTTATCCCGTATTCGCCGATCCGCCGGTCCAGTGCAACTTTGCCCGGCCATCGGAACGCGCGTCCCAGTTGCGCTTCGTACTCGTCGTAACGTTCCGTTCCGTTGTCAACATCGATCCGGCGGACCTGTGAAATTGCGCTCACCTCGAACTCGTGCGGGCCAACCGCGGGCGCGCGCCTGTGCACTCGCGGCGTCGGTGCGGCGCATCGCTGCACGTACGGATGGCTGTTCGGCGATAGCGGCCTCCACCAAGGCGGGATCAGGCAGCCAGTCCTGCGCTTGCACACTCGGCGCGGCCAACGCCAACAAGAGCGTCATCCATGCAATTTGCTTCATCACAGTCGTCCTGTTTCCAGCACCGGTTCGCTCCACCAGTGCAGGTCGCCGGAGTCGACGTGCTCGCGCATCAAACGCAGCACGTCGTCCTTCATGTCCGCCCGGATTACCAGCCACAACACCCGCCTGTCCACGCGGCCACGCACCCGCTCGGCATCCGAGGCGTCGGCGAAGTCGCCGGTATGGGCCTCGGCCTCCAAAAGGGTGTACCCCGGAATGAAAGGGTCCGCACTCAATGCTTCGGTAAGAGGTGTCTCCAGCCGAGGAGGAAACACCATGTTAAGTCGGATCAACCCGCTCATGGCGCTGCACTCCTTTCAGGATGGGACACCGGTGGCAAGCCGTAGCGGCGGTAGAGCAATGGCATCAACAGCAGGGTCAGGGCGGTGGCGCTGACCAGACCGCCAATCACCACGATGGCGAGCGGGCGCTGTATCTCCGAGCCCGGCCCGGTCGCGAGGAGCAATGGGACCAGGCCGAAGGCGGCGATGCTTGCGGTCATGAGCACCGGCCGGACCCGTCGCCATGCGCCTTCGCGCACCACCGCGGTGATGTCCAGGCCCTGGTCGTGAAGCTGGTTGAATCGGGTGACGAGCACCAAGCCATTCAGGACCGCGATTCCAAGCAGTGCAATGAATCCCACCGAGGCCGGTACCGACAAATATTCTCCTGAAAGCCAGAGGGCCACCATGCCGCCCACCAGTGCGAAGGGGATGTTGAACAGAACGAGCAACGCCTGGCGCGCGGAGCCGAACGTCATGAACAGGACGAGGAAAATCAGACCCAGCGCCGCCGGGACCACCAGTGCCAAGCGGGCTGCGGCGCGTTGCTGATTCTCGAACTGACCGCCCCATTCCAGCCGATACCCTGCCGGCAGCGGGATATCCTGAGCCACCGCAGCCTTTGCTTCCTCGACAAATCCGACCAGGTCTCGTCCGTCCACGTTGGCCTGCACCAACGCGTAGCGCGAACCGTGCTCGCGATCGATCATCACCGGTCCATTGCCGCCCACGATGCGGGCAATGCTCGAGAGCGGCACGTTGCCGCCTTGCGGCAGGGTGACCTGCATACGCGAGAAAAGCTCGGCGGAAAACCGTATGTCATGGTTGCCGCGCACGATAATCGGTGTCCTGCGATCGGGCTCGATCACCAGCCCGGCATCGACCCCCTCAAGCTGGGCGCGCAGCTCGTCCTGCACATCGGCCACGGCAAGGCCTTGTCGCCCGGCGGCCAACGCGTCGATCTCCACCTTCAGGTAATCCACCCCTTCGGTAGTCTGGGTCAGGACGTCTTCCGCGCCTTCGATTTCCTCCACCGCGCCCGCGACGCGTTGAGCAAGCTCGCCCAGCACAGCCAGGTCGGGTCCGAAGATCTTTACCGCCAGATCACCACGGCTTCCAGTAAGCATTTCAGCGACGCGCATCTCGATAGGCTGGGTGAAGCCGTACTCGATGCCGGGGAAGCGCGCGAGCACCTTGCGCAGCTCGCCCGTCAGCCAGTCCTTGTCGCGCACGCGCCACTCCTTCTTCGGCTTGAGCTCCAGAAACATGTCGCTTTCGTTGAGTCCCATCGGGTCCAGGCCCAGCTCGTCGGAACCCACCCGGGAAACGATGTGGGCGATCTCCGGGACTTCGTCCATGAGCGCTTTCTCCACCGCGAGCTCAAGCTCCAATGAGCGCTCCAGCGAGATCGAGGGCGATTTCATCAACTGGATCAGAACGTCGCCCTCGTCCATGGTCGGCATGAAGCTCTTGCCGGTGCCCGCATAGGCAACCACGCCCAGCAGCAGGGCAAGTGCACTGGCTGCGAACACATAGCCCGGCTTGACGAGAGCCTTGTCGAGCAGTGGCCGATAGATGCCGTCCACCTTGCGCACCAGCCACGGATCACCATGGGCACCCTCCTTCATCAGGAAGGACGCCAGCACGGGTATCACGGTGAGCGAAGCGAGCAGTGAGGCGCCAAGGGCAAACACGATGGTCAACGCCACTGGTGCGAACAGCTTTCCTTCCAGGCCTTGCAGGGTGAGCAGCGGGACAAAGGTGAGGGAAATGATGAGCATGCCTGCGGCCACCGGCACGGCGACCTCGCGGGTGGCCGCGAATACGCGATGCAGATGCGGCAGGTGGGCGCCGGGAGCGTCGGGGTCGAGACGGGTAACAGTGTTCTCGATAACCACCACTGCGGCGTCCACCAGCAGTCCAACGGCGATGGCCAGGCCGCCCAGGCTCATCAGGTTGGCGCTCTGTCCCGTGAGATGCATCAGCAGGAACGTGGACAGTGCCGCGATGGGGAGTATCAGGGCGACCACGATCGCCGCCCTCAAGTTGCCGAGGAACAGCAGCAGCAACACGACCACCAGTGCAGTGGCCTCGAGCAGTGCGCGCTCGACAGTGCCTACGGCCCGCGTGATCAGCGCACTGCGGTTGTAGAACGTGTCGATCTGCACGCCGGCCGGCAGACTCGGCCGGATTTCTTCGAGGCGGGCGTCGACATTCTCGATCAGTTGAGACGCGTCAGCGCCGCGCAATGCCACCACGATGCCCTGGACCGCTTCGCCTTCGCCATCGCGGACGACCGCGCCATACCGGGTCAATCCTTCGACGCGAACCTCGGCAAGATCCTTGATTCGCAACGCTTGGGCACCGGACTTGACCACCACGTTGCCGATGTCGCCGACCGTCTGCAGTGAGCCTTCGGCACGAACGATCAGCGCCGATTCACCGGACTGCAGCCGACCCGCACCATCGTTGCGGTTGTTGCGTTGCAAGGCGTCCACCAGATCGTGCAACGCCAGCCCGTTGGCGGTCAGCCGGGCCCGATCAGGAACCACGACGAAGCTCTTGGCTTCACCGCCCAGTACGTTGACGTCGGCGACGCCCGGTATCGTCCGCAGCGCCGGCCGTATGGTCCAGTCAAGCAGGCTGCGGCGCTCCTGGAGATCCAGGCCGCCGCCCTCGATGGTGAACATGAACACGTCGGAGAGCGGAGTGGAAATCGGCGCGAGTCCACCGCTGACGTCCTCGGGAAGGTCGGGAGCCACATTCGAAAAACGTTCCGCCACCTGTTGCCGAGCCCAGTAAAGGTCGGTGCCCTCGGCGAAATCGAGCGTGATGTCGGCAATGGCGTACTTCGCGACGGATCGCAACATCACCGCGCTGGGCACGCCAAGCAGCTCCATCTCCAGTGGGGTAATGACGCGGGCCTCGACTTCCTCGGGGGTCAGACCCGGTGCCTTGAGAACCAGCTTCACCTGAGTGGGCGAGATGTCGGGAAATGCGTCGATGGGCAAGCGCATGAACGCCATCGCGCCCGCAATGCAGACTGCCAATGCCGCCAAAAGCACCAGCAAGCGCTGGCGCAGGGAAAACTCGATGAGACGATAGAGCACGCCGCTACTCCGCAATTGGCGCGAGCGACTTCAGCACGCTGCCACCTTTCTGCACCACCAGGTCACCCGGGCGCAGCGTCCCGGCCGAGCGCACAACTGCGGTGTCGGCATCTCCGCCCATCCGCTCCACCGTGATCCTCCGGAACGTTGATCCATCCTGCACGTACAGCGAATCCCCTTGGCCATGCGTGTGCAACGCGCGCTGCGGCACCGACACCGCATCGGCCGCCGCCGGCAGCAGGAGCGTCACCGCCAGTTGTTGCCCGGCGACCAGCGCACCGGGCTGATCGACATGAGCGCGTACACGTAGCGTCTGGCTACCTGTGTCGGTGTCGGCGCCAACTGCGACCACTTCGCCCTCGATGCCGTTGGCCAAGCGGATGGGGAGTCCCGGTTGCAGCTGCCCGCGCAGGGCAATGGGTGCATTGAACTGGACATCCAGTGCGTCGGATTCGACCAGCACGAAGGCCGGCGCCATCGCTTCAATGGCCTGTCCGGGCGTGACACTGCGTCGCAGCACAAGGCCGGATTGGGGCGCGAGGAGGTCGTATTCGCCGGCCTGGCCGCCGGGCACGCGGCGCAGCCGGGACATCATCGCGTTTGCCTCATCTAGGGTGACGCGTGCGGCCGAGGCTCGTGCACTGCTCTCGGAAAGGCGGGCTTCAGGAATGATGCCTTCGCCAGCGAGTGCCGCATCGCGGCGTGCCTGCTGGCTGGAAACCCCAGCTTCCGCGCGGGCACGGGCCAAGTCGCCTTGCATGGCGATCAACTCGCGGCTCTGTATGCGAAGCAGGGGTTGACCGGCTCGAACGCGCTCGCCTTCATCGACCAGAATGCGCGTGACCACGCCCGTGAACGGCACGGTTACCTGGGTCACTGCATCAAAGGGCGGCACGGCCTCGCCCGGCAGGCCGGTTACCGGGATGTTCTCGGCAGGTTGCGCGGCCACGCTTTCAATACCGAGGGCTTCGATCTGCTCCTCACTCATCCGGATCCGGCCTTCAGCGTCAACAACAGGAGCCGCGTCTCCGGCACCGGTATCTGCTGGTGAGGGATCACGCATCCACATGACTACCAAAAACAAGAGCGCGAGAGCCACGGCTGCGTAGATCCAGTGGGCGGGTTTCATGTCGGAGAGACGCATCAAGTTGGCACCGGTTCGAGTGGGTCCGGGAGGGCAGACCCCCGGTTGATCATCATATTTTGAGTTGTCGCGATGCCATAGATGGCCTATAAGATAGTAACCGATTACTTTCTTTCAGGCCAGAAACCATGTCCCATCGGCCCAGGAATCTCCCCGCCGAAGAGCGTCGCGCTGTAACGGTGGAAGCGGTGGTGGCACTGGCAGCGTCCACCAATCCCAGCGAGATCACAACGGCGGCCATCGCCAAGCACATGCATCTCACCCAGGGCGCGTTGTTCCGGCATTTTCCCAGCAAGGATGCGATCTGGCAGGCCGTCATGGAGTGGGTCGCCGAGCGACTGCTCACGCTTATCGACAGGGCCGCCACAGGCACCGACTCGCCCCTTCTGGCTATGCGCGCGATGTTTCTGGCCCACGTGGAATTCGTGGCGGAACATCCCGGGGTACCGCGCATGATGTTCGGTGAGCTCCAGCGTTCCGGCGCGACGGGTGCCAAGCAGTTGGTGCAGACCCTGATTTCCGGTTATCGGGCGCGTCTGCGGGCCAAAGTGGAGGAGGGCAAGGCGCAGGGGCAACTGTCACCGTCGCTGGATACGGAGGCGGCGGTGACGCTGTTCATCGGCTCGATCCAAGGATTGATCATGCAATCCCTCCTGGCCGGTGATGTCGAGCAGATGCGCCGCGATGCGCCCCGAGTATTCACGATCTACAGCCGCGGTATCGAGGCACGCCATGACGACTGAGCCCCGCACACTTCCGTCCGGTAAAGCGCGTTGGGCGATACTCGCCATTGGGTTGACCCTCGTCGCGGGTCTGGCGTGGTGGCTGGTGCGCGATCGGGACGGTGGCGACGTTCTGCGTCTCTACGGCAACGTCGATATCCGTGAAGTAGAACTGGCCTTCCGCCAGCCGGGGCGCATCTCAAGCATGCATTTCGATGAGGGCGACGCGGTCGCGGCGGGCGATGTCATGGCGAAGCTTGATGCGGGTCCCTACGAGCATTCCGTGGCCGCAGTGCAGGCCGAGCTTGATGCCGCTAAGGCTGGGCTGGCCAAACTGCGCAGTGGCAGCCGCCCGCAGGAAGTGGCCCAGGCGAAGCAGTCCGTCACTCAGGCGCAGTCCGGCTTCGACGAGGCGCAGCTCAATTTCCGACGCCAAGAGCGGCTCCTACCCTCGGGCGCCAGTAGTCAACGCACCGTCGATGCGGCAAGGAACGCGCGCGACCAGACCGCCGCCGCACTCGCCTCGGCCAAGTCTGCCTTGTCCTTGACCAGTGAGGGATTCCGCAGCGAGGACGTTATCGCAGGGCAGGCGCGGGTGGCCGCCGCCGAAGCCGCCTTGGCGCAGGCCGTTACAGCTCTCGATGACACTCGGCTGGTTGCGCCAAGCGACGCGACCGTACTTTCGCGCGTGCGTGAGCCGGGCAGCATGGTGGCAAGCAGCAGCACGGTCTACAGCCTCAGCCTGCGCGATCCGGTGTATGTCCGCGCTTACGTCAGCGAGCCACAGTTGGGGCTGGTTGCGCCGGGGACCCAGGTCCGCGTCCACACCGACTCGTCCGACAAGACCTACCGCGGTCAGATCGGCTTCATCTCGCCCCGTGCCGAGTTCACCCCGAAGTCGGTGGAAACTGCCGACCTTCGGACCGATCTCGTCTACCGCTTGCGGGTGGTGGTCGCCGATGCCGACGAAGGCCTTCGGCAAGGCATGCCCGTGACGGTTGTGGTGGAGAACGATCCAGCCGGTACGCAGCAATCCCCGGGGCCATGAGTTGACATCACCGGCTGCCAGCCATCTCCCCACACAGCGCCCAGACGGCGTCGCCGCCGTGGTGATCGACAACGTCGCCAAGCACTTCGGCAGTGTCGAGGCACTGCGCGGATTCAGCGCGCAGATCCGGTACGGGCGCCTCACCGGGCTGGTCGGGCCCGATGGCGCCGGCAAGACAACGCTGATGCGGATCATGGCCGGGCTGCTGGTGCCAGATGGCGGGGCCGTAACGCTGGCCGGCTTTGACGTGGTCGACGACAACGATGCGATCCACGTCGCCAGCGGCTATATGCCGCAGCGTTTTGGGCTCTACGAAGACCTGTCGGTGATCGAGAACATGCGCCTGTATGCGCGCCTGCGCGGCATGGACGCCGACGTGCACGACCGGATCTTCGAAAGCCTGCTTGACTTCACCCGGCTCGGACCGTTTTCCCGACGTCTCGCCGGCAAGCTGTCGGGCGGCATGAAGCAGAAGCTGGGACTGGCTTGCGCACTGATGGCGAAACCCCGGGTGCTGCTGCTGGACGAGCCCAGCGTGGGCGTCGATCCGGTCAGCCGCCAGGATCTGTGGAGCATGGTGCAGTCACTCACCGATGACGGCATGGCGGTGGTCTGGTCGACGGCGTATCTGGATGAGGCCGAGCGTTGCCAGAGTGTCCTGCTGCTCAACGAGGGCAAACTGGAGTTCGACGGCCCGCCGCAGGAACTCAGTGACCGGCTGCAAGGGCGAAGTTTCCGTCTGGAGAACGTGGGCGCTGAACGTCGCGCCGTCCTGTCACGCGCTTTGGATCTGGCCAGCGTGAGCGATGGCGTGCTCCAGGGCGATGCAGTTCGGGTGGTGCTGCGGCAGGGTGCCGGCAGCACTGAACTCAAGGCGCTTGCGGGTGACGTGGGAGCACGCATTGAGCCGGTCAAGGCACGTTTCGAGGATGCGTTCATCGACCTGCTCGGCGGCGGGCCGGGCGGGACGTCGGCGCTCGCCGATCGCTTTGATGCGGTGGAACTCGACTCCGACATCGCCGTGTCCTGCAAGGACCTGACCAAGCGCTTTGGCGACTTCACCGCGACCGACAACGTCAGCTTCGAGGTAAGCAAGGGCGAAATCTTCGGCCTTCTCGGACCCAACGGCGCGGGCAAGTCCACCACGTTCAAGATGCTTTGCGGCTTGCTGAAACCCACGCAAGGGCAGGCGCACGTGGTGGGGATCGATCTTCGTCATGCAACCGGTGCGGCCAAGAGTCAGCTCGGCTACATGGCGCAGAAGTTCTCGCTTTACGGACTGCTGTCGGTGCGGCAAAACCTGGAGTTCTCCGCCGGCGTCTATGGGCTGGAGCGCATACTCAGGCGCGAGCGCATCGATGAGATGATCGAGACCTTCGATCTCGGCCAGTACCTGTCGACGTCCCCCGAATCCCTGCCGTTGGGCTTCAGGCAACGGCTCGCGCTGGCCTGTGCGCTGATGCACCGCCCGCCTGTGCTTTTCCTCGATGAACCCACTTCCGGTGTTGATCCGATCACCCGGCGCGAGTTCTGGACGCACATCAACGGGCTAGCCCGCAAGGGCGTTACCGTGATGGTGACCACCCATTTCATGGATGAGGCCGAGTACTGCGACCGGGTGGCGATGATGTATCGCGCGCGGCTGATTGCACTCGACACACCCGACTCGCTGAAGCGCGGAGCGCGGAGCGACGAGCGCCCCGACCCCACTATGGAGGACGCATTCATCCACCTGATTGAATCGGCCGATCTGCAGGACCGGACGCGCACGCAAGCGGAGTCGGCGTGAAAAGCGACCCCATCGATGCGCCGCCATACGGCGGACCGCGTAGTCGACCTGGTGGGGAGCGCGGCGCGCGTGGATTCGACTGGCGTCGCCTGGCGGCGCTGGTCCGTAAAGAAAGCCTGCAGGCGATTCGCGACCCGTCCACGATCCTGATCGCCTTTGTGATGCCGGTGGTGCTGCTGTTCCTGTTTGCGTACGCGGTATCTCTGGATGTGCGCGAGGTACGCATTGGAGTAGTGCTCGAGTCGGATACGGCGGCCGCGCAATCACTCGCAGCGGCCTTTGCCGGCACCCGCTACCTGAAGGTGACCCCTGCACGCGACCGTCGTGAAGTCGCGGATCAGCTCGTTTCCGGCAAATTGCGCGGTTTCGTGGTGATCCCGCAGGATTTCGAGCGCCGCCTGGCCTCGCCGGGGTCGCAGCCGCTGGTGCAGGTGATCACCGACGGCTCGCAGCCGAATACGGCCAATTTCGTCGCCAACTACGCGCAGGGCGTGGTGCAGACCTGGGGCGCCGGTCGGACCGAATCGGCACCCGTGCCCGCAATCTCCTTGGGTCCGCGTTTCTGGTTCAACGCGGAGTTGGAAAGCCGCCGAGCGCTGGTCCCGGGCGCCATCGCCATCGTGATGACGATCATCGGCACCATGCTGACCGCGCTCGTCGTTGCACGCGAGTGGGAGCGGGGGACGATGGAGGCCATCCTCTCCACGCCCGCCTCGGTGACGGAAATCCTGATCGGCAAGCTGGCGCCGTACTTTACGCTGGGGATGATCGCCACACTGGCGTCAGCCGCATTGGCGACATTCGCGTTCGACGTACCTTTGCGCGGGTCACTACTTGCGTTGATGACATTGTCGGCAGTGTTCCTGATTCCAGCGCTGGGGCAGGGACTGCTGATCTCAGTGTTGACCCGGAACCAGTTCCTGGCCTCGCAGATCGCGCTTTTTTCCGGCTTCCTGCCGTCATTCCTGCTCTCGGGATTCCTGTTCGAGATCGACGCGATGCCGCTGCCGATCCAGCTGATCACCTATCTGATCCCCGCGCGCTACTTCGTGTCCTCGCTGCAGACTGTGTTCCTGGCGGGTGACGTCTGGTCGGTGTTCCTGCCGAACCTGGCGGCGATGGCTGCCATCGGCGTCGTCTTCTTCGCCATCGCGAAGCACAAGACCCGCAAGAATCTGGAGGCCTGATCGATGCGCTCCGCGCTGATGCTTGGCTTCTTCCACACCTTCATGGGTCCGCGTCTGCGGGCGCAGATCGTCAAAGAGTTGCTCAGCATCCTGCGCGACCCGCGCAGCCGCATGATCGTGTTCGCCCCGCCACTGCTGCAACTGCTGGTCTTCACGTTCGCCACCACGCTGGAAGTGCGCAACGCCAACATTGCCGTGTACAACCTCGATGCGGGCCGCTGGTCGCACGAGCTGCAGGCTCGCATTGGCGCGGCGGACTTCGTCGACCGGCTCTATACCGTGCACGACCCGGGCGAACTGCAGGAACTCGTTGATCGCAGGAAGGTGATTGCCGGGGTCCAGATCGGGCCGGAATTCTCACGTGACATCGCCGCCGGCCGCACCGGCGAGGTGCAGGTGATAGTGGACGGCCGTCGCAGCAACGCCGGCCAGATCGCAGTCGGCTACCTCAACTCCATCGCTGCAGATGTGGGCAGCGCGGCGAGAGGGCAGGCGGCGCCAGCTTCCCGGGTGGTGGTCCGGCACTGGTTCAACCCCAACCTGGTCTACCGCTGGTTCGTGGTCCCGGCACTGTCGGGGATCCTGGTTTTTTTCAGTGCATTGATGATCACATCCCTGTCGATCGCCCGCGAACGCGAGCTGGGAACCTTCGATCAACTGCTGGTATCGCCGACCACCACGGCGGAAATCATCATCGCCAAGGCAGTGCCCGCACTTGCCATCGGCACCGTGCTTGGCCTGATGATGATCGGAGCGGCTGCATTTCTGTTCCGAGTGCCGTTTACGGGTTCGTTCTGGCTGCTCCTGCCGAGCCTGCTGTTGTTCATCCTGTCGGTGGTCGGTATTGGCCTGATGGTTTCCTCGATTTCGGCGACCCAGCAGCAGGCCATCCTCGGCGCGTTTGCGATCGGGGTGCCCGCGGTGCTGATGTCGGGTTTCGCCACTCCGGTTGAAAACATGCCCATCGCACTGCAATGGATTGCCCAGGCCATTCCGCTTACCCACTTTCTGGTCATCGTGGAAGGCTCGTTCCTCAAGGCCATGCCTGCCTCCGACATCCTCGCCAATACCTGGCCACTTGCGCTCATCGCGCTGGTGAGCTTGACCACCGCCGCTGTCCTCGTGCGCAGTCGTCTGCAGTGACGCACGTGCCCCACGCAATAAGGGAGCTGACATGAAGCGCTCTAACGCCGGTTCGCGCTGCGGGATGCTCGCCGCACTGGTTCTGCTCACTTTTACCGTGGGTGGCTGCGCCGTCGGGCCGGACTACCGGGGTCCACCGCCCGTCGAGACCGGCTCGGGGTGGACCCAACCTTCTCAGTCCAACGCTGCAGATGTCGACCTGTCGGCGTGGTGGGCCACGTTGGGCGATCCCGATCTGACGCGACTGGTGGAGGAAGCCCTGGCGAACAACCTGGATCTTCAGCAGGCACACGCGCGCATCGACGAAGCACGCGCACTACGCGATCGTGCCGCGGGAGGATATGTGCCTGTCGTGGAGCTTCACGGCAGCGCGATGCGTCGCCGACAAAGCGAGAACGGGGCGCTGCCGATCGCTTCCATTCCCGGCATCGAGCGTGACCAGACCATCTACGACGCTGGCTTCGACGCCGGCTGGGAAGTCGATCTGTTTGGTCGGACCCGGCGCGCGCTGCAAAGCGCGGATGCCGCTGTGCAGGCTACGCAGGCGGAGGCGACCGGGATGCGCATCAGCATCGCTGCTGAAGTTGCGCGCAGCTACCTTTACCTGCGGGGCGCGCAGCGGGAACTTGGGGTGCGCACCCGTTCAGCGGCTGCGTTGACGCTCACTCGTGAATTGATGGAGAAGCGGTTTGAGCTGGGCGATGCGGCACAGGCGGATGTCGACGCGGCCGACGCCCGTGTTGCGGCTGCGGAGGCTGGGATTCCCGGAATTCAGGCCCAATTGCGCAGCGCAGCCCTGGGCCTGGGCGTCCTGCTCGGGGGTCCACCGGAACGCGAGCTCGCGCTGCTCGAAACAATCACGGACGCGATCGCGCTGAATCCAATACCGGTGGGCCTGCGTGCGGATATCCTGCGGCGGCGCCCCGACGTTCTGGCCGCCGAAAGGCGACTCGCTGCCCGCACCGCCGACATCGGGGTTGCCACGGCAGAGTTGTTTCCAAAGCTTTCAATCGGCGCCAGCGGCGGTTTCCAGGCATTGGACGCCGGCAACCTTTTCGAGTCGGCCAGTCAGACCTTTTCGGTCGTGCCGCTGATCTCCTGGCGTGTACTGGATGGTGGCCGGGTGCGGGCGGAGATCCGTGCCGCCGACGCGCGGCAGGCACAGGCCGTACTGGCTTACAAGCAGACGGTGCTGGCCGCACTCGGCGACGCGGAGCGCGCGCTTGGCGACTACCGGCTCGGCCAGAAAGCGGTTGAGCGTCGGAGCAGGGCCGTGGATGCTGCGCGCCGCAGCTATGAACACGCAAAAATCCGTTACCGCTCCGGTGATATTTCCCTAACCGAACAACTTGCGGAAGAGCGCATGCTGCGCGATGCCGAAGACGCGTACGCCCGGTCGCACACATCCGCCGCAGTGGCATTGATAGCTTTGTTCAAGGCGCTGGGAGGAGGGTGGGAAGGTCAACCCGATCTGCAGACACCCGCCAAAGCACGAGCCGCGGTGGACGGGATCACCCCTCGCGATACGCCAGAGGACTGATGATGAACGACGACATCGCGCAGCGACCCAATCGGATTCCCTGGCCGCCCATCCTGACGGTCGGCGCTGTGTTGGCTGCCTGCGTATTGGAAGCGCTATGGCCCGCGGGAGAAATGCTGGCCGGGGCAGGGCGTTGGGCTCGTGTCACCGGTACCGTTCTCGCAGCGACGGGGCTTGGCTTCGACCTTGCAGCCATGCTCAACATGCACCGGGCACGGACGAACATCCTGCCCCATCGCGCTGCCGGACACTTGGTGACAAGCGGGGTTTTCGCCCTGTCACGCAACCCCATTTATCTTGGCAACACGCTGTTGCTGCTCGGTCTCGCGTTGGCGCTGCACTGGCCGTGGCTACTCGTTACCGCACTGGTAGCGGCCGTGTCGGTGAACCAGCTCGCGATCAAACGCGAAGAGCGGCACCTGGCGGCGCGCTTCGGGCCAGTGTTCGCAGAGTACAGCCAACGCGTCCCGCGCTGGTTTGGCTTTCCGCGACTTCGCTAGGCTCGTCCGCGAAGAGCTCAGCGGCGGAGCCGTCAATCTGGAGGTCTCGCGGCCGCATCCGTCGCGGGGACGACTAGCTGTGTAAACCCAGCGCGTGGAGCTTGACCTGAGTCAGGTGAGGCAAGGCAAGGTATCGCTAGCGTATTGATAACCATTCCATTGGAGTCAGATGTGATCTTTCCCGCCTTTTTCGAGCAGGCTCCCGTAGTGAAAGCCTTCGATCCGCTCGCCCAGTTGCTTGGTGCTCCCAGTGACGGATGCTTTGACTATGTTTACGCCGACGCCGTGCGTTTTTCCGGGCATTCCTGTCCAACGGTCGCCGGTTCATTCCTCATGGGCCGCGCCGCGATGCGGGCGCTGTATCCAGAATGTCGCGCAGAACGTGGGCAGATAGAGGTGTCGATGGGTGCTCCGGCGGGTCACGGCACCACCGGGGTCATGGCGCAAGTCCTGACGCTGCTGACGGGAGCGGCAGCCGAGAACGGATTCAAGGGCATCGGTGGAAGCTATGCACGCAACGGCCTGTTGACCTTCGCCGAGCATGCCGAATCGGGCGCAGTGACTTTCCGCCGCCGCGATACAGGCGATACGGTGATTGCGGAACTCGACACCTCTCCGGTGCCCGGAAACCCGAACCAGCGTGGTTTGCTGATCGGGATCATGCAGGGGGTAGCGAGCGACGCGCAGAAGCGCGCGTTTGCAGAAGGCTGGCAGGAACGCGTTCGGGCGATGTTGGTGGATTTCGCCGACGACCCCCGATTGGTCAGACTGAAGCCAGTGGGAGTCACCCCAGCGTAGCGCCGGAGAGTTTACATAATATGCATTATGCGAAGTATGCGATGTCGCGGTAGGTAACCCGAGGTCGCCAAACAGCCATGCCGGCCAATCCAAGGGCGTTCCAGTCGGAGACCCGCTCCCTGGTCCTTTCCCGGCACCGTGCTACGGTGGCTTGAAGTGAATCTGGGAGACGAGATATCACCACGCAAGTTGACGGTCCCTCCATGGAATCGCTCTACGATGCACTCAAGAAGTACGTGCCGCAGGTACGAAAAGACAAACGCCTGCAGGTGCCGCCTGCCCGTTCGGTCGATGTCTACAGCGAAGTCTGCGGCAGCAAACTGACGCTGGATGCCGAGATCGTTGACGGCCGTGTTACCGACGTTGGTTACCGTGTCCGTGCATGCTCGCTCGGACAGGCCTCCACGGCGATCGCAGCGCAACGCGCGATCGGCATGGACGCCAAGGGCCTTGCCCGTGTCCAGACCCAGCTTGAGCAACTACTTTCCGGTTCATCCGAACCCGAAGCCCCACTCGACTGGCCTGAAGTCGAGATTTTCGCCGCCGCCAAGCCGCACACCGCCCGCCATGGGGCAATTTTGCTTCCATTCGTGGCGTTCCAAAAGCTGTTTGCCAACGAAGACGCCCCGGGCGGCGGCGCAACTGAAGGAGAGTCCGTGTGAAAAAAGATATTTTCGTGATCGGCGGAGGGATCGGCGGCACCATGACCGCCAACAGCCTTGTCGCCAAACTCTATCCGGAGATCCAGCGCGGCGAAGTCCGCGTCTCACTGATATCCAACAGCCCGTGGCATTACTACAAGCCCGCCTTCATGTACGTCGCGTTCGGCATGTTCTACAAGAACGAATTGCGTCGCAGGCAGGCATCGCTGTTGCGTCCGGAGGTCAATTTCATCCTCGACGAAGTCACCGCGTTCGACTTCAAGGACAGCAGGTTGCGCACCAAATCGGGCGCCGACCACAGCTACGATTACCTGGTGGTATCCACCGGTTGCATCCCCTCCCCCGAGCGCATCGAGGGTCTGGTTGAAGGCGGGGACCACTTCTACCAGCACGATCCTGCGCTCAAGCTTTACAACAAGCTGCGCACGATCGAGAAGGGCCGCATCTTCATTGGCGTGACCTTCCCGCAGACGCCAAACGTGCCTCATCAGTGCGGTATCGCGCCGATGGAGACCACCCTCATGCTGGACGACCTGCTGCGGAAACGCGGCGTTCGCGACCAGGTCGAGATCGTGTACACATACCCAACGATTTCGCAGCTGCTGCGCAACTGCCTGTTCCTGCAAAAGGACGTCGGCGAGGTGCTGCCGGGCGTCTTCGAATCCAAGGGGATCAAGTACAAACGCGGCTTTACCCTCAACCGGGTCGATCCGGATGCGAAGATCGCGTACTCCGAGGAAGGTGGCGAGGAACCCTTCGACATCCTGATGCAGACCCCACCGATCCGCGCGGTTGATGCGGTGCTCAACTCCGGCGTATCTGAGGCGCCGAACAATGAAGGCTGGTTGCCCACCGATCGCCTGACGATGCAGATGGACGGGTTCCCCAACGTGTTCCCCATGGGCGACACAGTCGACCTGCCAATCAGCAAGGCGGGAGGCAGCTGCCACAACCAGGCGCCGGTGATCTGCGACAACATCGCTGGCCTGATCCGGTTGGGCCACACCGTCGCGGAATACGACGGCAAGGTGCAGGCGGTCGCGCAGATGGGCCTGGATGCAGGAATGCCGCTCTGGTACGACTACGACAAGGACGTTCAACCCACCCCCGCGACGAAGGTCGGTGGACTGATGCGCAAGGCATTCAACCGTGGCGTGTACTGGTCCGTCGCCCGCGGCCTGGTCTGAGGAGGAGCAAACATGAGTAAGGAAATGGAAGCACAGGCCCAGCCGATGGGCTCGCTCGCGGATCTGGCGCGCCAGTCCCCGGAGTTGAACGATCAGGCCACGCTGGAAGGCATCTCCGACATCGTCGCCAAACTGGCGCCGCTGTTGCAGGGCAAACGGCTGCATAACGTCGTGGACCTGTTGTCAGCCTTGTCGGATGTGGTCGACATGGCCGACGACGCAATGGTGCAGAAGATGATGAAGGGCTACGAGGAAGTGGTGGCGGGGGCGTGGAACCTGAGCAACATCACCCGCCATTCCGCGGCCCAGGCGGGCCGCGTGGAGACCCCGCCGACGCTGTGGCAGGGCATCCGGGAGTTCAACCGTAACGAGGACGCTCGACGCGGGCTGCTGGTGGCGATGAACCTTCTGAGCAGTGTCGGTCGCCAGGCGCGGATTGCCGGTGAGCCGATCACCGAGGACTGAGTCGATACGGGACTGCTGCGCAGCGGCCTCCCTTTTGGATGCCGCTGCGATCCGCACTCGCGCTGGCACCTCGCTCGGCGCCGCACAGCTGCTTGGCAAACCCTGACGATTGAACCATTTGCACTTTGACAGAAACCCTTCCAGTTACCTTCTACCAGCGGGCCGCGACCGAGCTCGGTCCGGCTCTGTTGAATAAATTGCTGGTGGCCGCCGACGGACGCGCCGGCCGGATTGTGGAGGTCGAGGGCTACACAGGTTCCGACGATCCCGCGTCGCATTCGCACCGAGGCAAGACCCAGCGGAACGCGACAATGTTCGGACCCCCCGGTCGGCTTTACGTCTACCTCAGCTACGGCATCCACTGGTGCGCGAACGTTGTGTGCGGGAATGAAGGGGAAGGCACGGCCGTGCTGATCAGGGCGCTTGAGCCCGTTGCCGGGCTGGAACGGATGCGGGAAGCACGCACCAAGGCGCGACGCGATCTGGATCTGTGCCGCGGGCCAGCAAGGCTGGCGCAGGCGCTTGGCATCACCGGCGAACATGATGGGACGGATCTGCTGAGAGGACCTTTCCGGTTGCTCGACGACGGCGTCCCTCCCCCGCCCGCTCCCGTGGTGACCACACGCATCGGCATTTCGCGGGCGGCGGAGCTGCCGTGGCGCTGGTACGTGCCCGACAATCCGCATGTTTCGCGCCTGTAACGCGACGTGCGATTGTACTGGAGCGCGCCGATTTTGCGACTCGGCAACGGAGCGACGTGACGGGGCCACTCTCCTGATGGTTCAACTCGCTTGCGTGCAGCGAACTACCTGGCCTTCGCCGCCGCCTGGCGCGCGGCCCGGATCCGATCGATCTTTTCCCTCAGCTTGATCTCCATGCCCCGCTCCACCGGGCGATAGTAGACCTGCTCGCCCATCGCGTCCGGAAAACCGGTCTGGTCGAGCGCAATGCCGTCGGTCGCGTCATGGTCGTACTGGTAACCCTTGGCATAGCCCAATTCCTTCATCAGCTTGGTCGGTGCGTTGCGCAGATGCATCGGCACCTCCTGCGTACCGTGCTCACGCACGTCCCGGCGGGCGGCGTTCCAGGCCGTGTAGGCAGCATTGGATTTGGCGGTACTGGCCAGATAGATCACCAGTTGCGCCAGGGCGAGATCGCCCTCGGGGCTGCCCAGGCGGTCGTAGGTATCCCACGCGTCGATCGCCATCTGCTGGGCGCGAGGGTCGGCCAGCCCGATGTCCTCGGTTGCCATCCGGGTCAGCCGGCGAGCCAGGTATGCCGGATCGCAGCCACCGTCCATCATCCGCGCGAACCAGTACAGCGCGGCGTCGGGGTTGGAGCTGCGCACCGACTTGTGCAGCGCGGATATCTGGTCGTAGAACTGCTCGCCGCCCTTGTCGAAGCGGCGGGTGCGGTCGGCGAGGACCTGCACCAGCGTCGCCGGGGTGATCTCGCCCTCCTCGCCCAAAGCGAGTTCTGCGGCGATTTCCAGCAGCGTCAATCCGCGCCGTACGTCGCCATCCGCGGCGCCGGCAATCTGCAGCAATGCGTCGTCGGTGACTTTCAGGTCCTGCCGACCCAGCCCACGTTCGGTGTCATCGAGCGCGCGGCGCAATGCGATCGCGATATCGTCGGCGGACACCGGGTCCATGACATGCACGCGGCAGCGGGAAAGCAGCGCGGAATTGAGCTCGAACGAGGGATTTTCGGTCGTCGCACCAACAAACAAGATGGTGCCGCGCTCGATGTGCGGCAGGAACGCGTCCTGCTGGGTCTTGTTGAACCGGTGCACCTCGTCGACGAACAGCACCGTCCGCCGTCCTTCGGCGAAACGCTGCGCCGCCTCTGCCAATACTTTGCGCACTTCGGGCAGGCCCGACAGGACCGCCGAGATCGCCCGAAACTCCGCATCCGTGTACTTGGCCAGCAGCAGCGCGAAGGTGGTTTTGCCGCAGCCTGGCGGGCCCCACAGGATCATCGAGTGGGCGTGGCCGGACTCCACAGCGCGGCGCAGCGCCGACTCGGGAGCGAGCAGTCGGCGCTGGCCGACCATCTCGTCCAGCGATTCCGGCCGCATGCGCTCGGCAAGCGGCCGCAGCGCACTGTTGTCCACACTCAACAGGTCAGGCGCTATGACAGATGCATCGGTACCGGAGGCGCGGGATCTGGCCAAGCTGCGAGATTGATCAGCCTTCGCCGATCACATCCACGCCCTTGGGCGGCGTGTACTTGAACGTGGACGCGGCAAAATCGGGGTTGCGCTTCCACTGGGCGAATTCGATGCGGGTACGCTGGCCGACCGCGTCCTCCACCTCCATGCGCACCAGCTTGGCGTCCGCAAACCCCAGACGGGCGCTACGGAAGCTGGCCTCTTCGTCGCTTTTGGGCGCCAGGCTCAGCCAGTCGAGTCCGTCCGCCTTGCCGGTTTCCTTGACCACGAAACGCTGGTCCAGCTTGGCCGGCTCGAACAATGCAGCAAGCGGACTGCTCTGTTCCTCGGCGCCCTGCGCACGGACGGTCACTTGCTCCAAATCCGGGTCGAATATCCACACCTTGCTGCCGTCGGCGACGATCAGCTGCGGATACGGCTTGACGTATTCCCAGCGGAACAGATGTGGCACCGACAGCTGGACGTGTCCGGTCGAGGTTTCCTTCAGCTTGCCACCGGCGTCATAAACCTGCTGGGTAAAAGCACCATCCAGCCCGGTCAGGCCCTTGGTGAATTGCGAGAGATCATCGCGTGCGCCCGCAAGCGCGCTGCCGGCGACGAACGCGCCCAGCAGCAATCCGGTACTCCAGCGAATCATCGGGTTCATAGGTCGATCTCCGGTTGCATCAACATTTCTGTCCATCAGGCGTCGAGTGTGTGCGGGCCAAGCTGAACAGGTACTCGACATCGTGGGAGACGGTTCAGTCCCGAGGCGGCGGTGGGGCCAGCACGCTACGGTCGCCGTTGTGTTCCTGCGGACTGACGATGCCGGCTGCCTCCATTGCCTCGACCAGGCGCGCGGCCCGGTTGTAGCCGATCTTGAGGCGCCGCTGCACGCCTGATATCGACGCCCTCCGCGTTTCAGTGACCACGCGGACCGCCTCGTCGTAGAGTGGATCGGACTCGTCCCCGCTGCTGACCGTTTCCGGCAGGCCGCCGGCCCCCACCACGACACCGTCGCCCATGGTCTGGACATCCTCGAGTACGCCGGTGATGTAATCCGGTCCGCCGCCGGTTTGCTTGAGGAACTCGACCACGCGATGCACTTCATCGTCGGACACGAACGCGCCGTGAACACGCTCCGGCATCGCGGTGCCCGGCGGCAGGTAGAGCATGTCGCCGTTGCCCAGCAGCGTTTCCGCTCCCGACTGGTCGAGGATGGTCCGCGAGTCGATCTTGCTCGACACCTGAAAGGCGATCCGGGTCGGGATATTGGCCTTGATCAGCCCCGTGATGACGTCCACCGACGGGCGCTGCGTGGCAAGGATCAGGTGGATGCCGGCAGCGCGGGACTTCTGCGCCAGGCGCGCGATGAGTTCCTCGACCTTCTTGCCGACGATCATCATCATATCGGCGAATTCGTCGATGAAGATCACGATGAACGGCAGTGGTTCCAGCAGCGGCGCCGCCTCGTCGACCTCCGGATTCGGCTTGAACAGAGGGTCGCTCATCGGCTGACCCGCGTCGATCGCGTCGCGCACCTTCTTGTTGAAGCCGGCCAGGTTGCGCACACCGACCGCGCTCATCAGCTTGTAGCGCCGCTCCATCTCGGCCACGCACCAGCGCAGTGCGTTGGCGGCCTCCTTCATGTCGGTAACCACCGGTGCCAGCAGATGCGGAATGCCCTCGTACACGGAGAGTTCCAGCATCTTCGGATCGATCATCAACATGCGCACGTCTTTGGCGGACGCCTTGTACAGCAGGCTCAACACCATGGCGTTGACCCCGACCGACTTGCCCGATCCTGTGGTGCCGGCCACCAGCAGGTGCGGCATGCGCGCCAGGTCCGCGACCGTCGGACGACCGCCGATGTCCTTGCCCAGTGCGATGGTCAGCGGACTGGAGGACTTGTCGTATTCCTTCGAGCGCAGCAGTTCGGAGAGATAGATCATCTCGCGCTTGTCGTTCGGCGTTTCCAGCCCGATCACCGCCTTGCCGGGGATGACGTCGACCACGCGCACCGATTTCACCGACAAGCCGCGGGCGATGTCCTTGTCCAGCGAGCTGATCTGGCTGACCTTGATGCCCGGAGCCGGCTCGATCTCGAAGCGCGTAATAACCGGACCCGGGTAGGCACCGACCACGGTCGCATCGATACGGAAGTCCTTGAGCTTGAACTCGATCTGCCGCGACAGGGTCTCCAGCGTTTCGGAGTTGTAGCCCTTGGGCTGCGGCTTGGGATCATCCAGCAGCGACAGCGGCGGAATACCGCTGCCATCGCTGACGTTGAGCAGCGGGATCTGCTGCTCCCGGTGGGCGCGATCGCTGCGCTCCACCGCCGCCGGTGCGGGCGGCTCGATCCTCACCGGCGCACGTTTTGCCCGCAGTTCGGTATCGACCTTGCGGACCTCCTCGCGCTCCTCGCGCAGGGCCCGGGTGTGTTGCCATTCGCTGGCCTGCTTGGTGCCACGCCGGAAGAGACCACCCAGCAACGGTCCCAGACGCATCACGCCCTGGCCGATGCGGTCCATGACCGCCAACCAGGAGATGCCCGTGGCGAGCGTCACCGACACCAGCAGCAATGCCAGCAGGAAAAGGTTACCGCCGACGGGCCCGAAGCCCTTGTACAGCGAATCGCCCACCAGCTTGCCGAGAATCCCGCCCGCTCCGGCCGAAAAGTCGGCCACCGGGCCGATGCGCAGTTGCAGCAATCCGGTCGCCGACACCAGGAAGCCGACGATGCCGACCAGGCGAAGCGCAGGACCCAGGTCGGCCTCGCCGTCGGTGTCCATCCCGAACAGCGCGATCCACGCCACGAGCCCCAGCATCACCGGCAACAGGAACGCCACGTAGCCACACAGGGCGAGCAGCACGCTGGCCGTCCACGCGCCGAAATAGCCGCCAACGTTGCTGGTCGGTGCGGTCACGCTGACCGACTGCGACCAGCCCGGGTCGGTGGGTGAATAGGTGAACAGGCTCGCGACCAGATACAGCAGGATCGGCGCGATCAGGATCATCGCGATGTCCCGCATCAGCCGCTGGCGCCCCGGCGAAGGCGATTTCGCAGCGCTGGAGTTCATTGGGGCTTTCTTTTTCCGGGATGCAGCAGACGCTTGCGCCACCGTGATGTTCCGCCTTAGCTAAGTTGCGTTAGCCATTGAATATACGTGAAAAAGCGGCTCGAACCGAATCAAGCGCCTGCGATGCAACGATCCGTTCCTGCCCCTTTGCCTTGTGTTGCCGGGACCCGGACTCCAAGCTATGGAGCATCTTCGCAGTGGCGCTCACGCTGCCGCCGCATCTCCGACAACCACCGTTGCGATTATAGACATGACCCCAAACAAACACGCCCGCCTCATCATCCTGGGCTCCGGCCCGGCCGGCTGGACTTCGGCTGTCTACGCCGCCCGTGCCAACCTCAAACCGCTGCTGATCACCGGCATGCAGATGGGCGGGCAGTTGATGACGACGACGGATGTGGACAACTGGCCCGGCGATGCCCACGGCCTGCAGGGTCCCGATCTGATGTCGCGCATGCAGGCCCACGCCGAGCGCTTCGACACCGAGGTGGTGTTCGACCACATCCACTCCGCCGACCTGTCCCGCCGACCGTTCCGCCTGATCGGGGACAGCGGCGAATACACCTGCGACGCGCTGATCATCGCCACCGGCGCCAGCGCCAAGTATCTGGGTCTGGAATCCGAGACCAAGTACATGGGCAAGGGCGTGTCGGCCTGCGCGACCTGCGACGGCTTCTTCTACAAGGAGCAGGAAGTGGCGGTCATCGGCGGCGGCAACACGGCCGTCGAGGAGGCTTTGTACCTGTCCAACATCGCCCGCAAGGTGTATCTGGTGCATCGACGGGACACCCTCCGCGCGGAGAAGATCCTGCAGGACAAGCTGTTCGCCAAGGCCCAGGCGGGCAAGATCGAGCTCATCTGGGATCACGCGGTCGAGGAGGTCCTGGGTGATGAGTCGGGTGTTACGGGCATGCGCCTTCGTTCGACGAAGGACGACCAGAGCGTCCGCGAGATCGACATTAACGGCTTCTTCGTCGCCATCGGCCACACCCCCAACACATCGCTGTTCGAGGGCCAGCTGGAAATGAACGGCGGTTACCTGCAGATCGAGTCCGGCCTGGCCGGCAACGCCACCCAGACCTCCGTGCCGGGTGTGTTTGCGGCCGGGGACGTCGCCGACCAGGTCTACCGTCAGGCGATCACCTCGGCCGGATTCGGTTGCATGGCCGCGCTGGACGCCGAGCGTTTCCTCGACCTGGAAAGCTGAGCATCGGCAAGCGCCCATGAGCGCCCTGCTCGCTCGCACCGTCTCCGGTCTGGACGAGATTGAGCCCGCAGCGTGGGATCGCCTGCACGACGGCAGCAATCCGTTTGTGCACCACGCGTTTCTTGCGGGGCTGGAGCGGCACGGCTGCATCCAGGCGCAATGGGGCTGGACTCCCAGGCACCTGACGCTGTGGCGGGACGGCGCCTTGGTGGCCGGTGCGCCGGGCTATCTGAAAGAGAACTCGCATGGCGAGTTTGTGTTCGACCACGCCTGGGCCCGTGCGTACGCCTCGCAGGGCCTGGAGTACTTCCCCAAGCATCTTTACGCGGTGCCCTACTCCCCGGTCACCGGGCCGCGCCTGCTGGCCAGCGACGATGCCGGGCTTGAGCGTGCCCTCGTCGATGCGATGGCAGACGATGCGGCACGCATGGGCCGCTCCTCGGCGCACGTGAACTTCCATCCGGAAAGCCAACGAGTGGCATTCAAGGACGCCTCGACGAGCGTGCAATGGCTGGCGCGGATCGACGTCCAGTATCACTGGAGCAAGCACGGTGAATGGGCCGACTTCGCCGACTTTCTGGCTGCTCTCAGCCATAAGCGACGGAAGAATATCCGCCAGGAACGCTCCCGCGTCGCCGCCGCCGGGGTGAGCTTCCGCATCGTCGATGGCGCGACGGCGACTGACGAAGATCTGCGCCAGATCCATGGTTTCTACCTGCAGACATTCGCCGAATACGGCAACCACCCGGCGCTGACGCTGCCGTTCCTGCACCACCTTGCAGCAACGATGCCCCGGTCACTGGTGCTGTTCTTCGCCGAGCGCGAAGGCCGCCCGATCGCTGGTGCGCTGTGTCTGCGTGGTGGCGATACGCTTTATGGCCGCTACTGGGGCTCGATCGAAGACGTGCCCGGCCTGCACTTCGAGACCTGCTACTACCAGGGCATCGAATATTGCCTGCGCGAAGGCCTGTCGCACTTTGAACCCGGCGCCCAGGGTGAACACAAGCTCGCACGCGGTTTCTTGCCGGTCTTCGTGCACAGTCGCCACTGGATCGCCGAACCGGTGTTTCGCGATGCGCTGCGGCAATGGTGCGGCCACGAAGCCGAATCTGTGCGTGCCTACGCCCGGACACTGTCTGCGCACTCACCATTCAAGCAGGGTGATGCGGGGAACGCGGCCGATGCCGATCTATCTTCCTGAACTCTCGGCAGATCCGGCCGCGCCGTTCCCGGATCCACGTTCCGCCCTTCGCGACCCTGATGGGTTGTTGGCAATGGGCGGTGACCTGTCTCCCGATCGGCTCTTGACTGCCTATGCCAGTGGGATCTTCCCCTGGTACTCGGAGGGTCAGCCGTTGTTGTGGTGGTCGCCGGATCCGCGCACCGTTTTCCGCACCAATGCCGTACATCTTTCCCGGCGATTCCGCCGTGATCTGCGGCGATCCACCTGGACGATCACCGCGGATACCACGTTCCGACAGGTCATCGACGCGTGCGCGCAGTCACCTCGAGCCGATCAGCCGGGCACCTGGATCACTCCGTCGATGTGCGAGGCATACGACACGCTGCATGAGTTGGGGTACGGCCACTCCATCGAGGTCTGGGACGGCGCGACGCTGGCTGGCGGGCTCTACGGAGTGGCCATCGGCCGGATGTTCTTCGGCGAGAGCATGTTCAGCGCGGCGACCGGTGGATCCAAGATCGCGTTGGCCGCCCTCGCCCACCACTTGGATCTGCGTGGCTGGCCACTGATCGACGCGCAGGTTGAGAATGCGCACCTGATGTCACTGGGTGCCATGTCGTGGCCGCGCGATCGTTTCCTTGACGTCGCAGGCACGCTGGCCGGAGAACCGGGTGAGCCCGGCAACTGGAGCGAACGCTTCGGTGTCGTCCCGGCGTGGTGCCTCGCGGTTGAGACCGGACGCGCGAGCGTGGTCGAGGGCGAAACCGGGCGCACCACGTGAACAGAAAACCAGCGCTGGTTTTGCGTGGTCAGCCCAATCGTGTCAGAATGCCGGGCTTCGCGGCCGCATTGGTGCGCCGCCATTTGAGTGATACAGGAAACACATGGCAAAAGACGACGTGATCGAATTCGAGGGCACGGTGGCGGAAACCCTTCCGAACACCCTGTTCCGCGTGCGCCTCGAAAACGGGCACGAGATCATCGCCCACATTTCAGGTCGGATGCGCAAGAACTACATCCGCATCCTGACCGGCGACAAGGTAAAAGTTGAGATGACCCCGTACGACCTCACCAAGGGGCGCATCACCTACCGCAACAAGTAATCGCGGCGGGTACAACACAAGAAAAAGGCGGCCAGTGGCCGCCTTTTTTTATGTCTGCACTGGCGTCATTCCTGACGCTGCGAACCCGGTGCCGGGTCGGCCATGACGGCACGACCCGGATGCTTAGCCCTTTACTCCACCGAGGCGGGCAGCAACTTCTCCGGCTCGGACCGCGAGTCGATCACCAGCTCATCGTCCTTGACCTCCACGCTGACGCGACCACCGTTCATCAGCTTGCCGAACAGCAGTTCGTCGGCGAGCGGTCGCTTGATCTTGTCCTGGATCACCCGCGCCATCGGCCGCGCACCCATCTGCGGATCGAAGCCGTGCTGGGCCAGCCACTCGCGTGCTTCGGGCGTGGTCGACAGGGTCACGCCCTTCTCCTGCAGCTGTGCTTCCAGCTCGATCAGGAACTTGTCCACCACGCGCAGGATGTGCTCGAAGCCCAGCGCGTCGAACTGCACCACCGCGTCCAGGCGGTTGCGGAATTCCGGGCTGAAGGCCTTGCGGATGGCTTCCATCGCATCGGTGCTGTGGTCCTGCTGGGTGAAGCCAATGGTCCGTCGGGAGGCCAGCGCGGCGCCGGCGTTTGTCGTCATCACCAGGATCACGTTGCGGAAGTTCGCCTCGCGGCCGTTGGTGTCGGTGAGCGCCCCGCGGTCCATGACCTGCAGCAGGATATTGAAGATATCCGGATGCGCCTTCTCCACCTCATCCAGCAGCAGCACGCAGTGCGGAGTCTTTACGATCTTCTCGGTCAGCAGGCCGCCCTGGTCGAAGCCCACGTAACCCGGGGGCGCACCGATCAGGCGCGACACGGAGTGCGGCTCCATGTACTCGGACATGTCGAAGCGAACGAGTTCGATGCCCAGCTGCAGCGCCAGCTGACGGGTCACCTCGGTCTTGCCCACACCGGTCGGGCCGGCGAACAGGAAGTTGCCGATCGGCTTGTCGGGGTTGCCCAGACCGGAGCGGGACAGCTTGATCGCGGAGGTGAGCGAGTCGATCGCCGGATCCTGACCGAAGATCACCATTTTCAGGTTGCGCTCGAGGTTGCGCAGCACGTCCTTGTCCGTCGCCGATACCTGACGCGCCGGGATCCGCGCCATCTTGGCCACAATCGTCTCGATCTCGTCGACATCGATCTGTGACTTGCGCTGGCCTTCCGGCAGCAGGCGCTGACGGGCACCAGCCTCGTCGATCACGTCGATCGCCTTGTCAGGCAACAAACGGTCGCCGATGTGCTTGACCGAGAGATCCACCGCCGCCTGCAGCGCGTCGTCGTTGTAGGTGACGCCGTGGTGGGCTTCATAACGCGGCTTGAGGCCGTGCAGGATCTCTACGGTCTCACCGGTGGTGGGTTCGACAATGTCGATCTTCTGGAACCGCCGGGCGAGCGCACGGTCCTTCTCGAAGATGCCGCGGTACTCCTGGAACGTGGTCGAGCCGATACAACGCAGGTCACCCGAAGACAGCGCCGGCTTGATCAGGTTGCTGGCATCCATGGTGCCGCCCGACGCGGAGCCCGCCCCGATGATGGTGTGGATCTCATCGATGAACAGGATCGCTTCGGGGATCTTCTTCATCTGCGCCAGAACCGCTTTCAGGCGCTTCTCGAAGTCGCCGCGGTACTTGGTGCCGGCCACCAGTGCGCCCAGGTCCAACGCATAGATGACGGCGTCCGCCAGCACTTCTGGCACCTCACCGTCCACGATGCGCTTGGCCAGTCCTTCGGCGATGGCGGTCTTGCCCACGCCGGCCTCACCCACGTACAGCGGGTTGTTCTTGCGGCGGCGGCAGAGCACCTGGATCGTGCGCTCGACCTCCTCGCCGCGACCGACCAGCGGATCGATCTTGCCGTCCCTCGCCAACTGGTTGAGGTCCACGGCAAACTCCGACAGCGCGTCGGCCTTGCCCTCGCCCTCCGCTTCAGCCGGGCGCGCTTCGCCGTCGGTGGGCTGGCTGTCTTCGCCGTCGCCGTGGCGCGCGATGCCGTGCGACAGGTAGTTCACCACGTCCAGGCGGGCGATGTCCTGCTGGTTGAGGAAGTACACCGCGTGCGAATCCTTCTCGCCGAAGATCGCCACCAGTACGTTCGCGCCGGTGACCTCCTTCTTGCCGGAGGACTGCACGTGGTAGACAGCGCGTTGCAGCACGCGCTGGAAGCCCAGGGTGGGCTGGGTGTCGCGGTCGAGATCATCGGGGAGTACCGAGACCGACGTGGCAATGGCTTCTTCCAGGTCGCTGCGCAGGCGGTGGTCGTCCGCGTCGCAGGCCTTCAGGACCGATTCGGCCGAGGGGTTGTCTAGCAGGGCCAGCAACAGGTGCTCGACCGTCATGTACTCGTGTCGTGCCTCACGGGCGCGCTTGTAGCACTGGCCGATGCTGAACTCGAGATCTTTACTGAACATGGGGCGTGTGCCTCCGGTAACTACTGCATCCCAAGATGGGGGTGCCGGCACCGATTTCCACGCCGCCGACGCTTCAGGCCCTTTCCATCGTACATAGCAACGGGTGTTGGTTCAGTCTGGAGAACTCGTTGACCTGCGCTACCTTGGATTCGGCCACGTCGCGCGTGAAAACCCCGCATACCCCGCGGCCGCGGGTATGCACGTGAAGCATGATCTGGGTAGCATTCTCCGCCGTCATCGGGAAAAAACGCGTCAGCACCTCCACCACGAAGTCCATCGGGGTGTAGTCATCGTTGAGCAGCAGGACGGAATACATCGGCGGCGGGGCCAGCTCGGGCCTGGCCGCCTCGGCAACGGTGCCGTGATGATGTTCGGTTTCAGTCTGTCTTGGCATGCGCGCATTATAGATGTCCGGGTGGGTGCTTTGCCGCCGTGGATGGACGCGCTTCAGGGACTGCCTCAGAATTGACGGTTTAATCAGGGGCCACACCCATGAATCTGAATCGCAGCGCCATCGGCGCCCTAGTTGTCGCCATGATGATGGCGAGCGCGAGTGCCGCTGCGCAGTACGCCACGGTGGGGTCCAACAGGTCTGCCGCCGTGGAAGCGCCCGCGGTCGAGGTCTCCATCGGCAAGCAGCTCGACGAACTTGGCTACGACCACGACGTCGACGATGACGGTGATTTTAAGCTGGTCCTGGAAATGGAAGACGATCGCACCCAACTGGCCTACGTACGCAGCTCGGTGCACGCGTTCGGATCGCACAGGGTCCGCGAGATCTGGTCGCCCGCCTATCGTGTCGATGGCGGTCGCTTTCCCGCACCCGTCTCCGTCCGCCTGCTGGAAGACTCCCACGACTCTGTGCTGGGCAGCTGGGTAAAACAGGGTGACATTGCGATGTTCGTCGTCAAGATCGCCGCCGATGCGAACACCAAGCAGCTGGAGGACGCGATCGCCGCCGCAGTCACCACCGCCGATGCGATGGAAACCGAGCTGAGCCCTGGCTCCGATGAGTTCTGAATGACCTACCGTGAAGGCCGTTTCTGGCAGCCGGACGTGACCGTGGCGACCGTCGTCGAACGCGATGGTCGCCTGCTGGTGGTCGAGGAGACCTCGAAAGGTCGTCTGGTGCTGAACCAGCCGGCCGGTCACCTTGAACCCGACGAAAGTCTGCAGGAGGCTGCCGTGCGCGAAGCCCGAGAAGAAACCCGCTGGGACATTCGCCTGACTGCGTTCATCGGTGCCTATCAGTGGAGCGCGCCGCCGCTGGAGGCCGGCGACAAGGCGCGCTACTACCTGCGCTTTGCGTTTGTCGGTGAGGCGGTCGGCGAAGACCCATCGCGCACCCTGGACGACGGCATCGCCCGCGCGCTATGGATGACCCCGCGCGAGCTGGAACAGGCTTCCGATCGCCACCGCAGCCCGCTGGTATGGCGGACGGTCTCGGACTACCTCGCCGGGCAGCGGCATCCTCTGGCGCTGTTGCAGCAGGCGTGAATGAAGCCCGGCCATTGACGGGCGGCGCAAGCGGACCGCGCACGGTTGTGGGCATATCCGGCGGCGTCGACTCCTCGGTCGCCGCGTTGCTGCTCCGGGACGCAGGTGAGCCGATAGCCGGTCTGTTCATGCAGAACTGGGCTGACGACGGCAGCGGTGACTGTCGCGCCGATGAGGATCGACGCGATGCGGTGGCCGTCTGCGGCCGGCTGGGCATTCCGATCCATTTTCGCGATTTTTCCGGCGAGTACTGGGATGGCGTGTTCGCCCACTTTCTTGCCGAATACGCGGCCGGTCGTACGCCGAATCCGGACGTGCTCTGCAACCGCGAGATCAAGTTCAAGCACTTCCTCGACGCCGCCCGCGAGCTGGGCGCGGACTTCATTGCCACCGGCCACTACGCCCGGGTCGATCGCCGGCACAACAGGCACCGGCTGTTGCGCGGCGTGGATTGCGAGAAGGACCAGAGCTACTTTCTGCACCAACTGGGCCAGGAGCAACTTGCCGCCACGAAGTTCCCGCTTGGGGAGATGCACAAGCCGGCCATCCGCAAGATGGCGCAGGACGCGGAGCTTCCAACCGCGGCAAAGAAGGATTCCACCGGGATCTGCTTCATCGGTGAGCGAGATTTCCGCACCTTCCTTGGCCAGTACCTGCCCGCCCGCGGCGGCGAGATTCGCACGCCGGACGGACACGTTATCGGCACCCATACGGGCGTGTTCTATTTCACTCTGGGACAGCGCGAGGGGCTCAATATCGGCGGCGTACGCGGCTTTCGCGCGGAGCCGTGGTACGTCGTCGGCAAGGATGTTGCGGGCAACGTGCTCTATGTGGATCAGGGCAGTGATACACCGTGGCTGAAATCCAGCCTGTTATGGTCCGAACAGGCGCACTGGATCGGTGGCGACCCACCCGCAGATCGATTCCACTGCACCGCGCAGACGCGCTACCGGCAGGCCGATGAGCCCTGCGAGGTTATCGTCGGCGATGATGGCTGCCTTGAAGTGCGCTTCGCCAACCCCCAGCGTGCAGTGACTCCCGGGCAATCGCTGGTCCTCTATGACGGACCCGTTTGCCTTGGCGGCGCGGTGATCGCGCGCACCGACGCTCCCCTCGAACAACGTCTGAGAACCGCTTCCGAATGACCGACATTGGATCCACCGCCATTCCATCGCCCAGCACCCGCTTCAACCCGATGTCCGACCGGGTGTTGGCTCTTGCCGGGCTCGCCCAGGCGCTGGCGCAGGTAAGGCGCATTGCCGACACCGGGCAGGCGGAGGCTTCGGTGCTGGAGACCATGCTCAGCTCAGTGTTCCAGATCGACGCCGCGTCCGTGGCCGATGTCTATGGCGGTGCGGCGGCGCTGAGGCCTGGGCTGCTGTTGCTGCGGGACTACTTCGGCGGCACCACCAAGGACCCGCAGCTGCCGCGGCTGGCGCTGTCGGTGACCCAGCTGGAGCGCCGCTTCGTCGCCGACATGGACATGGTCAGCGAAGTGCAGGAAGGCATCCTCGCGCAAAAGCACAAGGCCGATGAGCTGGGCGTGGCCCATCCCGAGGTGCTCGCCGCGCTCGGTGGGCTTTACTCGAAAACGCTGAGCAACCTGCGGCCGCGCGTGCTGGTGCAGGGCAACCCGCACTATCTCGGGCAGCCGGCGGTGGTCGCCGAGGTGCGCGCCGTGCTGTTGTCGGCAGTACGCTCGGCGGTGCTGTGGCGTCAGTCCGGCGGTGGGTTTCTTGATTTCCTGCTGCGCCGGCGTGAGCTCGCTGCGGCAGTCAACGCGCATCTGGGCGGGTGAAGCGCGATCGCAAGGCACCCCATGGGCGTGTTTGCATCCGCGATCAAGGGCGCGGGACGATCAGCTTCAGACCCTTGAAATAATCACGATGGAACGAGTCGTTCCAGGTGATGAGGGCATCGCATTGGAGCAGTGCATGGGCACCCACCATGAAGTTCCCCATTCGTTCCGATGCGCCGCTGCGCTCGCGGTGCCGGCGTTGCATCTCACCGGCACGCAGCGCCGACTTGGCCTCCAGCGGACTGAAATGGAGTCCCATTTCTTCCAGTGCCTCCTGCACCTGTGACCCGCCACGCAGCGAGGCGCAGATTTCCGCGAGCGTTACGCTGCAGATCACCACCCGGCCAGCTACAAGCGCCTGGCGGAGACAGGATTCGACGGCATCGGCCTGTGGTCCATCGCTGAGCAGCTCAACAACGACCGGCGCGTCGACCGCGATCATCGTCGCTGTCTGCCGTCACGCGATGCGCTCGGTTCGCAGCCGCCGGGCTCGATCCTGTCCAGCTCGACCCTGTCCAGCTCGAACTTGCCACGAACCCGGGACAGGGCGTCGTCGACGCTCTTGCTCAGAATAATGCGGCTGCCCTCGAGTTCCACTTTCAGCAGCGTGCCCTTGCTCAGCCCCAGTGCGTCGCGCACGGCTTTGGGCAAGGTGATCTGGCCGCGCTCTGCAACGGTAACGTCCATAAGGTTCCGCAAAGAGGAGTATGCCTTCATGGTACATACTTTTTCAGGCATACTCTGTCCAGCCCAAGTAGAGTTGAGCAGCAGTGGAGTCGGCGGCGTGTTCACCAAAGTGATGACGCGATCAACACGCCTGCCCTTGTAAGCTGGTTCCCTGCGCGGGCGATCCCGCAATCTGTCGCTGCCCGCCACTGCAAGCCAGCACTATCTGCTGACACCATCTCAAGGAGACGGGCCGCCCCAGCCCTGTCCCGCACGCCATCCGCAACAAGGAGCTCCCCCAATGACGACCGACTCGTTCTCAACGCTCGACCGCCTCCAGGCCAACGGCAAGCAGTACAACTACTTCAGCCTGCGCAAGCTGGGCGAAAAGTTCGACATCGCCCGCCTTCCCTATTCGATGAAGGTCCTGCTGGAGAACCTGTTGCGCCATGAAGATGGCGGCATGACGGTCGGCACCGAGCACATCGAGGCGGTTGCCAATTGGGATCCAAAGGCTGAATCCGCGCGGGAGATCGCCTTCATGCCCGCCCGCGTGGTGTTGCAGGACTTCACCGGCGTGCCCTGCGTGGTCGACTTCGCCGCGATGCGCGACGCGGTCACCCGGCTGGGCGGCAGGCCCAACCAGATCAACCCGCAGATCCCCTCCGAGCTGGTGATCGACCACTCCGTGCAGGTGGATGTCTACGGCCGATCGGACGCGCTGGACATCAACGGGCGGATCGAGTTCGAGCGCAACAAGGAACGCTACGGCTTCCTGCGCTGGGGCCAGAAGGCGTTGGAGAACTTCAAGGTCGTGCCGCCCAACACCGGCATCGTCCACCAGGTCAATCTGGAAAAGCTTGCGCGTGTGGTGATGGAGCGCGAGATCGACGGCAAGCTGTTCGCCTACCCCGACACCGTGTTCGGCACCGACAGCCACACCACGATGATCAACGGAATCGGCGTGCTGGGCTGGGGCGTGGGCGGAATCGAGGCCGAGGCCGCCATGCTCGGCCAGCCTTCGTCGATGCTTATCCCGCAGGTGGTTGGCATGAAGCTGACCGGCCAGCTGCCCGAAGGTGCGACTGCCACCGATCTGGTACTCACCGTCACCGAAATGCTGCGCAAGTACGGTGTGGTCGGCAAGTTCGTCGAATTCTTCGGCGAGGGCCTGCAGCACCTTCCGCTGGCTGATCGCGCCACCATCGGCAACATGTCGCCCGAGTACGGCGCGACCTGCGGCATCTTCCCGGTGGACGCCGAGGCAGTGAAGTACCTGCGCCTTTCGGGTCGCAGCGAAGAGCACATCGCGCTGGTCGAGGCCTACGCGAAGGCGCAGGGCATGTGGCATGAACCTGGCCAGCCCGACGCGAACTATTCGGCGACCTTGACCCTGGACATGGGCCTGGTGCAGCCCTCGCTGGCCGGTCCGAAGCGGCCGCAGGACCGGGTGTTGCTGAGCGACATGCAGGAGAATTTCCACACCCACGTGAAGGGCTTCACCAGCAACCGCGGCGTCGGTTGCGCGGTACAGGAGTTGAAGGAGGAAGGCGGTGGTCAGCCGCAGGCCGAAAGGCTCGCGGCAAAGCCCATCTCCACCATCAGCCTCCAGGACGTGGAGCACGAGCTGACCGACGGTTCTCTGGTGATTGCTGCCATCACTTCCTGCACCAACACCTCCAACCCGGCGGTGATGATCGGTGCCGGCCTGGTCGCCCGCAAGGCGGCTGCGAAGGGGCTGAAGTCCGCTCCATGGGTGAAGACCTCCATCGGCCCAGGCTCGCGCGTGGTGACCGACTACCTCGAAAAGGCCGGGCTGCTGGCCGACCTGGAGAAGCTCAACTTCTACATCGTCGGCTACGGTTGCACGACCTGCATCGGCAACTCCGGACCGTTGGCTGAAGAGGTCTCGCGCGGCATCGCCGAGAATGATCTCGCCGTCGCGGCGGTGCTGTCGGGCAACCGCAACTTCGAGGGCCGCATCCACGCCGAAGTGAAGATGAACTATCTCGCTTCCCCGCCGCTGGTGGTCGCCTACGCGATCGCCGGCACGATCGACATCGATCTGGCCAACGATTCGCTGGGCAAGGACCAGGACGGCAATGACGTCTACCTGCGCGATATCTGGCCGACGAACAAGGAAATCAGCGACACGATCGCCGCCACCGTCGGCCCGGAGTTGTTCGCGCAGAACTACGCCGACGTGTTCAAGGGCGATGCCCGCTGGAACGAGATCGAGTCTCCCGATGGCGAATCCTTCGCCTGGGACGAGGGCTCCACGTACATCAAGAACCCGCCCTACTTCGATGGCATGACGATGGACGTCGCGTCGATCGACGACATCCGGGGCGCGCGGATCATGGGCCTGTTCGGTGACTCGATCACCACCGACCACATCTCGCCGGCGGGAGCCATCAAGGCGGACTCGCCCGCAGGCCGGTTCCTGGAGTCTCGTGGCGTGCAGCCACCCGACTTCAACAGCTACGGCTCGCGCCGCGGCAATGACGACGTGATGGTGCGCGGCACCTTCGCCAACATCCGTATCCGCAACCAGATGCTGGACAACGTGGAAGGCGGCTTCACGAGGTACTTCGACAACAACGGCAACGGTCAGCAGATGGACATCTACGACGCCGCGATGAAGTACAAGGCGGAAGGCGTGCCGCTGGTGGTGTTCGCCGGCAAGGAGTACGGCACCGGCTCGTCGCGCGACTGGGCGGCCAAGGGCACGATCCTGCTGGGCGTCAAGGCGGTCATCGCCGAGAGCTTCGAGCGCATCCACCGTTCCAACCTGGTCGGGATGGGCGTGCTCCCGCTGCAGTTCAAGGCGGGTGAAAGTGCCGTGGCTCACGGCCTGGACGGCTCGGAGATGATCAGCGTGACCGGCTTGAAGGACGGCGAGTCCAAGACCGCCACCGTGGTCGCGACCGCGGCGGACGGCAGCGAGAAGCGCTTCGAGGTCGACGTGCTGCTGCTCACGCCCAAGGAAGTGGAGTACTACCGCAACGGCGGCATCCTGCACTACGTGTTGCGCGACCTGGCCAAGAAGGCCGCCTGACGCACACAGCGCCAGCCCGGCTGCCACAGCCAGCCGGTGTAATGGAGAAAGCGGCTACGGCCGCTTTTTTCATGTCCGCAACTTAGGTGCGTGTTGCAAATGCAGCCGTGCGGGTGCTGCGAATTGCCTATTGCTGAAACAGGGCAGCGATGGCCAGTGCCGTTTCCATCGGTTCAGGGTTGTTGCGGTTGCTCAGGATCACCACCGCCAGGCCCTGCTGCGGATAGCGCACGATCACGTTGCGGAAGCCGATTGTCTCGCCAGAATGCCAGCCCCGTTCTTTGCCGATATACCAGCCAAGGCCGTATTCCACTCCCGGATCGTGGGTGGACACGGCCGCGGTGAATGCCAACGCGCGTGACTTCCCAGACAACAGGCGGTCGTCTTCGAGCGCGGCATTCCACTTGGCCAGGTCGTCGATGGATGAGTAGATGCCGCCGTCACCCAGCACTGCGCTGGTCGGGCTCTGGTCCGTCCGCACCCAGGCGCCGTCCTCCCCGCTATAGCCGTACGCGCGATTCTCCACCGCCGGTCCGCCGTCAACGAAAGCGAGCGTCGCGCTCATTCCCAGTGGTTGAAAGATCCTTTTCTGCAGGAACGCGGGGTATTCCTCACCGGAGATACGCTCAACAATCAACGCCAGAAGCGCGTACGCACTGTTGCTGTAGCGGAAATCGCTACCCGGCGGAAAGTAGGTCCGATCCAGCTTGGCCAGGATCTGCAGGACATCGGCATCGTGGACCTGGCGGTCCAGATCGGCGGACATTTCGTCCTCGTAGTCGATCAGGCCGGAGACATGAGTCAGCAGGTGGCGAATCGTGATGCCTGTGGTCGCGGCGGGTAACTCAGGCAGCCATTTGCGAACCGGGTCCTCCAGCGTCAGACGCCCATCCTCGAGCAGGAGAAGAATCGCCGCGGCGGTGAACTGCTTGCTGACAGACGCCAGCCGGAAATTCGTCGCCGGGGAGACAGGCACGGCTTTCTCGACGTCCGCCATCCCATAGGATCGGCGGATCGGTGGCTCGCCAGCGCGCACAACCAGCAGCGAAGCCCCCGGACCGCTGCCGGCATAACGATTCATCAACTGGTCAATCTTCTTTTCCAGGGCCACAGACGCGGTTTGGTCTGTCGCTTCTGCCGGGGGGTCGCTCGGAATGGAGGTCATCGCGCAAGCCCCGAGGATTGCGGCGATGAAGATTCCTCCAAGCAGCGGAAATGGGAAAAAATTCCTGGAAGGCATTCGCAGCATGGGGCTCTCCGGGTTGAGCGTGGGCGGTCAGTCTGGCTCGGGCTGGGGGCAGGAAAGCTCATCGACTTGCACATTCATCCGTGCGCCGGAAATGCAGGTCTTCATAGTCGTAGCTGAAGTCCGCGTTGGGGTCGACCTTTGCCATCGTGAGTTGCGTCTGTCCGTCAGGAGACCCGTTGGCAAAATCCAGCCAGGCATCCGCATCCGACTCCAGGGTGTCGAAATCGACCAGGAAACGCCCGGCTGCATCGAGTACCGGCCCTGACAGACGCGGTGAACTGACCGACTCGAAACGCACTCCCGAGTCCGACGGGCAGATGGAGACCTCGCCAAACCAGGGGTCGCGGTACTTGCCAAGCCAGGAAGCCAGCTCACTGGCAGAGGCGACCGAGCGCGGCGGCGATGTGCTCGCATCTGCCACCGCAGCGCCCGACCGTTTCTCCGCTACGGTTGATTCAGGAGCCGCTCTTTCGCCGGCGAGTTCCTCCGCGTAGTAAGCGACGGCGCGCTTTTGCCCGGGCGCAGTGAAGTGCTTGGTCAGGACCTGTTCCAGCACCGTGCGTGCTTCACCTGCCTCACCGTTGATCAGGATCACGAAGCCTGCGTCCAACTCCGGCAGAAGGGTCACCGCGGAATACATGCCCGAAAGCGTGCCGGTGTGGGCCGCCTTCGCAGTGCCGTCCACGTCGCTCAGCCGCCAGCCGTAGCCGTAGGCGTAGAAGTGGCTCTTGTTCCAGTCGCGCATGCGTGATGTGAGCGGCATCGGCATGTGAGGCGTCCAGACTGCCTCGCGCTGCTTGGCTGAAAGCCACCGGGATGACGGTCCGTCGCCCTCCTCTACCAGCCACGCCTGTGTCCACCGCAGCATGCTGTCCAGACTGCAGCGCACCCCGCCAGCTGCCGCCATCGGCATGTCTGCCACGACCTCACCGTCCTGTCTTGCAACCCACTGTTGCCCGCGCTTTACGTGCGGGGAGGCGACGCTTCCCGCATCCG
>NZ_JXSS01000095.1 GCF_000855665.1 Lysobacter sp. A03
AGCCCGGGGCCGGCGGTGTAGGCCACGCCGTCGATGTCGGCCACAGCCATGCCCGCCTCGTCCAGGGTCTGGCGGATCAGCGGCAGCAACTTGCGCACGTGGTCGCGACTGGCCAGCACCGGCACCACGCCGCCATACTCCGCGTGCAGCGCAATCTGGCTGTACAGAGCGTGTGCCAGCAGGCCGTCGCGGGTGTCGTAGACGGCCACGCCGGTTTCATCGCAACTCGTTTCAATGCCCAGGACTTTCATTGGCGGTATGCGGCCTGACCGCAATTGGGGATGGCAGCAGGGTACTCCAGCCGCCGCAACGGCACGTATCTGCGGGGATTGTGCGTGGCGACTTGCACTGGCGATGCCTGCCTCGCTATCATATGCGGCTCGCCCGGACTTGCCGGGCAGTTCACCCGAACCGAGATTCCGCATGCCCGCCGTTAAAGTCCGCGAAAACGAGCCATTCGAGTTTGCCCTGCGTCGCTTCAAGCGCACCTGCGAAAAGGCCGGCGTCCTCGCCGAGACCCGCAAGCGCGAGTACTACGAAAAGCCGACCCAGGAGCGCAAGCGCAAGGCCGCAGCCGCAGTCAAGCGCCAGTCCCGTCGCGTCGCGCGCGATGTGACCAAGCGTCAGCGCCTGTACTGATCGCCTGGTCGAATGGGCCGGATCCGGCGCTGCACAGGCGCTGTTGATCGGATTCCGTTTGACCGAGATACCCGGACCCCGCCGGCAACGCCGCGATCCGGGCCTTAAGCAGCAAGCCGGCCGCGCCACGATGCGCCGCCGGCTTTTTGTGTTCGTCGCTTTCCTGCCGAGACCCTGCCATGACCCTCAAGCAACAACTCACCGATGACATGAAGACCGCGATGAAGAGCGGCGCCAAGCATGACTTGGGCGTGATCCGCCTGATGCTGGCAGCGATCAAGCAAAAGGAAGTGGACGAGCGGATCGAACTGGATGATGCCCAGGTACTGGCGATCCTCGACAAGATGGTCAAGCAGCGCCGCGATTCGGTCAGCCAGTTCGAGGCGGCCGCGCGCGAGGACCTGGCCGTGATCGAGCGCGACGAGATCCTGGTCATCGAGCGTTACCTGCCGGCCAAGCTGGACGAAGCGGCCATCAGCGCCGCCATCGACGCAGCGGTCAGCGAGACGGGTGCGACCGGGTCGGCCGACATCGGCAAGCTGATGGGCGTGCTGAAGCCGAAACTCGCCGGCCAGGCCGACATGGGCCTGGTATCGAAGCTGGTGAAGAAGCGCCTGAGCACATAAGCGCGCGTCGTCACGACCGCCCACCGCTGCCATGACGGACCGTCACATGCGCATCCAGGAACTCACCGAACGACTGCAACAAAGCTGGCCGGCGAAGTTTTTCCAGCGGTTTTTTGCCTACGACATCCTCGCCCTCGCGGCGGCGCTGTCGTTCTTCACCCTGCTCTCGCTGGCGCCGCTGGTGGTGATGCTGCTGTGGCTGACGACCTCCCTGTACCCCGTCGCGCAGGGCGAGTTTTTCCACCAGATCGGCCTGCTCGCCGGCCCGCAGGTGGAGCAGACGGCCCGCCTGATCGTCGCCAACGCCGAACAGCAGCCGGGAACCGGTTCGCTCGCGGCGATCCTGGGTACGGCGGCCTTGCTGGTGGGTGCATCGATGGTGTTCGGTCAGTTGCAGGTGGCGCTGAACCGGGTCTTTCGCAGTGACGCGACCCGCCTGGGCGGCGCTCTTGCATGGCTGCGCAAGCGTCTGCTGTCCTTCGGCATGGCCCTGGGCGTGGGTTTCCTGCTGGTGGTCTCCATGGCCGCGCAGGCCGCACTGGCAATCGTGCTGGCTTGGCTGCCGGACCTGATGCCGGTGCTGGCCGAGCTGGTCTCATTCCTGCTCTACGCGATCGTCTTCTCGCTGATCTATCGGCTGCTGCCCGACCGCCCGGTCAGCCGCCGCAGGGCCCTGCTGGGTGGGGCGATGACCTCGGTACTGTTCATGGTCGGCCGCTGGGCGATCGGCCTGTACCTGGGACAGTCCACCCTCGGCAACGCCTACGGTCCCGCCGGCGGCCTGGTGGTGATGCTGGTCTGGCTGTACTACTGCGCGGTGGTGTTCCTGGTCGGCGCGCTGATCACCGCGATGCTGGATGAACACGCCAGGGTCAAGCGCCGCCTGGCCGACGAGCACGCCGCCGCGGCCTCGGAGCCGGCATCTGCTGCCGACGGGACTGAGCGTTCCCGGCATCCGGTGGCCTGACCGCAGCGTAACGCGCACCGGCGCTGCGTCGGTGGCATCCTAACGTCCCCTTCCCTGGCGAGACGGATGTCCGACGGACACGCCGGACACCCCTGTATGGCCCGTATCCCCGACGCCTTCATTGACGACCTGCTGGCCCGCTCCGACCTGGTCGAGGTGATTGGCGCGCGGGTGCCGTTGAAGCGCCAGGGCAAGGAATACTCCGCCTGCTGCCCGTTCCACGACGAGCGCACGCCCAGTTTCACCGTGTCGCCGGCCAAGCAGTTCTATTACTGCTTCGGCTGCCAGGCCAGCGGCACCGCAATAAGCTTCCTGATGAACTACGACCGGCTCGAATTCCTCGATGCGGTCGACGAACTGGCCCGCCACGCGGGCATGGAGGTCCCGCGCGACACCCTGCAGCGCAACGCCAACCCCGACGGGCAGGCCCTGTTCGACGCGATGGGCGCGGCGGCGACCTTCTTCCAGCGACAGCTGGCCCAGAGCGCCAAGGCCCAGGCCTACCTGGACGGGCGCGGGGTCGATGCCGATATCCGCGAGCAGTTCGGGATCGGCTATGCGCCCGACAGCTTCACGGCGCTGCGCGATGCGCTGGGCACCGACCCGCGTCGGCTCGCGCTGCTGGAGCGCGGCGGACTGTTCTCCAGCAACGACAGCGGACGCAGCTACGACAAATTCCGCGACCGGGTGATTTTCCCGATCCACGACCGCCGCGGTCGGGCAATCGCCTTTGGCGGCCGGGTGCTGGATGCCCAGGACAACCCGAAGTACCTCAACTCCCCGGAAACCGAGCTGTTCCACAAGGGACGTGAGCTGTACGGCCTGTGGCAGGTGCGCCAAGCACACAACAAGATCCCGCAGCTGATCGTGGTAGAGGGCTACATGGACGTGGTCGCCCTGTTCCAGCACGGCGTGGACACGGCCGTGGCGACCCTGGGCACCGCGACCACGCCGGATCACGCCGAACTGCTGTTCCGCAACGCTCCGGACGTGTATTTCTGCTTCGACGGTGACCGTGCCGGCCGCGCCGCGGCGTGGAAGGCGGTCGAATCGATCCTGCCGCGGATGAAGGACGGCCGCCAGGCGTTCTTCCTGTTCCTGCCCGATGGCGAGGACCCCGACAGCATCGTGCGCGCTGAAGGGGCCGCCGGCTTCGACAAGCGCCTCGCCGAGGCCACGCCGCTCTCGCAGTTCCTGTTCGATTCGCTGTCGGTCGACGCCAATCTGGGCACACTGGAGGGCAAGGGTCGTCTGGCCGAGCGCGCCAAACCGCTACTGGCGCAGATCCCCGACGGCGCCTTCGCCGACCTGATGCAGCAACGCCTGACCGCCTTGACCGGGGTAGACGCACGCGAGTCCGTGACCCTACCCCGACCGGCGGCATTGCGCAGCCGCAACAGCCATGGTGTGGCGGCGCCGCGTCGAAGTCTGGTGCGCACGGCAATCATGCTGTTGCTGCACCAGCCGGCGCTGGCGATGGAGCTCGAGCCGCCCTTCCCGTTTGCCAGCCTGCAGCAGCCCGGCGTGGACCTGTTGCTGGACGTGCTCGGGGTGATCTTCGAACGGCCCGACATCACCACCGGCGCGCTGGTCGCCCACTTCGAAGGCCGGGAGGAGCACGCCGCGTTGCAGAAGCTGGCGGCGACGACGGTGCCCGGCGACGACACCGCGCCGCGGACGATCCTTCTCGATACCATCGCCCAGCTCGACCGGCAGAGCCGGCACCAGCGTCTTACCGAACTGCAGAGCCGACTGGCGAGCCTGACCGATGACGAGAAGTCCGAGCTGCGCGCACTGCTGAGCGCGCGGTTCGACTAGCCCGGGCAGATTTGCGCGCACCGTGCACGGTTGTACCGCGAGGAACCCGCTCTGCCGTCAGCCGACCGGGACGAACTCCAGCGGCGAGCCCGGCTGCAGGAACGGCAGCAGCCAGTGGTCCAGCAGCAGGAAGGCGAACAGCGCCATCAGGTAGACGATGGAAAACCCGAACACCTTCATCGCGTACATCTCGTCGGGCGGATCCATCAGGCGCCAGGCGTAGTACAGGAACGCCGCGCCCAGCACGGCCGCGCCGCCCAGGTACAGATCGCCGCTCATGCCGATGATCCGCGGCAGCATCGTCACCAGCACCAGCAACACGGTGTAGAACAGGATCTGCCAGCGGGTGTATTCCACGCCGTGGGTCACCGGCAGCATCGGCACCAGCGCCTTGGCGTAATCGGCGCGGCGGAAGATCGCCAGCGCCCAGAAGTGCGGCGGCGTCCACACGAAGATGATCAGCACCAGCAGCAGTGCGTGCGCCCAGTCCCACGGGTTCTGCATGCCGGTCACCGCCGACCAGCCCAGCAGCGGCGGCGCGGCGCCGGCAAGCCCGCCGATGACGATGTTCTGCGACGTGGCGTGCTTGAGATACACGGTGTAGATCACCGCGTAACCGATCATCGAGGCAAAGGTCAGCAGTGCGGTCAGGACGTTCACCCACACCAGCAGGATCAGCATCGACAGCCCCGCCAGCGCCAGCGCGAACAGCAGCGCCTGCCGCGGCGTGACCTGGCCGACCACGATCGGCCGCCACGAGGTGCGGGCCATCTCCGCATCGATGCGCGCATCCAGCAACTGGTTGATGGTGGCCGCCGAGGCGGCCGCGAGCCAGATGCCAAGGAAACCGAGCACCGACTCCTTCAGCGGCGGCAAGCCCGGCACGGCGAGGAACATGCCGATCGCCGCAGTGAAGATGATCAGCGCGACCACCCGCGGCTTGGTCAGCGACCAGTACTCCCGACACACTTTGGCAAACGTGCGTTCCATCACGCGTCCGGAGCGCGCAGCCGCGCCAGCAGGGAGACCAGGACAAACAGCAGCAGCACCGCGCCGGCGTTGTGCAGCACCGCCGTCCACAGCGGCAGGGCCAGTTTGACGTTGGCAATTCCCAGGCTGGCCTGGGCAATGATTGCCAGGCCAAGCAGGCTTGCCCAGCCGCGCATGCCGGGCCGGCGCGACAGCCGCCATGCCAACCAGAGCAGGTAGACGAACAGCACCACCGCCATCAGGCGGTGTGCCATCTGGATCGCGATGCGGCTGGCGCCATCCAGCACGCCGCCTTCGTAGTCGACCCCAATGCCCCGCCACAACACGAAGCCCTCCGTGAAGTCCGTCGGCGGCCACCAGCGGCCCACGCAGGTGGGGAAGTCGGTGCCGCACGCGAGGGCGGCGTAGTTCGCACTGGTCCAGCCTCCCAGGGCGATCTGTACGGTGAGCAGAGCCAGCCCCGCCATCAGCCAGCGGCGCAGTTTCAGCGCATCGGCCAGCTGGATCGGCAGGTCGGTGGCGCGCCACGCCATCCACAACAGCAGCGAGAACGTGAGCAGTCCGCCCAGCAAATGGCCCATGACGACCAACGGCTTCAGCAGCCAGGTGACCGTCCACATTCCCAGCAGTGCCTGGAAAACGATCACCCCGAGGGTGAACACGGCGACCCGCGCCAGGTCCAGATTGCTCCAGCGCAGCGCCGCAAACATCAGCACCGCCTCGCCAGCCACGGCAAGTACGGCGGCGGGCACGTGCATACCGCGCATGTACAGCGGGATCGCGACTGCGACCATCAACGAGGCGGCCATAACCTGCGCCACCCCGTAGCGGCGCCGACGGGCGGCCAGCAGTGCGAGGGCCAGGGTCAGGACGCCCAGCGCGCCGGCGATGATGCGGTGGAACTGTTCGCGCCAGGCCTTGTGCACCTCGACCGGGCGGATCGCAGTGGCTGCGTGGCCGTCTCCCTGGTCCACGGTGGTGGGCCAGGCCGCACGGCCATAGCAGGTGGGCCAGTCGGGGCAGCTCAGGCCGGCATCGGACAGGCGCACGAAAGCGCCAAACACGATCACGCCGACGGCCAGCAGCACCGCCAGCCATGCAAGGCGGTGGAAATTGCGCGTGGGCCGGACCGTGGTGGCGCGGACCGGTTTATCGCCGGGTCGGGGACCGGGCGAAAGCTCGGAGATTGGGGCAGTCATGCAGGTCTCTTGCGGTGGAACGGCATCGAGCGTGACGCGGACAGTAACGCGATCACATCAACTTCAACAATTTGGCGAGGTCGGCGCGCAGACCGCCGGCATCGAATCCGGGTGCATAGCGCAACACCACGAAGCCATGCGGGTCGATCACATACACCGGCACCCCAGCTGGGTCGGCGAGGCCGGGGATGCGTTCGCGCCATTGTCCGGCGCCTTGTATCACCTTCAGGGTCCGCGGCAGTTGGGCGTTCGGCGGCGGCATGCAGTCATTGCTGTCACAGACCCACAACACGTGGACGCGGTCCGCATCCTTGCCGAACAGGCGCCAGACGGTATCCAGGTCATGGGCGAGCCGCGCGCACTCGCTGCCGCAGTCGTTCGGCGGGGCGAGCATGATCCGCCAGGTGCGTTCGCCGGGATTCCAGGCATAGCCGCCGCCCTCGGCCGTTTGCGGCACCAGCTCGCGCAGGTCGGTGGGTGGCTGCAGCAGCTCGCCATGGTTCTTGCGGCCTTCGGGCTGCCATCCGGAAAACCGCAACGCGCCGGCAATCAGCATGCTGCCGAAGAACAGGACACCAATCGCTACCAGCATCGTCCGGTTGCGGTTGCGCGCGCGGATATCCACCGTCGACGGCGTTTCGGGCTGGGAAGTGCTCATCAGTGCTTGTCCATGTTCGGCGGGCGCTTGCGGCGCCGTGGTTTGCGGAAAGTCAGGATCAACGCGGTCACCAGTACCGCAAGCGCCAGGCCGAACCATTGCAGCGCGTAGCCGCGGTGCTTGGCCGGCGGCAGCGTATTGGGCAGCAGGGCGAGGTCACGCTCATAGCCCAGCGGCGAGGCCGGATCCAGCCGCAGCACCCGCATCGCCAGCGGTGTGCCCGCGGCGGCGCTGATGGCCGGGATGTCCAGGCGCAACATCAACCATCCTTCGGCCTGTTCGGCCATGCCGGCGCCCAGCGCAATGCCGCCCGACGGAGGCGGTGACAACAGGCCCTCGACCTCGATGTGCCCTTCCGGGCGTTCCACCGACGGCATCGCCCGGTCACCCGGCAATGGCAACCAGCCCAGGTCCACCAGCAACGGCTGGCCCTGGTCGGGGACGAAGATCCGGTACGCCTGCACCCCGACGCGCCCCTCGCGCTGCTGGTTGTCCAACAGCCACTGGGGGCCGTGCTCGAACTCACCGCTGCCTTGCGCCCAATGGTAGCGGTCCTGCGAGCCGGGGTCCGCGGCCGCGTCGAGTCCTGCCGGCTGGCGTGTGGCAAGGATTTGCGCCGCGTCGTCCAGCATCGCCTGCTTTTCCACCGCCCGTTGCGATTGCCAGACGCCCAGCCGCGCGAACACGGCGATGACCGCCAATGCCAGTACCCAGCCCACGACAAGCTGCGACCTGCGACTCATGTCATATCCACGCCACGCTGCGATAATGTCGACCCGCAGGCCGAAGGCCGTTCTGGGCGCATCGGCGCTGGAGCATATTGATGAAGACCCTGGTGATCGTCGGCTTCCTGATCCTGATTCTCTGGAACCTGGGCGCCGGCCTGTACTACATGCTGGTCGACAAGGGTGGGAGCAAGCGCACCGTCAACGCACTGACCCGCCGCGTTGCCCTGTCGATCGCGATGATCCTGGTCGTGATCATCGCCGCGAAGATGGGCTGGATACAGTTCCACGGTGTCAACGGCTGACGGCCCGTCTCGGAAAGGAGTCAGGCCTGGGGGGATTACGCAGATCGTTGCCTCCGCGGGCAACGGTTCCGGCATTGCGTTCAGCCGACTGCGCCGCAATCGACGGCCGGCAGCAGCAGGGACCACAATCCTGTTTGCTGGTCGGTGAAGTCGGTTTGCGATAAGCGTCGCGGACGTCCCGCCTACAGCACGTAGACGAAGATGAAGAGCATCAGCCAGACCACGTCGACGAAGTGCCAGTACCACGCCACCGCCTCGAAGCCGAAGTGGTCGTCCTTGGTGAAGTGGCCCTTCAGGCAGCGGAACCAGATCACCGCAAGCATGATCGTACCCAGGGTGACGTGCGCGCCGTGGAAGCCGGTCAGCAGGTAGAACGTCGAGCCGTAGATGCCTGATCCCATGGTCAGGTTGAGCTCCGAGTACGCGTGCATGTACTCCTCGGCCTGGAAGAGCAGGAACAGGCAGCCCAGCACCACCGTCAGTCCCAGGCCGACCAGTAACGCCTTGCGGCGCCCGGCCTTGAGCGCGTGATGGGCAGCGGTCAGCGTCACGCCGGAGGTGAGCAGGATCAGGGTATTGACCAGCGGCAGGCCCCACGCGGGCACGGTCTGGTAGGCGCCGCCGACCGCGGCCGGTCCGTTGCTCGGCCAGGCCGCGCTGAACCCGTCCCACAGCAGGGCGTTGGTCATCATGCCGTCGCCCGCGCCGCCCAGCCATTGCAGTGACAACTGCCGGGCGTAGAAAAGTGCGCCAAAAAAAGCGCCGAAGAACATCACCTCCGAGAAGATGAACCAGACCATCCCCATCCGGAACGACACATCGACCTGACGGTTGTACTTGCCGCTGACGGACTCGCGGATGACGTCACCGAACCAGCCGAAGAACACCGCGATCATCAGCACCACGCCGACGATGAAGGTCCAGCGGCCCCAACTGGTCTGGTTCAGCCATGCACCGGCGCCGACCATCATCACGAACAGGGCGACGGAACCCAGGATCGGCCAGCGACTGTGGTGCGGGACGAAATAGGCTTCTGGTGAATGGACTTGGGCTTGGGCCATGGCGGCGGTTCCGTTATGCAAGGGGTGCGATGGAGCGTTCAGGGCGCGGACACCGGCACCGGTGCCGGATGGTCCGCCAGCGCCTGCTCGGCGGTGAGCGAGTCATTCTTGAAGAACGTGTAGGACAAGGTGAGTGTCTTGATGTCCTTGGGCAAGCTGGGGTCGACGATGAAGCGTACCGGCATGTCGCGCGACTCACCGGCCGCCATGGTCTGGGCGGTGAAGCAGAAGCACTCGGTCTTGCTGAAGAAGCCCGAGGCCCGCGCCGGCGCCACCGACGGCACCGCGCTGCCCACGATCGTGCGGTCGCTCTTGTTGTGGGCGAAATAGGTGGTCTCGTACTGCTGGCCCGGGCGCACCTTCATGCTCATCTCGCTGGGCTTGAACGCCCACGGCAGCTTGGAGTTCACCCCGCCGTCGAACTGCACGGTGATCACCCGGTCCTCGTCCACCACGCCGGGCCTGCGCGATTCGCTGGCTGTGTTGTCGATGCGGATGCCGAACACCTTCTGACAGGCAATGCGATACAGCGGCACGAGGCTGAAGCTGAAGGCGAAGGCGATCGCGGCCGCCACCAGCATCTTGGTCAGGCCGGTCGTCGCGCGGCGCGGCGCCGGCTCGGGCGTGGGGCCGCTCATCGACCGATCACCCCGGTGAGGATGAAGCCGACATAGATCACCACCGCCACCAGCCCCATCCACAGCGCCGTGCGCACCGCCGCCTTGCGGCGGCCTGCGACCTGGTCAGCGGGCAATTTGGGGCGTTGGTCGGTCATTGCCAAAGGCTCAGTGGGTCACGTCGCCGTGCGCCAGGTCTCCATCGCGGATCACCGGAGGCAGGGTGAAGGTGTGGTGCGGCGCCGGGCTGGGCACGGTCCACTCCAGACCACGCGCGCCTTCCCAGACCCGCATGCTGGCCGTGGCGCCGTACTTCCTGGAGTGCAGCAGGATGGCGAACATCATGAACGGGGTGACGAACATCCCGAACGCACCGATCGAGCTGACCAGGTTCCAGTCGGCAAACACCACGTTGTAATCGGGAATGCGGCGCGGCATGCCGGCCAGGCCGAGGAAGTGCTGGGGGAAGAACAGCAGGTTGACGAACACCATTGTCCACCAGAAATGGATTTTGCCCCAGGTCTCGTTGTACATGCGGCCGGTCCACTTGGGCCACCAGTAGTACACCGCCGCGATCAGCGCCAGCACCGAACCGGTCACCAGCACGTAGTGGAAGTGGGCGACCACGAAATAGGTGTCGTGGTATTGGAAGTCCGCCGGCACGATGGCAAGCATCAAGCCGGAGAAACCGCCGATGGAGAACAGGATCACGAAGGAGACGGCGAACAGCATCGGCGTCTCGAAGGTGATCGAGCCGCGCCACATCGTGGTCACCCAGTTGAAGATCTTCACCCCGGTCGGGATGGAGATCAGCATCGTGGCGTACATGAAGAACAACTCGCCGCCCAGCGGCATGCCGGCGGTGAACATGTGGTGCGCCCAGACGATGAACGACAGGAACGCGATCGCCGCAGTCGCGTACACCATGGCCTGGTAACCAAACAGAGGCTTGCGGCTGAAGGTCGGGATGACCTCGGAGACGATGCCGAACGCCGGCAGGATCATGATGTAGACCTCCGGGTGCCCGAAGAACCAGAAGATGTGCTGGTACATCACCGGGTCACCGCCGCCGGCGGCGTTGAAGAACGAGGTCGCGAAGAACTTGTCGGTCAGCAGCATGGTGACCGCACCGGCCAGCACCGGCATCACCGCGATCAGCAGGAACGCGGTGATCAGCCAGGTCCAGGTGAAGATCGGCATCTTCAGCAGGTCCATCCCCGGCGCACGCATGTTGAGCACGGTGGCGATGACGTTGATTGCGCCCATGATCGAGCTGACGCCCATCATGTGGATGGCGAAGATCTGGAAGGCCACGTTGGAGCCGCCCTGCAGCGACAGCGGCGGGTACATCGTCCAGCCACCACCCATCGCGCCGCCCGGCAGGAACAGGGTCATCAGCAGCATCGCGAAGGCGAACGGCAGGATCCAGAACGACCAGTTGTTCATCCGCGGCAACGCCATGTCCGGCGCGCCGATCTGCAGCGGAATCATCCAGTTGGCCAGGCCGACGAAAGCCGGCATCACGCCGCCGAAGATCATCACCAGCGCGTGCAGCGACGTCATCTGGTTGAAGAACTCCGGATCGACGAACTGCAGGCCAGGCTGCGCCAGCTCGCTGCGGATCACCACCGAGAAGGCACCGCCGATGATGAACATCATGAAGCTGAAAAGCAGGTACAGCGTGCCGATGTCCTTGTGGTTGGTGGACAGCAGCCAGCGTTCGACGAAGCCCTGCTTGTGGGCGTGGTCGTCATGTGTATCGGTGACGGGATGCGTGGCAGCCATGGCCTACCTCTGGGATTCGTTGGGTGTAAACGCCGGCATGGCGATCAGCGGGCGACCGCGACAGCAGCCGCAGTGTCGGTTTCGGTGGTGATTTCAGTGTCGGACCGTGGGCTTTGCGGGACCGCGTTTGCAACATCCGCGCCGGCCGCCTTCTTGGAGGCCAACCACTGCTGGAACTCGGCCTTTGGCAACGCCCGGACCACGATCGGCATGAAGCCGTGGTCCTTGCCGCACAGCTCGGCGCACTGGCCGCGATAGATGCCCGGGGTGTCGATATCGGCCCACGCCTCGTTGATGATTCCCGGCACGGCGTCCTGCTTCCAGCCCAGCGCCGGCACCCACCAGGAGTGGATGACGTCATCGGCGGTGATCACGAAGCGGACCTTGGTGTCGACCGGCAACACCAGCTCGTTGTCGACCTCCAGCAGGTAGGTGGGATGGTCTTCATGCCCCGGCACGACGCCGCTCTGGCGGATACGGTCGTGCTCACGGTCCAGGCGGCTGACGAAGCTGACGTCCTCGCCGAGGTACTCGTATTCCCACATCCACTGGTAGCCGGTCACCTTGACCGTCATTTCCGAATCGCGGTGGTCGTACATCTTCACCAGCTTGGTGGTCGCCGGCGCGGCCATCACCACCAGCAGGATCACCGGGATCACCGTCCAGACAATTTCCAGCCGGGTGTTATGCACGAACGTGGTGTCCGCCACCGCGCCGCGCGACTTGCGGAAGCGGAACATCGCGATGCCCATCGCGATGAACACCGCCACGCCGATGCCCAGGCAGATCCACAGGGCCAGCATGTGCGCGTCGTAGGCGTTGTTGGACAGCGGGGTGACACCGCGGCCCATGTTGAGCTGCCAGCGCACCGGATCCGCGCTCTGGGCAAACGCCAGCATGGGAGTCGCCATCGCGGCTAGCGCCACGGAGGTTTTCATGAAACGACCGGCTTTCATCAATTCGAGCCCCAAAGTCCGCTTGTAGGTCAGGTGGTACCGCTGTTCCGCTCCGCGAGTCGCCGCTGCGAGGTCCGCGCTCAGCTGCCGCGGGTGGTCGAACCGTTGCTGGCGAGCCCGCACGGGGCCCGTCACGTCGATGGAGACGCGTCGGGTAGTGCTGGGAAGGGTATCCGCGCAGATGGACCGCGGCAAGCGATCTCCTGCCAGAGCAGCGCCACACTGTCCTTGATCCGGATCATTTCCGGCTTCCCCACCGCCCGCTGAACGGGCCCCGACCGCGAGCTGAACTTGCGACGACACGCATTTCTCGACCGTGCTGAAACCCCCACTGCGCAAGGCATACGGTGGACTTTGCCCCTAGACTATATGCCTGCCATCCCCCTGCCCGACGCACGTCGCCCAGCCTGAGCGGTATCGATGACCATCCAATCCACGTTCCCCGGTTTGTCGACGCCGCGTGCGCCGTTGATCAGCCCCGAGTTGCCGCCCGCCGGGTCCGGTGCCCGCGCCGCCCTGTCCGCCGCCTGGTCGCGTGACGAGGCCGGCCACGTGCGTCAGCTGGCCGAGCAGGCCACGCTGCCCCCGGCCGAGCAGGCCGCCGTGCAGGCGATGGCCGCCGACCTGGTGCATCGCGTGCGTGCGCGTGCGTCCGAGCAAGGCGCCATCGAGGCCTTCATGCGCCAGTACGACCTGGGCAGCGAGGAAGGCGTGCTGTTGATGTGCGTGGCAGAGGCCCTGCTGCGGATCCCGGATCCCATCACCACCGACAAGCTGATCCGCGACAAACTTGGCGATGCCGACTGGAAGCGCCACGTCGGCCAGTCCGACTCGGTGCTGGTCAACGCCTCCACTTGGGGGCTGATGCTGACCGGAAGACTGGTGGATCTCGCCGACGGCACCAAGCGCGACGTGCACGGAGCGTTCTCCCGGCTCGTGGGCCGGTTGGGCGAGCCGGTGATCCGACTCGCCGTGCGCCAGGCGATGCGGATCATGGGGCACCAGTTCGTCATGGGCCGCACCATCGGCGAGGCGTTGGCACGGGCAAAGAAGGGCCGCAACGTCGACTACCGCTACTCCTACGACATGCTCGGCGAGGCGGCGCTCACCGCGGCCGACGCGGCGCGCTACCTGCAGTCCTACCGCGACGCGATCACAGCGATCGGCAGCAGCGCCAGCTACACCGGCAGCGACGTGTTCGCCACGCCGAGCATCTCGGTGAAACTCTCGGCCCTGCACCCGCGCTACCAGCACGCCCAGCGCAGGCGCGTGCTCGACGAGTTGACCCCACGGGTGCTCGAACTGGCGCAGTTGGCGCGCCGTCACGGCATCGGCTTCACCGTAGACGCCGAGGAAGCCGACCGGCTTGAGCTCTCGCTGGACGTGTTTGCCGGCGCCTACACCGATGCCTCCCTGGAGGGTTGGGAGGGCTGCGGCCTGGCGATCCAGGCGTACCAGAAACGCGCTCCTGAAGTGATCGACTTCGTTGCCGACCTGGCGCGCCGCACCGGTCGCCGGATCCCGGTCCGCCTCGTCAAGGGTGCCTACTGGGACAGCGAGATCAAGCGCGCCCAGGTCGATGGCTATCCCGGCTATCCGGTGTTCACCCGCAAGCCGAACACCGACGTGTCCTACCTGGCCAACGCGCGACGCATGCTGGCCGCCGCCGACGCGATCTACCCGATGTTCGCCACCCACAACGCACAGACCATCGCCGCGGTGCACGCGATGGCCAACCGCGACGGCAAGCGGGTGGAATTCGAGTTCCAGAAGCTGCACGGCATGGGCGATGACCTGTATGCCGAGGTGATTCCCGCCGACCGTCTCGATGTGCCGTGCCGGGTGTACGCGCCGGTCGGCAGCCATGAGGAGCTCTTGCCCTACCTGGTCCGACGGCTGCTGGAAAACGGCGCCAACTCCAGCTTCGTCAACAGCATCACCGACGAGAGCGTCCCCGTTGCCGACCTGGTGCGGGATCCGCTGCAGGCCGTGGCCGCGTTCGACAGCATCCCCCACCCGCGCATCCCGCTGCCGGTGGACCTCTTCCGTAGTTACGCCGATTCACTGAAGTATTGCGACAGGAGCAATTCGATGGGCGTCAATCTTGCCGACGACGACCGGCTGCGCGCGCTGGCCGAGCAGATCAACCAGGCCGCCACGCAGGAATGGCGCGCTGCGCCGCTGGTGCCCGGCACCAACCCGGCCGGCGACACCCGTCCGGTGACCAATCCGGCCGATCGCCGGCAGGTGGTCGGCCATTGGCTGCCGGCCAGCACCGATGTGGTGGAGCAGGCGCTGGACAACGCTGTCGCCGCATTCCCGAAGTGGAACCTGACCCCCGCGGCGGACCGCGCCGCGATCCTGGAGCGCGCCGCCGACGTGGTGGAGTCACGGATGGCCGAATTCATCGCCATGTGCAGCCGTGAGGCGGGCAAATCGATCGCCGATGGCGTGGGCGAGGTCCGCGAGGCGGTCGACTTCCTGCGCTACTACGCCAGCCAGGCCCGGATCATGTTCGAGCCCGAGCCGCTGCCCGGCCCGACCGGCGAGTCCAACACCCTCGAGCACGGCGGCCGCGGCGTGTTCGTCTGCATCAGCCCGTGGAACTTCCCGCTGGCGATCTATCTGGGCCAGGCGGCCGCTGCGCTTGCCTCGGGCAACACCGTGATCGCCAAGCCCGCCGAGCAGACCAACCTGATCGGCTATGCCGCCACGCGCCTGATGCACGAGGCCGGCATTCCCGAGGACGTGTTGCAGTTCGTGCCCGGCGAGGGCGCCACCGTGGGCGCGGCCTTGACCGGCGATCGCCGCATCGCCGGCGTTGCCTTCACCGGGTCCAACGAGACCGCCAACGCGATCAACCGTGCCCTGGCCGCACGCGAAGGCGCAATCGGCACCCTGATCGCCGAGACCGGCGGCCAGAACGCGCTGATCGCCGACTCCTCGGCATTGCCCGAGCAACTCGTGCAGGACGCCATGTCCTCGGCCTTCACCTCGGCCGGCCAGCGCTGCTCGGCGGCGCGGGTGTTGTTCGTGCAGGAAGACATCGCCGACAAGGTGGTGACGATGCTCGCCGGGGCGATGGCCGAGCTGAAGGTCGGCGACCCCGGCCTGCTGTCGACCGACGTCGGTCCGGTGATCGACAACGATGCACTGGAGATGCTGCAGAAGCACGCCGACCGCATGGACCGGGAGGCCACCCCGATCGCGGTGGTGAAGCTGGATGAGGACACCGCACACGGCACCTTCTTCGCGCCACGCGCTTACGAGCTGCGCTCGCTCGATCAGCTTAAAAAGGAAGTGTTCGGGCCGGTGCTGCACGTGCTGCGCTGGAAGGCTGACGACCTGGACGGGGTGATCGATGCGATCAACTCCACCGGCTATGGCCTCACCCTGGGCGTGCACTCGCGCATCGATGCCACGGTGGAGCGGATTGCGGCACGGGCGCGGGTCGGCAACTGCTACGTCAACCGCAACCAGATCGGCGCGGTGGTCGGCGTGCAGCCGTTCGGTGGGCAGGGGCTGTCGGGCACCGGGCCCAAGGCCGGCGGGCCGCAGTACATGACCCGATTCACCACCGAGAAGACCGTGACCATCAACACCACGGCCTCCGGGGGCAACGCCTCCCTGCTGACGCTGGACGACTGATCTTTCGCCGCTGACCCGGCGCGATTGCCCGGGTCGCATCGCATCCACACGTGCGGCAAGGGCGCCGTGGCGATGCATGGGCGTCACAGCCACCTGTGCGATAAAAGTCCGGCGCAGCCACTGCGCCAGTACCAGGTGACCCATGCCGGACGACATCGAGAAGGACGCGCGAAAGCGCGCCGACGAACAGACCGAGGCGCGTGACGAAGCCGAGGTCGAGGAAAACCTGAAGGAGGAATCCGACAGCGGCTTCTCGCTGTCGGACGAGGAACGGCGCGACGTCGAGGAGCGCAGTGCGCCGCGCGCGGCGCTGCTGCACGAAATTATCCGCCGCGCCGGTCAGGAAGAGCTCAAGCGCAACATCGCCACGCTGGCCTGGTCGGCGTTCGCGGCCGGGCTGACGATGGGTTTCTCCTTCCTCGCCCGCGGCGTGCTGCACCGGCACATGGAAGGGCTACCCGGCGCGTTCCTGGTGGACTCGATGGGGTACACGTTCGGCTTCCTGGCAGTGATCGTCGCCCGCCAGCAGCTGTTCACCGAGAACGTGCTCACTGCCGTGCTGCCGCTGATGACCAAGCCCAGCGCGCACAATTTCGGCCGGCTGTTGCGGCTGTGGTCGGTGGTGCTGGCCGGCAACCTGGCGGGGGCGACGGTGTTTGCCTTCGGCCTGCTGCACATGGAGCAGTTCGATGCCGCCGGGCAGGCCGCCTTCGTCGCGGTCGGTCGCGAGCTGATGGACAACAGCGCGCTGGAAATGTTCACCAAGGGCATCCTGGCCGGCTGGATCATCGCCATGATGGTCTGGATGATGGCCGCGACCGAGCGTTCGCGGGTGGCGATCATCCTGATCTGCACCTACGTGATCGCAATTGGCGGCTTTACCCATATCGTGGTCGGTTCGGCGGAGGCGATGTACATGGTGTTTGCCGGCGAGTCCTCATTTGCAGATGCCGTGCTGCGCTTCGGCCTGCCCACCCTGGCTGGCAACGTGGTCGGTGGCAGCCTGATCTTCGCCTTGATCAGCCACGCCCAGGTCCGCAGCGGCGGTGAGTGATTGGGCGCGAGGTGCGCAGGACGGGCTTGCCGTAAAGGACCCGTACGCGCCGTGCGGGCAAACCTACCCCAGCGCGCCGCCGCAGCTGGAGCCCTGCCCCGCCGTGCATCCGTAGCAGTGCTCCGCGGTGGCTATCGCGCGGGTCACCGGGCCGTCCAGCAGGTCGCGCAGGTGCGGTCGGGGCGCGCCATCCGCAGCGGGCTCACTCGCTCCAAGCGGCAGGTGCAGCATCTGGTTGAAATCGCAGTCGTAGACATGGCCCTGGTAGTCCACGCTGACCAGTGAGCGGCACATCACCCCCGGCAGGTTTTCCTTGCGGTGGGCCTGCTTCAGGGTCGCCATGTAGGACGCGAACTCACCCTTGGACAGCAGCCAGGAGCCGTAGCGCTGGATGGGCATGTTCGCGATCGTGTAGAGCTGGTTGAACACGATGCCGAAGTTGTCGTGCAGCAGGCGCTGGTAGTCGGCCTCGAGCCGGTCCTGCGGCGGCGGCAGGAACGCACCGTTGGGGTTGTAGACCAGATTCAACACCAGACCGCTGCCGGGCTGCCCGTAGCCCAGGGCGTTGAGCGTCTGCAGTGCGCGGATGGAAGCCTCGAACACGCCCTTGCCGCGCTGCTCGGTGACATTCTGCTGGCTGTGGCAGGGCAGCGAGGCGATCGCTTCCACGCCGTGACGGGCCAGGAATCCGCCCACCCATTCGTAGCCCGGCTCCTCCATGATGGTCGGGTTGAGCCGGTCCATCACGTGCAAGCCGGCACCCTTCGCCTGCTCCACCAGCCAGCGGAAGTGGGGGTTCATCTCCGGCGAGCCGCCGGTGACGTCGAGCGTGTCGACACCGTGCCGATCAGCCACCTGCAGCGCGAGCTCCATCGTCGGCCGGTCCATCAGCTCGGTCCGACGTGGTCCGGCGGCGACGTGGCAATGGATGCAGCTGAGGTTGCACAGGTAGCCCAGGTTGAGCTGCAGGGTCTGCAGTCGGCCGCGGGTGATGCGCGGGAAATCACTGTCGCGCAGCAGCGGCCAGGTGTCATGCATCGGGGGTTTCCTTGTCGGCAAAATGAGCCGGCTTTGCTCCGGCCGCCGGCGCGGCGCGGAAGGGTTGCAACAGCAGCGCGGGCAGCCCGAGCTTGTCAGGTGTGCGCCATTCCGACAGGCCGATCGGCATCTCGCGCTCCGGGCGCAGCGGACGTGGCGTGTAGCTGCCGAAGATGCGATCCCACGCCGACAGGAGGAAACCGTAGTTGCTGTCGGTCTCGTGGCGCAGCACCGAGTGGTGGGTGCGGTGCATGGATGGCGTCACCACCGCCGCGCGCAGCCACGGCTCGACCCGCTGCGGAAACGCGAAGTCGGCATGGGTAAACAGGCTGGCGGAGGCGAGCAGGATCTCGAACGCGACCACGCCCAGCGCCGGCGCGCCCAGCAGATAGACGAGAGCAAGTTTCACCCCCATCGAGAAGACCATCTCCAAGGGGTGGAAGCGCACCCCCAGGGTGACGTCGAACCCCAGGTCGGTGTGGTGCACGCGATGCATCCGCCACAGCAGCGGAACCACGTGCATCAAGCGGTGCTGGGCGTAGATCGCGGCGTCCATCACCAGCACCGTCAGTCCAATCTCGAGCCATCCCGGCAAACCCAGCAGCCCGAACAGGCCACCGCCACGGGAGTGCACCGTCATCGCGACCGCGACGGCAAGCACCGGGAACATCAGCCGCAGCACCCCGGTGTTGATCAGCATCAATCCGAGGTTCGCCAGTTGCCGGTGCGCCGGGCGGGCGTCGCCACGCGCGGGCCAGACACGCTCGGCGATAGCCAACGCGCCGAGCACGGCAACGAAGCTGCCCAGGCGCAGTGCGGACTCGTGCTCCATCAGCCAGGCAGTCGGATTCATTGCGGTGCTCTCCGCACGCTGGAACGCAAGGTCAGGCGGCGTACACGTGGGCGGGCCTGAATCGGGGCATGCGCGGGTGTCATTGGTTCCCGTCCCTGTCTCGCATCGCAGGAGTGTCGTGCATCCATTGCACCAGTGTGCGCTGTGCGGGAGTCGGCCCGGCGAGCGCGGCCAGCGCGCGTTGCACAGGCTTCAGGTCGTCGGCCCGATCCACGTCGGTGAGGGTTGCGAGTGTCTGCCAGCGTCCGTAGCCATCCAATGAGTCGCGGAAGCGGCTTGCCGTGTCCACCTGGCTGTAGCCGACGCGGGTCCAGGTCGGCAGCGGTATCAGCTTGTTGCTGCCGAACAGCCAAAAGCCGCCGTCGCTGGCCGGACCCAACGACAGGCGCGGTTCCGCCTCCCCGGGAGGGGCCAACCAGCGCGTCGCCTGGCCGATCAGGGGCGCTGTCAGTTGCGGCGCGTCGGCACCGATCAGCAGAGCAAAGCCGTGCCGCTCCACCAGCGCCGAATGCACACGCGCCATGCGTGTCCCCAGATCTCCATCGCCCTGGGCGATCGCCGGCAGTCCCGGCCACGCGCTTTCTGCGCCGGCTTCTGCCACCGCCCAATACGCGGTGACGCCGAAATCCGAGCGCGCCTGGATCGCTACCGAGGCGACCGCGTCGGCTGCCAGCGTGTACCACCGCTGCGCGTAGACCGCTCCGGCGCCGGCTGCGAGACGGGTCTTCAGCGCAGACCGACCCGGCGTCTTGACGAAGATCGCCAGTGCACCGCTCACCGCAGGTGCTCCGGTCGCGAGAACCGCCACGCCTGGCGCAGGGTTTCGCCGACGTGTCGGGCCGTTGTCGCAGCCCAACCATTAGAGGAGTAGCGGCGGGCGCTGGTGTAGAGCCGCGCGCCGATGGACACGATCGGCGCGCCGGCGCGACGCACACGCCAGACCAGTTGATGGTCCTCGCCGCGGAGCGTCGCCGGATCAAATCCGCCCACCGCAGTAAACAAGTTCCGCGGCAGCACAAATCCCTGGTCGCCGAATGGCAGGCGCAACACCCGGCTACGCAGCCAGACGCCAACGGAGTTGAAACGCATCAACGCGGGTCCGTCACCGAGGAAGCGGAGATCGAAGTAACCCAGCCCCGGTCGACCTTCAGCGACAAAGCGCGCCAGCGCCCGCAGCGTTTCCGGTGCGAGCGCCGCATCGGCATGCAGGAACCAGAGCCACTGCCCGTCTCCCGCTGCGGCGCCGGCGTTTTGTTGCAGCGATCGGCCGGCCGGTGAGTGCAATACCTGCCAGCGCGGTCCGCCTGGAGGATCCGCGAGTGCCAGGCTGCGGGGCTCCGCAGACTGACCCTGAGGCCGGGGAGGCGCGTCGCATTCCACCACGATGACCTGCGCACCCCGCGGAAGCTGGGTGAGCTGCTCGCGCAGCAAAGGAGACAGTTTGTCGCCCGGACCGACCGGGACAACGACGGTCAGCCCGGCCAGCGGCGCGAGCACGGCGTCTGTCTCAACAACGGCGTCCAATGCTCAGCCCCGCCGCCAGGCGAAGTAGCGCTTTGCCCAGTGCAGCACACCGGCTGGGGCGTTGGCGCGCTTCCAGTTGCCGGCGACGTGCTTGTTGGCCTCGGTCATGGTCGGATAGACGTGGATCGTCCCCAGCAGTTTGTTGAGGCCGATGCCGTGCTTCATGGCGAGCACGAATTCCGCCAGCATCTCGGAGGCATGCGCGCCCACGATCGTGGCACCCAGGATGCGGTCCTTGCCCGGCGCGGTGAGCACTTTGACGAAGCCCGCATCGGTGCCGTCGGTGATCGCCCGGTCGAGCCCGTCCAGCGCGTAGCGGGTGACCTCGACCGCGATCTCCTGCTGCCGCGCCTCATCCTCCGACAGGCCTACGCGCGCCACCTCCGGATCGGTGAATGTGGCCCAGGGAATGACGCGGTAGTCGACCGTGAACGACCACCACGGCGCCAGCAGTGCGTTCACCGTCGCGTACCAGGCCTGGTGCGACGCGACGTGGGTGAACTGGTAGGGACCGGTGACATCGCCGCAGACCAGGATGTTGGGGAAATTGGTGCGCAGCATCGGGTCGGCCTCGATGGTCTTGCCCTCGTTGAGGCGAACGCCCAACTCCTCCAGCCCGAAGCCTTCCACGTTGGCGCTGCGGCCCAGCGCCAGCAGCAGGGCGTCGTACTCGAAGGTCACCTCGACACCGTCGTGGTCACAGACCAGCCGTCCGCCCTTGCCACGCCCGTCGACCCGCAGCGCCTTGTGGCTGGTGGCCAGATGCACACCTTCGCGCTGCAGTTGGCGCGCGACGGCATCGGCGGCATCGGCATCCTCGCGCCCCAGCAGGCGCGGCGCCATCTCGACCACGGTGACCTGGCTGCCGAAGCGCGCGAAGGCCTGGGCCAGCTCGCAACCGATCGGACCGCCGCCGAGCACAAGCAGGCGCCCGGGTAGCTGCCGCAGACCCCAGAGCGTGTCACTGGTCAGGTACTCGACACTGTCCAGGCCGGGAATCGGTGGCACCAGCGGTCGTGCGCCGGTGGCGATGATCAGACTGCGCGCGCTCAGGCGTCGTCCGTCGACCTCGATCTCCCACGGGCTCACCACCCTCGCCGCGCCGGTGATGACTTCCACGCCAAGCCCTGTGTAACGCTCGACGGAATCGTGCGGCGCGATCCGTGCGATCACCTCCTGCACCCGCTCCATCGCATCGGCGAAATCGAACTCCGCGGTCATCGATCGCACGCCATAACGCTGGCTGTCGCGGCTCTCCGCGAGCAGCCGCGCCGTGCGCAGCAAAGCCTTGGACGGCACGCAGCCCGTGTTCAGGCAGTCGCCGCCCATTGCGTCTTTTTCCACCAGCCCGACGCGCGCCTTGACCGTGGCCGCAATGTAGGCCGAAACCAGCCCGGCCGATCCGGCTCCGATCACCAGCACGTTGTAGTCGAAGGCCCGCGGCTTTTGGTGCCCGCGGTAGACCCGGCGTGCCGCCAGCCAATCCGTAAACCCCTTTGCCAGCAACGGCAATGCGCCCAGCAAGACCAGCGCGACCAGCAGGCCGGGGGACAGCACGCCGGCCAGGGAGTCGATCCGCGCCAACTGGGTGCCGGCGTACACGTACACCAGAGTCGCCGGCAGCATGCCCAGTTGGCTGACCCAGTAGAACGTGCGCAGCGGCAGCGCGGTCAGGCCGGCCAACAGGTTGACCAGGAAGAATGGAAATACCGGTACCAGACGCAGGGTCAGCAGGTAGCGCCAGCCCTCGCGGGCGATACCGGCGTCGATCTTCTTCAGCCCCTCGCGGTAGCGCGCCCGCAGCCGATCGCGAAGGGCAAACCGGGCCACCAGAAATGCCAGACTGGCGCCGACACTGCTCGCAAACGACACCAGAACAGTGCCTTCCAGCAGTCCGAACAGCGCGCCCGCGGCGATGGTCAGCACCGCCGCGCCAGGCACCGAGGTGGCCGCGACCGCGACGTAGACCAGGAAGAACGTGCCCGCCGCGAGCCAGCGGTTCTGCCCGACCCACCCGCTCAGGTCAGCCTGCCGGGCCTTGAGCTGCTCCAGGGTCAGCAGGTCGGCAAGACCAGCGTGCCACGCCCAAAGCAATGCAGCGAGGGCGAGCACCAAAGCGAGCCAGCCCCAACGTCGCTGGAACGCACGGTCATCCATCCTGCCTCCCGAGTTACGGTGATTTGGTTTGCCGGACGTGTTCACCCGCCGGCCATCCCACTACGCCCAGTATGAAGCGTCCACGTGCGGCTCGATAAAGCGACGCCTGTGAGGCTCGTTACGGATTTTCAGGGGAATCGGATGCCCGACGTAAGTCCGTCACCTCGGCGATGCAACCAAACGGCGCCGACGCACGTATGCACAGGACAGGCCAGGAATTGCGTCGCTGCTCCCGCCCGCCAGGCACGACAGCGCCCTCCTGCCCGCCCCGAATCGGAGACTTCCATGAATCGACGCACTGTATTGCAGGGTCTCGCCGCTTTTGCAGCACTGCCCTTCCTTCCTGCGTGTTCCCAGGCCGCCGCCCCGGCAACCCCGGCCGGAACCGCTGCAGTCACCTCGTTGGCGCACCCCCCGGCGTTCTGGCGCGACATGGTCAGCCCCGCGGCGTTCAAGGTGCTGTTCGAAAGTGAAACGGAGCGTGCCGGAAGCAGTCCCCTGAACGAGGAAAAGCGCGACGGCACGTTCGTCTGCGCCGCCTGCTACCTGCCCCTTTTCGAAAGCGCGCACAAATACGAAAGCGGAACGGGCTGGCCCAGCTTCACGCAGCCGATCGCGGGCAGCATGCAGACCAAGCGCGACTTCGTGATGCTGATACCGCGCACCGAGTACCACTGCGCGCGCTGCGGTGGCCACCAGGGCCACGTGTTCGGCGACGGACCCCCACCGCTGGGCAAGCGCTGGTGCAACAACGGGCTGGCGCTGCGCTTCGTGCCGGGCTCCGAAACGCTTCCGGCTTTGAGGGGTTGAACATGATTGATCACGCGATTGCAGCTGCCTCGAGACGCCGCCTCGTATGGCCCGGCTTTCTGGCCACCTTGCTGCTGGCCGCGTGCGCCCAGCCCGGCGCTGACGCGCGCGCGAGTGGCGGTGCGCAGCTCGACCCTGCTGTGTCCTCCATTGCTGTGGGCCGCGCCAGCCCGGCCGCGCCGGCGCAAGCCGCCGCGTCGACGAAATCGACCCACGCCGAGGCGAAGCCCGAGGGAATCCAGACCGCGATCTTCGCCGGTGGCTGCTTCTGGTGCATGGAACCGCCGTACGACACACTGCCCGGCGTCATCTCAACCGAATCGGGCTACATCGGCGGGACCGTCGCCAACCCCACTTACGAGCAGGTCTCTGCCGGGCGAACGCGCCACGCCGAGGCGCTGCGGGTCACCTACGACCCGGCAAGGGTCGACTACCCGAAGTTGCTGGAGGTGTTCTGGCGCAATATCGATCCGGTTGCCGTGGATCGTCAGTTCTGCGACGTCGGCAACCAGTACCGCAGCGCGATCTTCCCGGTCAACGACGAGCAGCGTCGCATCGCCGAGGCAAGTAAAAAGACGCTCCAGGCGGACCCGCGCTTTCGCCAGCAGACAATCGCGACCCGGATCGAACCGACGGCGACCTTCTATCCCGCCGAGAGCTATCATCAGGACTACTACCGGAAGAACCCGGTGCGCTACAAGTACTACCGGTACAGCTGTGGCCGCGATCGCCGGCTGGAGGAAATCTGGGGCGAGGCCGGCTGAGGTCGGCCTGCCACCGCGATTCATCGGCTTCCCGAGCACCCTTTGTTTCGTCCGTGCTCCAACCCCAACGCGTTGCCAATCCGACTGGAATCCCGCATGCGCCTTTCCCGCTTCGTCCTCGTCATCGCGCTGCTTGCTGCGCTCCTGTTGTTGATCGCCGGGCCCGGCACGCGGATGGATCTGTGGGACTTCCGTACCGGTTTCGGAGTGATGCGCTGGGCCGCCTACATCGGCTTGGGAGCGGCGCTGGTGGCCGTGTTGCTGTTGCTGGCTCCCTCGTTCCGCCGGGCGGGAGGGACGGTGCTGGCGGCGGCTTTAGTGATGGGTCTTGTGGTTGCGTTCGTGCCGTGGAACGCGATGCGCGGCGCCAGGCAAGTGCCGCCGATCCACGACATCAGCACCGATACCGAGCGTCCTCCGCAGTTCGTTGACATCCTTCCCTTGCGCGCCGATGCGCCCAATCCCGCCGACTACGGCGGCGCGGAAATCGCCCGGCAGCAACTCGCCGCCTATCCGGAGCTCGGCCCGTACACGAGCGCATTGCCGCCAGCGCAGGCGTACGAGAATGCTCTGGAAGCGGCGAAGAAAATGGGCTGGGTCATCGTCGCCAGCGACCCGGCAAGCGGCCGCATCGAGGCCAGCGACACGACACCCTGGTTCGGCTTCACCGACGACGTGGTGATCAGGGTGGAAGCAGAAGGTGACGGCAGCCGAATCGATGTCCGCTCGGTCTCGCGCGTTGGCAAGAGCGACGTTGGAACCAACGCGAAACGGATCCGGGCCTACCTGGCCGCGTTGGCACGCTTGGGATAGTGGCGCGAGAGGTCCTCGTCGATCTGGATCGGACGCCCCCAACGATCGTAGGTCGGCACGAATCCCCGCTTGATGCGGTCAAACCGGTCTGATCCCGGGGCGATGCCGAGTTGCTCGGCCACCGCGCTCCAGCCCTGCTCGTGGTCGCGCTCCCACAACTCGACCACGTGACGGCACGGTCGACCCAGCACCTCGGCGGCGGCGCAGGCGTAGTAGATATCGCCCGGCGCCCAGCGCTCGTCTTCCAGCAGATTCTCCACCAAGTTCCGGGGCGCGCCGTAGTAGCGCACCATCTCGTCGATGAAGGACTGGCGGTAGCGCGCACCGTAGCGGTTCACGTCCTCCAGCTGGCTGTCCACCCACGGATCGCCGCTGCGCGGATTCCAGTCGAAGCGGAAATCCTGCGCGTTTGCAGCACCGGCGCCGGCCAGCGTGGCAAACGCCGCGGCCATCGCAAACACGCGTGTGCGCAGCTTCATGGCAATGGGGGGTTGCATGGACATGGGCTACCTCGAAGGCGACGCCGCCGTTGATCAGCGGCTATGTGACCATGTTCGGAGTCCGGCGGTGAACCCCTGCCGAACCCGGCCGGCGTCCGGCGGAGCCGTTCAGGCAGGGTGCGCCGGACTCCGCGAAAACGACTCGGTCAGCGCGAAATCACGAACTTGCCAAAGGCCACGCCCAGGTCCCAACCCTCGCCCTTCCCGGCGAGTGCCAGGGAGACATCGCCCTTGGTCATCACCTGCGCCTTGGCCGACTTTCCCGCGCCGGCGTGGGCTTCTGCGGTCACGTAGGTGCCCAACACTTCATTGATGCTGTTGATGCCGGAAAACTCGCCGCGACCATCGGTGATGCGGGTCTTGCCGAAGGTGATGCCGCCGCCCTTGGTGCGGATCTTCACCGCCATCGACGCGCCGTTGTCACAGGTCACCGTGCCGGTGCCAGAGCCGGTCTTGTAGAACGCCGACCAGCCGGAAAGGTTGAAACGCAACTCGCAATCGGCGTTGCCAGCGGCGGCCGCGGGAAAGGCCGCGGCGGCCAGCAGCGTCGCCAAGACCAGCGGAGCCAGACGGGTATGACGTTGTGGACTGGGCATGACCAACCTCCTGAGGGGATGCCGCCAGACTAATCGATGAGCCCATTGCCGAGGAGTGATGTGCGGCGGCGGCTGAAACGGCAGCGGCACCGTTTGGGCGGTGCCGCTGTATTGACCACTTGTCGCATAGCGGACGGAAGCCGCCTGGCAGGATCAGTCGTCCCAACGATGACGGCGCTTGCCGCGACGGTCGCGATCGTAGCGCGGGTCGTAATAGGTCGTCTTGGTCTTGACCTTGCACTTGCCGTGCTTGTTGCACTTCACGTCGCGGTCGCCGTGCCCCCGGTACATCGACGAACGACCATAATTGCTGACGTAAGCGCGACGTGGCACGTTCCGGTAGTAGCGCGGGTGGCCACGATCGTCGCGAACCACGATCAATCGGTCGTTGTAGCCGTAGTTGCCATTGCGGTAGTAAGGCTGGTCCCCACGGAGCACAACGTCAGCAACGTCCACGAGCACCCGGATCAGGTCATCGCCACTGTCGGCCCGGGCTGCGGTGGGAGCCAGCGCCATGGTGCCGAAACCGGCGGCGATCACGAGCGGCGCTAGCCAGCGGGAAAGATTCGACATGAGGGCTACTCCTTGGTTGCGCCGGTTCTTCGGCCGTGTTCCGACCATGCCGGAGCGAGGCTTAACGGGTTTCCAACACGTTGCAAATTCCGGGATTTCCGTTCATATATCGGGTCAGCGGGCAGCGGCGGGCGCTACGGGGTGTTGTCGCACGCGCGGACATGTCGTTCGCACCAACAACCAGCGGCAAGCCCCGTCAATGCGTCGTCATCGCCACGGCCGCCAGCTCCGCCACCGCTGCCGGCAGGCCTGCGGCCGTGTTCACCTGACGGAAACGCTGCTCGCCCTCCGGGACGGGCGCGGCGCGCTCGTGCACCCATGTCGAGTGGTACGGCACGTGGATGCCCCAGCCGCCCAACTCCAGCACCGGAATGATGTCGGAGCGCAGCGAATTGCCGATCATCAGGAACTGCGACGCCTCCAACCCGAACTCGGCAAGCAGACGGCGGTAGGTCGCCGGATCCTTCTCGCTGACGATCTCGATCCGGCCAAACAGGTGCGCCATGCCGCAGTCGCGCACCTTCGCTTCCTGGTGGAAGAGGTCGCCCTTGGTGATCATCACGACCGGGTGCTCGCGGGCGATCGCCTCCACGGCCTCGGCGATGCCCGGCAGCAACTCCACCGGATGGCGCAGCAGCTCCTTGCCCAGCCCGAGGATGCGCTGCAGGTCGGCAGCGCTGATGCGCGCGTGAGACAGTTCGATCGCGGCCTCCAGCATCGAAAGCACCATGCCTTTGACGCCATAGCCGAACACGCCGATGTTGCCGCTCTCGACCTGGTAGAGCCGGTCCCGGGCACCGGGCCGATCCAGGTCGGCCCAGGGCGCCAGGATGTGTTCGAAGGCTTCCTGTGCTTCGTCAAAATAATCCTGACTGCGCCACAGGGTGTCGTCGGCATCAAAGCCGACCATGCAGATCATCTTCTCCATCAGTCGATTATGCCCCGCGGTTCGACGCGTCCCGACCCGTCACGCACGCCTAACCGCCCCCATTCCACGATCAGGTGATCGACGCTGTCCAAGGAGACGCCATGACGGAACGCCACGTTTTCTGCACGCCCGACATCAACACCGCCTCGCAGGTTATGGCGGCAGCGCGCTCGGCGGGGGTCGAGGACGACAATATCCTGCTGGTCGCCCGTTCCGACATCGAACTGGAGCAGATCCCCGACCAGCGCAAGCAAGCGGACACCGACATGCTGCCTGCCGCGGCGCGCGGTGTCGGCTACGGTGCCGGGGCAGGCCTGCTGGCAGGCCTGATCGCCGTCGCGATCCCACCGGTGGGGATCACCATGGCCGGTGCCGCCGCGGCGACGCTCGCGGGCGGAGCGGTGGGCGGATGGATCTCCGCGCTGATGGGTTCCAGCCTGCCCGATCCGGTGCGGCAACAGTTTGAAGAGCGTATCGAGGCCGGCCAGATCCTGGTCATTCTGGATGGTGATGAGGACGTGCTGGAAGCCGCCGAGCCCGCAATTGTCAGTGCGGGCGGGAACCGGCTACCGTTCTAGTTCCTGTCGCGCCGTAAAGGCTGAGAATTCACCATGCGAAACGCCATTCCCACGATTCTCGCCCTGGCGTTGCTGGTCGCCTGCAGCGATGGCAACGGCACGCCCGCAGCGACGGCGGCGATCGACGAAGCGAGCCACGCGATGGAGACCAGTGACCGTCCATTCGCCGTAAATGAAATCGCCCGTTTCGAAGAACCGTGGGCCATGAGCTTCCTGCCTGACGGCCAGCACCTGCTGGTCACGCAGAAGCCCGGGCAGCTGAAACTGGTCGGCATGGACGGCAGGTCGGCTGAGATCACCGGCGTGCCGGAGGTTGCCTACGGGGGCCAGGGCGGTCTGGGCGACGTGGTGCTGCATCCGGGTTTCAACAGCAACCGGATGGTCTATCTCAGTTACGCCGAAGCCGGCGAGCGTGACACCCGCGGTGCTGCGGTAGCGCGTGCCAAGCTGGTCACCGACGCCAAGGGCGGCGGCAAGCTGACCGGGCTGGAGGTGATCTGGCGTCAGGTCCCCAAGGTCAAGGGCGAGGGCCACTACGGCCATCGCATCGCCTTTGGTCCCGACGGCTACCTGTGGATCAGCTCCGGCGATCGACAGAAGTTCGACCCCGCCCAAGACATGGCGTCTAACCTGGGCAAGGTGCTTCGGCTCAATGACGATGGAACCATCCCGGCCGACAACCCGTTTGCGGGCGACGGGAAAGTGGCATCACAGGTGTGGTCGCTGGGGCATCGCAACCCGCTCGGAATCGCCTTCAACGCGCAGGGTGATCTTTGGGAAATCGAGATGGGCCCGAAGGGTGGCGACGAGCTGAACCTGATCGAGCGCGGAGCCAACTACGGGTATCCGATCGTCTCCAACGGCGATCACTACGACGGCCGCCCGATTCCCCGCCACGACACCCAACCCCAGTTCAACGCTCCGGCAATCAGCTGGACACCCGTGATCTCGCCCAGCAGCCTGATCTTCTACAGCGGCGACCGGTTCCCTTCCTGGAAGGGCAGCGCCTTTGCGAGCGGGCTGTCCTCACAGTCGCTGGTGCGGATCGCGTTTGACGGCGACAAGCCGAGCGAGGCGGAACGCTTCGACATGGGCCAGCGCATCCGCGCTGTGGCGCAGGGTCCCGACGGCGACCTGTATCTGCTCGAGGACGGTCCGAAGGGCCGACTGCTGCGCCTGGCACCACCGCCTACGGAGTGACGTGGGCGCTCCGGAGCCGGTTCTGCTCCGGCGCTGTGCGGGCGGGATTGGCGGAACACCCCACTGTTGAGCTCTCGACCATTGCGCCGCATCGCGCGGCAGCGCCTGAGTCAGATCACTTCTGCTCGTCTTCCTCTTCCGGCTCGGGTTCATCGAGCCTGCTGCGGGTGTCCCGCTCAGCTTCTGTCACGTAGCCGTCGCTGTCGGCGTCGGTCATTTCGAAGTTGCTGTCGAAATCCGGATTGGCACTGCCTTCACTGCGACTGATGCGGCCGTCGCCATCGGCGTCCAGTTCGTCCCAGCGAAAGTCGTCGCGCACCTCCGAAGGCGGCGCTTCAGCTGCCCGGTCAACAACCAACTCGTCGCCATCGCTGATGATCGGCGGTGGCGACATGACCTCCTCCACCTTCTCCAGTGGATCGGCGGTTTGCTCCTGTGCTGCGGCGGGCGTGGCAAACGCCAGGCCGCTGACCAGCGCCAGGCTGGCGGCGCCAGCGAGCAGCGTGGGAGTAAGTGATCGGTCACCGGAACGTTTCATGCGAGCTCTCCGCTTGAGGTGTGTCTGGAGCGTCTGCCTTCCTGGCTGTACCGACGATAAGCGCGCGTCCGCTTGACGCTGCGCTCACATGGCGACGACGTCGCGTTTACGAAACCGCCTGTTCAGTTGGTAACACCGGCCGGACGTTGACGCGTCGCAGCAACGGTTTGCGCCGATAGGAACCCTCAGGAGTCCGATGCCGGCGGCAACTCCAGCAGCTGCCCCTGCAGGTCATAAAGGATTGCGGCATCCCCTTCAATCCAGTCGCGGTCCTCGCGGCCACGGAAGTGGCGATGGAACGCCGCCAGCGCGGCTTCCGGGTCGCGCAGGTCATAACCGACCAGGCGCAGCGCCGCCCAGGCATCGAAGCCGGGCGGAACCGGAGCCCGGACCTCACGCGGCCACAATCCGTAGCCGGCCTGCGCCAGGCGCTGCCAGGGAAAATGCACGCTGGGGTCATCCTTCTTGGTTGGGGCGACGTCGCCATGCCCTACGATCAGATGCGGCTGGATGCCCAGGCGGTCGGTCAGGTCGGCCAGCAGCACCAGCAGCGACTCGATTTGCGCATTGCTGAAAGCCTCGTTGCCATCGTTGTCGAGCTCGATGCCGATGGAGATCGAATTGATGTCACCGATGCCGGACCAGCGGCTGGGCCCGGCATGCCAGGCGCGCTCCTGTTCGGCGACGAGCTGGTAGCGGCGACCATCGTCGCCGATCAGGTAATGCGCGCTCACCCGCCCGCCGGAGTTGCGCGTCTGCAGGACCAGCAACGCGCCCTCGGCGCTGCGCATCGCGGTGTGGTGGATCACGATCATGCGCGCGCGCCGGGGCTCGTGATTGGGCGAGGGGTGCCAGTCGGCCAGCGGATTGCGCGGCGGTGCGGTGGCGCAGGCGGAAACCACCAGCAGGCACAGCAGGGCAGCAAGAAGGTGCAGGGCTTTCATTGGCATCCGGGAGCTGACGGCGGTCGCCTACGGTAAGCCAAGCACACGGGCGGCTGCACGTTCACGCCCGCGCCACCGTGGTTCGGTTCTCATGACCGCCCTCCCCACCACCCCACGGACCCGCACCATGCCCAAGAGTTTTCCGCTGCAGCTGCTTCTGCTTGCCTCCGGCGTCGCCCTCGCCCTGCCCGCCCACGCCATCGATGACGACCGCTTCACCGTGCGGATCGGCGCGATGAACGCCGACGCCCAGAGCACCCTGCGCGGGCGCACCGATTTTGCCGGCGACTCGATCGGTTTCAGCGAGGACTTCGATTTCGGCGGCAAGGAAACCGTGCCGCGCCTGGAAGGCCAGTTCCGCTTCAGCGAACGCAACCGCCTGCTGTTCAACTACTTCAACTACAACAAGGACCGCCGGATCACGCTCGAGGATGAGCTCGACTACGACGGCAACCTCATTCCCGCCGGCAGCTTTGCCAAGGGCGAGGTGGATTTCGAGGTCGCAAGCGTCGTTCACGATTTCGCGGTGACCGAGACCGACACTTTCAGCTGGGGCCTGCAGGTCGGCGCGGAGTACGCCAAGCTGGAAGCCAAGGTCTATGCCGAGGCAGGGGATGAAACCTACCGCGAGCGCGAGAGTTCCGACGGTTTCGCGCCGGTCATCGGTACCCGTTTCACCTGGGCGCCTGCGGATGCCTGGCGCGTGGTGGCCCAGGGTCAGTATTTGAACGCGTCCTGGGGCAGCTTCGGCGACTACCGCGGCGACCTGAGCCGGGCCAATGCGCTGGTCGAATACCGCTTCACCCCGAACTTCGGCATTCACGTCGGCTATGACTGGTTCAAGCTTGACGTCGACAAGCGCGGCAGCGACGGCATGCTTGGCCTGAAGCAGGAGTTCAAGGGACCGATTGCCGGGATCACGCTGGCGTTCTGATCCGCGCGGGACTTCCCGCGTCAGGCCCCGGTCGCTGGCGCCCCCCTCCAGGACCATCGGCTACGAATACCTTCACCTCGCGCGTGTTCTGGTCATCCTGCAGCACGATGGACGTGCCCGGCTGGGCCACGCCATCCAGCAACAGGCGTGTGGCGCCGTCGTCGGCGCGCGCCACCTCGATCCGGTATTCGGTATCGCCGTAGCGGTAACGCATCTGGAAGCCGGGCCAGTCGTTTGGCAGCGTCGGAGCCAGGTGCAGGCGGCTGCCTTCGCGCTGGATGCCAAGCAGTGACTCGACCATCAACCGGTACATCCAGCCCGACGAGCCGGTGTACCAGGTCCAGCCACCCCTGCCGACGTGTGGTGGGACGGCGTACACATCGGCGGCCATGACGTAGGGCTCGACCTTGTAGGTGTCCAGCGACGCGGCCGCGCCGTGGTTGACCGGATTGATCATCCGCATCAGCTCCCACGCCCGCTCGGTATGGCCGCTGCGGGCGAAGGCCATCGTCGCCCAGACCGCCGAATGGGTGTACTGGCCGCCGTTTTCGCGGACACCGGGCACGTAGCCGCGGATGTAGCCCGGGTCCTGCGCGGTCTTGTCGAAGGGCGGGTCCAGCAACTGGATCAGGCCGGCCTCCTCGCGCACCAGGTGCTTGTCCAGCGAGGCCATCGCCTGCGTCGTGCGCTCCGGGTCGCCCGCTCCAGACAGCACCGCCCAGCTCTGGGAGATCGAGTCGATACGACACTCATCGCTGTCCTTGGAGCCCAGCGGCGCGCCGTTGTCGAACCAGGCGCGCTGGTACCACTCGCCATCCCAGGCGTGCGTCTCCAGGTTCTGCTGCAGGGTTTCGGCGGCCTGCAGGCATTCGGCGGCAAAGCGGTGGTCAAGATGGGCCTCGGCCAGCGGCGCGAAATGCTGGAGCACGTCGTAGAGGAAGAAGCCCAGCCACACGCTCTCGCCGCGGCCGCGCTCGCCGACCCGGTTCATGCCGTCGTTCCAGTCGCCGGTGGCGATCAGGGGCAGGCCGCGTTCGCCGGTCAGCTCCAGGCCACGGCGGATGGATCTAACGCAGTGCTGGTAGAGGCTCTGGCGCAGGGTCGAGCGCAAGGGCAGGTCGAAGTAGGACTCCTCGCCCGCAGCGACCTGACGGCCCTCGATGTAGCTGACCGGTTCTTCCAGCACGTCGCGGTCACCCGTGGCTTCCACATAGCGGCATACCGCGAGCGGCAGCCACAGATAGTCGTCGGAGCAGCGGGTGCGAACGCCACGGTCCTGTGGCGGATGCCACCAGTGCAGCACGTCGCCTTCCGGGAACTGATGCGCCGCGCTGCGCAGCAGGTGGCCGCGCACCATTGCCGGCTCGGCATGGACCATCGACATCGAATCCTGCAGCTGGTCGCGGAACCCGTAGGCGCCGCCGGACTGGTAATAGCCGCTGCGCGCAAGGAATCGGCAGGCGATGGTCTGGTACATCAGCCAGCCGTTGGCGAGCACATCAAACGCGGGCTCCGGCGTGTCGACCTGGATCGCGCCCAGTGTCTGCAGCCAATACATGCGGACCCGATCGAGGGCGTCGTGGGCGGCGTCGTTGCCGCGATGACGGCGAGCAACGGCGACGCACTCCCCCCAGTCCTCGCCCATGCCGAGCCGGAACACGGTCTCGTTGCGCTCGCCCGGCTCCAGGGTGATCGGGACCTGGATGGCGGCCACCGGATCCAGCCCGGCGCCGATCTGGCCCGAGAGGTGCTCACGGGTGAGCCCGGCGGGCGCCTGCAGCGTGCCGTTGCGACCGATGAACTCCAGGCGGTCGCCGGTGATGGTGCGCTCGTCGGCGCGGGCGTCGGTGTCGAAGAACGCGACCCGGCCCTCGAACTCCGTGTTGTAGGCGTTGCGCGCGGTGAGCACGCCGCTGTCGCCGTCGATCTCGGTGATGACGTGCATGCCGGTCTTGCCGTGCAGGTCGCCCAGAATCCACTCCACGTAGCCGGTGACACTGAGGCGGCGTGACCGCCCGGAGCGGTTGGCCAGCTTGAGGACGCTGAATTTCACCGCGTCGTGCAGGTCCACGTAGACCCACAGCTCACTGATGATCCCGTTTTCCTCGTGCTCGTACACGCTGTAGCCAAAGCCGTGGCGGGTGCGGTACGGCCCGGTCACCCGACACGGCAGCGGCGGAGGCGACCACACGTGGCCGGTGTCCTCATCGCGCAGGTAGAACGCCTCGCCGGCGGGGTCGCTGACCGGATCGTTGTGCCACGGGGTCAACCGGAACTCGTGCGCGTTCTCGCCCCAGGTGTAGCCCGGCGAGCTCTCGCTGACCACGCAACCAAACTGCGCATTGGCCATCACGTTGGACCACGGAGCGGGTGTTGTCTGGCCCTCGGCAAGGTCAATCACGTACTCGCGCCCGTCCGGGGAGAAACCACCGATCCCGTTGTCCAGGATCAGCTCGCGCGCGCCGGGATCGAACGGCCACGCATCGAAGCTGGCCCGCGGCGCCGGGCCTTCACCGGCATGGCGCGGCATCAGCTCGTACTGCTCGGGCGCGGGACCCAGCAGGGCGGCCAAAGGCGGCGCCGGCGGGCGCACCTCCAGCTGCTCGGCCAGACTGCCACGCGTGTCACTGAGCACGACCCGGGCGACAGCCTGCATGAGGATGCGGTCCTCCTGTGACATCTGCTGGGTCGGGCGCACGAAGATGCCACCGGGGCGGTCGATCAGGTGCGCGCCCGCGCCGGCGGCGATCAGGCCCAGGACCTGGTCCTGCAACTGCTGGCGGTAACCGGCCTGGTCTTCGTTCCAGATCACCAGGTCGACCACCAGCCCTTTCAGACGCCAGTAGGCGTGAGCCTGGGCCAGCTGGCGGACCAGTTCGATGTTGGCGACGTCGGCGATCTTCACCAGCACGATCGGCAGGTCGCCGGAAATCGACTGCCCCCACAGGCCCGACTGACCGCGCCGGTTCTGCCGCATCAGCGCCGGATCGGCGCGCAGCGCGGGGTTGGTGTACAGCACCAGTCCCGCCAGACGCTCGTAGAGCTGGGCGTCGATCTGGGTGGCGTTGATCTGGTTGCGCACGACCTGGCTGTGCGTCCACGCCATGTCGAACACGCGGTCGGCCAGGCCACGGTCGCGGTACTTGTCGATCATGCCGCTGGCGTCGCCGCGGGTCGGGCTGGCGCCGGAGACCATGTCGATGCTGGCGACCTGCCCGGGCGCCAGGGTGATGCGGCAACGGATCGCCACGATCGGATCCAGCACGGAGCCGTCGCTGCCCGACAGCTCTTCGGATGTGGTCAATGCGTCCGGATTCTGCAACGTGTTGCCGCGGCCGATGAAGCGCGAGCGGTCGGTTTCGTAGGAGATCGCATCCACCGAGGCGTCGTGCACGGCGACCAGATGGAACATCCACGGTGGCGTCTCGTCCAGCTCGCGCCGGCGCCGGGTGCAGAGGATGGCCTGGCGGCTGCGATCCAGTTCGGTCTGCACGAACAGGTTGCTGAAAGCCGGGTGCAGCTCATCGGCAATCGCTGGAGCAAGCACCACCTCGGCGTAGGTGGTGATCTCCACGGTGCGGGTGGTGCTGGCGCGGTTGGCGATGCGCAGGCGGCGCAGCTCGATGTCGTCCTCGGGCGAGACCGCGATCGCCGTGTGCATCTCGAAATCGCGGCGACGGCCGCGGAACTCGGCCTTGGCATCGGAGAAGATCGCCTCGTAGGCGTCCAGCGCGACCAGGCTCGGCTGGTAAGAGGTCGACCAGAAATCGCCGTCCTCGACATCCCGCACATAGCAGAAGCTGCCCCAGTGGTCGCGGACTGCATCCTCGCGCCAACGGGTCACGGCGATGTCGTCGGTGCGGCTGTAGCCGCCGCCGGCGCAGCCGACCATCACGTGGTAGCTGCCGTTGGAGAGCATCTGGATCGCCGGCAGCTCCATGTTCGGCGTGCGGAAGATCCGCAGGCGTGTTTCGGCCTGATCGGTGCGCTTGCCTGCGCTGGCCGCCTCGGCCGCGTGCGGATGCAGCATGCCGGTGCGCGGGATGCGCTCCTGCAGCAGCAGCAGCGTCGCCTGCAGCTCCGGATCGGCCATGAACCGGCGTTGCATCGGCTGGTCGCGGAGCAGGTAGTCCAGCGCCAGCAGGCCCATGCCCTGGTGGTGGACCATGAACGAGCGCACGACCACGTGGTCCTTGCCCGGCGGCAAACGCGCCGGGGTGTAGTCAATCGCCTCGTACAGGCCGAAGCGGCCGGTGAAGCCCTTGCGGGTCAGCACGCGCAGGTTCTCGGTGGCGGCCTGGGGGGCAACCATCAGCGCCATCATGCTGGCGTAGGGCGCGATCACCAGGTCCTGTGCCAGGCCCCGCTTGAGGCCCAGCCCGGGCACGCCGAAGGCGCGGTACTGGTAATTCATGCGCGCATCGAACAACTGGTAACCCGACTCCGACATGCCCCACGGCACGCCACGCTGCCGCCCGTACTCGATCTGGCGGTCGACGCTGTTGCGCGCGGTCTGGTCCAGCAGGGTGCCGCGATAGCTCGGCATGACCAGTTGCGGCATCAGGTACTCGAACATCGAGCCGCTCCACGACAGCAGCGTCGGATCGCCATCCACCTCGGTCAGCAGCCGACCCAGGGCAAACCAGGTCTCCTGCGGCAGTTGCCCCTGCGCGATGGCAACGAAACTGCCCAGGCGGGCCTCGGACGCCAGCAGGTCGTAGTAGCCGTTGTCGCAGCGCTGCTCATCGACGTTGTAGCCGATGACCAGCAGCCGCCGCGCGGGGTCGTAGAGGAAGCCAAACTCGGCCTGCGCGCACTGGCCTGCAATATGCGCCAGCCGCTCCAGTTCCGTGATCCGCTCGCGTGCCTGTTCTGCAGTGGCTGGCGATGCGCTCGCGGCCAGCTCACGCAGGCTGGGCATCGCGCGCGGCGCGGCGCTGTCCGCGAAAGCGGCGCGGTCGTCTGCGTCGGCGGCGATCCACGCAAGTTCGGTGGCAAGCGCGTTGCACTGGGATTGCAGCGCGTCCGCCCAGTACGACGATGCGTCACTGCCGGCGGCGTGCTGGCGCACCTGCGCGGCATGGTCCTGCAGACGCGTGGCAAGCGCGGCGGCAGCGGCCGGGGTCGCAGGCGGAGTTGCAATGGCGGCATCAAGATCGTCGCTCATCGCGGCGATGGCGATCACCGTGGGCACGTCGCCCAGCGACTCGCGCAACACGTCCAGGGTGTCGGCGACGCCATGCCAGACCACCTGGGTGACGGCCGGCTCGTCGAGCATCGCCAACAGCCCCTGGCGCAAGGTCAGCAGGTGGCCAGACAGGTTGCCGCTGTCGACAGCGGAGACGTAGCGCGGCGGCAACGGCTGCAGGGTCTGGGTGTCGTACCAGTTGAAGAAGTGGCCGCGGTAGCGCGGCAGCGCCTGCATCGTGCCCAGGGTTCCGCCGACCCGCTCCATCAGCGTCGCCGTGGTCACGTAGCCGAAGTCCCATGCGGCCAGGTCGGCCAGCAGCGACAGGCCGATGTTGGTCGGGGAGGTACGGCGCGCGACCACCAAAGCCGGGTATTCCTGCACGTTGTCGGGCGGGAGCCAGTGGTCCTGCGCGGTGACGTGGCTGTCGAAGAACGCCCATGTACGGCGGGCCAGACGCCGCAGGAATTGCAGCTGGTCCTGCGTCAACGTGGTCGCAGGTTCGGCGCGCGGCGATCCCAGCCACCACATCAACCACGGCGAGGCGAACCAGGCCAACAGCACCGGCGCGGCCACCAGCAGTGCGCCGGGGCGGACCAGCGCCAGCGCGACGCCCACGACGACCGCCACTACCGGCGCGGTCCACATCGAGCGCACGGTCGCCAGCGCATCGACCGGCAGGCTGCGGGCCACTTCGCGGGAGGGGTTCCATTTCAGCAGGTGACGCTGTGTTACCACCATCCGCCACAGGGTCTTGCCAATCGCCGCAAGGCTGAACGCCGCCTCATAAGCCAGGCACGCCACTGCCAGCGGAGCGTGGACGAAACTGCGCAGGCTCGCGAACGCCGCATGGCGCAGGTGGGCGCGAACCGAAAGATCCGGGGGACGGCGGGCGAAGTCGACTATGGATGCCAGCAGCGGCGGAATCAGATAGATCGAGAGGATCCACAAGGTCCACGCCAGCGGCATCTTGGCCTGGAACCAGCCGATCAACAGCAGCGCCAGCACCGAGGCAGGCACCAGGCTCCGGCGCAGGTTGTCGACCAGCTTGCCGCGCGAGAGCATCGACAGCGGATTGCGCTCCCACTGCCGGCCGGCGCGCTGCACCCACGGCAGCAGCCACGGCAGCAATTGCCAGTCGCCGCGGATCCAGCGCTGGCGGCGCTTGACGTCCACGGCGTAGCGCGACGGGTACTGCTCGTAGAGCTGGACGTCGCTGACCACCCCGGCGCGGGCGTAGCACCCTTCCAGCAGGTCGTGACTGAGCACGCGGTTGGGCAGGATGCGGCCGTCCAGCGCACGCTCGAAGGCATCCACGTCGTAGATGCCCTTGCCGACGTAGGAGCCCTCGTTGAACAGGTCCTGATACACGTCCGACACGGCGCGCGTGTAGGGGTCGATGCCCGGCTCGCTGCCGAACAGGCGGGCGTACCAGGAACTGGCCTCGCCGCTCATGTTGATGCCGACCCGCGGCTGGAGAATGCCGTAGCCACGCGTCACCACGCCGCGCACCAGGTCGAATACCGGGTGGTTCAAGGGATGTGCCAGCGTGCCGACCAGCTTGCGGGCCGCGTCGCGCGGCAGGTCGGTATCGCTGTCGAGGGTGATCACGTAACGCACGCCTTCGAGCTCGGCGATATCCCCGGTGATTTCCATGAAGGCGGCCCGGGTGCCGCCGCGCAGCACCCGGTTCAACGCCGAGAGCTTGCCGCGCTTGCGCTCGTAGCCCATCCAGACCCCTTCGCGCGGGTTCCACACCCGCGGACGGTGGAGCAGAAAGAACAGGTCGTGGCCGTTGGAGTAGCGCTCGTTCAGCGCGGCGATCTGCGTGCGCGCGGCTGCCAGCAACGCCTCGTCACCCGGCATCACCTGCTCCGGTGCATCCAGGAAGTCCGAGAGCAGTACAAAGCGCAACTGCGGGTCTCGGTTGGCGAGGAACCGTACCTCCAGCGCCTCGACCAGCTCGCTTACCGCGGCGATGCTGGAAAGCATGGTCGGCACGGTCACCACCGTGCGGGCGGAGACAGGGATGCCAGTGGAGTAGTCCATCCGCGGCAGGGTGCGCGGCGTCGCCAGCAAGGTCGCGCCCCAGTTCACGCAGGCCACGCCCAGTTCGCTGAAGGCGACCACGCCGAGGAGCCCGATCAACAACAGCAATCCGTCGCTGATGGCTAGACGCGCGGCCTCCACCACCAGGCCCTGGGTGAAGAACGCCGCGATCAGCGCGATCGGCAACATGTACGCCAGCAATGGCACCCGCCGCGCCCCCTTGCGGATCGAGGCCTCCAGGGTCGGTCGCGCGCCCAGCGCATGCTCGAGCGTCGGGCGGCCATCGTCGGCGAGATAGAAGCCGACGTGGCTGCGGATGTCATCAGTCTCCGCAGCGCCCTGGCGGGCCAGCTGGAGCGCCTTTTTCGCAACGTCGATCTCCTCCAGCCGGCCTCGCCGCGCGATCTCCTCGGTGAGATGGCGGTAGCGGTCGCGGGTGGCGAAATCCATGCGCGAGTACGTGGCGGTCGGATCCTGCCGCAAGACCGCATCCACCAGGCTGGCCGACTCGACGAACTCCTGCCAGTCCACCAGGGTCAGGAAGCGCAGGCTGCTGATGCTGTTGCTGACCGACATCTGGTCCGAAGACTGGGTCTGGCCGTCGGCATGCACGATCTGTTCGACATCCGTGCCGCCGTCGGCCAGCCATTGCTCCACCCAGGTCAACGCCAGAGCCAGGACCGAACCCTGCCCCTGCACCTGGCGCACCAGCTCGGCGACGAACGCCGGCGTCAGCGGCGGCTGGCTGCGGGCCATGTCGGCGATCACCAGTACCAGGTCCTTGGGCCGCTTCTCGGCCGCGGTGGTGAGCCGGTCCGCCCAGATGTCGGCCAGGTCCATGTGCACGCGATCGGCGGCGATGCGCAGCCCCACCCGGCGCAGGTTCTCGATCAGCGCCAGTCGCAGCATGATCGGAATCGCCCACAACTCGCCCAGTTTGAGCGGCGCGACTTCCTGGTAGGCGGCGACGAACCGGGCCAGGCTTTCAATCTCCAGTCGCCCATCGCCGTGGGAGATCGCGTTCAGGGCAATGTCGTACACACGTGGCAGGCCGGCCGAGGGTCCATTGGCCAGCCGCGGCAGTTCGCGGCTGTAGCCGCGCGGCAAATGCCGGCGCGCGATCGCGATCTGTTCCTGCACCAGGTAGATGTTGTCCAGCAGCCAGTCGCTGGCCGGGGTGATGCGCCGGTTTGCCTGCGCCGACCCGGTGAGCATCGAACAGGTGTGGTCGAGCAGGCGCTGGTTGTCGCTCAGGCGCTCCAGCAGCGATTCGGTGTGTGGCTCCTGTGCCGACTGGAGCTGGTGGACGCCCGCCAGATGGCGGCCGTGCTCTTCCATGCGCTGGGCGCTGAACAGCGAGTCGCGCAGCGGCGGCTCCTCGACGGCGGCCACCGGCTCGGGGCGGCGCGCGAACCTGCGCAGCAGGCCCGACTTCCGGTCGGAGGGCAGCGTGGATTGCGGCATGCGGACAGATTTCCCGTTATCGCGCGTGGATTACGCGTCAGCGCATGCTCGCAGAGGCCGCACCAAAATTCCGTGAAGCGCGGTGCTACCTCCGGACTGCCGGAAATTTCCCGCCATCCGCGGGGCTCAGCCGCATTTGGAATAGCCGCAATTGAGGCATGTTGCGCAGCCGTCCATGATCACGACCGCTTTGGTGCTGCACTTGTGGCACATCGCCGCCGACGGTGGAAAGGCCACCCCGCCATCGCCGGTGACCGCCACATCCTCGCTGCGCGGGGTGTCGCTGATCCGTGGCTCGGGAAACAGGTGACCGCTGAGTTCGTCCCGCGGCGGCAGCTCGGCGGCGTCGACCTTCTGCGCGACCGGGGTTACCTCAGTTTTTTTTTTGGACTCCATGGCCGCGTACGCTGCGCGCTTCTCGGCGATCAGCTCGCGCTGGGAGGCGCTCATCTCAGGATCATGGATCATCCCGATCGATTTGAGGTGCTCTTCCACGATGCTGCCCAGCTCGGCCACCAGCGACGGCATGTAGACGCCACCGGCCTTGAAGTAGCCGCCGCGCGGGTCGAACACCGCCTTCATCTCCTCCACCAGGAAGGTCACGTCGCCGCCCTTGCGGAACACCGCGGACATGATCCGGGTCAGCGCCACGATCCACTGGAAGTGGTCCATGTTCTTGGAGTTGATGAAGATCTCGAACGGCCGGCGGTGCTCATGCTCGCTGCCGGCGTTGAGGATGATGTCGTTGATGGTGACGTACAGCGCGTGCTCGAACAGCGGCGTCTTGAGCTTGTAGGTCGTCCCGATCAGCGTTTCCGGGCGCTCGATCTTCTCGTGCATCTGGACCACGTTGCTGTCCAGCTCAGCGGCCTGGGCGGCATCCTGCGCCGCGGTTTCGCGGACCCGGTCCTCGGCGCTGACGACACTGTAACCCTTGATTTTCTGATCGATCTTCATGGCCATTGGCCAGACTCCTGGTGCGTTGGTTCGCGATGCGGTGCCCCGAGGGGGATGCGCGGGGATGCGTGCTCAGAACTTGCCGTAATACCCTTCCTTGAGGGCATCAAACAGGTTGGCGGCGGTGTGCATCTCCCCGTCGTACTCGATTTCCTGGTTGCCTTTCGCCTCCACCACGCTGCCGTCTTCCAGCTCGAAGCGGTAGGTGGTGTTCTCCAGGTCGGCCTCCTTGACCAGCACGCCCTGGAAGGCGGCCGGGTTGAAGCGGAAGGTGGTGCAGCCCTTCAGGCCCTGCGCGTGGGCGTAGGTGTAGATGTCCTTGAAATCCTCGTAGGGATAATCCGTGGGCACGTTGGCGGTCTTGGAAATCGAGCTGTCGACCCATTTCTGCGCCGCCGCCTGCACGTCCACGTGCTGCTTGGGGGTGACATCGTCGGCGGCGATGAAGTAGTCCGGCAGGCGGGTGGCCGGCTCATCGGAGAACGGCATCGCGCCAGGATTGACCAGGGTGCGGTAGGCCAGCAGCTCGAAGGAGAACACGTCCACCTTCTCCTTGGACTTCTTGCCCTCGCGGATCACGTTGCGGCTGTAGTGGTGGGCAAACGACGGCTCGATGCCGTTGGAGGCGTTGTTGGCCAGCGACAGCGAGATCGTCCCGGTCGGGGCGATCGAACTGTGGTGGGTGAAGCGCGCGCCGACCTCGGCCAGCTCGGCGACCAGTTCCGGGGCGACCTCGGCGACGCGCTGCATGTAGCGCGAGTACTTCGCATGCAGCACCTTCCCGGTGACTTCCTGGCCGAGCTTCCAGCCATCGGCGACCATTTCCGGGCGCTTGCGCAGCATCTCGGCATCGACCTCGAACAGCTCGTCCATGATTGGCGCCGGACCCTTTTCCTTTGCCAACGCCAGGCCCATTTCCCACCCGGCGACGGCCATCTCGCGGGCCACCTGCTCGGTGAACTCGCAGGACTCCGGCGAGCCGTACTTCATCTGCAGCATGGTGACCGTCGAGCCCAGGCCGAGGAAGCCCATGCCGTGGCGGCGCTTGCGCATGATCTCGTCGCGCTGCTGCTGCAACGGCAGGCCGTTGATCTCGACCACGTTGTCGAGCATGCGGGTGAACACGCGCACCACTTCGCGGTACTCGTCCCAGTCGAACGTGGCCTGCTCGGTGAACGCGTTGCGCACGAACCTGGTCAGGTTGATCGAGCCCAGCAGGCAGGCGCCGTAGGCCGGCAGCGGCTGCTCGCCGCAAGGGTTGGTCGCGCGGATGTCCTCGCACCACCAGTTGTTGTTCATCTCGTTGACGCGGTCGATCAGGATGAAACCCGGTTCGGCGAAGTCGTAGGTGGACACCATGATCATGTCCCACAGGTGGCGGGCCTTGATGTGGCCGTAGACCTTGCAGGCAACCAGGCCGTCGTCGCGGACGATGTAGTTGCGATGGGTGGGCCAGTCGCGCCAGACCACCTGGGCCGGATCGTCGAGGTCGACGTCGCCCTTCTCCTTCAGGTTGACCGGGAACACCAGTGGCCAGTCGTCATCATCGGCAACTGCCTGCATGAAGCCGTCGGTGATCAGCAGCGACAGGTTGAACTGGCGCAGGCGGCCGTCCTCGCGCTTGGCGCGGATGAAATCCTTCACGTCCGGATGGGACACATCGAAGGTGCCCATCTGGGCGCCACGGCGGCCACCGGCCGACGACACGGTGAAACACATCTTGTCGTAGATATCCATGAAGGACATCGGACCGGAGGTATACGCGCCGGCGCCGGCGACGAACGCGCCGCGCGGGCGCAGGGTGCTGAACTCGTAGCCGATGCCGCAGCCGGCCTTCAGGGTCAGGCCGGCCTCGTGGACCTTCTCCAGGATGCCATCCATCGAGTCCTCGATGGTGCCCGAGACGGTGCAGTTGATCGTGCTGGTGGCCGGCTTGTGCTCCAGCGCGCCGGCGTTGGAGGTGATGCGGCCGGCGGGAATGGCGCCGTGGCGCAGCGCCCAGGTGAAGCGCTCGTGCCAGTAGGCGCGCAGCTCGTCGGTGGACTCCGAGTCGGCCAGCGCGCGCGCAACACGGCGGTAGGTGGCGTCGATGTCGGCGTCCACCGGCGTGCCGTCCTTGGTCACCAGCCGGTACTTCTTGTCCCAGATATCCAGCGACGCGGGCTGCATGGCGATTTTCATCACCGCCGGGGTGTCGACGTCGGATGCCTTGGAATTGCCGGAAGTTTCCATGCTTGCTGCCTCGAGGCGCACCGTGCTCATGCCTGACCTTTCTCCTGGGTGGCCGCTGCTGGCGCGACCGGAATGCGTGATTCGGGCCGGATCGCCCGGCGCGGAATGGCGTGTTGAGTTGGTATTGCGGATGACGACGGCGCCAATAGCCACGAAAGCGCGAGCGAAGGGCTTGCCGCAACGCCTCCGGACGACGACGGGACCTCGGCCAGCAGAGCCGAAAGACCCAAATGCTGGGCTTGTCGCCTGCCGTGACCACAACATGTTGTGTCGATGACAGGAAACAAAGCTACCGCCCCGATCCGGGCAAGTCAACGCTGGCGAACAATGCCGTTTGCGGTTAAAGGCAGCCAGTCTGTGGGCCGGAACAACGCCACTTCATCGACGATTTACCGGTGTTGAACCACACTTGGAGATTGGTCTTGCCACCTGCCCGGTACCGCGTATGAGCATGCATTCCACGTCCCCTCGACCGTCCCTGAACATCTTGGCGATGCTGGCCCTGGCAGCGCTGTTTGGCGGCGTGGTTGCCGGCGACGCCCTGCACGGCCTGCAAACGCCGGCGATGGCCGCACCGGTGACCCAGTCGGACGCACCTGTGGTCACGCCTGTGGTCACACCGATGAGCGCGTCGCTCCCCTCGGCGGTCGGCGGTCGGCCACTGCCGTCGTTGGCGCCGATGCTCGCCCGGGTCACTCCCGCTGTGGTCAGCGTCCAGGCCAAGCAGCGCGTGCGGCTCAACAATCCGTTCGCCAACGACCCGATCTTCCGCCGCATGTTTCCGCATATCCCGCAGGAGCGCATCGAGCAGTCCCTGGGTTCGGGCGTCATCGTCGATGCCGGCCGCGGCTATGTGCTCACCAACCACCACGTTATCGAAGGCGCCGAGGAGGTCACGGTGACACTCGCTGACGGGCGCACGCTGGCGGCGGAGTTCATCGGCTCCGATCCGGACACCGACGTGGCGGTGATGCGGATTCCCGCCGAGGGACTGCAACAGGTCACCCTGGCCGATTCGGGCGACCTGCGCGTCGGCGATTTCGTGGTCGCGGTCGGCAATCCGTTCGGCATCGGCCAGACGGTCACCTCCGGCATCGTCTCCGCAGTGGGCCGCACCGGTCTGCGCGGGCTGGGCTACCAGAGCTTCATCCAGACCGATGCCTCGATCAATCCGGGCAACTCGGGCGGCGCGCTGGTCAATCTGGACGGCCAACTGGTGGGCATCAATACCGCCAGCTTCAACCCGCGCGGCAGCATGGCCGGCAACATCGGCCTTGGCTTTGCGCATCCGGCCAACCTGACACGCTACGTGAAGTATCAGCTGGTCACCAGCGATGAAGTCCGCCAGAGCAACTATGGCCTGGATGCCCAGGACGTAGACGGCCACCTGGCCAATGCTCTCA
>NZ_JXSS01000044.1 GCF_000855665.1 Lysobacter sp. A03
GCTTTCCCGCCGAACGCCATGCTCGCATTGCCGCTCGCTATCGCGCCGGTACCCACAGCGCTGCTGTGGTCACCGGTGGCGCGCGCACCGCTGCCGAACGCATTGGCGTTGGCACCGCTTGCGACGGTGACTTCGTTGACATCGGCAATGCCGTCACCGTTGTCGTCAAGCCACGTCCCGACGGCGATGCTGTTTGGCCCCATTGCAACGCTCTCCACGCCGATTGCGACTGACCGGGCGCCCTCAGCGCTGTTCACACTGCCAATTGCGACGCTGTATTCGCCCGCAGCTTCGTTGACATATCCCATCGCGCTGGCGTTCCTGCCGGTGGTCGTGTTGACTTGGCCTATCGCCGTGCCCCGGTAGCCAGTTACCTCGTTCGTGTGCCCAAGTGCAATGCTGGCGAACCCATTTGCATAGTTTTCAAAGCCTACTGCCAGGCTGGCGTTGCCAATCGCGCTGTTATAAGCGCCCAGTGCGGTGCTGTCTCTGCCCGTCGCCTCGTTCTTGTAGCCAATTGCGCTGCTGAAGTCGCCCAAGGCCCGGGAAGCAACGCCGAAGGCGCTTGAGTAATCTCCTTGGGCAAGTGTGACCTCATCGCTATCGCTGGCGCCATTACCGTTTTCGTCGAACCAACTCCCAACGGCGATGCTGCCTATCCCGACCGACTTACTCCGCTGGCCAACAGCAGTCGAGTGGTCGCCTTCTGCGGTGTTCAGGTAGCCCAGAGCGCTGCTTGCAACACCTGAGGCTGAGTTCCTGGTGCCGAACGCGCTGCTGTCGGCAGCTGAAGAGTAGTTACTGGCGCCATACGCGTTACTGCGTTCTCCTTGCGCGAGATTCGTGATGCCGAACGCATTACTCGAGACGCCGGTCGCCGTATTTCCATTGCCAAACGCGGCGCTCGACGTACCACGGCTATTGTTGAAAATCCCAATCGAGCTGCTTGATCTCCCGGATGCCAGATTGTCATTCCCTACCGATGTGCTATAGCCGCCCGAGGCCTTCGATGCGACCCCGAACGCACTCGAATGCTCGCCGGAAGCGCTGGTGATCTCTGTGGCATCGGCGGTGCCGTCCTCGTTAAAATCCTTCCAGCTGCCGACGGCGACACTGCCATCGCCGCTTGCTACCGTTTGGTGACCGAAAGCTGAGGATCTTTCACCCGATGCGGTCGTATAAGAGCCAAACGCACTGCTCCAGCGTCCTATTGCTTGGTTACTACCGCCAATTGCGCTGCTGTCATTGCCAGTAACTTCGTTGAACCTGCCAACTGCATTGCTGCGCTCTGCGGTGATCTTGTTGTCTGCGCCAAACGCACTGTTGCCGCCGCCAAGCACCGAATTCTTGAAGCCGAACGCGCTGCTGGCGCCCCCAGTGACATTGTTCTGCTTGCCAAACGCGCTTGCGCCGGCACTGCAGGTGGCGTTGTCGTGGCCGGGGTTTTCCGCTCCGAGGTCGGTATTGCCGCCGGGATTCGGGGTCCCGTCGGGATTGAGACAGATCGGATCGGCCGCCGAAACCGAAAACGGCGCGCTCAGCAGAACTGCCAAGGCGAGGGCGATCGGAGTGTGATTCGCAGCGATCGGGCGCGCAACCGCAGAGCGGCGACGTGAGTCATGAACCATGCTGAGTTTCCCCATTTGGGTAGTTGGTAGGTGGAGCGACCTTTCCGGCGGCCCCCAGTTTTTTACAGGTACTTCCTCGCCTGAAGAGGCGTACAAAGCAGATGCAAAACCGGAAGGAAGATGTCCTTCACTACCCCCATATACGGCGCTGCAATCAGCAACCGGACATCGCGGGCGGCGTCGGGGAAACGCGCCGCCCGTATCTTTCCCCATTCAATGCGGTCCGCACTCGTTGTGCGAATTACCGCCGCGGGTTACGCAGCCTTCTGCGCTGTCTTCCGCCCGATCAGGTGGCCAAACAGATCCTTCGGGTCTTCCATTACCGGCACCAGGTCGGTGTGGCTGCCGAGCTTCAACTCGAGCGCGCAGTCACGCATCAGGCGCAGCGCGGAGTAGTCCTCAAGCGCGAAGCCGACCGAATCGAAGATGGTCACTTCGTTGTCATTCGCGCGACCGCCGGCGAGCTTGGCGACGACCTGCCAGAACTCGGTGACGCTGAAGGTCTCGTCCATGTGCTGCAGCTCGCCTTCGACGCGGCTTTGCGGCTCGAACTCGACGAAGGTGCGGGTGTTGGGGCGTAACAGGATCGCGGGGTCCAGCTCGGTCTTGCCCGGGCAGTCGCCGCCGACGCAGTTGATGTGCATGCCCGGTTCGATCATGCCCAGGCTCAGGATGGTGGCGTTGGTCTTGTCGGCGGTCACGGTTGTGACGATGTCGGCGCCACGGACCGCTTCAGCGGTGTTGGCGGAACGGATGACCCGCAGCGACGGAGCCGCAACGGCGAGGTTGGCGGCCAGCTTGTTGGTTGCGTCGGGGTCGACGTCGAACAGGCGGACCTCCTCGATGCCCAGAAGCTGGTGGAAGGCGAGCGCCTGGAACTCACTTTGCGCGCCGTTACCGATCAGTGCCATCGATTTTGCGTCCTTTCGAGCCAGCTGTTTGGCGGCCATGACCGACGTGGCAGCGGTGCGGATGGCGGTGGTCATGGTCAGCTCGCTCAGAACCGTCGGCATGCCGGTGCCTACGTCGGCCAGCGCACCGAATGCCATGACCGTCGACAGGCCGAACTGTGTGTTGCCCGGATGCCCATTGACGAACTTGAAGCTGTATTCCTTATCGTCAGCGACCGGCATCAGCTCAATCACCCCAACGTCGGAGTGCGCGGCGGTGCGCGCAGTCTTGTCGAAATCGTTCCAGCGGGCGAAGTCAGCCTCCAGGTAGTCGACCATGCGCTCGAACATGTGCGGCAGGCCGTGGGTGGCGACAATTTTGGCGACGTCGTGGGTGGTGAGCAGAGTGGTCATGGCGGGGATGGGTTCCTTTGAGTGGGGGGCATTGGAAAACAGGCCCGACCAACTCATTGTCCCGATGTGGGCGTCAGGGCGAAACGGCAAAACTGCCTCATTGTGTCCATAAATATTGCAAATCGTCAGATATGGATGGCAATATGTGTGAATGGACGATCTCGACCCCCGCCTGATCGCTGCTTTGCGGCAGGATGCGCGCACCCCGGTGGCGACTCTTGCCGCCAGGTTGGGCGTAGCACGCGGCACCATCACCAACCGGATGGCAAAGCTGGAGCGCGATGGCGCAATCGTCGGTTACACGCTGCGACTGCGGCCGGATGCGACACCGGACGAGATCTGCGCCTGGACCAGCATTGCGGTCAAGGGGCACCAACATGCAGTAGTGCGTGCGCTGCTCGGTGAACCCGGCATCGCGGAGCTGCATGACACCAACGGGCGCTGGGATCTGGTGGCGGAGCTGCGCGTGGGCGAGCTGGCCGAGCTGTCCACCGTTCTGGAGCGAATCCGCGGGATTCCGGGCATCAGCAGTACCGAGACCAGCGTGCACCTGCAGACCTTCCGAAGCTGATCCGGCCGGCGTAATCCTCAGCCGATGCCCTCGGCCAGCGTACTTTCCGAGTCGGCGTCCAGCTTCAGCGTCGCCAGATCGTCGGCGCGGGTGACACCACGGGTGAGGATCGCCAACGGCAATCCACGCTCGTGAGCCATCCGCGCAAACCGGAATCCGGAATAGACCATCAGCGATGACCCGACCACGAGTACCGCGTCAGACTGCTCGAGGGCGTCCATGGCGCGGGCGAGTCGCTGTCGGGGGACGTTCTCACCGAAAAATACGACGTCAGGCTTGAGCATGCCGCCGCAATGCGGGCAGACAGGCGGCTCGAAACCGCGCAGGTCCACGCCTTCCAGATCGGCGTCGCCGTCGGGTGCAGTGGCCGCAGTGTGCTGCCTCCACTGCGGGTAGCGGGCTTTCAGGTCCTCCTGAACCAGCGCGCGATCCATGCGTCGATCGCACTGCAGGCAGGCGACTACGCCCAGCCGGCCGTGCAGGTCGACCACGCTGCGATGACCGGCGCGCGCGTGCAGGCCGTCCACGTTCTGGGTGACCAGCGTGGAGAGGACGTCGCGTGACTCCAGGGTGGCCAGTGCCTCATGCGCGCGGTTCGGCTTCGCCAGCGCCACCGCAGGCCAGCCGACAAAGCTTCGGGCCCAGTATCGGGCGCGCATGGCTGGATCGCCGGTGAACTGCTGATAGGTGATCGGCGAGCGCCCTTTCCATTGGCCGTCGGCGCCGCGGTAATCCGGGATGCCCGAGTTGGTGCTGACGCCTGCGCCGGTGAGTACGAAGACCGAGCGGTAATTTTCCAGCCAGGAAGAAAGATCTGCCGCCGCGTCGGTGCGTGAACCAGGCATGCCGCCATCGTAATGCGGGTGGGTCACTTGATCGGTGCGCCGATCACCAGCTCATCGAGCTGGTATCCCCGCGCCTTCGCATCCGCCTTGAGCCGATTGAACAGTCCCGCGTCCATTGACGGATCGCGCGACAGGATCCACAGGTACTTCCGGCTGGGACCGCCGACGACCGCCCAGCGATACTCGGGATCGACATCCAGGACCCAATAGTCGGCCCAGATGCCGGGCACCCAGCCCAGCCACGCCGGGGCGAAGCGCACCTTCAGCGCGCCAGGACTGCCGTCGACGGTCTGTGCCTCACCGACCGATTCGGTCCGGGAACCGTCCTTGGTGCGACACGCGTTTCGGACCTCGATCCGATCGTTCTCCTTCAGCGTGTACGTGGCGGTGGTGTCGCCCACGCATTTGCGCTGGAAAAACATCGGCAGGTGAGCGATCTCGTGCCATTGGCCGAGGTATCGATCCAGCTCCAACGCCGTGACCGGGACATTCTCCAGAGGCGTGGCGGTCCCGGCGGAGACCGAGGCCTGCCCGTGGACGGCCCCGGAAGTCAGGGCCATGGCGGCGGCGACGGCGTAGGCGAGTTCGCGCATGAGGAGTGCTTGGTCAGGAAGGATGCGGACCAACGTGTCACCGAAGCCCGCGAGAGCGCGTGAACGGCAAACCGGGTCGGACGGGTTAGTCGCTGCCCGGGCGATACAGGGGCGGCCAACTATACTGTCGGGTGTTCGATGACCCGTCCTCGCGCACTTTGCGAGCGGTCGACACGCCACCCGCCAACGAGGTACCCAACGCCAACCATGAACACAGCCAACCGCAAGCCCCTGCCGGGCACCGATCTGGACTTCTTCGATGCGCGCGCCGCTGTGGATGCCTTGCGCCCGGGTGCGTACGCCAAGCTGCCCTATTGCTCGCGTGTGTTTGCGGAGAACCTCGTCCGGCGCTGTGATCCGAAAACACTGGATGCGTCGCTGCTGCAGCTGATCGAGCGCCGCAGTGATCTGGACTTCCCGTGGTATCCGGCGCGTGTGGTCTGCCACGACATCCTCGGCCAGACCGCGCTGGTGGACCTGGCTGGCTTGCGCGACGCCATCGCGGAGCAGGGCGGTGATCCTGCGCAGGTCAATCCGGTCGTGCCGACCCAGTTGATCGTGGACCACTCGCTGGCCGTGGAAGCACCCGGCTTCGACCCGGATGCCTTCGCCAAGAACCGTGCGATTGAGGACCGGCGCAACTTTGACCGGTTTCATTTCATCGACTGGACCAAGAAGGCGTTCAAGAACGTCGATGTGATCCCGCCGGGCAACGGGATCATGCATCAGATCAATCTGGAGCGGATGTCGCCGGTGGTGCATTCAGAGGATGGCGTCGCCTATCCCGACACACTGGTCGGCACGGACAGCCACACCCCGCACGTGGATGCGCTGGGCGTGATCGCCATCGGCGTTGGCGGTCTGGAAGCCGAGAGCGTGATGCTGGGCCGGCCGTCGATGATGCGCCTGCCCGACATCATCGGTGTGCACCTGACGGGCGAACCGCAGCCGGGCATCACGGCCACCGACATCGTTCTGGCGCTGACCGAGTTCCTGCGCCGCGAGCGCGTGGTGGGCGGCTATCTGGAATTCTTTGGCGAGGGCGCAACGGCACTGACTTTGGGCGATCGCGCGACGATCTCCAACATGACCCCGGAGTTTGGCGCGACCGCTGCGATGTTCTACATCGATCAGCAGACCATCGATTACCTCACGCTGACCGGACGCGACGATGAGCGCGTCAAGCTGGTGGAGGCCTACGCCCGCCATACCGGGCTGTGGGCCGAGGATCTGGTTACCGCGGAGTACGAGCGGGTACTGACCTTCGACCTGTCGGCGGTGGTGCGGACCATGGCCGGCCCGTCCAACCCACACGCGCGGCTGCCGACCTCCGAGTTGGCCTCGCGCGGCATCGCCATCGACCTGGACAAGGCGCACGCCCAGGAAGCAGAAGGCCTGCTGCCTGACGGCGCGGTCATCATCGCCGCCATCACCAGCTGCACCAACACTTCCAACCCCCGCAACGTCATTGCCGCCGGCCTGCTGGCACGCAACGCCAACGCGCGTGGCCTCACCCGCAAGCCGTGGGTGAAGTCCTCGCTGGCACCGGGCTCCAAGGCGGTGCAGCTGTATCTGGAGGACGCCAAGCTGCTGCCGGAGCTGGAGCAGCTGGGCTTTGGCATCGTCGGCTTCGCCTGCACCACGTGCAACGGCATGAGCGGCGCGCTGGACCCGGTGATCCAGAAGGAAGTGGTTGAGCGTGACCTGTATTCGGTCGCCGTGCTGTCAGGTAACCGCAACTTCGACGGCCGTATCCATCCCTACGCCAAACAGGCGTTCCTCGCGTCGCCGCCGCTGGTGGTGGCCTACGCGATCGCCGGTACGATCCGTTTCGACATCGAGAAGGACATTCTTGGCATCGACAAGGACGGCATTGCGGTGACCTTGAAAGACCTGTGGCCGGATGATGCGGAGATCGACGCGATCGTCGCCGCCAGCGTCAAGCCCGAGCAGTTCCGGGAGATCTATGACCCGATGTTCGCCCGCAGCGGGTTGCCCGGGATGAAGGTCGACCCGCTGTACGCCTGGGACCAGAAGAGCACCTACATCCGTCGTCCGCCGTACTGGGAAGGCGCCTTGGCCAGTGATCGCACCATGACTGGCATGCACGCGCTGGCGGTGCTGGGCGACAACATCACCACCGACCACCTGTCGCCGTCCAACGCGATCCTGGCGACCAGCGCGGCGGGCGAATATCTGGCAAAAATGGGCCTGCCCGAAGAGGACTTCAACTCCTACGCGACCCACCGCGGCGACCACCTGACCGCGCAACGTGCGACCTTCGCCAACCCCAAGTTGTTCAACGAGATGGTGCGCAACGAGGACGGCTCGGTGCGGCAGGGCTCGCTGGCCCGGTTGGAGCCGGAAGGCAAGGTCATGCGCATGTGGGAGGTCATCGAGACCTACATGGAACGCAAGCAGCCGCTGGTGATCATCGCCGGTGCCGATTACGGCCAGGGCAGCTCGCGTGACTGGGCGGCGAAGGGCGTGCGGTTGGCGGGTGTGGAAGTCATCGTTGCGGAAGGCTTTGAGCGCATCCACCGCACCAACCTGGTCGGCATGGGCGTGCTGCCGCTGCAGTTCCACACCGGCACCGACCGCAACACCCTGGGCATCGACGGTACCGAGACGTTTGATGTGGTCGGCGAGCCGGCGCCGGGCGCGGAGCTGGTGCTGGTGATCCACCGCAACAACGGCGAGCGGGTCGAGGTGCCGGTGAGCTGCCGCCTGGACAGCGATGACGAGCTGCTGATCTACGAGGCGGGCGGGGTGCTGCAGCGATTCGCGCAGGATTTCCTGGCGTCGTCCAGCGGCGGCGGTGGGCAGGGCGCGAATACCGAACAGACCGCAAGCGCCTGACCGCGTCCACGTCATCCTCCGTCCTCGCCTGCCGCCGGAATCGTCCATGAGCCACAAACCGCAGATCCGTATCCCCGCCACCTACATGCGGGGCGGCACCAGCAAGGGTGTGTTTTTCCGCCTTGACGACCTGCCCGAAGCCGCGCGCGTGCCCGGCGCGGCCCGCGACGCCTTGCTGCTGCGGGTGATCGGCAGTCCCGACCCCTACGGCAAACAGACCGACGGGATGGGCGGCGCGACCTCCAGCACCAGCAAGACGGTGATCGTCAGCGCCAGCACGCGGCCGGACCACGATGTTGATTACCTGTTCGGCCAGGTCGCGATCGACAAGGCCTTCGTGGACTGGAGCGGCAACTGCGGCAACCTGACCGCGGCGGTAGGCTCGTTCGCGATCAGCAACGGGCTGGTGGAGGCGGCGCGCATTCCGGCCGATGGCATCTGCACGGTGCGTATCTGGCAGGCCAACATCGGCAAGACCATCATTGCCCACGTGCCGATGACGGCCGGGCAGGTGCAGGAAACCGGTGACTTCGAGCTGGACGGGGTGACCTTCCCGGCGGCAGAAGTGGCGGTGGAATTCCTCGACCCGGCCGACGACGGCGAGGAGGGCGGGGCGATGTTCCCCACCGGCAACGTCGTCGATGAGCTGGATGTGCCTGGGGTTGGCACCTTCCCGGCCACGATGATCAACGCCGGTATCCCGACGATCTTCATCAACGCCGATTCGATCGGCTACACGGGCGCCGAGTTGCAGGACGCGGTCAACGGCGACCCGAAGGCGCTGGCAATGTTCGAGACCATCCGAGCACACGGCGCGGTGCGCATGGGCCTGATCGCGCATATCGACGAGGCCGCGGGTCGGCAGCACACACCGAAGGTCGCGATCGTGGCGCCGCCCGCGTCTTATTCCGCCTCCAGCGGAAAAGTGGTTGCCGCCGACGACATCGACCTCAACGTACGCGCCATGTCGATGGGGAAGCTGCACCACGCGATGATGGGTACCGCGGCGGTCGCGATCGGCACCGCCGCAGCTGTTCCCGGCACCCTGGTGAACTTGGCAGCGGGCGGCGGCGATCGGACGGCGGTGACCTTCGGCCATCCGTCCGGAACCCTCCGGGTGGGGGCTGAAGCAGTGCAGGTGGACGGGAAGTGGCAGGTCACCAAGTCCATCATGAGCCGCAGCGCGCGTGTACTCATGGAAGGCTGGGTGCGGGTTCCCGCCGACGCGTTCTGAGCACTCGTGCACCTGGTCGCGCCCCTCCGGGCATTGCAGGCCCCGTGTTGTTACACCATGTCCAACCCAGCCTTTGGCACTGCCGATCGCAGCCCGTGTCGGTTAGAACAGGGCATGGTTTTTTGCGTCATCTGAATTCATTTCCGGAGATCTCCTTGAAGAAGACCCTGCTTTTTGCTGCGACTGCTGTCGCCTTGACCCTGGGTGCGCCGCTGGCCGCCAATGCCGATGACCGCTGCCTGGACGCCACCTGCGACCTGCGCGCGCTCTATGCTGCACCCGACAACGCCGCCGGCAGCGACGACACCGCGGCCGTCTCGGCCACCCGCTTCGGGGCCTGGGGCATCGACACCGACGGCATGAACACCGAACTCCGTCCGGGCGATGACTTCTTCGGTTACGTCAGCGGCAAATGGGCGGAAGAGACCGAAATCCCGGCGGACAAGTCGATGTATGGCTCGTTCCTGGGCCTGCGCGACCTGTCCGAGCAGCGCGTGCATCAGCTGCTGGAAAGCTACCCGCAGGCCGATCCGGCCACCGGCGGCGACGCGGCGAAGCTGGCCGCCCTCTACCAGGGTTACCTGGACGAGAAGACCGTCGAAGCGCTCGACGACAAGCCGTTGCAGCCGTATCTGGATGCCATTCGCAACGCCAAGGACAAGGACGCGATCGCGCGCCTGATGGGTGAAAGCAGCGCCAGCCTGGGCCGTAGCTTCTTTGGTAGCTACGTCTCCGACGACCAGCGCAACCCGGACGTCTACACCCTGTATTTCAGCCAATCCGGCCTCGGCCTGGGTGATCGCGAGATGTACTTGGGCGAGAAGTTCGCGCCGCAGCGCGAGCGCTATGTCGCCTACATCGCGCAGATGCTCGAGCTGGGCGGCTGGGCCGATCCAAAGGCGCATGCCGACGCGATCATGAAGATGGAGACGGAGATTGCGAAGTCCCACTGGACGCGCGCGGAAAGCCGCGACCGCGACAAGACCTACAACCCGGTCCAGCTGGCCAAGCTCGACACCGTCGCCGCCGGCTTCCCGTGGCAGACCTACCTGACCGCCGCCGGCCTGGACTACGCGACCGACGGCGTGATTCGCCAGAACACCGCGCTGCCGAAGATCGCGAAAATCTTCGCCGACACCGACCTGGACACCCTCAAGGCCTGGCAGGCGTTCCACACCATCGACAACGCCGCGCCGATGCTGTCGAGCCGCTTTGCCGATGCCGAGTTCGAGTTCCGCAGCAAGTTCCTGTCGGGCCAGCCCGAGCAGGCGGCGCGCTGGAAGCGGGCGGTGAGCTATACGTCCTCGGCGATGGGTGAGGCGATCGGCCGCGACTACGTCAAGCTGTATTTCCCGGCCGACGCGAAAGCGAAGATGGACGCGCTGGTCAGCAACGTGAAGGCTGCGATGGGTGCCCGCCTGGACCAGCTCGACTGGATGAGCCCGGCAACCAAGACCGAAGCCCACGCCAAGCTCAAGGGCTTCGGCCTGAAGATCGGCCATCCCGACGAGTGGCGCGACTACAGTGCGCTCAAGGTCGCCCAGGGCGATGTGCTGGGTAATGCCGTGCGCGCCGCGCAGTTCGAGTGGGATTACCGTCGCGTGCGCATCGGCAAGCCGGTGGACAAGGCGGAGTGGGGCATGACCCCGCACACCGTCAACGCGTACTACAACTCGGTCAAGAACGAGATCGTGTTCCCGGCCGCAATCCTGCAGCCGCCGTTCTTCGATCCTGACGCAGATCCGGCGGTGAATTACGGCGGCATCGGCGGCGTGATCGGCCACGAGATCATCCACGGCTTCGACGATCAGGGACGCAAGTCCGACGGCAGCGGCTTGCTGCGCGACTGGTGGACCTCCGAGGATGCGGCGAAGTTCGAGGCCCAGGCCGCCAAGCTCGGCGCGCAGTACGAGTCCTACGAGTTCCCGCAATTGCCCGGTATGCACATCAACAGCAAGGTCGCGATGGGCGAGAACATCGGCGACCTGGGTGGCTTGACCATCGCGCTGGAAGCCTACCGGCGCTCGTTGGACGGCAAGGAAGCACCGGTGATTGACGGCTTCACTGGCGAGCAGCGCTTCTTCATGGGCTGGGCGCAGGTCTGGCGGACGCTGTGGCGTGACGACGCGCTGCGCCAGCAGCTGGTCAACGGCACGCATTCGCCGGGCCATATCCGCGCATTCGCGCCGCTGCGCAACATCGATGCCTGGTACGACGCGTTTGACGTGAAGCAGGGCGACGCGCTGTGGATCGCACCCGAGGATCGCGTCCGCATCTGGTGATGCCGGCATCGCGATGCGTTGGTCACTGACGCATCGGTTGCAGAAACCCGGGCTGCCACGGCGGCCCGGGTTTTTTCTTATGCGGTTCGCGTGCCTAGCGCCTTATCTGTTGGGTCGTCAGGTGACTGGGGCGCCGGGGGTGAACGCCCTTGCCTGCGAATGTCCCCCGGCACCGGTGAAGCCGGTGCCTCCTCCTTTATTTCGCCGTCAAGGGCATTCTCCCCCGACGTTCCAACGTGGCGGCGGTTGTAAAGGCGTAAGGCCACCAGCGCAGGCAGGGCCTGTATGCCTTCCGGGCGAAATAAAGGAGGAGGCGTCCGCCGTAGGCGGAGGCCGGGGGACATCCGCCCGGAAGGCATATAGGGCACGCCCGGCCAGTCAGGTCGCAGCCGTTGCGACCGGCGGACGCTATCCTTTGAGCCTCATGAAAGGGGGCGGTGCGGTGACGTCAGTCGATAAGCGCGGGGAGTTGCGGGAGGTGGAAGGTGCGGCGCAGACCACCGGTCTGGTGATCTACCGCGCCAGCCGTCTGGAAATGCTGCTCGGGCCCCTGCGCGAGTTGTTGAATGTGACCCGCCCGGCCAATATCCTCGCCCCGCAAACGATCATTGCGGCCCATCCGGGAATGAAACACTGGCTTAACGGCGCGCTTGCCCGCGCGTACGGCCCGGGCGGGATCGTTGCCAACCTGGACATCCAGCTGCCGAGCACGTGGATCGGCAATCTCGCGGAGCGGGAGCTGGGGCAGCAGGCGGTGTCGCTGCCGCGCTACCAGCGTGAGCACCTGCGCTGGAACATCCATGAGCTGCTTGGCGGCGGACTGGAGGCAATCGGCGTCACCGACGCACGCATCGCGTCCTACCTGCAACCCGGGGAGGCGGACAGACGGCATGCCGGAGCGGACCTGGCGCGGCGCCGATTCCAGTTGGCCGACCGACTGGCGCGGATCTATTCTCAGTACGTGGTTTATCGGCCCGACTGGCTGGATGCCTGGGAGGACGGACGCCTGGACGCGGTCACCGGCCACGGCGGAGATCCACGGATCGCGTCCACCGAACAGCGCCTTTTGGCGCCTCTGTGGCGGCAATTGCACGCTCAGCTCGGGCCGCATCGCGGAGATGTCGTCGCTGCCCTTATCGACCGCCTGCACAATCACAACGGCGCAGTCGATGAGGCGCTGCATGTCTTTGGCGTCAGTCATCTCGCACCGTCCGAGCTGGCGGTGATCCGGGCGGCGGCCCGTCACCGGCTGGTGGCGATGTACGTCCCCGATCCGTGCCGTGAGTACTGGGGCGGTCTGGGCAACACGGTGGCGCAGATCCAGCAGCGGCGCGTGGCCGAACAGGCCGGGTTGGAAAGCGCCGGCGCTGGCGACTACTGGATCGAGCAGGAGAATCCACTGCTGGCCAGTTGGGGCCGGATGGGCCAGCACTTCATCATGGCGCTGGCGGACGGCACCGACGACGTGTTGGCCGACGTGCGCCACCGCGCCGACGAGGACGACTCGCCGCCGGTCAACCGCCTGCAGCGCGTGCAGGAGAGCATCCGCGCATTGGCGCCGTTGCCCGAGCCGGTCGATCTCCAGCAGCCAGCGGTCATCGAACGCGAGATCGCTGATGCATCGCTGCGGGTTCACGCCAGCCACACCCGTCTGCGCGAGCTGGAAATCCTTCGTGACCAGTTGCTCGACGCGATAGAAAGCACCGACCAGCATGGCGATCCGATCCGCCCGGCGGACATCGTGGTCATGGCGCCCGACATCCGCTCTTACGTGCCGCTGATCCCGGCCGTGTTCGGTGTCGCCGGGCACGGCGGGGGGCGGTTGCCTTATCACCTGGCCGATGTCTCCGTTGCCCGCAGCCATTCGTTGTTTGGCGCGTTCCAGCGCCTGCTCGATCTCCCTGGCACCCGCGTGACCGCGCCGGAGGTGGTGGATCTGTTGACCATCCCGGAGGTCGCCGCTCGCCTTGGCCTGGACTCTGCCGCGGTGAACGAGCTGAGCGGCTGGTTGCAGGCGAGCCGCGTCGCCTGGGCGCTCGATCCGGCATTCCGCAGCCGTTTCGGGGTACCGGCGATCGCCGAGCACACCTTCGGCTGGGCCATGGACCGGATGATGGCCGGTTACCTCATGGCCGACGGCGCCGACAGCGATCATCAAGGATCGGTTGAGCTGCCAGACGGCCTCGCCATTGCGCCACTTACCGGCATCCACGGCCCTGCTGCCGCCCATCTGGGCGCGCTGGATTACCTGTTGAGGGAGATCCAGGCCCTTTGTGACCTTGCCGAGGAGTCGCGACCGGCGAGCGCATGGGCGGAGGAACTGGAGCGCCGATTCGAGGCGATGTTCCGGATCGACCTGATGGACGCCAACGCCCGCGACGCCAGGGCCGCGCTGCTGGGTTTCATCCGCATGCTGGCTACTGAAACCGCGAAGGCCGAGGTCGACCCCGGGCTGCACTTCAGTGTCGTCCGCGACCTGCTGGTCGAACGTCTCGCCGCAGCGCCGGAGCGGCAGCGTTTCCTGATGGGCGGCGTCACCTTCTGCGGGATGGTTCCGCAGCGCGCCATCCCGTTCAAGGTGGTCGCCGTGCTTGGCCTGAATGACGGTGAGTTCCCACGTAACAGCAGCGACGCAGGCCTGGACCTGATGGCGCGCTATCGGCGGCTCGGCGACCGTGACGTGCGCAGCGACGACCGCTACCTGTTCCTGGAAACCTTGATGTCGGCCCGCGAGCGACTGCACCTGAGTTACCTGGGCGAAGGGGTGGTGGACGGCAAGCCGAGAAACCCCGCGCAGCCGCTGTCCGAGCTGTTGGCGGTGCTGGACGCCTCCGCTGGCCTGGCGGCCGACGACACCGACACGCCGCGGCCCTGGATCATCCGTCACCCGCTGCAGCCCTTCGACGCCCGCTATTACGACGGCAGTGATCCGCAGCTGTTCTCCTATCAGCAGGACTTCGCCGCGATGCACGCGGAAGGAGCACGCCCCAACGTCGCGCCGTTCCTTGACCGCAACGGGGCCGGCGAGGTGGTGGTCGAGGGCCCGGTCGCGCTGCGGGAGGTACAGTCCTATTACCGCGATCCCGCCGCCCAGGTGCTGGGTCGGCGCATGCAGATCAGCCTGGATGCACTGGTGGATGATCGCCTTCCCAGCGAAGAGCCGGTCGATCCCAGGTTTGGCGCGCTGGATTCGGTGCCGCGGAAACTGTTCTTCAACGATGCGCTGCCCGCCTGGCCGCATGGGCAGTGGCCGCCCGACCGGGCGCCGGATTGGCTGCGCCTGGGCGGCATGATGCCGCCGGGGCAGCCGGGCCTGCGGGCCTGGGAAGATTCCGCGGCGGCGGTGGGAAAACTGCTCGAGCGGCTCGCCGATCTGCCGGCGTTCGAGCATGGCGTGCCGGCGCCGGTCAGTGTCGTGATCGATCAGGCTGTCGGGGATGTCGCGCTGGTCGGTCAGGTCGGCCACGTGTACAGGGTCAGGCATAACGCCCTTGAGCACTGGCAGATACTGCGCGCGTTTCCCGGCAAGGACGGAGCGCTGAAGGCGGAGAAGGATCTTGATTTCAAGGACCGCGTGCCGATGTTCATGGATTGGGCGTTGCTGCGCCTGCATACGGCGGTCGGCAGTGACCCACTGCCGACGGTGCGTTTGGCGATGCTGGTCGACGACGGGATTCCGAATTGGTCCGGCGCGCTTAACGCGTGGGACGATGCGTTTGTGAAGGCAGGACGGGACGAGCGCGCGCAGCTCATCGCCGATCTGCAGCAGCGGCTTGTCCGCTTGTTGCAGTGGTGGATGCAGGCACAAGGCAGGCCACGCTGGTACTTCCCGAAAATCGCCTGGGAAGCAATCCAGCCCACGCTCAACCGGCGCGGCGGTGGCAGCGCGGAAGGCGATCAGGACCCAGCGCCCGCGAACGTCGAGGGGGTCTGGGTGGCAACGCACGGCGGCACCGGCGAGCGCGATTACTCCCCCGGTTACAGCCGCCTGCTTGCCGGTGCCGTGGATTTTGCCGGCGGCAGCGACGAGCTGGCCGAACTGCACGCCTTCGCGTTGGCGCTTCACGAATGCATCGACATGGCATCGCCGCTCCGGGGCGACGCGTCCACCGACCAACCTGCGTGTGTGGGGAGGCAGCAATGAACGAGACGGTTTCCGCGCTCCCCTGTACTCCGGACTGGCGCGACCTGGTCCTGGCACCAGGCGGGCGGAGCCTGATCGAAGCCAGCGCTGGTACCGGCAAGACCTGGACCATCGCGGTTCTCTATCTGCGCCTGCTGCTGGAACAGGGCCGGTCGCCGCGACAGGTGGTGGTGACGACATTCACCGAGGCCGCCGCACAGGAACTGCGCGAGCGCTTGCGCGGTAAGCTGCGGTGGGCCGTGCAACTCGCGGAATCCGCCGAGCCGGTCGCAGGGGATGCCGGCCCCGATACGTCGTGGCTGCTCGGCCGCTGGCAGCAGGACGCCGACGTCCGTGCCAGCGACCTGCAGGCTTTGCGCCTGGCGCTGGCAGAAATGGACGCCGCCCCGATCAGCACCTTGCACAGCCTGTGTCGCAGGATCCTTGCCGACCACCCGTTCGCGTGTGGCGTGGCCTTCGTGATGGGCGAGATGGTCGCCAGCGACGCGTTGCTGGATGAGGTGACAGGCGACCTGTGGCGTCGTTTGCAGCAGGGGGACGACAGCGACCCGCTGGTGATGCTTGGCCGGAGCGCCGGCAACCTGAGCCGCGACCGTTTGCGCACGCAGCTCAAGGTCTGTCTGGGGCAGGGTGTTTCCGTGGGTGGCATGCCGTCAGCGGAGATCAACGCCGCACTTGATCCGGCATGGATACCGAAACTGGAAGGCATCATCGCCGGCAGCGCCGAGACGTTCGCCAAGTCGGCCGCGCTGCCGCGCGTGCTCACCGAACTGCTGGAGCTGCTGAAGGACCATTCCCGGCTGCCAAGCGAGGAAAGCTGCAAGCGGCTGGCCAGTGCCTCGAAGCTGACCGGGGTGAGAAAGGCGTTCGAAAACGACCCCCACCTCCTCGCTGCAGGGCAGTTTGCCGAGGCGTGCGTTCCCGCGATCCGGGGCCTGCAGATGAGCTTCTGGCGTGAACTGGCGGCCGTGGCGCGCGGCGAGATCGAGTCCCGGCTCGCGGCCCGCCACCAGCTCACCTTCGACGCCTTGATCAGTACCGTCAGCGACGCGCTGGTGCGCGAAGCGGCCGGCAGCGAGCGCCCGCTGGCCGATGCGCTGCACGATGCGTGGCCGGTCGCGCTGGTGGACGAATTCCAGGATACCGACGCGCTGCAGTACGGCATCCTGGATGCGATTTACTGCGATGCCGTCGGCGCCCCGCGCGGCCGGCTGGTGATGATTGGCGACCCCAAGCAGGCGATCTATTCCTTCCGCGGCGGGGACATCCACGCCTACCAGCGCGCGGCGGCCAGCGCCGTTGCCGGCGACCGGCTCACCCTGGACACCAACCACCGCTCAAGCGAGGCGCTGGTCGATGCCGTCAACCAGTTCTACGCGGTGGCCGGGGACCAGCTCAGCGCGCTGGACACAACCGACATCCGCTGCCGCCCCGTCAACGCCTCGAAACGTCGGAGCTCGACGCCATACACCGTCGATGGGGAGCCTTGCGCCAAGCCGCTGGTGATCCACTACCAATCCCCGGCGGCGCCTTCACAGCCGGAGCGGCGCGCACAAGCACTGCGCGCCTGCGCGGACCAGATCGCGGAGATGCTGCAGTCGCGAGTCCACCGCATCACCGGTCGCCCCGTTGAGCCCTCCGATATCGCGGTACTGCTGCCAACGGCCAGCGACATCACATCCCTGCGCGACGAGCTTCGTGCGCGCGGCGTACCCTGCGTCACCAGTACCCGCAGCAGCGTTTTTGCCACCGATATCGCCCGCGACCTGCAGACCGTCCTGCACGCCGTCGCTTATCCCGGCGAGCTCGGCGCGTTGCGTGCGGCGGCCGCCACCCGCCTCTGGGGCGCCAGTTTCAGCGAGCTGCAGGAGTGGGGCGACGACATTCTGCGCTGGCAGGCCGTGGCCGGGCAGTTCCGCCAATGGCATCTCGACTGGCAGCGTCGCGGCGTGCTGCATGTGGTCGAGCAGCTGATCACGCACATGGCGCCGCGCTACCTGCAGACCCTGGCCGGCGAGCGCGCTTTGACCGACCTTCGTCACCTGGGCGAGCTGCTGCAGGCGCGGTCTGAGGACGATCCCGGTCTCGAGGAGTTGCTGGGGTGGCTGGCCGAGTGCCGGGACGGGGACGGCGACTCCGGCGATGACGCTGTCGAAGCAGCGCAACTGCGCATCGAGTCCGACAGCGCCCGGGTTCGCCTGATGACCCTGCATGCCAGCAAGGGCCTGGAATTTCCGATCGTGTTCCTGCCGCTGATGTGGAACCACGGCGAGAAGCCCGGAGGCGACATGCATGTCCTCACCGATCCGCGCACCGGGGCCAGTCGTGTCGAGCGCTCACCTGAGGCTGCTGCGGCCAAGGCGCAGGAACTGCAGGACGAACGCTTCCGAGTGTTGTACGTCGCGCTGACCCGCGCCATCTATGCGTGCCACGTGTTTGCCCTGGACGTGGAGCGACCGGCGAACGCAAAGGCCAAGTCGCCGCTGCAAGGCACCAAACGCAGCGCACTGGACGTGATGTTGGCCCGCCTGCCGGCACCGCTGGGAAGCACGGAGTTGGAAGCCCAGACCACACGGATCGACTGGAGCCAGGGGTGGCTGCCGACGGAGCGCCAGCATTATGTCCCCGATGCAGGGACGACCGGGCGCCAACGCAACGCGCGCCCGATGCCGGCATTGCCGGTTGGCCCGCTGCCGGGAAAGCACAGCTTCACCACGCTGACCCACGGCGAGCAACGCGACGCGGTCAACCCGGAGGCTGCGGCCGGGGACGAGACCGAGGGATCCGTCGCGGGATCGAGTGCGGCGGTGCCCGAGTCGGTACCCGCGGTGCCACATCCGGAACTTCTCGCCGTGGCGGACGTCCGCGGCACGGATTTCGGCAACGCCGTCCACGCCGTGTTCGAGTTCCGCAAAATTGGTGAGCCGATCACTGCGCAGCTGCCGCTGGTGGAGCGGTATCTGGATGATTCGGGGGTGCGTCGCAAGGACCCTGCGCAGGCGCCGCTCGCCGAAACGCTCGCCCGACGGTTGCAGGGGGCGCTGGAGGCACCGCTGGGACTTCAGGGAAATCCCGATATGTCGCTCGCGGACCTGCCCGAAGCCGACCTGCGTGCGGAAATGGGATTTCATTTCGCCCTGGACGGCGTCTCCATGGCTGATCTCCGTGAAGCATGCGCGGCCCACGGCGAGCCGCAGCTGGTGCCCACCAGCCAGCGTGTCCTGAGCGGACTCATGAACGGCAAGATCGACTTGACATTCCACTGCAATGAAAGATTTTATGTCCTTGATTACAAAGGCAACTACCTGGGCGATACCGTAGAAAGTTACATGGGTAGCGCGTTGCTTGAGCAGATGGACCGGAGTCGGTATCGCTTCCAGGCGTTGCTGTACACGGTTGCCGTGGACCGCTACCTGCGCCAGCGCCTTGGCGCCGGCTATGACCGGTCGCGGCACCTGGGCGAATGTGTGTACCTGTTTGTCCGTGCGGCCGGGCTGGCACCGGATGCCGGCATCTGGCGGCACCGGTTTCCGGATGCGCTGCTGGACGCGGTTGGCAGCGTTCTAGGCGAAATCCGCACCGGGGTGGCGGCGTGAACGCATCAATGACTTACCGCTTCCGCCGATCGGCGAAGGAACCCGCTCCACCAGAGGCGTGGCGGATGCTGGATCACACCGTGGCGCGCTGGGTGAAGGCGCATGGGGGCTCGGCCGCGTTGGCCGAGTTGGCGGGCTGGGCCAGCGTCGCCGATGGCCACGGCGACAGCGCCCTGCCGCTGCGTGGCGAGGCCGCCGGTCGCCATGGAATGCCGGCACTTGAGGAGGGCGCGTTGGCGCAACTGATGGCCGACCCGATGGTCACGGTGGTGGCTGCCGGGTCAGCGGAAGACACGCACGCAATCGCAGCCACTCCGTTCGTGATTGATAACGGGCATTTCTACCTGCTGCGCAACCATCTGCATGAGGGCGCCGTGGCGCGGCATGTCAGCGTGCGCCGCGCAGCCGCCGAGACTGGGCCCGCCGGCAGTGCGGCCGATATCGACGTCCTGTTCCAGGGGGACAGAAGCGAGCGGGTAGCTGCCCAGCGCGCCGCGGTTGCCCAGGTCCCGGGCAAACGGCTGTTCGTTCTTACCGGCGGCCCCGGCACCGGCAAGACGACCACGGTCCTGCGCATGCTGATGCTGCTGCTCAAGCGCCGCGCCGGCTCAGGCGCCGCGCCGGCGATCGTCCGGATCGGCGCGCCAACCGGCAAGGCGGCGCAACGGCTCTCAGAGTCACTGCGCGACGGCGCCAGGCTGATGCGCGACGGGCAGACGCCGCTTCCCGGACACTGGCACCCGTGGCTGGAGGGGTCGCTCAATGCGCCTGCCAGCACCCTGCACAGGCTGCTGGGAAGCCGCGGACATGCGGGCGGCTTCGTTCACCACGCGGGAAACCCCGTACCTGCCGACATCGTCATCGTCGACGAAGCCTCCATGGTCGACCTCGCGATGCTGCGCCATCTGCTGGAGGCATTGCGCGAGGACGCCACGCTGATTCTCGTCGGCGACGCCGACCAGTTGACCTCGGTGGGCACCGGTTCGGTGTTGCTGGACCTCGTCGGCGCGATGGAGGCAGAGGCCGATCCCGGTCTGGTCCGACTCTCGCACAGCTTCCGCGCTGATCAGTCGCTGCTGCCGCTCAACGAATCGGTGCGCCTTGGCGACATCGACGCGTTCGAACGCGCCGTCATCGACTCCGGTGATCAGGTGCAACGCGTGCAGATCGGGTCCTCGCAAGAGCTGGACGCGGCGTTGGCCGGCTGGGCCCGAAGCCTGGCCGATGGATTGCGCGCAGCGGGTGTGTTCTCGCGGCTGCCGCGCGGCGCCCACGGTGCACCGGACCAGTCGGTGGCCCTCGCCGCCCTGGACGGTTTGCGCGATCGACAGCTGCTCTGTGCTTTGCGCGAAGGCGAGTTCGGCGCCGAGGCGGCCAATCGCCACCTGGAGTCTTCGATTCGCGCCGCCTCATCCGACGATGCGCTGTCGGTCACCCGGGGTGAGTGGTACCCCGGCCGCGTGGTGATGATCACCCGCAACGATTACACCGCCGGCCTGTTCAACGGTGACGTCGGCATCTGCCTGGAGGATGCCGAGGGCGCGTTGGGGGTCTGGTTTGTGGTAACCGTTGCCGCGTCCGCAGCCAGCGCGATCGACGACGATGTCCCGGCGCTGGCGACTGAGCGGAGCCGCCTTGCGGTCTGCTTCGTGCCCGGGAGCCTGCCTGACCACCAAGGCGGCTTTGCCATCACGATCCACAAGAGCCAAGGATCTGAGTATCGCGAAGTCGCTGTGCTGCTGCCGCCGGATCCGGACAACCGCATCCTCTCTCGGCAACTGCTCTACACCGGGATCTCGCGCGCCCGGCAAACGGTGCAGATATGGGCATCGGACGCGGTGCTGCGTCGCGCAATCTCGACCCCCGCACGCCGGTCGAGCGGCCTTCGCGCCAAGCTGGACGCCACCAAGTCGTCGTAGGGACGGCGTGACGTTGGCCGGCGCAAGTCATCTGCTCTGCGACGATTCGCGCGCGCAGAGCACACGGGCTCATCGCATCGGGAGAGGCATAGTGGGGGTTCGCCAGATACGGCTGTTGTCCGTACCGGCACCCCACCCGCATCAGGAGAACCCCATGAAGAAGACCGCATCAGCTGTCTGGACCGGCGAAGTCAAGACCGGCAAGGGCAGCATTTCGACCGAGACCGGTGTCCTGCGCGACGCACCCTATGGTTTCAAGGCACGATTCGAGGATGGCCCCGGCACCAACCCCGAGGAACTGATCGGTGCGGCCCACGCTGGCTGCTTCTCGATGGCGCTTTCGATGATGCTGGGCAAGGAGAACCTGACCCCCGACAGGATCGAAACCACAGCCGCGGTTACCCTTGACCCGGACGCGCTGGAGATCACCACCATCCATCTCGACGTCAAGGCCAAAGTGCCCGGAGCTGACGATGCAACGTTCCAGCGCATCGCCACCGCCGCAAAGGAAGGCTGCCCGGTTTCAAAGGTGCTCAAGGGCGCCAGGATCACCATGGACGCGAAACTCGACGCGTAGCTGGATCGGCCGCCGCGCATTCGCCGCGGCGGCATCTTAGCGAAAACGAGAGGTATCGGGCCTGAGCCGTTAGGGCGCCTGAGGGGCTACAGCGATACGCGCATCTGTTTGGCTGCCAGCACCTTGCACCCACACGCCAGGCCGCTGCCGTGCACGGCAACCGGCTGGCCATCGATCAGGGTGGTGCTGTCGCCATCGACGATCGGAAAACTGCCCTTGTGGGTTGGGCACGTTGCCTGATCGGTCACGCGCGCCACCGGCTTTCCATCGATATCGGTAAACGGGGAGCCGGTAATGACCTGGCCGCCGCCGCTGGTTGGATCCCCGATCACAATCCACATCTTCGCCATGGTGTTCTCCTTGTCTCGCTCGACCCCGCCAGTCTAGCGCGCGGAAGCGCACCCGCGCTGGGCGGGCGACCTTATGATGAACAGGACGGAAAACTGCTCGTTATTCCGCGTTGAAGACGCCGGGAGGCCACCCTGAAACCCACCCGCACACGTAGCGCATTGCTGGTGATCCTCGCCCTCGTGGTCGTCCTGTCCGGATGGCTGATCATGCGCAAGGTCCAGGGACCGCAGGTGCCTGCGTACCGCCTGCAAGCACAGCCGCTGGTGCAAACCGTCGTCGCAACCGGCCGGGTCGCTTCAGCATCGCGTGCCCAGGTGGGTGCGCAGGTCGCCGGGGTCATAGCCGAACGATTGGTCCGCGAGGGCGATACGGTCGCGGCCGGTGATGTGCTGGCGGTGCTGCAGGCCGATGAATACCAGGCGCGGTTGGGTGAAGCACGGGCGGCGCTGGCCGATCTGCAGCAATCGGGAAAGCCGCAGGCGGAAGCCTCATTGCGCCGGGCCCGATCGGCTTTCACCCAGGCGAGTCGGGAGGCGGTCCGCCGGCGTGAGCTGTTTGCCCAGCAACTGGTGTCGCGAGAGATGATGGAGCAGTCGGTGCAGGCTGAAGCCGCGGCCCGCGCCGCGCTGGACCAGGCGGAGCTGAGCGCGCGGTCGCTGTCACCGGGCAACCCCGCGGAGACCGAAGCGCGCCAGCGGGTCTCGGCCGCCGAGGCGTTGCTGCAGAAGACCCGCGTCCGTGCCCAAGTCGGCGGCACCGTGCTGACCCGGGATGCCGAGCCCGGTGATGTCGTCCAGCCGGGGCAGGTGTTGTTCGAGATCGCCCGCGATGGCCAGACCGAAGTTCTGGTTCCGGTGGACGAGAAAAACCTGTCGGTCCTTGCGCTGGAACAATCGGCGATCTGCGTTGCCGACGCGTATCCGGATCGCCCGTTCCCTGCGACGGTCGTCTTCATTGCACCCGCGGTGGATCCGCAGCGCGGCAGCGTGGATATCCGCCTGCAAATGAATCCCGTGCCCGAGTTCCTGCGCCAGGACATGACCGTTTCGGTCAACGTGGAAACCGGGCGTCGCGAACGCGCATTGGTGGTCCCCAATGACGCCCTGGAGCGCGACGAGCGCGGAAACGCGGCGGTGTGGAAGTTCGCTGATGGCAGGGTCGAACGGGTAGAAGTGACGCTTGGCCTGCGTGGAATCACCGTCACCGAAGTCACCGGTGGACTGGCCGAAGGTGATGTGGTCCTGAGCGCCCCTGAGGCAACGCTAGCCGATGGCGACCGGGTGCGTCCGCGACTCGGAGCGATTCCGTCCGAACGCGCGGACTCCGCGACCGATCGCGAAATACCGGTCAAGTTCGACTGACCGCCATGTGGACCGAATGGACCATTGCGACCCGGTTCCTGCGTGAGGGCCGCGCCCAGAGCACACTCATCCTGGTGGGCATCGGTGTTGGCGTCGCGGTGATCGTTTTCATCACCGCCCTGATCACCGGGCTGCAGGACAACATTGTCGACCGGACCTTGGGCACGCAGTCGCACATCAGGATATCCCCGCCCGATGAGCTCAACCGGATCCTGCCGCTGGACGGCCCCGCCGTGCGCATGCTGCTGGAGACCCGTCGCGCCCAGCGGTTGCGCTCGATCAACAACTGGCAGCAACTGCGTGACGTGCTGGATGACTTCCCGCAGGTCACGGCGGTGTCGCCCATCATTTCGGGTCCGGCGTTCGCGCGTCGCGGTGAGGCGCTGCAGTCGGTTGCCCTGGTGGGCATCGACCCGCGTCGCTACCAGCAGATCCTGCCCATCAGCGACGACATCATCGCTGGAGCGTTCCGGATCGGTGCCGGTGAGACGGTCATCGGCAAGCAGCTGTCCATCGATCTGGGGGTCAGCGTCGGCGACAAGCTGCGCCTGGAAACGGGGCAGGGCGGCGACAGCGTGGTCAACGTCGCCGGAATCTTTGAGCTGGGCGTGCGCGAGCTCGATGCGCGTTACGTGTACCTCGACATGAGCCAGGCCCAGTCACTGTTGGACCTGCCCGGTGCGGCGACGGTGATCGACCTGACGGTCACCGACATCTTCAAAGCCGACACCATTGCCACCCGCATCCGTCGGCTCACCGGGCAGAAAGTCGAGAGCTGGATGGAGACCAACGCGCAACTGCTCAACGCGCTGCGCAGCCAGAGCATGTCGACCACCATGATCAGCGTGTTCGTCGCGTTGAGCGTCGCGCTGGGCATCGCCAGCGTGCTGTCGGTGAGCGTGGTCCAGCGCACCCGCGAGATCGGCATCCTGCGCGCAATCGGCATCACCCGCGCGCAGATGCTTCGGGTGTTCCTGATCCAGGGCGCGCTGTTCGGGCTGCTGGGCTCGCTGCTGGGCGGCATCAGCGGAGTCGGCCTGGTGACGGCGTTCAACAACTTCGGCCCCCGCCTGTTCTATATCCCGGTCAATCCATGGCTGCTGGTCGCGGCGACGGGGCTGGCGACCTTGACCGGGGTGATCGCTGCCGCCATTCCGGCGCGCCGCGCGGCGCGTCTGGATCCGGTCGTGGCGATCCGCCATGTCTGAGCCGGGGAGGAAGCCTCCGCTCGTGGGCAAGTCGAGTCACGACAACCAGCAGGAGGTCCTGCGGCTGGAGCGCGTTCGCAAGAGCTACAACGTCGGCCTGCCCACCGAAGTCGAGGTGCTGCACGGCCTGGATCTGCGCCTGCAGCGCAGCGATTTCGCCGCACTCGTCGGCGCTTCGGGATCGGGAAAAAGCACGCTGCTCAACCTCATCGGGCTGCTGGACACGCCGACGAGCGGTGAGATCCTGCTGCTGGGCGAAGCCACGACGGCGATGGACGACGTGCGCCGCACTGCGGTTCGCGGACACTCGATCGGATTCGTGTTCCAGTTCCACCACCTGATCCAGGCGTTCACTGCGCTGGAAAATGTGCTGATGCCGTTGATCGTCGCCGGTGGCAAGCCGACGCCAGAGCAGCGCGCGATGGGCGAAGGCTTGCTGCAGGACGTGGGGTTGAAGGGTTTTGCCGACCGCAGGCCGGACCAGCTCTCCGGCGGGCAGCAGCAACGCGTCGCCGTCGCGCGGGCATTGGTCACGCGGCCGGCGCTGCTATTGGCCGACGAGCCGACCGGGAACCTGGACAGCAAGACCGCGGATGATGTCTTCGCCCTGTTCCGCAAGTTCAACCGCGAGTTCGGCTGCGCGGTCCTGCTGGTGACCCACGATCCACGGCTTTCATCGCAGTGCGACCGCACGGTCACGCTGACCGATGGCAGGATCACCGCTGACACGGCGAACCCCCGGCTGGATGGCAAAACCTTGCCACCCTCTGGGCTCAGGCCATGACCGCGTTCCGACCCCGGTCTTTTGCACGGTAGAGCGCGCTGTCGGCCTGTTCCAACCAGATATCCAGCCAGGTATCGGGCTGGCTGGGCTGCGCGGGCGCCACCGCCATACCTATGCTCACGGTCGGAATCACTTCGGGGTAGTCCGCAAGGCGGATCCGCTCGACTTCGCGACGCAAACGCTCGGCGATCGCGAGCGCTTCGGCCTGGGTGGTTTCAGGCAGCAACACGGCAAATTCGTCTCCACCGCGCCGTCCGACGTGGTCGTGCGGCCGCATTACCCGCCGCATCCGTTCAGCCAGCTCCCGCAGCGTCGCATCACCTGCTCCGTGGCCGTGTCGATCATTGATCTGCTTGAACCGGTCGACGTCGATCAGAAGGATGCAGTCCTCCCGGTCGGGCCGACGGTTGGCCAGCACCTGCTGCGCCTGTTCCTCCCACGCTCCGCGCCGCGAGAGGCCGGTCAGGGTGTCGATGCGGCGAACCCGATCCAGTTCCCGGTTCTGTTTGGTGACTTTGCGGATAAGCTGATAGCGCCCGACGCTGACCGCGATCATGTGGATCAGCAGCATCGGCATGCACGCCAGCAACACCGGCATCGATGTCATTGGATTGAAACCGGTGCCAAGCAGCACGGCGCTCGCCACACCGCCAAGGACCAGTACCGGCAAGGAATGCAGCCATAGTCGCCGGAAGCCGGTGCTGAGCTTGTCTACCGTCGTGAGGGTAATGAGCAGCGTGCTGGGCAACACATTGAAATGCATCATCGGAACCATGGCCCCCGCAATCGCCGAGTCGATCAGCAGGTTGCACTTTTCTGCGCGCGCCGGATCGGGAGCGCGGCTCGCTCGCCAGTAGGCTAGATGGGGCCAGACCAGGCAGCCCAGGACCATGAACGTCCACGCCACCCACGTTGCATGAAGCTCGTAAAGAACGACCGACACAGATAGTCCGCCCAGCGCCATTCCAACCACGCGGTATGGATAGATGAGGCGGCTCACCCACAAGGGGTTGCGTGCTTCGCGACGATTCATGCCACGTCGCCGCGTGGACGCAAGTGACCGTCAGTGTCCCGATCGCGCAGGCATCTTGCGCTCAACGTCTGTCTTCGCATCACAACGGCCCCCCGTCTTCCCGCTGAATCATACACCCGGCCCGGCGCGTCGCTAACGCTGTGTTGCAGTGCCCGGGTCTACTCTGGTTGCAGCAAAAAACAGTGGAGCGGACGAAGTCATGGCAACCGGATGGGCAGGCGATGGCGCAGTGCAGGACCAGATTGACGCGACGGTCGAGGATGCGGTGAAGCGTGCACGCAGCCACCTGGCGACGGGACCTGGATTGATGCATTGCGAGGAATGCGATGAGGCGATTCCCGCAGCGCGGCGCGAAGCCGTGCCCGGCGTCCGCCTCTGCGTGGTCTGCCAGCAGGTCGAGGATAACCAGCGCGCTGAAAGCGGCTACAACCGTCGTGGCAGCAAGGACAGCCAGTTGCGCTGAGGGTGCGGACGATACTCGAAGGATGCGCAGGTCTGACCCGAACGGTTAAGCTGCGGCCCTCAACACCGAGGAGCGATGTCTCAATGATCAGCGACGCGGCTCCCGGATGCCGCAGATTCCCAGTTCCCGGTCGGGACAGTACGTGTTGATGGAACCGGAACCGAGCACCCTCATCGTCGACGGATCCAGCTTTCGGATCGAGTTCCGCCGCGACGGTAACCGCCTGCGCGCGTCAGTCACCGGGGTTACCGGGAGCCTGGAAGCATCCAGGGAATATTGGGCGCTTATCGCCCGGGAAACCATGAGCGCCGGTGTGCCGACGTTGCTGGTCATCGACAGGACAGCCGGCGGCTCGCTGACGCTCGCCGAGCTGGAACAGTTCATCCACCACTTGAGCGAGCTGGGCCTGGAGCGGGTCCGTACGGCCTACGTCGGTGTTGATACAGCACGCTCGTGGCAGAACGAAACCACCGAGATCCTCGCCCGCGAGCGTGGGTTCGTTGCTCGCGTATTCGAGATCGAGTCGGAAGCCTCGCTGTGGCTGCGTCACGGCGAAATTTGAGCCGCCCGTAGATCCAATCCTCAGTTCTTTTGCTTCGCCCGGGCGAATGCAGCTGCCAACGCGTTGTTTGCCGGAGGTGCCATCGGCCGGGTGGGCGCCTTTGCAGGTGGAGGTGTGGCCCGGCGCGTGTCATTGGCTCCACGGGGACGCGGCGGTTCCCTGCGGCCCCGATCGCGACCAGTACCCGGACCTGATCGCTCAGCGTCAGCGCCTTTCTCCAGCGGTGGCGTCTCCTCCAAGCGGCAGGTCAGGGCGATGCGCTTGCGCGGTATGTCGACCTCCAGCACCTTCACCTTGATCACGTCGCCCGCCTTGACCACCTCGCGCGGATCTTTGACGTAGCGATCGGCGAGCATGGAGATGTGGACCAGACCATCCTGGTGCACGCCGATGTCGACGAACGCGCCGAACGCCGCCACGTTGCTGACCACGCCTTCAAGGACCATGCCCGGCTTCAGGTCCTTGATCTCCTGAACGTCGTCGGCGAAGCGGGCGGCCTTGAACTCGGGACGCGGGTCGCGGCCGGGCTTCTCCAGTTCCTTGAGGATGTCGCGCACCGTCGGCAGGCCGAAGCGCTCGTCGGTGTAGGACTTCGCATCGACGCTGCGCAGGAATGCGCTGTCGCCGATCAGCTGCTTCACCCCGCGGCCGCTGTGCTGGACGATGCGTTCCACCACCGGGTACGCCTCGGGATGCACCGACGAGGCATCCAGCGGCTGGTCGCCGTTTGCCACACGCAGGAACCCAGCGCACTGCTCGAACGTCTTGTCGCCCAGGCGCGGCACCTTGAGCAGGGACTTGCGATTGTTGAACGCGCCGTTCTCGTCGCGGTACACGACGATGTTCTCGGCGACGGTCGTGCTCAGGCCCGAGACCCGGGCGAGCAGGGCGGCCGAGGCGGTGTTGACGTCCACGCCGACCGCATTGACGCAATCCTCGACCCGCGCGTCCAACGCACGGGCGAGGCGATAGGCGTCCACGTCGTGCTGGTACTGGCCGACGCCGATCGCCTTGGGCTCGATCTTGACCAGTTCCGCCAGCGGATCCTGCAACCTGCGCGCGATCGACACCGCGCCGCGGATCGACACGTCCAGATCCGGAAATTCCTTTGCCGCCAGCTCGGAAGCCGAGTACACCGAGGCCCCGGCTTCGCTGACAACGATTTTCTGCATCTTCAGTTCGGGCGCCATTTTGATCAGGTCGCCGGCCAACTTGTCGGTTTCGCGCGATGCGGTGCCGTTTCCGATGGCGATCAGTTGCACGCCGTGCGTCACGCACATCGCCCGCAGCAGGTGCAGGGAGCCGTCCCACTGGTTGCGCGGCTGGTGCGGGAAGATGGTGTCGGTGGCGACCAGCTTGCCGGTCGCGTCGACCACTGCGACCTTGACCCCGGTGCGCAGGCCCGGGTCCAGCCCGAGCACCGCCTTGGGTCCGGCGGGAGCGGCCAGCAACAGGTCTTTGAGGTTGTCGCCGAAGATGGCGATGGCTTCCGCCTCGGCCTTTTCGCGCGCCTGGCCGAATAGGTCCAGCAGCAAGTGCAGGTGCAGCTTGGCCTTCCAGGTGAGCCGGCAGGCATTGAGAAGCCAGGCGTCGGCGGGGCGGTTGCGATTGGCGACACCTGCGTGATGCGCTACCCGCGCCTCCGCCTGCGCATGGCCGGCGTCCGCGTCACTGCCCGGGTCCAGGTCGAGCTGGATGAATTCTTCGCGGCGCGCGCGCAGCAGCGCGAGCAGCCGGTGCGACGGGATCCTGGACAGTGGTTCGGCGTGGTCGAAATAGTCGCGGTATTTGGCGCCCTCGTTTTCCTTCCCCTCGATCACGCGCGCGCGGATCACGCCTACGTCCTTCAGCCACTCCCGCAGCTCGCCGACCAGCGCAGCGTCCTCGCCCCAGCGCTCCATCAGGATCGCGCGGGCACCTTCCAGCGCCGCCTTGACGTCGTCCACGCCTTTTTCAGCATCGACGAATGCAGCGGCTACGGTTTCCGGTACCTGCGATGGATCATCCAGCAGGCCGTCGGCGAGCGGCTCCAGGCCGGCCTCGCGCGCAATCTGGGCGCGGGTGCGACGCTTGCGCTTGTAGGGGAGGTAAAGGTCTTCCAGACGGGATTTGCTGTCGGCGGCTTCGATGTCGGCGCGCAGCTCATCGCTCAGCTTGCCCTGCTCCTCGATGCTGGCCAGCACGGTCGCGCGGCGGTCCGCCAGCTCGCGCAGGTAGATCAGGCGCGTCTCCAGGTTGCGCAGCTGGGTGTCGTCCAGGCCCTCCGTGACTTCTTTGCGATAGCGAGCGATGAACGGCACCGTCGCCCCTTCATCCAGAAGGCCGATCGCGGCGAGGACCTGGGCCGGACGGGCACCGATCTCGCCGGCGATCGTGCCCGCGATCTGCGTGGCCACGCGGGCGGCGTGGCGCGCGTCGGTTGCGGCAGCGGTCGTGCTGGCGGTCGCGCCAGTGGTCGTGTCGGTAGCTTGGGGCATTACGGTGGACCTTGCTGAAGACGGGACCCCGCAGCGCGGGGAGGCCGATTGTGGCCGCACCCGGGGAGGTGGGGAAGCCGTTGACAGGAGGTCACGCGGCACCTGGAGCCACTTCTGACCCCTATTTTTCGACGAACGCACGCTCGAAGACATAGTCCCCGGGCACGCCGATGCGCGGTGCGGCAGTGAACCCGCGACCGTCCAGGAGCGTGCGGAAGTCGGCGAGCATCTGCGGGCTGCCACAAACCATCGCGCGGTCCTGCGCGGGGTCCAGAGGCTCAATTCCCAGGTGCTCCATCATCTGGCCACTGGCCATCAGGTCGGTCAAGCGCCCACGGTGATCGTGGCCATCAAAAACAAACGGCTCGCGGGTGACCGCCGGGTAGTAGCGCAGCTTGGCGCTGATCTCCTCGCCGAGGAACTGGTGGTTGGGCAGCTCTTTGAGAATGTAGTCCCGGTACGCAAGATCAGCCTCGCGGCGCACGCCGTGGGTCAGGATGATCCGCTCGAAGCGCTCGTAGACTTCCGGATCCTTGATTATCGACAGCCACGGCGCGAAGCCGGTGCCGGTGCCCAGCAGATAGAGGTTCCGGCCCGGATGCAGGTCATGGATCAGCAGCGTGCCGGTGGGTTTGCGTCCGACCCGGATCGCATCGCCGGGCTTGATGTGCTGCAGGCGCGACGTCAACGGGCCGTTGGCCACCTTGATGGAGAAGAACTCAAGTTGCTCCTCCCAGTTTGCGCTGGCGATGGAATACGCCCGCATCAGCGGTTTGGTCGTCCCGTCGGGCTGCTGCACATCCAGGCCGATCATCACGAACTGCCCGTTCTCGAACCGGAAGCCGTCGTCGCGGGTGGTGGTGAAGCTGAAGTAGTCGTCCGTCCAATGACGGACGTCCAGCACGGTTTCGGTGCCGAAGGCAGATGACATAGCGGAAGTTACTGCGAGGGAGACGTGGGAATGCGTATTTTAGCCGATCGCGCCGGCGGACCCCGCGCGGCTTGGTCGGTACATCAGTCAGCGGACGACCGTCACCGGCACACCAGCCTGGGCAATGACCTTGGTCGCGGTTGAGCCGAGCAGGAATCCGCGTAGCGCGGTGCGTCCGCGCGACCCCATGACCACCATGTCCACGGCATCGTTGGCGGCGATTTCAACGATCGCCTTGTCCGCATCCTCGACCACCGCGCGTGCGTCGAACTCCAGTCCCGCGTCGCTCAAGACGGCGCGGGCGTCCTTGAGTGCGTAACGGCTGTTGTCGGCGTGGTAGTCCAGCGTGCCTTGGGTCCCCAGTGCGTCCTTCACACCCGCCAGCAGGGGCACGTCGGCGTGCAGCAGGATGATCTGCGCCGGCGTCGCCAGGCTCTTGGCGAGCTTGGCCACGAAGTTTGCGGCGCGGGTGCTGTTTTCACTGCCGTCAACGGCAAGGAGGATTTTCATTCACATGGCTCCGGTAATCGTTATGCGGCAACTATGAACGTTATCGCGTGGCCGCGCTTGATTGAGGTCAAAGCTGCGCGGGTCAGCGTGGGCCGCGTTCTTCCCGCGGCTTCGCGCGTCGATCGCCCAGCAACGCGCTGAGGACGATTGCGACGCCCAGCCCGGCGCCCAGTGCCAGCAAGATCATCGCCACGGCCGGGTAACCCAGCAATTTCGGCCCCTCGCCGGCACGCATCATGAACGCGGCGGCGAGAATCAGCGCGGCGGTGACCGCGCCGGCGGCAATCCGGTTGGCGATCTTCTGCAGGGCTTCCAGCAGCTGGGAGTTGTCCAGCCCGGTAATCCGCATCTGCAGGCGGTTGTCAGCGATCAGCGAAAGCGCATCGCCGATCTTGCGCGGCGCCTCGCGGAGCAACTCGTGCAGTTCGATCATTTCCCCGGCCAGGTTCGACGGCGACAGGGTTTTGCGCAGCCGCTCGCGCATGACGTGCTGCAGGTGGTCCTCGACCAGGCTCTTTACGTCCATGTTGGGGTCCAGCGCCACGCAGACCGATTCCAGGCTGAGCAGGGTTTTGCCCAGCAGGCTCATCTCCGGCGGCGTGCGCAATCCGCAGGCGGTCGCGATGCGGGCCAGGTCCAGCACCAGGCGACCCTCGGATATATGGGTCCCGTGGCTGCGCGTGGAGTGGGCGGCGTAACGCGACACCAGCTGGCTGACCTCGCGCAGATAGGTCTCGCTGTCGAAGTCCTCCAGCCGCGTGCCCATGGCGATGCCCTCGGCTGCGACATCCTCGCCGCGGCCATCCACTGCCGCGAACAGCAGCTTCAGCAGCCGCTCACGCTGCTTGGGCGGGACGTGAGCAACCATGCCCAGGTCGAACACTGCGAGTCGGCCGTCGTCGGTGACCAGCAGGTTGCCAGGGTGCGGGTCGGCGTGGATCTCGCCGTGGATGAAGGTCTGGTCCAGGTAGCCACGCATCAGTGCGGTGGCCAGGTGGCCCATGGGCTCCTCGGCGCGGCGCATGCCGCTGATTTCGGTGACCTTGGTGCCGACCACGAGCTCCATCGTCAGCAGCCGGGTGCGGGTCAGGTCCCAGACCGGCTTGGGAACAGTCAGCTCCGGATACTCGGCGAAATGCTCGCCGAAGCGTTCGAGGTTTTCAGCCTCGGCCCGGTAGTCCAGCTCGGCCAGCAGCGTCTTGCGGAACTCGTGGACCCAATCGGCGAAGTGGATGCGCCGGCCCAGGTCGGTTGCCTGGTCCACCCGGCCGGCGATCGATGCCAGGGCGTCGAGATCGGCACGGATCTGCTCGACTGCGTGCGGGCGTTGCACCTTGACCGCGACCGGGGTGCCGTCGCGCAGGGTGGCGCGGTGGACCTGGGCCAACGACGCGCAGCCCAGCGGCTGCTCGTCGAAACTGGCGTAGGCCTTGGTCAGGCGGAACCCCAGCGCGTCTTCGATCGCCTCGCGGACGACCGGGAAGGGCAGCGGGGAGACGTCGTCCTGCATCCGCTCCAGCGCATCCACGTATTCCTGGGGGACCATGTCGGGACGCGTCGAAAGCGTCTGGCCGATCTTGACGAAGGTGGGGCCGAGGGCCTCCAGGTCATCGACGAACTGCTCCGCCGTACCGTCAGCGGCGACCGCCTCGCCATTGTCGAGCGCGTCGCTGAGATCAAGCCCGCCAAACACACCGGAATTGCGGTACTTGAGCAGGAAGCCGATGATCCGCGCGGTCCGGGCCAGACCGTGCTCTACGCCGGGCTCCTCTTTCTGGGCCACTGCCACCGACTGCCCGTCCGGATCCCCCGCAGGGTGCGACCGGGGTTCCGGGGGCAGGGCGTCATTGCTGCGTGCTGTATCGGGCATGTTGGTCTCCATGGATGCGGATACGGTATCGGGCGTGGCGTCAACGTGGCTTCACGGGTCGGCTGGCACCCTGAGAACCATGTCAAGTTCCGCCGAAATGCTCTGGACGATTGGGCACTCCACCCGCGAGTGGTCGGTCTTCGTGGGCATGCTGAAGGACGCGGGGATTACCGCCCTGGTCGATGTGCGCCGGTTTCCCGGCTCACGCCGCAATCCGCAATTCAGTGCCGAGGCGATGGCGCGCGAGATGCCCGCCACCGGCACTAGATTCGTGCCGATGACCGACCTGGGTGGGCGCCGCAAGGTCGACCCCAATACCCACAACACGGCCTGGCGCAACGACAGTTTCCGCGGCTACGCCGACTACATGGAAACACCGGAATACGCGGGTGCACGTGACCGACTCGCGGAGCTGGCCCTCCAGGAGCGCGTCGCCATCATGTGCGCGGAAGCTGTGTGGTGGCAGTGCCACCGCGGCCTCATCTCGGATGATTTCAAGGCCCGTGGCTGGGAAGTCATCCACCTGATGGCGCCGGGGCGCAGTGACGAGCACCCCTACACCTCGGCGGCCCGGATCGTCGACGGCAAGCTGGACTACTCCGCCCCGGAACCGCCGCAGGCGTCCCTGTTCTGAGACGCGTGGCTCAGCGGTATCCCGCCGCCTGAAGTTCAAACAATTCGGCATAGCGGCCGCCGGCAGCGAGCAGCTCCTCGTGGGTTCCACTTGCCTCCAGCCCGCCGTCGGCCAGCACCAGGATCCGGTCGGCCATGCGAACGCTGGAAAACCGGTGCGAGATCAACACGGCCGTCTTTTCCGCGGACAGTTCCTTGAATCGCTGGAAGACCTCGAATTCGGCGCGCGCGTCCAGCGCCGCGGTCGGCTCATCGAGGATCATCACCTGCGCGTCGCGCATGTAGGCCCGGGCGATGGCGATCTTCTGCCACTCGCCGCCTGACAGGTCCACCCCGGTCTTGAAGCGCCGGCCGATCAGTTGCTCGTAGCGATCTGGCAGTCGCTCGATCATCTCCTCGGCCATCGCCCGTCGCGCGGACTCGCGGATCCGGTCCTGGTCGTCCATGGCGTTGATCTGACCTACGCCGATGTTCTCGCCGACGGTGAGGTGATACCGCACGAAGTCCTGGAAGATCACACCGACATTGGCGCGAAGCTCGTCGAGGTCGTATTCGCGCAGGTCACGCCCGTCCAGCAGGATGCGGCCTTCGACGGGGTCGTAGAGCCGCGCCAACAGCTTCACCAGGGTCGTTTTTCCCGCACCGTTCTCGCCCACCAGGGCGAGCACCTCGCCGGCCCGCAACTCGAAATCCAGACCCCGCAGCGCCCACTTGTTGGAGTCGGGGTAGCGGAAGCCGACGTTCTCGAACACGAAGCCGGTGCGTATCGGCTGTGGGAACGGTGCGGCGTCGATGGGGGAGATGATCTTTGGTTGGGTCGCGAAGAAGGAGAACAGGTCGTCCAGATACAGCGCCTGACCGGCAACCTGGGAGAAGCCGACCAGCAGGCCTTCGAGCAACTGGCGCAGGCGACGGAAGCTGCCGGCCAGGAAGGTCAGGTCGCCGATGCTGAAGTCGCCGCGCACGGTGCGCCAGGCGATGTAGGCGTAGGCGGCGTAGTAGCCCAGCGTCCCCAGCGCTGCCAGCGCCGAACCCCACAGCGCGCGTCGACGGGCAAGGGCGCGGTTGACGAGATAGAACTTGTCGGCCAGCTCGGTGTAGCGGGCCACCAGGAAACGGTGGAGGTTGAAGATCTTGACCTCTTTGGCCGTCTCCACGCTCGCGCCCATCTGGCGCACGTACTCCAGCTGCCGGCGCTCCGGTGTCCAGGCGAAGTTGATCGAGTAGCCCAGTGCGTTGAAGTGCGCCTCGCCCAGGAAGGCCGGAATGAGCGCCACCGCGAGCAGGGCGATCAGCCACGGCGCGTACACCAGCAGGCCGATCGCGAAGCTGACCACCGTGATCGCGTCCTGCAACTGGCCAAACAGCTGGCTGAGCAGGTTCTGGCGCCCCATTGTCTGGCGCCGCGCGCGATCCAGCTTGTCCTGCAGGTCGGGATCCTCGAAGTCCTGCAGGTCAAGGGTCGCGGCGTGTTCCATCAGGCGGACGCTGGTTGCGTTGGTAAACAGCTCCGATAGCAAGCCGTCGCCGTAGCTCGTCAGCCGGCCCAGCAGGTCCGAGGCGATCGCCAGGCCGAACTCCATAGCCAGCAATGTGGCCAGGTAATTCAGCTGGCCGCTTTGCCACGCCACCTGGAGCGTGTCGAAGACGTTGCCGATGGCGACCAGTCTGATCGCCTCGTCGATGATCAGCTTGCCGATGTAGAGGGTGGCGATCGGCACCAGCGCGCGAATCACGCGCAGGCCAAGGGTGACGAGTGTCAGTGATCGGCTGGTCGCCCAGATCATGCGCAGGAAGGGCGGGAGGTTGCGCAGTGCGTCGAATCGTTCGCGCAGCGAGGGCTTGGCACTTGGGCGCCGGAGCGGGCCGTGCGTGCCCGTTTTTGCCTCAGCCATGTCGGTCAGCCCTGAAGCGAGGCGGTGCCTTCGGTCCGCTCAGGGGGGCACGACAGCGGGAGGCACGGGAGTGAAGACGATTGAAATCCAACGGGCTTTCTTCCTTGGGGCAAAAGGTGCGCGATCGCGCCGACCTGGTGAGGGCGCGATTCTGCCAACCCGGCGAGCTGCAATGCGTGAATGCAGTCATGCCAGTGCCCTGGCTGCCGACGCGAACCCACGCATTTCCCGCTGGCCTGATCAGGGTCAAGGCGCCGGCGATCATTTGAACCCATGCTGCATCCACTCGATATCCACGCTCATCAGGAGTTGAAGTCCATGTTGCTCGAAGTTGAAAAGATCACCTGCGACAAGTGCGGTGACGCCATCCAGAAAGCCATCCTCGCGCAGGACCCCACCGCGCAGGTCACCGTCAACGTTGCCGACCAGCAGGTCCGCGTGGAGGGTTTGATCACCCAGCAGCAGGCCATCGACGCACTGGTCGCAGCCGGCTATCCGGCCAGCAACGCGGCACCGCACAGCGGAGAAGGCAGCGACTGCTGCGGCGGCTGCTCCTGACTTATATGGGAAGGCTGGCGGCGGGAGAGGCCGCCAGCCATGGGAGGCGGGTGCCGCCAAGGCGGCGCGCGCCCGTTGAAGCCGGGGCCGTTAGAATGGCCACCCCTCCGCAAGCCTGAAGTCCGCGCCGTGAGCAATGCCGCCAACCCGTTTGCCGTCCGCCAGCCCGTCTCGATCCGGCAGGAGGACTTCATCCAGTCCGTTGCCGACGCGCTGCAGTACATCTCGTACTACCACCCGGTGGACTACATCAAGAGCCTCGCGGCGGCCTACGAGCGCGAAGAAAGCGCCGCGGCCAAGGACGCGATCGCGCAGATCCTGATCAACTCGCGCATGTGCGCCGAAGGCCATCGGCCGATCTGCCAGGACACCGGCATCGTCACCGTGTTTCTGGAAATCGGCATGGACGTGCGCTGGGACGACGCCACCATGGGCGTGGAAGACATGGTCCACGAGGGCGTCCGTCGCGCCTACGCGCATCCCGACAACAAGTTGCGCGCGAGCGTGCTGGCCGATCCGGCCGGCAAGCGCATCAACACCAAGGACAACACGCCCGGCGTGGTCAACGTCAAGGTCGTACCCGGCAATACGGTCGATGTAATCGTCGCGGCCAAGGGCGGGGGCTCTGAAGCCAAGGCCAAATTCGCGATGCTCAACCCGTCGGATTCGGTGGTCGACTGGGTGATGAAGACCGTGCCGACCATGGGCGCAGGTTGGTGCCCGCCGGGCATGCTGGGAATCGGCATCGGCGGCACCGCTGAGAAGGCGATGCTGCTGGCGAAGGAATCGCTGATGGAACCGATCGACATCACCGAGCTGAAGGAACGCGGCGCGTCCAACCGGGCTGAAGAACTGCGGATCGAGCTGTTCGACAAGGTCAACGGTTTGGGCATCGGCGCCCAGGGGCTGGGCGGCCTGACCACCGTGCTGGACGTCAAGGTCAAGGATTTCCCGACCCACGCAGCCAACCTGCCGGTGGCGCTGATTCCCAACTGCGCCGCGACCCGACACGCCCACTTCACCCTGGACGGCAGCGGCCCGGTGATGCTCGACCCGCCGTCACTGGAGGACTGGCCCCAGCTCACCTACGACGCATCCAAGGGCCGCCGGGTGGACCTGGACACGGTCACTGCCGAGGACGTGGCCAGCTGGCAGCCCGGCGAGACCATCCTTCTCAACGGCAGGCTGCTGACGGGCCGCGATGCCGCTCACAAGCGCATCGTCGGCATGCTGGATGCCGGCGAGCCGCTGCCGGTGGACTTCAAGGGCCGCTTCATCTACTACGTCGGCCCGGTCGATCCGGTCCGCGATGAGGTGGTTGGACCGGCCGGTCCCACCACCGCGACGCGCATGGACAAATTCACCGAGCAGGTGCTGAGCCAGACCGGCCTGCTGGGCATGGTCGGCAAGGCGGAGCGGGGCAGCGAGGCGATCGAATCGATTCGCCGCCACAAGTCCGTCTACCTGATGGCCGTGGGCGGCGCGGCGTATCTGGTCTCCAAGGCGATCAAGGCCGCCCGCGTGGTCGCGTTCGAGGACCTGGGGATGGAGGCGATCTACGAGTTCACCGTCCAGGACATGCCGGTCACGGTGGCCGTGGATTCCACCGGCGAGTCGGTCCACGTCACCGGTCCGCGCGAGTGGCAGGCGCGCATTGGCACGATCCCGCTGTTGCTGGCGGAGGTCTGATCGCTCAAAGATGGCTGATCAGCGTTCGCAACATTTTCCCGGTTGCGGGCTCGGCCAGGTACGCGTTGGCCATCGCGTCCAGCGCGGCCAGATTGGTCGCGCTGACATCATCCAGGTCATCCAGCCCGACCAGCAGCTCGGCCTGCATCCGGTGGTAGCCCTGACCGACGATCTGACGGGCGATGTAGTCAACCGAGTCGGTATTGCCGTCAAACAGCACGTCGATGATCGGGATTGCCCACTCCAGCGCACCCCATTCGCGTGCCTGCCTAAGCGAAATCGGCCGATTGCGTTGACCGCTGCCTACTGACAATACGGTCAGCTGCTGGCAGTGCTGGACCTGCGCGTCGTGTCGTATTGCCTCGGCGATAGCGCACGCGGTGGGATTGTTGGCAACCACGCCGCCATCAATGAGCGAGCATGGCTGTCCCTCCACCACCAATGGATGGGCCGGGAAATAGGTCGGCGCTGCGGTCGAGGCGCGACACACCTCCCAAACCGGGAGGTCCTGGTGCTCGGCCTTGAAGCTCTTGAAGATCACCGGCTGGCGGGAAAGGGTGTCGTAGCTGGTGATGACCACCGGCATTTGCAGCTGGCCCAGCGTCAGTTCTCCAAAGACATCCCGCAATACGGATTCCAGGCCCTTGCCGTCGTATTTCGGCGCGGATGGGCCATCGCGAAAAAGGCGTCCCGCCCGCGACCACAGACGGTTGGCCATGCCGGGAAAGATGACCTGCCCGCGCTCGCGATACAGCCCGGCCATCTGCGCCGGTGCCAGGCCCATCCCAAGGCCGCAGGCGATCACCGCGCCGGTGGAACTGCCGGCCACCAGGTCGAAGCTTTTCTGCAGACCTGGACGCCCGGCTTCGGCAAGCGCGTCGGCGACGCCTTGCAGCCAGGCGCAGCTGACCAGACCACGTATGCCGCCGCCATCAATGGACAGGACTCGTCGCGCTTTCATGATTGCCGCCTCCGGTGGAGTTGACCCACGTTAAGCGGAGGCCGGCGCACGGAGTGCGACGGCGAGGCGGATTCTCACAACCAGATGGGACTCAGAACCACTCCAGCAGCGAGATGCCGAGGCCGATCTGGGTGGAGCGGTGGTTGTAGTCGATCAGGCTCTCGCCATAACCGTCGAACACTTGCACGTGGCCACGCAGGGTGCGGGTGAGCGGGAATCCCCAGTCGAACTGCAAGGCCCCTCGTGAATCGCTGCCGGTACGCAGTGAATGCCGGGCCATCAAGGCAAACTCGTGCCCGTCGCGCACATGCACGAGGGTCGCATCCGCGCGGCCCATGTAGTTTTCGATGTCGGGGTTGTCGTCATCGCTGCCATCGGAAAGCCGCCACCAGGGCCGCACCATCAGCGCCCAGTCCTCACGATCCATGCCGATGTTGACCATCACCCGGTTCCAGCTGCGCGACAGCGGATCGGCGCGCCCGTTGGACTGGTGGTTCACCCCAACTCCGAGCATCCGTCCACGCCAGCCGCCCGGCAGTCCGTAATTGTTGCGGAAGACCAGCATGACCTCCGGTTCGTAGTTGGACTCGCGGAACGGGCGCGAATCGTCGCCCTGGTAGACCTGCCAGTGCGAGGTCTGGGTGTAGCCCATCCAGAGGTCGCCGTTGCTGCCGATGAGGTTCTCGAGTGCCTTGGTCTTGAAGCTGACCTGGAACTTGGCTTCAACGCTTTTCAGCGAGACCGCCTGAGCGGGGATGTTGGCATCGGAACTGGTGGGATGTTTGTTGGGGCTGCTGTTCCAGACCGCCGGCAACAGGTACACCGGCTTGTAGGCGCGCAGGTTGAAAATGCCCAGCTTGGAATCGCGCGCCAGCTCCCAGCGACTGTCCAGCAATCCTCCCTTGCCTGCATTGGCGATGCGCTCAACCAGCGCGTCGTCACCGGTATCGGTGCTGAACAGGTTGCCGGCAACGAGACGCGCCCTTGCCGCGGCGGGGGTGGCTGCCCCCTCCTGGATATCCTGCGCCGCCCGGGCAGCCCGTTTCTCGCGCGCGGAGTCCGCATCGATGTCAGCACGTGCGGTGTCCGTCGGGCGGCGGGCAAATACGTTGTCGTAGCAGGCCAGCCTTTCGACATCCAGGCCCAGCGCGGCGCACGCTTCCGGGGTCGCCGGTAGTTCTGGCGACATCAGGTCCTGGGCGGAGGCCGGAGCCGCGTCGGCGAGCGACGCAAGGATAAAGAGAGTCAGCAAAGCAGGGCGGCGGGCGGCGGATGGTTTCACGGTTGTGCTCATGGAGTTCAGGATTCCGGTGACATCAGGTCGTCGGTAGAGTGTGCGCGTTGCTCGTCGGCAAGCTGCTCGTCTATGTCGCGGTTGATAGAGGTGTCCTGGGGTGCGGTATCGGGGCTTTCGTCCAAAGCCACCGCTTCGGCCGCACTGGGCTCGGCGGCGGCTGCGGAGGCGTCCGGTCCGGGCATCGAGACGACGTGCTGAACGGAACGCGGCGCCTGGATGCCTGCGAGGAAGAAGCCGTTGCGCACCGCGCGGATCGCCGCGCTGCGGACACCGCCGAGGTCGTTCTGGCGCTGGTCGATCCAGCCAAAAAACTGGATCCGGATCTCGTTTCCATCGTAGCTGTTGATGATCGAGGACGGTCGCGGATCGAGCAGTACGCCGTCGATGCCGGCAATGCGCTGCAGGCCCACCTCCTGCGCGGTACCCATCGATGACGCGCCATCCACCGGAATCACGAAATCGAAGCGCCGCCGTGGATTGCTGCTGAAATTAAGCACCACCGACTTGAATACCAGCGCGTTGGGCAGGCTGAGCCGGTTCCCGTCCAGTGTCATCAGGATAGTCGCGCGTGAGGTAAGAGCGACGACCTTGCCTTCGTAGGACTCGATGCGCAGTGTGTCACCCGGTGAGAACGGGCGCCGCAGACCCAACAGGACGCCAGCGACGTAGTTCTCAGCGATGTCCTTGAATGCAAAGCCGACCACCAGCCCGATGACTCCGGCCGAGCCGAGCACCGCACCGAGCAGCGAAGTCGCACCCAGCAGGTTCAGTGCGGCCAGCACACCGATGATCAACACCAGCCATTGGACGAGGTTGCGCGCCAGCCCGTTGATATAGGGGTTGCTGGTGTGCAGTTTGTGCTGCCCGATGCGTCGGCCAAGCCAGCGCCCCAGCCACCACGATGCCATCACCATGGCGAAGGCAACGATGAGCAACGGCAGCGCTGCCAGCAGTCGGAATACCTTGTCCATCGCGATGGCGGTCGCGGCGTCGAAGCGGTCGATCAGGTGCGTGGTGAGCGTCACCTGGTTCTCCACGGCGCTGATGCCGGGGTGTTGGCTTGCAATCTGCTCGGCGAGCGTGCGGTCCTCCACCTCCAGTACGCTGCCCTCCAGTCGCGCAACGCCGCCCGTGACAGTCACGTTGACGTCCTGCATGCCGTCCGCTTTCTGCAGTCGGCGGGCGACCTGCAGGGTGAGCGCGTCGTCGTCCGGTACCGATGGAGACCCAGCATCCAGTGCGGCTTCCACGTCATTGCCAAGCGGGGATGCGACCGGCGAAGGTCCCTCCTGGGCAGCAACGCGGAAACCGGACCACAGCAAGAGCCCGCCGAGACACACCACCAGCAGCACACGCAGCGATCTGGACATCAATACACTCCGACGTGCCTGCTCAAAGCTGGGACTTGAAGGGCAGGGTAAAGCGCTCGGCCATCTTCTCCCGCCATGGCCGGTTGACCCAGATCTCGTAGGTGTAGCGCTTGGCGGACTCCAGGTCATGCTCGAATGCTGCCGTCATCGCCTGCGCAAAGTCAGCGTCGTAGATGTTCAGGCTGGCCTCGTCATTGAGCCGGAAGGAGCGGATGTCGAAGTTGGTGGAGCCTACCGACGTCATCTCGCCATCCACCACCAGCAGTTTGGTGTGCATCATGGTCGGCTGGTATTCGTGGATCTCGATACCGTTGCGCAGCAGCGCACCCCAGGTGGAGCGCGACGACACCCGCACCGTGGCCGAATCGATGTGCGGACCGGGCAGGAGCACCCGGATACGCACGCCGCGCTCCCGCGCGGCCAGGAGGGCTGCGATGATCAGCTCGTCTGGCACGAAGTAAGCCGCCGCCAGATCGATGGACTGCTGCGCCGCGGCGATGGACATCAGGTACATCAGGTGCATGCTCTCGCTGCCGCCGGCGGGCGAGGCGATGATCATGTGCGCGTCCATGTCGCCGACGCGCTCCAGCAGCGGGAAATAGGTCGGGCCGCTGAGCACCACACCGGTTGTCTTGATCCAGTTGTCGTTGAAGGCCGCCTGGACCTGGGCGACGGCGGGTCCTTCGATGCGGAAGTGCATGTCGCGCCAGTGATCTGGATCCTCGGCCTTGCCTTCCCACTGGTCGGCGATGCCTACACCGCCGGTGAACCCGACGCGGCCGTCGATCACCAACAGTTTGCGGTGGGTGCGGTTGTTCATCCTGGTGAGGCTGTACCAGTGCAGAGGGCGGTAGCGCTGCACCTCGACCCCGGCGTCTTCCATCGACTTGAGCAGTGCCTCATCCATCTTCAGGCTGCCCACCCAATCGATGGTCACGTGCACAGGCAGGCCCGCGCGTGCGCGCTCGGACAGCGCGTCGCTGAACTCGCGGCCGATTTCGCCGGACCAGTAGATGTAGGTCTCGAAGGTGATCGAGGTGCGTGCGGAGCGGATTGCCTCCAGCATCGCCGGGAAGATCTCGCGACCGTTGTTGAGTGCGTCCACCTGGTTGCCCGGCAGGATTCCCGGCCCGAGCATGACCGCCATCTCCCGCTCGTACTGCTCGTCACTGATCGAGTAGTGATGATCGATACGGCGCTCGATGTGCTTTTCAGAGGTGGTGAAGTTGAGCCCGATCACGACCACGACGGCAGTGAAAAGCACGGTCAGCACGATGACCCACGTCATATGTTTGCGGCTCCAGGACAGCATGGGATTCCCCTTTTTCCGCGGTCACTTTGAACAGGAAGAGCGTCGCGCAACGTGAAGATCGTGCGCGGCACGCGTGGGACCCTCAGAAAAACCACGCGGCGGCAAAGATGCCGAGCATGGCGAAGACCACGCCGATCTTCATTACTGTCCCCACCAGCATCCCCAGCCATGTCCCGAAGCCGACACGGGCTGCCCGCCCCAGGTGGCGGTCATGCATCAGCTGTCCGGCCAGCGCACCCAGGAACGGCCCCGCCAGCAATCCGATGAGACCGAAAAAAAGACCGGCAACCGTCCCCACGACCGCGCCTACCAGGGCCATGCGGCTCGCGCCCACGCGTTTGGCTCCCATCGCGGTGGCAAGCAGGTCGATGGCTATCGACAACACCGTCAACACCCCGAGCACCAGCAGGATCCACGGCCCGACGAGCTCGAAGCCGTTGGCCCACGCGGCCAGCAACATCCCGGCAAAAATCAGCGGTATGCCCGGCAGTGCAGGCAGGATCGTGCCCGCCACGCCCAGCGCGACCAGCACCACGGCGATCAGGTAAAAAAGGGTTTGGAGGTCCAAATCAGCGGTCCGTCAGAAGGGATTGATTGCAATCTTGCGGTTCCCGGGGTAGTTTCGGGCCGCTGTTTGTCAGGGTCATTGTGAATCACGGCCCGATGATGTGGTTCCCGGATCGCTCATCGTTGCACCTTGTTTCTTCCTTGCAACCAGCCTGGCGCAACCGCGCCGGTTCAATTCAGAATGTTCCAGGGAGCTACAAGATGTCCAACCGTGAAAACGGAACCGTAAAATGGTTCAACGATGCCAAGGGTTTTGGCTTCATCAGCCGTGAAAATGGCGAAGACGTGTTCGTCCACTTCCGTGCCATCGAGTCCGACGGCTTCAAGAGCCTGCAGGAAGGCCAAGCGGTGTCCTTCGTGGTCACGCAGGGCCAGAAGGGTCTGCAGGCGGACCAGGTCCGTCCCGAGTAAGGGGCGGCACTGCGCCAACAAAAAACCCCGGCCAGTCCGGGGTTTTTTGTTGCCTGCGCAATGGAGCCGCAGGCGATTGAGATCAGGCTTGCTCAGCGAAGGTGCGCCGCGCCGCCGTACACGCGGACGTAGGAACCTTCGCGCATGCCGTTGACGTTCCTCTGATCCACCGACACGGTCCGGCCGTTGTCCATGCGGACGTGGACGCGGTACGTGTCGCCCTGCACGTTGTTCTGGATCGCGTTTCCGGCCAGGGCGCCGGCAGCTGCGCCTGCGACCGTCGCCGTGTTACGCCTGCCCGTGCTCTTGCTGCTGCCCAGCTCACGCCCGGCAACTGCGCCCACCACGCCACCCAGGACGGCGCCGGTTGCGTTGGGCACATTGGACCCGGTGGAGCCCATGTGCTCGATCCGTACGATCGTGCCGCAATCCTGGCAGCTGGTTTGGTTGCCGTATGCGGGCTGGCTGGCATAGCCGCCGCCCGAGCTATAGCCCGGGCCGGTGGCACAACCGGCAATCGCAAGCGCGCCGGCGGCGACGACGGCGGTGATGGAGCGCTGTTTGGTGA
>NZ_JXSS01000074.1 GCF_000855665.1 Lysobacter sp. A03
ATTGCTGTTGATGCGCCGGGGGGGACATGCAGGAGTGGCTGGGAAACGTCTTGGCAGGGGCGGGATGCCAGCCATTATCCCGCCCCGCGGCTGAAGACGCGAAACGGCTAGCTTGAGGCGGTCTCGTGCGTGTTGGGCGGCGCCGCGGTCAGGATCGCCGACGGGGCTGCGTTCCAGATCGCATCCGCGCGCGATGCCAGATGCGCGAACACGCGTTCCAAGTGTTTGATCCGGTGCGGCTGGCCCATCACCCAGGGATGGATGTTGAGCGCGAGCAGACGGCCGTGGCCGGTCTCGCGCGCCTCGCGGAGCAGGAACTCGCAGGCGTCGATCACCTGGTCGGCGTATTCGGATTCGGCGTGCAGGTTGTCACCGACGATGAAGCGGTCTTCCAGCTCCAGCGACAGCGGCAGGATCGACAGCGGGCCGTGGTCGGTGTTGAAGGCGTACGGCAGTTCGTCGTTGACCCAGTCCGCGCCCCAGTCGAGTCCGGCCTCACGCAGCAGATCGGGCGTGCGGTGTGACTGCGAGCGCGCCGGCGACAGCCAGCCACGGATCGGCTGATCGGAGTAAGGCGCCAGTGCAGCCAGACTGCGCTGGATCCACTCGCGCTCGCGTGCCTCGTCGAGACCGCCGTAATGGATGGCATCCATATTCCAGCCGTGGCCGAGCAGTTCAAAGCCGGTTGCCTGCACGCGGCGCAGCAGCGCCGGGTAGCGTTCGGCGACTTCGCCATTGACCGCGACACTGGCCGTGAGGTCCTGCGCTTTCAGCGCATCCAGCACGCGGAACACCCCAACCCGGTTGCCATAGTCGCGCAGCGTGTAATGGCGCAGGTCCGGGTAGGGCATGGTCATGCTGCCGGGCGCCTTGAAGCCTTCGCCGGTCGGGTTCAGCGGGAAGTGCTCCAGGCTCAGGTTCAGCCACAACGCCAGCGGCTTGCCGTCCGGCCACGCCACCGGGGCGCGCTCGGCCAGCATCGACCACGCATAGCGGTCATGGTCCATGCCGTGGCGGCGGTTCGGGTATTCCAGGTATTCCGGGCCCAGGCTCATGCCGATGTCTCCTGCGCCGCCGCGTCGATCGACGCCAGCGCCTCGTCGTAGTGGTGCTCAAGGTAGTGCGCGGCGATCTCGCGGCCGGTGGTCTTCCACACGCCCGAGTGCTGGCTGATGTAGTCCATCGCGTCCTCGAAAGCGGCGATCCGGTGCGGGTGGCTGACCTGGTAGGCGTGCAGTGGCACGCACATCACGGTGCCGCTTTCCGCGCCCTCCTCGTACAGACGGTCGAAGGCGTCCTTGATCATCTGCCCGTAGCGGCGCGGCTCGATCTTGTTGACCACGTAGGTGATGGTGTCGTTGAGCTCCAGCGAGTAGGGCACCGAGACGAAGCGCTGGCCGCTGCGGGTGCGCACCGGGGTGGGCTGGTCGTCGTGGAACAGGTCGCAGGTGTACCGGCCGCCGGCCTCGGCGAACAGGTCGATGGTCGCGTTGGAGTGCGACAGCGCCGGCGCCAGGTAGCCGTCGCAGTGCTGACCGGTGTGCTGGGCGATCAGTGCCATCGACTCCTCGATCATCTCCCGCTCCTGTGCCTCCGACAGGCCGTAGGTGTAGCGGGTGTTGTAGATGCCGTGGCTGAAGAACTCCCAATCGCGCTCGGCCGCCAGTTCGATCACCTCGGGGTGATGGATCAACGTCGCCGCCGACAGCGACACCGAGCCGCGCAGGCCGTACTTGTCCATCACCCGCATCATGCGCTGATGACCGACGCGGTTGCCGTAGTCACGCGTGGCGTAGCCCAGCACATCGGGCAGTGGCCGTGGCCACGGTTTGCGCAGTGGATTGGGCGGCGGGTCCAGCTCGTAGAACTCGATATTCGGCGCGATCCACAGCGCGACTCTGGCATCGCCGGGCCAGCGGATCTTCGGCCGGCTGTCGTAGGGCCAGTAGTCGTACAGGCCCGGATCGGCCTTCTGCGTGGGCGCGCCGGCACTCATGGTGCGATCTTCTTCAGCTGCGCCGCCACCTCGTCGACGGCCTCCACGTCGGCGTACTTGAGCATGATGTCGGCCAGGTTGGCGAAGTGCGGGATCTCGTGCTTGTCGGCCACGCACTCCTCCACCACGATCGTGCGGAACCCACGCGACAGGCTGTCCACCGAGCAGGCGCGCACGCAGCCGGAGGTCGAGCCGCCGGTGATGATCAGCGTGTCGATGCGGTGGAAGGTCAGCAGCGACCACAGATTGGTCTCGAAGAACGGGCTGGCCATCCGCTTGTGCATCACGATGTCGCCGGGCTGCACGTCCGCACGTGGGTCGATCTGGGCGCGCTCGGAGCCGTGCTTGATGTTCTGCAGCGAGTCCGGCGTGTTGGTGCGCGTGCCCCAGACCCCGGCGTCCTCGCCGTTCTCCAGATAGGCAACGTAGGTCCAGATCACCGGTAGGCCGCGCTCGCGCACCAGCGCGGACAGGGTATTGATGTGCTCGATCTGGCGCGGGTCGGTCTCATACGCGGTCTTGAACGCGTCCATGTCGGTGTAGGCGCGCTGCACGTCGATGTTGACGATCGCCGGGCGCGAGCCGAAGCCGAACTTGGCGCGGTTGCGGTTGGCCTTGACCTGGGCCCAGTACTGGCGGGCGGTGAGGTCGGAGGTTTCCATTACAGCCATGAGGTGTCTCCTTGGATCAATGAAGCCTGGGTCAATGAAGCCCGATCAATGGGTTTTGCAGCCGCGCCTCAAGAGGCCGCTGCGGCCAGACGGATGCGTTCGTCGCGCACCAGCGTGGCCATGATCAGCGCCAGCACGATCAGCCCGAACACCAGCTGGAAGGCCGGCTGGTAGCTGCCGGTGAGGTCGAAGATCTTGGCCGCCAGCCAGATGCCCAGGCCGGCGGTCGTGGCGTCGAGCAGGGTCACCGAACCGAGGATCTTGCCGGCCGAGGACAGGCCGAACGCGTTGACCGCCAGCAGCTGGATCATCGTGTACAGACCGCCCCAGCCCAGACCGAACAGGATCAGCGAGTACCAGATCAGGTCCGCGCGCATCGTGGCCAGGATGAACGCACCGGTGGCCATGATGGTGAGGTTGACCAGGAACACCGCCTTAGGCGGCACCACGTCGGCCAGTGCGCCGAACAGGAACTTGCCGACCATCGCCAGACCGAACATCAGGGCCAGCGCGTTGCCGGCCTGGGCCGGTGCGAACTGGAGGTCGCGCATGTGCAGGAACAGGTTCTGCGACACGGCCATGATCGAGAAGAATGTCGCCATCGCCACCACGGCCAGTGCCCAGAAGGTGCGGGTGCGCAGCGCCTGCTTGTAGGTCACGTCGGGCAGGGTGACGATGTTGGCGGCCGCGTCCGAGATGACTTTGGCGGCCGCCTTGTCGGCGCCCCACGGCTTGATACCACCGGGCTGCGGACTGCGCACGAAGAAGTAGGCGATCACCAGGAACGTCAGCGGAATCGCCATCTCCCACATGAAGGCCGTCCGCCAGTTCATGCCCAGCGTCTCCATGAGGTACACGCCGAGTCGTGGGAAAAGCATCCCGCCCATGCTGGTGCCCACCAGTGCAATACCGATGGCGGTGCCGCGATTGAGGGAGAACCACTGCGACACATAGATGACCGATACGGTCAGCCCCGCCGCGACCAGCACCACGCCGAACCCGACGTGGATCAGGTACAGCTGGGTCAGTGAATGTACGTAGGCGTAGGCGAAGTACAGACCCGCCAGCAGCGCGATGCCGGCCAGGATCAGCTTGCGTGGACCGGCGCGATCGATCACCACACCAATGAAGGGCCCGAGCCAGCCAGCCAGCACCAGGGTGATCAGGTCGCGCATCTTCAGCTCACTGCGCGTCCAGCCGAACTCCTTCAACAGCGACTCGTCGAACGCGGTCAGCCCGGTGACAATCAAGCCGTTGGACGTCAGCAGGATCAGCAATCCCATTACCGCCATAAGCCATGGGTAGTAGCGCTTCATTCTCTTACCTCTGCAGGTTGGTGTTGGCGGGATAGCCGACTGTAGGGGAGAAATCCGCGTCTGGCGTTGACCGGCAACGGATGGCATGCCTACACTTTGTCCGGACAAAGTGTGCCACAGTCGATTGCCCCGGAGGAAGCCATGAATACCGTGATCGTTCTTTTCAACCTCAAGCCCGGCGCCAGCGTCGCGGATTACGAGAAATGGGCGCGCGAGCAAGACGTGCCAACGGTCAACGCCCTGGCGTCGGTCGACCGTTTCGAGGTGCTGCGGGCCAACGGCCTGCTGATCGGCGAGGGCAAGCCGCCCTACGAGTACATCGAAATCATCCGCGTGCCGGACATGGCCGCCTTCGGTGCCGACATGGCAGGCGAGGCGGTTCAGGCCGGTGCTGCCCAGCTGCAGAAGTTTGCCGACAACCCGATTTTCATCCTTGCCGAGTCGATCTGAGGCCGCCATGACCGCTGAAACCTCCCCGTTGCCGTCACCGCGCTACAGCGAACTCAAGGGCAAGGTCGCCCTGATCACCGGTGCCGGCCGCGCCGGCGGCCTGGGCGAGGGCATCGCCCGCCGCCTCGCCGCCGAGGGCTGCAAGGTGGTGATCACCGATATCGGCCAGGGCCGCGGCGAGGAGATGCCGGTCGATGCGATCGGCACCGACGAGGAAATGGCGCGTACCGCCGCCGCGATCACCGCCGCCGGGGGCGAGTGCATCGCGATGGCGCTGGACGTGCTGGAGGAAAGCCAGGTCGAGGCGGTGATCGCCCGGACGGTCGAGCGTTTCGGCGGCATCGACATCCTGGTCAACAACGCCGGCATCGGCTACCTGATGAAATCCATCGTTGATATGGATGTCGCGGAATGGGACGCGGTGCTCGGGGTCAACCTGCGCGGCACCTTCCTGTGCACCAAGCACGCGGCGAAGGCGATGATCGCTCAGGGGCGCGGCGGACGCATCGTCAACATCGCCTCGCAGGCAGCCAAATCCGGGGTGCCACATGCCAGTGCGTACTGTTCCTCCAAGCACGGCGTGGTCGGCCTGACCCGGGTCAGCGCGATCGAGCTGGGCGGGCACGGCATCACCGCCAACGCGATCTGCCCCAACCACGTCACCACCGGTCTGGGCGCCTGGCAGAACGAGTACTTCGCCAAACTGCGCGGACTGAGTGTGGATGAGTACCTCGCCCAGATGCGCGCGCGAATCCCCCTGGGCCGCGCCGGTCTGCCCAGCGATACCGCGGCGGCCTGCGCATTCCTGTGTTCCGACGACGGCGCCTATGTCACCGGCGAGGCGATGAACGTCTCCGGCGGCGAAGAGACCCACTGACCGCGACGCGTCCACCACGCGACGATTCCATTTGATGCGGGCCGCGATGCCTGCACCGCAGAACCGGAGGGTTCAATGTCCCAAACCACCTACGCCTGGCCCAACGACGCCCGACTCGCGCTGTCGGTCGTGGTCAATGTCGAGGAAGGCTCCGAGTACAGCATTGGCGAGGGTGACAAGATCACCGAGCCCGTCGATGAGCTGTCGGTCAGCCTGACCAAGCCGATCCGCAACTACGGCAACGAGTCCAACTACCGCTACGGCGTCAAGGAAGGCCACGCGCGCATTGCCGCGCTGCTGGACAAGTACGACGTCACCACCACATACACCGCCGCCGCGCTGTCGCTGGAGCGCGCCCCGGAGATCGCCGCGTACCTGCACGGCAGCCGCCACGAGACCTGTTCCCACGGCTGGCGCTGGATCCACCAGTTCCGCCTCAACCAGGAGCAGGAGCGCGAGTTCATCCGCAAGGCTGCCGACAGCATCGAGCGCACCACCGGCACCCGCCCGGTGGGTTGGCTGTCGCGCTACCTGCACACCGCCGACACCCGCCGGCTGCTGCAGGAAGAAGGCTTCCTGTACCACATGGACGACTACTCGGCCGACGCGCCGTTCTGGGCGCCGGTGGAGGGTTCCGACGAGCCGATGGTGATCGTGCCCTACCAGCTGGACACCAATGACATGAAGATGTGGCTGGCGCCGTCCTACCTGCCCAAGGACTGGCTGGACTACGCGATCGACAGCTTCGACACCCTGTATGAGGAAGGTGCCCATGCACCGCGCATGATGTCGATCGGCCTGCACCTGCGGATCATCGGACGGCCCGGCCGGATCGGTGCGCTGGAGAAGTTCTTCCAGTACGTGGCCAGCAAACCCAAGGTCTGGTACGCGACCCGTCGCGGCATCGCCGAACACTTCGTCGCCAACAGTGACAAGAAGGTGGTCACCGTATGAGCACGCCGTCGAACGGTTCTGCCGTCGTCAATCCGCGCCGCTGCCTGCTGTTCGTACCCGGCTCGCGCCCGGAGCGCTATGCCAAGGCGGTTGCCACGGGTGCCGACCAGGTCTGCATCGATCTGGAGGACGCGGTCGCGCCGGGCGACAAGGACAGCGCGCGCGCCTCGGTGTTCGCCTTCCTGGCCGACGCCCCCGAGTCGTACAGCGAAATCGGCTTGCGTCTGAATCCGCTCTCGACCGAGCTGGGTCGCAAGGATCTGGCCGAGCTCAAGGCGTCCGGCCTGACGCCGGCGTTCGTGATGTTGCCCAAGGTCGAGACCGTGCAGGAGTTACTGGACGCTGATGCCGTTCTGGCCGGGTCCGACACCGGGCTGATCGCCCAGATCGAGACCCCGCGCGGGCTGCTGGATGCCCGCGAGCTCGCCCGCGCCACGCCGCGCCTGCAGGCGCTGATGTTTGGCGGCTTTGACTTCATTGTCGCCCTGCGCGGCCGCGCCAGCTGGGAAAGCTTCTTCCATCCGCGCGTGCAGCTGGCCGTGATCGCTGCCGAAGCCGGCATCGGCTGCCTCGACGTCCCGTATCTGGACATCAAGGACGAGGCCGGACTGGTTGCCGAGACCGACCGTGTGATCGCGCTGGGCTTCACCGCCAAGGCTGCGATCCATCCGGCGCAGGTTGATCCGATCCAGCAGCGCTACCTGCCCACCGCCGAGGAGCTGGATCGCGCCAAGCGGGTGGTCGCCGCGCTGCAGGCCAATCGTGGCGAGGCGATCCAGCTGGACGGAAAACTCGTAGACCGACCAATTGAGATTGCCGCCGAGCGCGCCATTGCGCTGGGCGTACATGGCGCGCGTCAGGACTGATCATCGCCCGACACATCGCTCCACCACCCGTTGTTGCTTCCCGTTTCATTACTCCCACCCAGCTTCCCAGACAACAGGAACCCCCCATGGTCCAGACAGCCAAGAAAGTCGGTGAGAACCGCTACCGCGAGACGTTCGGTCGCTTCTTCGAGGAGTTCACGGTCGGTGATACGTACGAGCACCGCCCCGGCCGCACGATCACCGAGACCGACAACACCTGGTTCACCCTGCTGACGATGAACACGCACCCGATGCACTTCGACAAGGAATACGCGAAGGCCTCCGAGTTCGGCAAGATCATCGTTTGCTCGCCGTTTACCGTCGCCCTGATGGTCGGCATGAGCGTGACCGACGTCAGCCAGAAAGCCGTGGCCAACCTGGGCTGGTCGGAAATCAAGCTGACCCACCCGCTGTTCGTGGGCGATACCCTGTACGCCGAGTCGACCGTGCTGGAAAAGCGCGAGTCCAAGTCGCGCCCCGGCGCCGGCATCGTCACCTGCAGCACCATCGGCCTGAACCAGGACGGCAAGACCGTGTGCACCTTCAACCGCACCATGCTGATCGCCAAGCAGGGTCACTCGGTTGAAGACAAGGTCAACTACTGAGTACTGATGCCATGAGCAACGAGACGAATGCCGAGTGGAGCGCCGAGGACGAGCAGGCGCTGCTGGACACGATCGATGGCTGGATCGAGAAGTCGGTCGCGCCGATCGCGCGCGAGTACGACCTTGAGGACAAGTACCCGCACGAGCTGGTAGAGGAAATGAAGGACCTCGGCCTGTTTGGCGCGACCATCTCGCAAAAATACGGCGGCCTTGGTTTGCCGGCCAGCATCTACGCCAAGATCGTGATCCGCATCTCGGCGGTGTGGATGGCGCCGACCGGCATCTTCAACTCGCACCTGATCATGGCCTCCGCGATTGAGCGCGCCGGCACCGAGGAGCAGAAGCAGCACTACCTGCCGCTGATGGCGACCGGCGAGCTGCGCGGTGGCATTGGCCTGACCGAGCCCAATGCCGGGACCGACCTGCAGGCGATCCGCACAGTTGCGAAGCTTGAAGGTGATCATTACGTCATCAACGGCGCCAAGACCTGGATCACCAACTCGCTGCACGGCGACATGATCCTGCTGCTGGTCAAGACCGACCCGGATGCGCAGCCGCGCTACAAGGGCATGAGCATGTTCATTGCCGAGAAGGGCGATGGTTTCATCGTCGCCAACAAGATGAAGAAGAGCGGCTACCGCTCCATCGACACCTGCGAGCTGGTGTTCGAGGACTACAAGGTGCCGGTTGAGCGTCTGCTCGGCGGCGTGGAAGGCCAGGGCTTCAAGCAGACCCTGGGTGGCCTGGAGCTGGGCCGGATCAACGTGGCGGCACGCGGTTGCGGCATCGCCGAAGGTGCGCTGCGCCTGTCGGTGCGCTACGCGCAGGAGCGCAAGACCTTCGGCGTGCCGATTGCCGAGCACCAGGCGATCCAGCTCAAGCTGGGCGAGATGGCGTCCAAGGTCGAGGCCTCCAAGCTGCTGATCGAAAGCGCCGCCAAGGCGTTCGACAAGGGCGAGCGCTGCGACATGGAAGCGGGCATGGCGAAGTACTTCGCGACCGAGACCGGCGCGTACTGCGCCCAGGAAGGCATGCGCATCTTCGGTGGCTACAGCTACTCCACCGAGTACGAGATCGAGCGCTTTCACCGCGACGCGATGCTGATGTGCATCGGCGAGGGCACCAACGAGATGCAGAAAATCATCATCGCCAAGCAGCTGGTCGCCAGAAACGCGATCTAGGACGGAGACAACACCATGAGCGAGCTTCCCCTCAAGGGCGTGCGCATCCTGGCCGTGGAGCAGTACGGCGCCGGGCCCTATGGCTCGATGCACCTGGCCGACCTGGGCGCGGAAGTGATCAAGATCGAGTCGCCCCCGGGCGGCGACGTCTCCCGCGCGACCGGGCCGTACTTCCTCGGCGAAGGCGACAGCCAGTTTTTCCAGACCTTCAACCTCAACAAGCATTCGTTGCGGCTGGATCTGAAGAGCGCCGAGGGCCGCGAGGTGTTCGAGAAACTGGTCGGCACCGCCGATGCGGTGCTCAACAACCTGCGCGGTGACCAGCCGGCCAAGCTGGGTCTGGACTACGCCACTCTGGGCAAAGTCAACCCGAAGATCGTCTGCGCCCACCTGTCTGCCTACGGGCGCGACAACGAGCGGGCGGCGTGGCCGGGCTACGACTACCTGATGCAGGCCGAGGCCGGCTTCATGGCCTTGACCGGCGAGCCCGGGCAACCGCCCGCGCGGTTCGGGCTGTCGATGGTCGACTTCATGACCGGTACGACGATGGCGATGGGCCTGCTGGCCGCGCTGGTCGGCGCGATGCGCAGCGGGCAGGGGCGCGACGTCGACGTCAGCCTGTTCGACGTGGCTCTGCACCAGCTCAGCTACCCGGCCACCTGGTACCTCAACGAAGGCCACGAGACGACCCGTCTGGAGCGGTCCGCGCACCCCAGCACGGTGCCGTGCCAGGTGTACCGCACCAGCGATGGCTGGGTGATGGTGATGTGCATGCTGGAGAAGTTCTGGCAGACCTTCATCGCCGGCATCGAGCGTCCGCAGTTGGGCACCGATCCGCGCTTTACCGACTTCCCGGCGCGCCGCGAACACCGCGAGGCGCTGACGCCGCTGGTGGACGAGGCGTTGATGCAGCACGACACCGCGTACTGGACGGAGAAGTTTGCCGGCCAGATCCCGATCGCACCGGTGTACGACATCGCACAGGCGCTGGACAATCCGTATGTCGAACGCATCGGCATGCTGCAATCGGTTGACCACCCGCAGGGCGCACAGCGGATGCTGCGCAACCCGATCAAGCTCGACGGTCAGCGTCTGGACGGCATCGCCTGCCCGCCGCTGAGTGCCGATGCCGACGCGCTGCTGGCCGAGCTGGGATACAGCGCCGAGGATCGTGCACGGCTGCTCGAGCAAGGTGTGGTCTGAGCCTCGTTATTTAATAACCGGGAGGGGCGCATGATGCGCCCCGTTTTGCTGGAGTCGACGATGAAACTGGAAGGCGTGCGCGTTCTTGACCTGTCGCTGTTCCTGCCCGGGCCGCATCTGACGATGATGATGGCCGACCACGGCGCGGACGTGATCAAGGTCGAGCCACCGAGCGGCGAGCCAGTCCGCGAGGTCGGCCTGAAGCAGGCCGGCGTGTCGACCTGGTTCCGCAATACCCACCGCGGCAAGCGTTGCATCGTGCTCGACCTCAAGAGCGAGACCGGCAAAGCGGCGTTCGCGCGGCTGGTCGAGCGCGCCGACGTGGTGGTCGAGGCGTTCCGTCCGGGTGTGGCCAAGCGGCTGGGCATCGATTACGACAGTTGCCGCGCGCTCAACCCGGCCATTGTCTACTGCTCAATCAGCGCCTACGGCCAGACCGGGCCGAAGGTCCAGCGGCCCGCGCACGATCTGGCGATGCAGGCCGACAGCGGCGTGGTCAGCCTCAACCTGGGCCCCGACGGCTCGCCCGCCTCGCCGCACATGCCTGTGGCCGACATGGCCGGCTCGCTGATGGCGCTGTCGGCGATCCTGATGGCCCTGTACCGCCGCGAGAAAACCGGGTCGGGCGATTACATCGACCTGTCCATGCAGGACGCGCTGATGGCGTGGCTGCCCAACGTGCTGGGTCCACCATTCGCCGAGCACCGCGACCCGGTGGTCAAGGACGAGCGCAGCTGGGGCGGCAACGCGCTGTACCGGCTGTACCGCTGCAGCGACGACCGCTGGCTCGCGCTGGGCGGCGCCGAGCACAAGTTTGCCGACAACCTGCTGGACGCGCTGGACCGGCCTGACCTGGCGCCGTTGTGCCGCCTACCGCCGGGGCCAGGGCAGGATCCGGTCAAGGCCTTCCTCGCCGACACCTTCGCCACCCGCCCGCTGGCCGAGTGGGTCGCGTTCCTGGAGCCGCTGGACGTCTGCTGGGCACCGGTGAAGACGCTGACCGAAGCGTTCAACGACCTGCACACCCGCGCGCGTGAGATGGTCTGGACCGCGCCGGACGGCGGTACCCACCTGGGCATTCCGATCCGGTTTGCCAACGAGCCGGGACGAATCGATCCGCGTTTGGATGAGCTGGGCGAGTCGACGGCCGACGTACTTGCGGAGCTTGGGCTTTAGCGGGGCAATCCGCTGCCACCCGTTTGGTGCGAAAATCCCCCGCATGATCAACAACGACGTATTACGCAGCATCCGCTACATGCTCGATCTCAGTGACGGCATGGTGGTGGACCTGGCGAAGCTGGCCGATCCGGAGTTCCCGCTCGACAAGGATGATGTACCGGCGCTGCTCAAGCGCGAGGACGAGGAAGGCTTCGTCGCCTGCTCCGACCGGATCTTGGCGCACGTGCTGGACGGCCTGGTGCTGCACTGCCGCGGACGCGACGAGAGCCTCCCGCCGCGTCCGGTCGAGAAGCGGGTCACCAACAACGTGGTGCTGAAGAAGCTGCGCGTCGCCTTCGAGCTGAAGGACGTGGACATGCACGAGATCTTCGCCGGCTCCGGGTTTCCGATTTCCAAGCCGGAGTTGACCGCGCTGTTCCGCCAGCCAGGACACAAGCACTTCCGCCTGTGCGGCGATCAGCTGCTGCGCAACTTCCTCAAGGGCCTGACGTTGCGCATCCGCGGCGCGGACTGAGCATCCACGCGACCCTCACGCAGGTGACTGAGGGCGCCGCTGGACTGTCGAACGACTGCGAGGTGCCGGTCCGACCAAACAAAAACCGCCGGAGCGCATGCGCCGGCGGTCTGCTTTGTGGTTCAGCCCGCGCCGGGATATCTGCGGCGCGGACCCGACCCCTCGCCGCCTACTTCCAGCGACTCACCTTGTCCATCAGCACCTTCATTTCCGCGCCATTATCGGGAAGCTCCTCAACCGGCACATCCAGATGGTTAAGTGGGAACGCCGGCACGTACTGCGAGAAGACGGGGCGTGTTACATCCATCGGGTAATCCGGGATCTTCCGACCCTTGCGCAGCGCGGCGATATCAATTTCAGCTTCAATGATGCCTTCATTGTTGCTCGGATCCTCTGCCAGTACCTGGCCCTGGGGGTTGACGATCAGAGATTGGCCACCCATATGGGCCCATTCGCTATCCGCCGGGAAGTTGATGTTCGACATCGCGGAATAGAAGTTGTTGAAACTGGCGGTCGCCATGACGTCAAGCTTGGAGAAGAGCGTTGATGTGCGGAACATGATTTCCACTCCACGCATCGCGAAGGCGTTGAACACCATGGTGTCGCGTTGGACCGTACTCACCGCGATGTTGCCGTATTCGGTTCGCAGCACGGGGAACAACGCCTCCTCGCCGTACATCGCAACATACCGGTCGTAGACGTTCTCGATGGTCGTGGTCGGGATCTCCATGTCGGGCTGGTAGTTCTTGACGTTGCGGGTCTTCCAGAACTTTTCAGCGACCTTGCCGTCGCGGCCAATCACCGCGTTCAGGCTGAGGATATGGCCCGGCCAGGCGTCGTCGCGGGCGTAGCTGCCAAAGATGATGTAGGTGTCACATTCCTTGGCGAGCTTGCCCAGAGCGTCGGTTTCTGCGCCGGGAATCTCAATGGTGAACTTGAGCTTCTCTTCACGCTTGCCATCGGAATAACCGGTGAGCGGAAATTCGTTGAACAGGATGAAGTCCGGCTTCTTGCCTGCCGAGCAGGCCTGCTTGGTCAGCGTGGTCATCTGCTCCAGGTTGTGGGCAAGGCCTTCGCTGACGGTGGGGAAGTCCTGCAGGTTGCGCGTCAGGTTCTGCACCACCTTGATCACGACCTTGTCTTTCTCCAGCGGGACGGTGGCGTAACTGCCATCCTTCTCGACCAGCGTGGTGGAGTGTGCACACGCGGTGGTCAGGAGAAGCGCCACGGTGAGGATTTTCAGGGGCGCGGGCGCCAGAAAGTTCAGTTGCATATTGCGAAGTGCCATGTCTGATCTCTACTCAGGGGCACCACGCCATTGCCGTGGTGCCGGGACAGGTGGGTGCCTCTACGAATCGATCAGGGCTCCAGGGCCTCGCCGGCAAAGCTGTCGCCGGTGATCTGCTGCCAGTTGTGGCTGGCACGCTTCTCGTCGATCAGCGTGCGCTGGATCAGCACGCCCTTGCGGTACCAGTGCCAGACCCGGTTGCGCAGGTTGCCGCAGTCCGACAGCTGGATCATCTCGTACAGCTCCAGGCCTTCCTCGCCCTTGCGCTGCCAATACAGCATCAGGGTGCGGTGGAAGTCGTCGGCCGGGATTTCGGTGCACCAGCCGTAGATCAGCTCGTTGTCGAAGATGATCCGGCCGAAGGAGTAGGTGGTCTTGAAGTCGCGCACTTCGGTTTTGCCATCGGCCCAACTGTAGTTGTTGGTCTGGTGGTAGGGCACCGCGTCGTCGCCAGTGAAGCGGCAGACCAGGCGCGAGGCGTGCTCGTCGGTCTTGTTGCCCTCGGCGTCGTAGTAGCGGTACATCCCGTCCCAGACGCCTTCGTGGCGGGCGAGGGCGGGCATGTGCATCTTGAGGTCGATCATTCGTGGTCCTTGTGGCTTGCTTGGGTATGTCTGTAGCGGGTGTGGGTGGCCGTGCGGCGCAGCAGGGTGCCGCGCCGCCAAGCCCGGGTTACTCGTCGCGCATCTGCGCGATCAGGTCGGCCATCGGTGGCTCCTTGGAGCCGGCCTCCAGCGCCTCGGTTTCCTGCTGCACGATGCGCAGCACGCGGGCTACGTATTCCTGCATCCAGGTGGTGCGCTCGGCCTCCGCATCGGCGTCGGGGGTGAAGGCGTCCAGCTCGGCGCGCGTGGCCACGCCCTTGGACTCGATCAGCCGTTCCAGCGCGTCCAGCCGCTGCCGGGTCACGGCGTGCTCCATCGCAATCACCATCGCGATCGAGAGCACGCGCTCCACGTCGGGATCCTTGAAGAAGTACGGACGCTTGCCCTTCGGGCGTGTGCCTGCGAGGGCGATCGGATCGATGTCTTCAATGCCGGGAAGTTCACTCATTTCCACGCTCCAAACATGGTCCACAGGGCGGCGCGGCCGTAGTCCTCGCCGTCATTGCTGGCCTCCGGGAAGATGCTGCGATCGACCACCCCCGCCACCGTGGTCTCGAAGTACTTGCTGTCGTCGAATCCGGCCGCGGCCATCATCGCGCGCAGGTCGTACTCGTGCATGACGCTCCAGAACGGCTCGTTGTTGTTGTACGCGTCCCAGTCGCGCACGAAGGCCTCGTACGGGTCCATGCCGTGGTACTGGGGCTGTTCCAGATTGGCCGAGAGGCCGCCGTCTGCCAGCAGGCGATACACCTCCTTCAGGGTCTTGGGCATCGACTTGGCCGAGCTCTCGTGCCAGAACATCGCGGTGCTGATGATGTCGAAGTGGCCATCAGGATAGTCCAGCGATTCGGCATCGGCCTGACGGAACACCAGATTGTCCACGCCCATGGAGCGTGCCCGCGCATGGCCGTAGCGAAGCATCGGCGCAGATACGTCAACCGCGATCACTTCGGCGTCCGGGAAGGCCTGCGCCAGCGGCACCACGTTGTGGCCGACGGTACAGCCCAGGTCGAGGATCCGTCGCGGCTTGAAGTCCGGGTGCTCCTTCTTCAGCCACTGCGCGAGCGCCTGGCCACCGCCATCGTTGAAGCGGCCCAGCATCCCGCCGGTGGTCGCGAAGATGCCGGCGTCGTAGTTGGCGCCTGCGGAGATATCGTCCTTGACCAGCTCGGTGTGGTAGCCGCCGGGCATGCAGTGGATGTCCACCGCGCTGACGTGGCGGGGCACCTTCACCGAAGGGTCCAGCTGCAGGTTGGGCGAGCCTTCGTTGAGCTCGCGCGCCTTGTCGACCAGCGGCGCCAACTGCCGCAACACCAGTCCGCGTCCGGCCTGCTGGCGCATCTCCATCGAGTTGCGACGCAGCGCGCTCCAGGTCTGGTAGATCGGATCGCCGACCATCGCCTTGCGGACCTCATGACGGGTCTCCGGCGCGCGACCCTGGGCCGCTTCAAAGGCCGGCTTGACCCGCTTGTCGTAGGCCACGCGAACCTTCGGGCTCAACCGGGTCGCCAGGTACCCATTGAGATTGGCAAGGAAGTCGAAGCGGGCGGTGTCGTCGTGGCCGCTGCTCGGGAACACGTCGTGGCGACCTACGTGCTGCCAGCTCGGGGGAAGGGCTTGCTGGGACATGGTGTGCTCCATTCAGTTTCGGTGCATCGGGATTGTCGTATGGCAAATGACTGGACAATCATGAACTAATGTTATAGCTATATGTCATCTAGGGGGTTGTGGTCAAGGCGCGTTCATCTTTCTGGTCCCGTTTTCCCCGGTGGTTAGAGCCATCGCTATCTCCCGTCCATTCCGAACTTCAACGAGGTATCCGCATGCTGCGACTCTTCTCCGTGATGGCCCTTGCGACAAGTGCCTTTGTGCCCTCCGCCCTGGCCCAGTCGGCGACATCGGCCGCGCAGCCGGCGACCGATATCGGCAACACCGATGCGATGGTCAAGATGCGCTGTTCGCTGGACCCGAAGGAGGACGTGATCCTGTGGTGGTCGGGCACGGTTTTCGCGCAGTTGCCGGAAAAAGCACCCTCCGCGCTGCTGGGTTTCGAGGGCTACAACATCTGTCGCGCCGAGAAGCAGGCCGACGGCACCTGGCGCCTGCTGACGCGTGAGCTGACGTTCTACCGCGACCTGAAGACCGGAAAGATCATCGATCAGTGGGACAACCCCATGACCGGTGAGCGCAACGAGGTGTTGCAGGTCGCCAACGACCCGGTCAACAACGTGCTCAACCCGCCGGGCCGTCCGTCGACCGTGCCTTGGGTGGAAGCCGGCGACCAGCTGATGCTGACGATGAACATCCCGCTGACCTATCCCAACCCTCTGCCGCCCAAGGATTTCCCCAAGCAGTCGTCGGGCGAGATGTACATGGGTTCGGAGCACTTCATGTTCTTCACTCCCCGTGCGGCCATCGAGGACCCGTCCCTTACCCAGGCCCCCGCGACCTATGGCTGGACCCGGACCGGCCCGTGGTTGCCGTGGATGGAAATGGGCCAGGCGCCGGGCGGACTGTTGTACATCGCCCAGGGCAACAAGAAGGCCTCCATCGCCGAGCTTCCCGCGGACATCCAGGAGCGCGTGCGCACGACCTATCCGGAGTACGCCACCGCACCGAAGGAGTGGGTCCAGCCGAACATGACCAGCTGGACGGTCTACAAGCAGTGGCACGATAGCCAGCAGCAGGCCAAGAAAGCCAAGTAACGCGCGGCAAGTAATCAGCTCCTCCCGCCCCCGGGCAAGCAATGACTACTCCCGTTCCCAGCCGGCAGGTATCACGCGTATGACCAGACTGCAGTCCCCACCATTGAGTTGCCGCACCCGCGGCATACGCTCGCGCCTGCCTCGCGCCAAGCAGGGCTGAACCATGGATAGAAGACACTTCCTCAAGGGCACCGCCGGCGCGGCAATGCTGGGCGTGCTCGGTTGCGCTGCGACGCCCAAGCCGCCCATGGGCGGCGAGCCGCGCAGCGATGTCATCGTCATCGGCGCCGGCCTGTCCGGGCTTGCCGCGGCGCAGGCGCTGCAGGATGCCGGCGCGCGCGTCACCGTGCTGGAAGGCAACGACCGGATTGGTGGGCGGTTGAACACCATCGAACGCAACGGCCTTCGATTCGAAGTGGGTGGCGTGCAGGTAGGCGCCAGCTACGAGCGAGTTCACGCGCATGCCAAGCGCGTGGGAATCGAAATCGCGCCACCGGACATCCAGATGACAGGCCCGGATGGGCGGCCGCTGCCGAATGCACTGATGCTGGCGGGCGGTAGCGTTTCGAGTGCGCAATGGGCGACCAGCCCCTTGAATACCTTGCAGGGTCGGGAGCGCGCCTTGCCGCCGCCGAGCCTGCTCTACGCGGCCATGAACAGTGTCGCGCTGGAGCAACTGGCCGGTTGGGACGACCCCGCCAACCTTGCTTTGGATATACCCCTGCGCGACTACCTAGCCGCGCAGGGCTGGTCTTCGCAGGCGCTGGACTGGATGGACGTGTCCGACAGCTACACCTCGCTGCGTACCATCAGCGCGCTGGACGCATTGCGTCGTGCTGCCGAACTTAAGGACGCACCTCGTGCCGCCCCTGGTTGGGTGACCAAAGGAAGCCAGGCGCTTCCTGAGGCCATGGCGGCCGCACTGGACGTCGAGCCAATGCTGGGGATGGAAGTGCTTGGTGTGGAACAAAACCGGCGCGGCGTTGAAGTGACCTGCAAGGACGGGCGCCACTTCCGCGCCGACCACGTCGTGATGACCGTTCCGAGCGGTCCGCTGAGCCGGATCCGGCTCGACCCGCTACCGCCGGCCGAGCAGGCCGCCGTGTGGGCCGCGCGGCGCAGCAACTCGGTGACCACCATCCACCTCCACCCCACGCGCCCGTTCTGGGAAAGCGATGGCCTGCCGATGAACATGTGGAACGACGGTCCACTGCAACGGGTCATGGCGGTTCCCGGTTCCGCGGGGACCATCCAACGCCTGATCGTCTGGCTTAATGGCGAGGCCGCCGACCGGGCGGATCGCCCGGCGCCGGACGTGCGCATGCAGTGGGCGATGGACCAGTTGGCCCAGTTGCGCCCGGCCAGCGCAGGAGCACTGGAACCCCTGGCCACGCGCGGCTGGGGCAATGACCGTTTCGCCGACGGTGCCTTTTCTGAAATCGCTCCAGGCCGAGTGGCCGATACCGTGCAATGGAGCGGCAAGCGTCTCGGACGGATCCACTTTGCCGGTGAACACAACGCGTTGGACAAGCCCGGTATGGAAGCCGCGGTCGTGTCCGGTGAACGAGCCGTGGCCGCCGTTCTGGCTGCCTGACCCCACAACCAAAATCAGACCCATTGGAGTTCCAAAATAATGACTACGCCCCGACCGAAATTGCTGAGCGCCTGCATTGCGGCCACCTTGTTCGTAGCCGCCCCACAGGCCTTTGCCCAGCAGGAAGAGACGCAACCCGCCGACCAGACACCGCCGGCCACGGCGACATCGGAATACGACGCCACCGCCACCCAGCTCGACACGGTCACCGTCACTGCGCGCGGCATTTCCGAGTCCTTGCAGAAAGCACCGCTCCCGATCTCCGTCATCTCCTCCAAGCAGATCGAAGAGCAAGGCCTGGTCGACGTGAATGACATCGCAGCGATCACGCCCAGTTTCTCGTTCCGCTCCGGCTATGGCCGCGGCTTCGATCGTCCCGTCATCCGCGGCATGTCCAACATCCAGGGCGAGCCGAACGCCTCCTTCTTCATCGACGGCATCTTCGTGGTCGGTGATGTCACCAGCTACGGTTTGGACAACATCCAGCGCGTCGAAGTCATCCGTGGCCCACAGTCGGCCGAGTTCGGTCGTCGCACATTCGCCGGCGCGGTCAACTTCATCACCCAACGTCCGGGTTCATCCGTCGGTGGCAAGGTGACTTTGGGTGGCGGCAATTACGGTTCGGAAAAACTCGGCGTTTTCTATTCCGGTGGCAGTGAAGACGGCAGCTTCGGCTACGATCTCAGCCTGACCAAGCGCGGCAATGACGCGATTTATTTCAACGACTACTCGGGCAAGACGGATCTTGGAGACACCGAGACCCAAAGCTTCATGGCTGCCGCTGCCTGGTCGCCAATCGCCAACCTGGAGATCACTGGCCGCGTGATGCGGCAGAAGAGCCGCGACGGTCACTTCGCCATCGACCTGTTGGGCGTCGACAAGATGAACTGCTACCTGCCGGAGTACACCGGCGGCGTGGGACCAGGCGGCTTCCCGGTCCTCGCCTCGCGCAGGAAGGGTTACTACTGTGGTGACATCCCGGGACCGAACGAATACGGGATCAACACTTCCGAGTTCGTAGCGGCCGGGTGGATGCCGGGCCGCAAGACCGACCTGTCCCGCAACAGCCTGGTGTTCGACTACGCCTTTGACAACGGCTGGAACTTCACCTCCACCTCGGCCTACAACGAGACGGTGACCTACGCGGGCACCGACCAGGACTACAGCAGCATGCGTGGTCTCGGCGGCGGGTTTGAGAGCATCAACCAGACCAACCTCATGGACTGGTCGCAGGACTTCCGTGTCAGCACCGACCAGTCGCTGCCAGTGTCGGGCAAGGCCGGCCTGTACTACTACAACCAGTCCTCGCACCCCGGCTTTTTCGGCGACCTGAGCGGCTTCGTCCTGCCAGGCAACAAGAGCGTCACGCCGTTGCCGACCAACCCGCAGGACTCGACGATCAACAAGGCGATCTACGCCATGGTGAATTGGCGCATCAACGACCAGTGGACCGCATCGGCGGAAGGGCGTTATGCGCAGGACGAGATCAGCGCTGCCGCCACGGATACCAAAGCCCTGGGCGGTGTGGTGTACAGACAGCCCTACTCGTTGACCGAGAAGTTCAAAAGCTTCACGCCGCGCGTCACCCTGGCCTATCAGGCGGCTGACAACATCAACATCTACGGGCTGTACTCCGAGGGCACCAAGCCGGGTGGCTTCAACACTTCGGTCTACCGCGCCGACCTGAGCGACGCTGGTCGCGACGAGTTGATCGCCCGCGGCCTGGAGTCGTTCAAAGAGGAAGAAGCCACCAACTACGAGCTGGGCATCAAGTCGGATTGGCTCGATCAGAGCCTGCGGGTCAATGCCAGCCTCTACCAGATCAACTGGGACAACCAGCAGTTGACCGAAACAGGGGCGATCGCCCGCAAGGATGGCAGCTTTTTCTCGACCAGCTACACCACCAACGTCGGTGAGACGCGTATCCGCGGTTTCGAGCTGGAAACCCAGTGGCTGTTCGCGCAGGGCTGGTTGGGTTCGTTCAACTACTCCTACAATGACGCCGAGATCATCAACTTCTTCAGCCAGGCCCAGGCCGACCTGTTCTGCGCGGATCCCACCAGCGCCAGCAGTGGTGCTGCCTGCGCCAGTTCCGCTGGAAACACGCTTCCGCGCGCACCCAAGCACTCCGCGACCCTGGGCCTGACGTACGACGGCACGTTCTCCAATGGGTGGGGCTGGACGGCTTACGGTGATGCCAGCTACGAGGGCCGTCGCTACGTACAGGTGGACAACCTGGCCAGCATCGCCCCGTCCACGCGCACCAACTTCCGTTTTGCCGTGAGCCCCAACGACGCCCTTCAGGTCAGCGCCTTCGTGACCAACGCGTTCAACGACCGCACTCCGGAAGATGTCCAGCGCACGCTCGACCCGTCCAAAACTGTCTGGACACCCAACGTGCCGCCGCTGGTCGGTCCTGGGGCGGGCAACCTGACCGACTTTGCGGTGTCGCCATCGCTGCCGCGCATGTACGGCATCGAAGTTCAGTACCGCTTCTAAGTAGCACGATCTAAACGGTGGTTTTCACCGTAATACGGTGTGAATACCCGCGCAGCTGGCAGCAGCTGCGCGGGTCCTCCGTCCCCCGATAGGTTCCTCCCCCATTCCGGCTGCCCCCAAGGGTGGCCTTTTCCACAAGAAGACCGACCATGTCCCTCAATCCCTACGACCTGTACGACACCCGCTCCCTGCTGACCGAGGAGGAGCGCGCCGTGCAGGACACGGTGGCGCGCTTCACCGACGAGCGCGTGCTGCCGATCATCGGCGCTGCTTTCGATGAAGGCCGCTTCCCGCGCGAGCTGGTCAGCGAGATCGCCGAGCTTGGCCTGCTGGGTTCGTCCTTGCCCGAGGAGTACGGCGGTGGCGGCCTGAACTCGGTGTCCTACGGCCTGATCTGCCAGGAGCTGGAGCGCGGCGATTCCGGCATCCGCAGCTTCGTCTCGGTGCAGTCCTCGCTGTGCATGTACCCGATCTTCGCCTACGGTACCGAAGAGCAGAAGCAGCGCTGGCTGCCGTCGATGTCGCGCGGCGAGACCATCGGCTGCTTCGGCCTGACCGAGCCGCACGGCGGCTCCGACCCGGCCAACATGAAGACCCACGCCCGCAAGGACGGCGGCGACTGGGTCCTCAACGGCAGCAAGATGTGGATCACCAACGGCAACCTGGCCGACATCGCGATCGTCTGGGCGCAGACCGATGACGGCATCCAGGGCTTCGTGGTCGAGAAGGGCATGAAGGGTTTTGCCGCCCAGGAAATCAAGCACAAGATGAGCCTGCGCGCATCGGTCACCAGCGGCCTGTTCTTCGATAACGTGCGCGTGCCCGAAGCCAACCGCCTGCCCAACGTGAAGGGCCTGAAGGGCCCGCTGGGCTGCCTGACCCAGGCCCGCTACGGTATCACCTGGGGCCCGATCGGCGCGGCGATCGCCTGCCTGGATGAAGTGCTGGGCTACACCAAGGAACGCATCCTGTTCGACCGCCCGGTGGCGGCGACCCAGAGCGCCCAGCTGAAGATGGCCGACATGGCCCGTCGCATCACCATGGCGCAGCTGATGGTGGTCCAGCTGGGCCGCCTGAAGGACGCCGGCACCATGGCCCCGACCCAGGTCAGCCTGGCCAAGTGGAACAACTGCCGGATGGCGATCGACATCGCCCGCCAGTGCCGGGATCTGCTGGGCGGCGCCGGCATCACCACCGAGCATTGCGCCATCCGCCACGCCATGAACCTGGAGTCGGTGATCACCTACGAGGGCACCGAGACCATCCACCAGCTGGTGGTGGGCCGGGAGCTGACGGGGATCAACGCGTTCTGAAAAGCACGCGCCTGCTCAAGCAATAAGAAAAACCGCCCTTGCCGGGCGGTTTTTTTTGGTCCGAGACTGCTGAAGGCGAACTATTTCACCTTCAAGTCCAAGTGGCCTTCGGTATTCAACTCGCCGATGACCGCGCCGACAGGGTCACGTACTGGCAGCGCCGCAGCGATCGCCAGCGTGCCGTCGCCCTCATCCACGGACGCAAAGTTGGCGATCCGGTAGTCCCCGCCAGGCAATGCGCTGGCATCGACAGTGATCCGTGTGCCCTTGCCGATTGACAGTGTGGGCTCGCCCTGCTTCGCCGGGTTGTTGTCCCCAGCGAAAATCCCGCCGATGTGCGTACCCACAAGCAATGGCGCACCGGTCGCTGCGGGAGCGGCGATGCGGAAATTCAGAGTGCCGCCGCTGATGACCAGGTCCTGCTGCGCGGTCGGGTAGGGGGAATGCGCCTTGCTGTCTCCTTTGATCGCGCCGATGAACGACTGCGCACCGACGTTGACTGTTCCGCCGGAGATCGTCAGCGCGCCCGTGGGACTGTAGATCGCCGACACTCCCGTCAGGTTGACCACCCCGCCCTTGAGCGCACTGTCAGGGCCGACCAGCTGAGCGTTGTCGAGGTTGATCGTGCCGTCCTCCAACACGGTTCGCATGTTCCACATCGACGGGCTTTCGGTCGGCGTGTCGATCAACGACTGCGCACTTGTAACGTTGAGGGTGCCGCCGCTGATCACCGTGACGATATCGAAGCCACCTTCCAGCGCCAACAGCGTTGAGCGGTGCTCGCCGTCCAGGCTGATCGCGCCCGAGCGCAGGTTGATGTGTTGGGTACCGGGCTCGTCCGCGCCAACCGGCTTGGTCGCCCTGCCGATCTGCAACATCCCGTCCGACACCCGGAGCTCGGGGCCGCGCTCTCCCGAACGCCCGACGTTGATGTCTCCGTCGGTCACGACCGCCAAGTACTTGCCCAGCGTCCAGCGGTCCCGATCGAGTCGCTGGCGCGGATCGTAGTAGATCGGACTGGCGGTGCCATTGACCGCACCGGCGCTGCTGATGCTCCCGCCCAGCAGCTCGATGCCGGTGGTGCCTTGCAGCGTCGTCTCGCCACCACCACCGCGCGACAACAGGCCGCCGCCATTCCACACCAGTTTTCCCTGTCTGGCTGCTATGACATTGCCGTTGACCGAGTGGAAGTCGAACACGCCATCGTTGACCACGAGATCCCCGTTTTCAGCCGTCAGCTGCCATGCCGTTTGCTCCCGCGCACGCACTACGTCATTCGCGGCGCTCAATGCCGCCAGCACCGACGCTTCGTTCAGCGGTTCTGGCGCGACGCCTTTGGCGTCGGCTGAAGTAAATGCCTTGGCGATGCGCGCGGCATCACCACTGGCGAAGATCTCGCGAACCTGCTCCGGCGTGTAGAGCTGGAAACCTTCCTTCGCCGGCGCATCGGCCGTGTCCGCCGGACCAGGATGCACCTTGTTGTAGAGCGAGATGCTCTTGCCGCGTCCCAGTGCGATCCCGCGCGCGAGATCGATGGGTTGCGCGGTCGTGAACTTCCCGCCATCAATCACCAATCCATCGTGGCCCGTAATTTCCACTGACGCCGGGGCCACGCCATCGGCCAAGCGGACAAAATCGCCACCCTCGACATGCGCGGCGGTGAACCGGTGCGTACCGACGGCGAACTCGCCTCCGTCAGGAAGGGTTGCCACCGGAGAGCTCGCATCGCCGGCGGTGGCGGCAACCAACGGGGACGTGGCGAGTGCCAGGGAAAGAACCAGGACTGAACCGTGCGGTGTCATGCGGCGTCTCCTTGTAGCTAGCCCGAGTGTGTTGACAAATGTCCGGACAATCAATGCCCGTGTTCAACCGGACCGCGGACGTATCAACTGCACGCCGCTACTGCGCACGTTCCCGACGGCCGGATCGACCGCATGCCAATCCAGTTCCGGGGTCGCCGCCGAGAGAGCGATCTGCGCCGCGTCTTCCGGCGAGCCTCCGATCCACGTGCCCAGCAGATCCGGGGAGAGCATCAGTGGCATGCGGTTGTGAAGGTGGGCAATCGCCGGATCCGCATCCCGGGTCACGATGCTGTAGGTGAGCAGCTCGCCACGCTGCTCCCACAGCCCGGCAAAGAACAGCACAGGCGAGTTTCGCGCGTGGATGAAGTAGGGCTGTTTGGCGCCATCTTCCATCCGCCATTCGTAGTAGCCAGAGCTCGGCACCAGACCGCGTCGCTGCTTCCACGCCGAACGGAACACCGGCTTGGTGGCCGCCGTTTCGCAGCGAGCGTTGATCGTGCTGTACGCCAGACGCGTGTCCTTCGCCCACGACGGCAGCAGGCCCCAGCGCATTTCCGTGGCGACGGCTCCGTCACCGTCGGCCACCAGCACCCACCCGGCCTGGGTCGGCGCGCGGTTGTAGTTGGGCTCGGGATCCTGCGCCGGCGCGCTCACCGCAAGGCCGCCGGAGAACGCGTGGATCTCGCGCCACGTAAAGAACTGGCTGTCACGTCCGCACATCGGCGCAGCGTACTCGCCGCGCCGTGTAGCGTTCCTGACGACCACGCGCGGCTGACGCCCGATCACCGACAGTCGGCTCATGACCGACACCGCAAGCAACGCGCGACGCACGTGGTTGCTCCTTCTGCTGGCGATCCTGCTGGCGTGGTGGGCCGTGGAATCAAGCCGTACCGCGATCCCGGACGCGTGGAACCCGTGGGCCCCGCTGCAGATCGACGATCCGCCCAACCTGCTGACCGGCTTCAAACTGTCGCGGGCGTCCGGCGACCCTGAAGCGTGCACGGCGGCATTGGCCGACGCGCAGATGGCGTGGACGCCACTGGAAGACCGCGTCACAGGTCCGGGCTGCGGTTTCAAGAATGCGGTGGCCATCACCCGCAGCAGCGTTGCCGTCAACGCTCCGTTCTCGCTGAGTTGCCGCGCCGCATTGTCGCTGGCGATGTGGGAGCGCCATGTACTGCAGCAGGCTGCGGCGACGGAATTGGATGCGAAGGTCCTGCGAATCGAGCATCTCGGCTCATATGCCTGCCGGAACCTGTACGGCCGGACGACGGCGGCGCGCAGTCAACACGCAAGCGCGGATGCGCTCGACGTTGCCGCCTTCGTCATGGATGACGGCCGGCGGATCAGCGTCGTCAACGACTGGCAATCGCTCGGATCGGAAACGGATCCGCACGGGGATGTGCCGGGCGGCGATGCGGACCCTCAAAACGCCCCAAGCGACAATCTGACTCCCGAGGCGCGCTTCCTGCGTGCGGTACACGATGGCGCCTGCCGCTACTTCGATGCCGTTCTGGGGCCGGACTACAACAGCGCCCACGCCGACCACTTCCACTTCGATCGCGGCCATGCGCGTGCGTGTCGATGAGGGAATCCCGATTCGAAGAGAAAGGAGAGCTGGTGTGGCGGTGCGCCGGGAAAATTGGTGCGCCTGGAGGGATTCGAACCCCCGACCAATGGCTTCGGAAGCCACTACTCTATCCAGCTGAGCTACAGGCGCATCTTGGGCCGCATGCGAAGACCGCACGGGGAGGGCATTCTAGCCCCAAACCCGGCTACGCGTCATCGCCCATAATTGCGCGATGAACTACGAGCGTTTCGAGCCGGCCCAGGTGCCCGCGTGGAAGACCCGCCTGCGCCTGTACTGGCAGCTGACCCGCAACGACCGCCCGATTGGCTGGTTGCTGCTGCTCTGGCCTACGTGGTGGGGGTTGTGGCTGGCGGCGGAGGGTGTGCCGCCGCTGTGGACGTGGTTCGTGTTCACCGCCGGGGTGTGGCTGACGCGCTCCGCCGGCTGCGTGATCAACGACTACGCCGACCGTTGGCTGGACCCGCATGTCGAGCGCACGCGCGATCGGCCGCTGGCGACCGGAGCGGTCCGCGGCCGCGAAGCGCTGATGCTGTTCGCCGTGCTGATGCTGGCGGCGTTCGCGCTGGTGCTGACCATGAACACGCTGACCATCTGGCTGAGTCTGGTCGGCCTGCTGCTCGCTGCCAGCTATCCCTATCTGAAGCGTTACACGCATCTGCCGCAGGTCTACCTGGGGATGTCGTTCGGCTGGTCTATCCCGATGGCGTTTGCTGCGGTAACCGGCGAGGTGCCCGCGCTGGCATGGCTGCTGTACGTGGCCAACATCCTGTGGTCCACGGCCTACGACACCTGGTATGCGATGGTCGACCGCGAGGACGACATCAAGCTGGGCGCGAAATCCACCGCGATCCTGTTCGGCGATCTGGACCTGGTCATCCAGGGAGTGCTCTACGCGCTGTTCTTCACCGCCTTGCTGTTGGTCGGCCAGCGCGCCGGACTGGGCGCCTGGTACCTCGCCGGGCTGGCCGTTGCGCTCGCGCTGGTCGCATGGGAGTTCTGGATCAGCCGCACCCGCGATCGCGGGCCGTTGTTCCGCGCTTTCGTGCACAACCACTGGGTGGGGATGGCGGTGTTTGCCGGGATCGCGCTGGACCTGTGGATGCAGCGCGCCTGATTATCCCTGCGTGGTGGTCCCGGCTGCGATGCCCCGGCTAGAGCCGCGTGGCGAACTTGCGCAGTTTCAGCCCGACCCAGATCTGCAACGCGCCGTACAGCAGTGCTCCCAGACCGATCCAGATCGCGATCGTGGCAAGCCCGGCCAACGGGAACGCCACGAAAAGCACCGCCAGGGCGATCACCAGCAAGCCGCTCAGCACGATCAGCCACTCACCGCGGATGTGCTTGCGGATCCGGATTGCCAGGGCGATCCGGAACACGCCGGCGATCAGCAGCCAGGCGGCCAGAAGCAACAGCAGGACGCTCGCCATCTGCAGCGGGTTGAGCACCGCAAGCACACCGAAGGCAAGCGAGCTCAGCGCGTACAGGGCGAGCCAGCCACGCGAGATCCGCGAGTTTCCGGAAATCAGCGCAAACAGGCTGATCACCCCTTCCGCGATCGCCATCACGCCGAACGCCCAGACCATCGCCACCGCGGTAGCGGCCGGCGAGACCAGCGAGATGATCCCGAACGCCACGGCGATCACGCCAAACAACACCAGCACCCACCAGCTGCGGCCAATAACCATGACGAACTCCCGATAGAAGATGGGGCCATCTAGGCGCGCGCGACGATGGCTGTCAAATTTCACGGGACCCGTGCTGCCACCCAGGCATCCACCCGCACGGCGCCGGCCAGGTACAGGCACTGAGCCGCGGAGTGCAGCGTGGCGCCGGTGGTCATGACGTCGTCCACCAGCACCACGTGCGCGGGGAGGTCGACGCGCGCACGCACCTCGAATGCGTCCTCGACGTTGTAGCGGCGATCGGCGGCATCCAGCCGCGACTGCGGACTGGTGGCGACGGCGCGCGACATCACTCCGTCCCGCAGCGGAATCCGCAGCGCGCTTGCCAACGGCCGCGCCAATTCCAGCGCCTGGTCGTAGCCACGTTGGCGCAGGCGTGAGCGGTGCAGGGGTACCGGCACGATCGCATCGGGTCGCGGCAATGACCCAAACGCCTCAACCATCAGCGCGCTCAACACGCGCCCGGCCGCCAGGTCGCCGTGGAACTTGAAGCGCGGTGCGAGGCGGTCCAGCGGCGCCCCATAGGTGCACGCTGCGCGCACCTCGACCAGCGGAGGGGGTTCGGACAGGCAGCTCGCGCACGTCGCCGATCCGGTGTCATGTGCCGTTGTCGCCGCGGTGTTCTGCTGGTCCAAGGGCAACGCACAACGCAGGCAGGCATGCGGATGCCAGGGCATTGCGGCCTCGCAAAGCGGACACAGGTCGCGTCCTTCCCGTCCGTGCGCGCCGCACACCAGACAGCTGCCGGGCCACAGTGTTCTGGCGAGCCAGCTACTGCACCGGGCCAACGCACCGATCCTGTTTTGCCCCACCGTGTCGATCGCCAATGTGTTGACAGCCGTGACCGTTGCTTTCCAGACTGCCCGGCCCGCCACGCGCCGTCAGCCGGAAAACCGCCATGTCCCTTGTCAGTAAAGCCAGCGTTTCCGCCGAGGTGTGCGACGACCTTCGTCACGACTGGTCGCGCAACGAAGTTCTCGCCCTGTTCAATCTGCCATTCACCGAGCTGGTGTTCCGTGCGGCGAGTGTCCACCGTGCGCACTTCGATCCGGCCGAGGTCCAGGTCAGCACCCTGTTGTCGGTGAAGACCGGCGGTTGCCCGGAAGACTGCGCCTATTGCCCGCAGGCCCAGCGTTACCACACCGGGGTGGACGCGCAGAAGTTGATGTCCACCGAAGCGGTGCTGGAGCGTGCGCGCGCCGCGCGCGATGCCGGTGCCTCGCGCTTCTGCATGGGAGCGGCGTGGCGGTCGCCCGCGGATCGCGATATTCCCAAGGTTGCCGAGATGATCCGTGGCGTGAAGGCGCTGGGGCTGGAGACCTGCGCGACGTTGGGCATGCTCAGCGGCCACCAGGCGGAGTCGCTCAAGGATGCCGGGCTGGACTACTACAACCACAATCTGGACACCGCCCCGGAGTTCTACGGCGAGGTGATCCAGACCCGCGGCTACCAGGATCGGCTGGACACCCTGGCCCACGTCCGCGATGTCGGCCTGAAGACCTGCTGCGGTGGCATCGTCGGCATGGGCGAATCGCGGGAGCAGCGCGCCGGGCTGCTGCAGGCGCTGGCCAACCTGCCCGCCCATCCCGACTCGGTGCCGATCAACCGCCTGGTCAAGGTCGCCGGCACGCCGCTGGCAGACGATGACGGCCTGGCCGAGCTGGACCCGTTCGAGTTCGCCCGCACCATCGCCGTGGCGCGGCTGTTGATGCCCCGGTCAATGGTGCGCCTGTCGGCCGGACGCGAGCAGATGAGCGATGAGCTGCAGGCGCTTTGTTTCCTTGCCGGCGCCAACTCGATCTTCCACGGTGAGAAACTGCTCACCACCGCGAACCCGGGCACCGACCGCGACCGTGCGCTGTTCGACCGGCTCGGATTGCGGGCGATGGCGATGCCCGGAAAGGACGATAATGTGACCCCAACGGCCACGAGTCCGGGGGGAACAGTGCACGCCGACATCATCCAGAGCAACAGCTTCGATCACCGCGTCAGCGACGCGCCTGCAACGTCCCATCCGCCGCGATCAGTGGCCGGTCTGAAGCGCTGAGACATGGCGCGCGCATTCTGGGGCGATCGAATTGAAGCGATCCGGGCGCAACGCGCCGATGCGCCAGGCAGCCACGCCCGGTGCACGGTCAGCCATCGTGACGGCGCCCGCTGCATCGTCGACGGCCGCGAGCTGCTGAACTTCTGCAGCGACGACTATCTCGGCCTGTCCCAGCATTACGCCGTGATCGGTGCGTTGCAGGACGCCGTGGCCGCGCAGGGGGCCGGTGGCACCGGGTCACACCTGGCCTGTGGCCGCCATCGCACCCACGAGCGGCTGGAAGAGGAGATCGCCGACTGGCTGGGGACGCCGCGCGCGCTGTTGTTCGGCAGCCGCTACCTGGCCAACCTGGCGGTCCTGCAGGCGTTGCTCGGCGATGAGGACGTCTGCGCCCAGGACGCGTTCAACCACGGCAGCCTGGTTGACGCCGCGCGCCTGGCCGGCTGCCGTCTGCGCCGCTATCCGCATGCCGATCCGGAGGGCGCGATCCGGCAGTTGCGCGGCATGCCCGACGGCATGGCGATGGTCGCCACCGAAGGCGTCTTCAGCGCCGATGGCGACCTTGCACCGCTGCGGCAACTGGCGTTGGTCGCCCGCGTCCAGCACGCCCTGCTGTATGTCGACGACGCGCACGGGATTGGCGTCGTCGGCCCGGAAGGCCGCGGCAGCGTTGCCGCCGCAGATCTGGGCGTGGATCAGGCGCCGCTGCAAACGGTCAGCCTGGGCAAGGCGCTGGGCGGGCAGGGCGCGGTGGTTGCAGGCAACCATGAGCTGATCGAACACCTCGCCGAAACCGCGCGGCCTTATCGGTTCACCACCGCCTTGCCCCCCGCGCAGGCGGCGGCCGGACTGACCGCACTGAAGCTGGCCCGGAAGGATCATTGGCGCCGGGAGAAGCTGGCCGAGCTGGTCGCGCATTTCCGTGAGCGCGCCCAGCACGCCGGCTTGTCGCTGCTCGACTCGCAGACCCCGATCCAGCCGCTGCTGGTCGATGATGACGCATGCGCGGCATCGATGGCGGTCGCTCTTCAGCGCGTCGGCTATTGGGTGGAAGCGGCCGCGTCACCGACCTTCGGCGAAGGGCAGGCCCGCCTGCGCGTCACCCTGTCCGCCCTGCACGCCCCGGCCGATATCGACGGCCTGATCGAGGCCATGTCGGGCGCCCGTGATCGCGCCCGGGCCGAGGCCCGCGTTGCCGCCATCAGCCGCGCTGTCACCCCATGAATCCACAGAGCAACCCATGCATATCGAAACCCGCGGGCAAGGCCCGGCGCTCGGCCTGATCCACGGCTGGGCGATGCACAGCGGCCTGTTCGGACCGCTGGTGGACCGCCTCGCCGAGCGCTACACCCTGCATCTGGTGGATCTCCCCGGCCACGGCCACTCGCGCGACAGCGACGCGTCCCTGGATCCGGCCCCACTGGCGGCCGAGCTGGTGACACGTATTCCGGACGCGGCCTGGCTGGGCTGGTCGCTGGGGGGGCTGGTGTCGCTGCGCGCTGCGCTGGATCACCCCGACCGGGTTCGGGCGCTGGTGCTGATCGCCTCCTCGCCGCGGTTCGTGCACGGAGCCGACTGGCCGCACGGAGTCGGGCCGAACCTGTTTGGCGATTTCGGCAGCGCGTTGGCGCAGGACTTCCGCGGCACCCTGGATGGCTTTCTGGCCCTCGAGGCCCTCGGTTCAAGCAGCGCCCAGGAGGAGCTGCGCAAGCTGCGGCTGCAGGCGTTCGAGCGCGGCGCGCCGTCGCCGGCAGCGCTCCAGCATGGCCTGCAGTTGCTCGACCAGCAGGACCTGCGCGCCGAGTTGCCGGACTTGCGCGTGCCCAGCCTGTGGATTGCCGGCCGCCGCGACCGCCTCGTGCCACCGGCCGCGATGGCCGCCGCCGCGGCGTTGGCGCCTGCGGGTCGCAGCATCGAGATCGCCAGCGCCGGCCACGCGCCGTTTCTGGGAGCGCCCGACGAGGTCGCCGGCGCCATCGACGACTTCCTGCAATCCAGCGCAAACGGAGTCACGGCATGAGCGCGCTGTTCGACTACCGCCAGATCCGCCGGGCGTTCTCACGCGCAGCGGACAGCTACGCGGGCTTGGACGAGGTGCAGCGCGAGATCGGTTCTCGGCTGGCCGACTCGCTGGACTACCTGGATGATCCGGCGCTGGCGTTGCCGACGCCGGAAGTCGTGGTCGACCTGGGCTCGGGCCCGGGACACATGGCCGCGCTGCTGCAGAAGCGCTGGCCCAAGGCGCGGGTTCTCGCGCTGGACGTGGCGCCGGGGATGCTCGCCCAGGTCCGCGGGCAAGGCGCGGGTTTCCGCTTCAATCCGTTCGCGCCGCGCCCGGTGCCGGTGGCGGCGGACGCGCGAGCGCTGCCGCTGGCCGATCGCAGCGTCGATGTGCTGTATTCCAACCTGTGCCTGCAGTGGGTCGAGGACCTGCCGGCCGTCTTCGCCGGGATGCGCCGGGTGCTCAAGCCCGGTGGCCTGATGCTGGTCTCAACCTTCGGCATGGATACGCTGATCGAACTGCGCCAGGCCTTTGCGGAGGTCGACGAGGTGCCGCACGTCAGTCCGTTCACGGCGATCGGCCCGTTCGGCGATGCCCTGATCGCCGCCGGCTTCAAGGACCCGGTGCTGGACCGCGACGAGTTCCACCTCGGCCAGCCCGATATGGCCAGCCTGATGCGCCGACTCCAGGGGCTGGGATCCACCAACGCCCTGGCCGCGCGCCGGCGCAGCCTCACCGGCCGCCATCGCTTCGCACGCGCCGCCCAGGTCTACGAAGCGATGCGCAAGGCCGACGGCCAGCTGCCGGTCACCCTGGAGGCGATCTACGCCCACGCCTGGGGGCCACCGCCGGGCGCACCCATCCGTGTGGGTGGCATCGATGAGGTGCAGGTGCCTGCGTCCAGCATCCGCGTGCGCAAGCGCTGACCGGCTTGGCACGCCCGCATCCTCGCGTTGGCGTAGATTCGCCGCATGACTGATCTCTCCCAGCGCCGGCGCGCGCTGCTGGCGGTGGCGATCGCGCTGCTGTCCGCGCTGTTTTTCACCTGCACCTACGTGCTCAACCGTGCGGTGGCCACCGGCGGTGGGCACTGGGCGTGGACGGCCTCGCTGCGCTACCTGATCACCCTGCCGCTGCTGGTGCCGCTGATGCGTTGGCAGGGTGGCATGGGGCCGGTCTGGCGGGCGATCCGGGCCCATCCGCTGCCGTGGCTGGGCTGGAGCAGCGTGGGCTTCGTGATCTTCTACCTCGGCCTCAGCTACGCCGCCGCAAGCGGACCGTCGTGGCTGGTGGCGGGGACATTCCAGCTGACCGTGATCGCCGGCATGCTCTGCGCGCCTTTCCTCTATAACGATGAGCGCGCCCGGATTCCGCGCCCGGCACTGGCCGTCGGTCTTCTCGTGGTCGCCGGCGTGCTGATGATGCAGTTCGGTGTCGACGATGGCGGACTGGATCGCGATGGCTGGATCGCGCTGGGCTGTGTCGCGGTGGCGGCGGTCGCCTATCCGCTGGGCAACCGCGGCCTGCTGCTGCATCTGGAGCGGGTCGCGCCCTCATCCGATGGGGTCGAGCTCAACGCCACCCAGCGGGTGTTCGGGCTGACCCTGGCCAGCCAGCCGGCCTGGTGGCTGGTCGCCGCCTTCGCTGCCGGTCAGGCGGGCGCCCCTTCGATGGAGCAGGTCTGGTTTGCCGCAGCCGTGGCGCTGGGCGCGGGCGTTATCGCCACGGTGTTGTTCTTCCAGGCCACCGGCATGGTCCGCAACAACCCCACCGCGCTCGCCGCGACCGAAGCCATGCAGGCGGCCGAGATCCTGTTTGCGACCGTGCTGGGCGTCCTCCTGCTGGGCGAGGCGTGGCCGCAGGGACGCGCCCTTTACGGCGCGCTGGTGGTGATGGCCGGCATCGCGGTGTTCAGCTGGATCGCCGCACGCGAAGCGGCGGGCAACGCACCGGCGGTGCGGGCGCTGCGAAGCGAACGCGGTGGCTGAACAGTGGCGCGTGCAGGACGAGCCCGCGGTTCAGCGCGACATGCTTAAATTCGGGCTCTGTCCGCACAGCCGTGAGTGCCCGCCATGTTTCATCCGATGACTTTCGCAGCGGTGGTGTCTCTGGCCACGCTGATTGCCACCAGCCTGATGCCGGTGCGGGCGCAGCAATCGCCAGCCGCGTCCATCGAACAACGGGGGTTCGACCCGTCGGCGCTGATCGCCGATGGCCACGAGTTGCTCCTGAGGGCGCCGGATCCGGCGATCGACCAACTGTTCCAGGTCGCGCGCAGCAGCCTGTCCGATCCGCGTGAGGCCGAGGTGCTGTGCCCGCTGTTCGACCCGTCCGCCGAGCGCAGCCTGGCGTCGTTCAACGAGGTCGCCAACAAACTGGGGCCCGAGCACAGCGGGCGCTTTGCCGGCGCCGTGGCGAACCTGTTCGTTGCCGCCATGCAGTCGCCGCGCCAGCCGTTCGACGAAGCTTCGGCCCGTCAGGGCCTGAAGTCGGCGGGGGTGCGCGCCGCGCTGGTCAATGACGGGTTTGTTGCCGGTCTGAACGGGTCGGACCACCAGGCGCGGTGTCGCTCGATCAGCTGGCTGCTCGACGATCTGCACGCCCAACCGCTCGCTCAGCGTGCAGCCGTCGCGCGCCTGCTGTTGGCCGAAGGGCTGGGCCACCTCGCCGTCGCTTCCGGGACGGCGCCGCCTTCAGGCGGGTGACCGTTGGACCGTCAGCTGCGCGACGCGAGCGAAAGCAGGTCCGACAACTGGTAAAGGTCGATGTTGCCGCCCGACAGCACGATGCCAACGGTGCGTCCGGCGAACAGCTCGGGGTTTGCCAATACCGCCGCCAGACCGATCGCCGCGGACGGCTCGATCACCAGCTTCATGCGCTCCCATACCAGCAGCATGGCATCGATCGTTTGCGTGTCTTCCACCAGCAGGATGTCGCGTACGAGCTGACGCACCAGCGGATAGGTGAGGGTTCCCAGCTCGGCGCGAAGCCCGTCGCACACGGTGTCGGCCACCCGGCCGGTGACGCGCTCACCCTGCTTGAGCGAATCGTGGGCATCGCGCGCGCCGGCAGGCTCGGCGCCATAGACCTGGATCGACGGATCGACGCCGAGGGCGGCCAATGCGGTGCCGGAAATCAGCCCGCCACCGCTGACCGGCACCACCACCGTGTCGATGTCGGGGGCGAAGCGCAGCATCTCCAGCGTGGCCGTGCCCTGGCCCGCGATCACCCGCGGATCGTTGAACGGGTGGACCAGGACCGCGCCGGTTTCTTCCAGAACTCGTGCAGTAACCTCGTCGCGCGACGCCTGGGTCGGCTCGCAGGGAACAATGCGCGCGCCGTAGCTTTCCATCGCCGCCAATTTAACCCGCGATGCACCCCGCGGAACCACCACGGTGGCGGGAATTCCGCGCTCGCGGCACGCCAGCGCCACCGCGCCGCCGTGATTGCCCGAACTGTGGGTGACCACGCCGTGCGCGGCCTGTGCATCGGTCAGTGAGAAGACCGCATTGCAAGCGCCGCGGAACTTGAAGGAGCCGGCGCGCTGGAGGTTCTCGCACTTGAACAGCAACCGGCAGCCGGCCATCGCATCCAGGGTACGGGCGTGCAACACCGGGGTCGGGTTGATGTGCGGCGCAATGCGCGAGGCGGCGGTCAGCACGGCGTCAAAGTCGGGCGCGGCGTGCGCCGTGGCGGTGGTCTGGGCGGGGTCGGCGTTGTTCATGCCGACAAGCGTAGCCGAAGTCGCGGGCGCCGGCGGCAAGGTCTCCGGCGGCAAAATGGATTAAGCGCTAGTTCAACGGCTATAGCGCAGTATGATTCAACAATCAATGGGGGATCCACGCATGTTCCGCAAACTCCTGCTCCCCGCGCTCGCGATCGGCCTGTTGGGCGGTTGCGTCAGCAGCGGCTACCAATACGACAGCGGCGGCTATTACTACGGCCAGCCATCGACCAGCTATCGGTACTACGACGGCTACTACAACAACTATCGCTACCCCGGCTATTACGGCAGCCTGAACTACCGCTACGGCTATCCGGGCTACCGCTACCCCGGCTACGGCTATGGCGGCGGCTACTACCGGCCACCGGTGGTGATCGTGCGTCCGGGGCATGGCAACAACCATGGCGGCAACCACGGCAACCGGCCGCCCACCGGTGGACGGAATGATCGTGCGCCGTGGCGCGACTACGAGCGTCTGCAGCGCGAACGCATCCAGCGGTCGACGCCGCCCTCCGGTAACCGGCCAAGCTCGGCGGTGATCCGCAACCCGGTCCCGGCGCAGCCGCGCCCCGCGGCAATGCCCAGTCGACCCGCCGCTCCTCCCAGTCAGGGTTCGCGCAATTCGCGTTCCGATCGCATGATCGAACGCGCGCGTACCTCGCGGCAGGTCGAGTAATCGGCGTCGTTGGGCCGGCACCACGGGCCAGCTATTGACAAACAACGTCGCAATGCGACGTAATCAGTTATCGCTTCAATGCTGATGCCCGACAAGGAATCTCGGATCCCCCCTGTTCCGCCCTTGTCCGGCATCGGCGCCTACACCCGAAAGCCCCGCCACGCGGGGCTTTCGCCATTCCGGGCATGCCGTCGCGACGCAGTGTGCAGGTGAGAGTGCGGCGCTTCTGGTGTTGATCCTTCGCGCGGCGTCTCGCGCAGAGTGTGATCGCGCTCAACGCGAAGACAAAAAAAGGGCCGAATGTCCCCCGACATTCGACCCTGGTGCTTCCCCGACGGGCACATGGTCGGCCCTGTTCCAATCCCGACCGGCGCCTGGCGCCTGCCCCGTTGGGTGCAGGAGTGATAACGCACGAAGCGTGCCAAGGTTGACCGCGAGCGGAATCGATCCCGTCGCAAACCCTTTCAGTTCCGATCATTCCGCGCCATTTTTCGCGGCAAGTGATTGATCGGCGTACAATTCCCTCCCTGCACTGGCGCCGGTTCCGGCGGCCTGCGCGTCCACGGCGGACTCCACCTGCCCGGTTTGCGACATGAAAAACGACTTCTACCAATATGACGTGATCGTGGTCGGAGGCGGCCATGCCGGGACCGAGGCGGCGCTGGCGGCCGCGCGCGCCGGTGCACGCACGCTGCTGCTGACCCACAACATCGAGACGATCGGTGCGATGAGCTGCAATCCGGCCATCGGCGGCATCGGCAAGGGTCATCTGGTGCGCGAGATCGACGCCTTGGGCGGGGTGATGGCGCACGCTGCCGATGCCGCGGGCATCCAGTGGCGCCGGCTCAATGCGAGCAAGGGTCCGGCGGTACGGGCGACGCGTTGCCAGGCGGACCGCAGCCTGTATCGCGCCTTCATCCGTGCCGCGGTCGAGCGCCAGCCGGGGCTGACCGTGTTCCAGTCGGCGGTGGACGATATCGAGTTCGAGTCCGGGCAGGTCGGTGGCGTTACCACGCAGGCCGCGCTGCGCTTTCGCGCGCCTGCGGTGGTGCTCACTGCCGGGACCTTCCTCGCTGGCAAAATCCATGTCGGCCTGACCACGCACGCCGGCGGCCGGGTGGGCGACCCACCGTCGGTTACCCTGGCCCAACGCCTGCGTGACGGCCCCTTCGTGGTCGACCGGCTGAAAACCGGCACGCCGCCACGCATCGACGGCCGCAGCCTGGACTACTCGGTCATGGTCGAGCAGCCCGGCGATGATCCGCGGCCGGTGATGTCCTTCATGGGCTCGCGCGCCGACCACCCACGGCAGGTGTCGTGCTGGATCGCCGAGACGTGCGAGCGCACCCACGAGATCATCCGTGGCGCGCTGGACCGCTCGCCGCTCTACACCGGCCAGATCGATGGCATCGGTCCGCGCTACTGCCCGTCGATCGAGGACAAGGTGGTGCGCTTTGCCGAGAAGGCCAGCCACCAGATTTTTGTCGAGCCCGAAGGCCTGGGGGTGACGGAGATCTACCCCAACGGCATTTCCACCTCGCTCCCGTTTGACGTGCAATTGGAGCTGGTGCGCTCCATCCGCGGCTTCGAGAACGCCCATGTCACCCGCGCCGGCTATGCGATCGAATACGACTATTTCGACCCGCGCGGCCTGAAGGCCAGCCTGGAGACCAAGGCAGTGCAGGGGCTGTTCTTCGCCGGCCAGATCAATGGCACCACCGGATACGAGGAGGCCGCCGCGCAGGGCCTGCTGGCTGGCGTCAATGCGGCCCGGCAGGTGCAGGGCCACGAGGGCTGGTGCCCGCGCCGCGACGAGGCCTACATCGGTGTGATGGTGGATGACCTGATCACCCACGGCACCACCGAGCCCTACCGGATGTTCACCAGTCGCGCCGAATACCGCCTGCAGCTGCGCGAGGACAATGCGGACCTGCGCCTGACCGCCACCGGGCGCGACCTCGGGCTGGTCGACGATGCGCGCTGGGATGCGTTCGCGGCCAAACGCGACGCGATCGATGCGGAGAACGCCCGACTGGGCGCGATCTGGATGTCGCCGGGCAACGCGCTGGGTAACGAGGTCGCCAGCGGCCTGGGCATCGAGCTCAGCCGCGAGACCAGTGCGCGCGACCTGCTCAAGCGTCCGGAAATCGACTACGCCCGGCTGGTGTCGGTGCCCTCGCTGGGTCCCGGCGCCGCGGATCCGGCGGTCGCCGAGCAGGTCCAGATCGGAGTGAAGTACGCCGGCTATCTGGACCGGCAGAACGCCGAGATCGCGCGCCAGATCCGCCACGAGACCACGCCGATCGACGGAGATTTCGACTATGGCCGGGTCCACGGCCTGTCGGCGGAACTGGCGGGCAAGCTGGAGCAGGTGCGGCCGCAGACGGTGGGCCAGGCCCAACGCATCCCCGGCATGACCCCGGCGGCGATCTCGCTGCTGCTGGTGCACCTGGTCGGCGCGCGGCGGCATCGGGTCGCCTGAACCGCGCAGCCAGTGTGCCGGTTGACCCCGGCGGCGACCCTTCCTAGACTTCGGCGGCTGCCGGGGCCTGTTTCCTCCGGCCACGCCCGCACTGTGGACAGACCGAGTCGACCTGGAATTTTCCCCTACACCATGGACCGCGCGCGTCCCTGGCGGTACGTGGGGCCTGTAGCGATCCGCTAAGCCGGCGCTACCCGCCTCCGTGGTCGCCACATTCGCGACCTCCGGAGGCACCCTGTGATCAACCTCAAGAAGAAGAAAAAGGCCGACACCCGCCTCCTGTACCGGGCTGACGCGGAGGGCAACTTCGATGCCGACCTCGTCGCCGAGGCGATCGCCGCGGAGCTGGAGCGCGGTGACGGCGAGTCGCTGCGCCGCGAGCTGGTCGATGTCCTGGCCGCCGACCTGGCCGACGTACTGACCCGCCTGGAGCCGGAACAACAGGCGCAGGTGCTGCCGCTGATCACCGCCGACCAGCTGGCGCTGCTGTTCGGCTACCTGCCGCTGGAGCTGCAGACCGAGCTGGTCGCCGGCATGCCGCGGCCGCAGGTGCTGGAACTGCTCAACCTGATGTCCGCCGACGAACGCGTGGACCTGTTCAACACGCTGCCGGCCGACCGGCGCGAGCGGTTGCTGCCCGCGCTGGCGCAGGCCGAACGCGACGACATCCGGCGCCTGGCGAGCTACCCGCGCGACAGCGTCGGCGCGCTGATGACCTCCGAGTACGCGACGCTGACCCCGGACCTGACCGCGGGCCAGGCGATCGCCGAGCTGCGCCGGGTCGCCCCCGACAAGGAGACCATCTACACCTCCTACGTGGTCGACCACGACCGCCACCTGGTTGGCGTGGCGACGCTGCGCCGCCTGATCCTGGCCGACCCGGACACCCCCGTGCTGGAGGTCATGGCGCCCAATCCGGTCACCGTGTACGTGGATGCCGACCAGGTCGAGGCGGCGAACAAGATCGCCCGTTACGACTTCATCGCTCTGCCGGTCATCGATCGCGACGAGCGCATGGTCGGCATCGTCACCTCCGATGACGCGATGGATGTCGCCGAGGCCGAGGCAACCGAGGACTTCCACAAGTCCGGCGGTACCCTGGGCACGCTGACGATGAGCATGAAGGACGCCACGGTGTCCCTGCTGTATCGCCAGCGCGTGTACTGGCTGGTGCTGCTGGTATTCGCCAACCTGTTCTCGGGCGCGGGCATCGCCCACTTCGAGGATCTGATCGCAGCCAACATGGCGCTGGTTTTCTTCCTGCCGCTGCTGATCGCCAGTGGCGGCAACGCCGGCGCCCAGTCCGCCACGCTGATGGTGCGTGCACTGGCCACCGGCGATGTGGAGATGCGCGACTGGGGCAGCATGCTGGTGCGGGAACTGGTCGTCTCCACCTTGCTGGGCCTGACGATGGCCGTGGCGGTCAGCGCGATCGGCCTGTTCCGCGGCGGTCCGGCGATTGCCCTGGTGGTGGCCACGACCATGCTGCTGATCGTGTTGGTGGGCAGTGTCATGGGCATGTCGCTGCCTTTCCTGTTGAACAAGTTCAAGGCCGATCCGGCCTCTGCCAGCTCGCCTTTGATTACCTCGCTGGCCGATGGCATCGGCATCCTGATCTATTTCGGCATCGCCACGGTGATGCTGTCCTGGATGGGTCATCCCATCGCCTGAGTGCTGCGATGCGCGTGGCCTGAGAGCGGCGTGCGCTTGTGAATTGCGCGATCGCACCCATTCAGGGGAGTGCTGCCGCGGCGGTTGGAGGACAATGACCCGTTCGCTGCAATCCCCCCTGTTGTGCAGGAACCGCAATGAGTGACCCCAGTCCCGCCGTCGATCTCCACGCCGCCGACGCCACGCCGGCGGCGGAAGCGGACGCCCGCCTGCCTGTGCCCTCAAGCGCGGAAGGCGATGCGGAAATCCGCTACGTCGACAGTTGCGACCGCCCCACGCCGTGGGCGACCTTCCGCCTGCACGGGTTCATCGACACCGCCAGCGGCAAGGAGCACGTGGCCCTGACCCTGGGTGAACTGGATGACGGCGAGCCGGTGCTGGCGCGGGTGCATTCGGAATGCCTGACGGGGGACGCGTTCTTCAGTCAGCGCTGCGACTGCGGGGCGCAGCTTGAGGAGGCGCTGCGGCGTATCGCGACGGAAGGCCGCGGCATCGTCCTCTACTTGCGCCAGGAAGGGCGCGGCATCGGCCTGATCAACAAGATCCGCGCCTACCACCTGCAGGACGCGGGGGCAGACACCGTCGAGGCCAACGAGCACCTGGGCTTTGCCGCCGACCAGCGCCATTACGGCCTGTGCGAACCGATGCTGGCCCATTTCGGCGTGGGTGCGTTGCGCCTGATGACCAACAACCCGGCCAAGGTCGTGGCGCTGCAGAAGTTGGGGGTGCTGATCCCGGAGCGGATCTCGATCCTGGTCGGGCACAACCCGAGCAACCAGCGCTACCTCTCTACCAAGCGCGAGAAACTGGGCCACGTGATCGGCCTGCCGGCCGAGTAGCGGTCGCGGGCGACCGGGGAAATGTCCCTGGGCGCGAATGTCCCCCGGCACCGATAGAGCCGGTGCCTCCTCCTTTATTTCTCACCCAGGGACATTCCCCCGTTCATTCCAGCCTGTCGGTGGCTGTTGAAGCGACGCTTGTCTGCGGCGCTATCGGGGCACCGCTACGATCCGTCATCGGGACCTGCGGGCATTCCGGGCGAAATAAAGGAGGAGGCATCCGCCGCAGGCGGAGGCCGGGGGACATTCGCCCGGAAGGTTCACAGGTCCCAGCCCCGGCCCCAGGTGCAACGTCCTCTCCGCGGGAAGCGTCTACTTCTCCTTGCGCCAGTTGATCGAACCGCGATCCTCCAGCGTGCTCGATTCGATTTCGATGTCGAAGCCGTGGTCGAGCAGGTACTTCAGGGTCAACACCTGGCCGGTGCCCAACAGCGAAACACCGTAGCCGACGTACATCCGCGGCGAGAGCTGCTTGCCGAAGCCGAACACGCTGCTGCCCAGCGCGCGACTCTGGGTGACACCGGCATCCTCCAAGCCGATCCTGGTCGCCAGTTGCGAGGCCAGCATGCCGCCGCCGGCGGTCAGTGCCGCGTTGGCGGCGTTGAGGTCGCCACGCTGATCGCCCGATAACGTCGACAGCGGCCGGCCGAGGGTCAGGTAGGCCAAAGCCTCGGGCTGGGAGCTGGCCGGGTTCGACCACACCGAGGCCTGTGGCGCAGTTGCGCGCCCGCTGACGTCCACGCCGGCGGTGACCTCGCCGATCACCCGCTCGGCGCGCAGGTTGACCACCGGGTTGGAGACCGGGTCATTGGACCAGCTGAGCAGGCCGCGGGTGATCGTCAGGTCCTGGCCGTAGGCCTTGTACTCACCGGCGACGTTGATCGCACCGGTCGCGGCGAGTTCGCGACCGGGACGGGCCAGCAGGTGCATGTTGCCGTCGACCTTGCCGGTCAGGCCGAAGCCCTTCATCCGCACGTCGTCGCCGACGGTAATGCGCAGGTCCATGGCCAGTGGCGCGCCCGGGCCGTCGTCGGGATTGACGGGATCGAGCACGACGACGTCCGCCGACGGCGACACTGCGTGATCGAGTCCTTCCAGGTTGACCATCGCCTCGGGCACGAGAATGGTGCCGGTCAGACGCGTCGGTTGGCCGATCTGGTAGTTGAGCTGCAGGTCCGGGCTGGCCACCGCGCGCAGGTCGGGGGTGTCGGAGACCAGCACGTCGGTACCACTCAGGCGGAGCACCAGCGGCGTCTCGTCGCCCTTCCAGCCCAGGGTGCCGTTGATATTGAGAACGCCGTTGCCGTCGTTGCCGGCGCTGGAGGCCGAGCGCACGCTGCCGTGGATCCGTGCGCTGCCATCGGCCATCGCGTCCAGCTGGACGTTGCCTTCGCGCAGGGTGATGGCCAGTGCCGGCAGCTCGGTGCTGAAATCCGCCAGTCGCGCCTGGCCGCCCAGCTGGGGTGTATCGCGCGTGCCGGCGACGGTGATCTGCGCGTTCAGCCGGCCCGTGGGCTCCACGATGTCCGGCGAGAACAGCTCCATCCAGGTCAGTTCCCGGGTGTTCAGCGACAACTGGCCGCTCAGGGGTGACCACGCATCCCAGCCCGTGCGCAGGCTGGCGTCGATGCGGCCGTCACCGTTGAAGCCGGTGCCCAACTCGGCCTCAATGCCCTGCGGCCGGAAGGTGGCTTTCAGGGCGAGGTTGTCGTAACTGAGCAATTCGGTACGTGAGCGCTCACTGTTGCGGATCCCGCCGCCGGCCGAGGTGATGCGGGCCTCGCCGTCCCAGCCACTGCCGACCGGACGGATGTGCGCGTCGATCGCGAGCTCGCCGCGCAGCAGCCATGGCTGTCGATGCTCGCGCTCGGGAAGGTATGGCTCGACGAGCGCGACCGGCAGCCCCTCGCCCACCACACTCAGGCCACGGCCCGGCCAGTCCGCGTTGATACACAGCGAGCCGCCGGCGGTCGACGCCAGACAGGCCTGCTCAAGCGTCGCGCTGCTGCCGTTGGGCGCGGGCGTCCAGGCGAATCCGGCTGGCGCGCGCAGGTTCCAGTCCGCGCCGCGCTCCATGTCCACTGCCAAGCGGGAGAGGTTGCCCTGCCAGCGGTTGCCGCGATGGTTCAGCGAGGCGTCCAGCGCGAGCGACGCGAGGCCTTCCCGCCCGGCAGTGGCGCTCAGGCGCAGTTGCTCCACCGCGCCACGCGCATCGATGACCAGGCGGTCCACCGGTGCGCCGATGGCCAAGCCGTCGCCGCGGATGGCCAGCTGGCCGTCGCCGCGTGACCAGGGCAACTCGCCCTTGATCGTCAGGGTGCTGGCGGAGTAATCGGCAAACTTCAGGTTGCTGCCGACGAGGTCGGCGCGGACGTCCGGCCCTGCCGCCGGGCCCAGCACGCGCGCGGTGCCGCGCAGCGTGCCACTGGCATCGGGCAGCAGGTCCTGCAGGTTCAAAGGGGCGAAGCGCGCATCGACATCCACGCGGTTGCCGTAGCTGCCCTTGGCGTTGATCCGGCTGCCGCCAATGGAGAGGGCGAGTTCGCCCTGGTAGCGCGCGACATCCCCGGTCGGGGAGGCGCCGGACATGGTGAAGTGACCGTTGCCGTCCAGCGGCTTGCCATGCAGTCGGCCACCCAGATCGGCCAGGTCGAGGGTGGCTTCCAGTCCGCCATCGTCGCGGGCGCTGCCGGTGCTGGTGATGTGACCGTTGATGGAGCCGTTCCAACCCGCGGCGAAGTAGCCCGGGTCAAAACCGGCCAGGCGGCTGTCGATGTCCCACGCCAGCGACGGAGCCCAGGCGATGCGACCGGTGGCGGCCAGGGTGCCGGTGGGCATCGCCACGTCCAGTGCCTTCAAGTCCATCCGCTCGTTGTTGCCGCGTCCATCCAAGGTCAGCGTCGCGCGCTCGCCGTCGCGGGTCAGGGTGGCGTTGCCGATGAGCGCCCAGGCCTGCAGGGTGCCGGCGAGACCGAAATCCGCATCCGCGGCCAGCGCGGTCGGGCTGCCCCACTGGATGCCGCGGGCATTGGTCGCGAAGCGGAACGAGGCATTGGCCGGATCGTTGAAGTCGGCCGTTCCGCGCGCGACCACGGTCCCGTCCAGCAGCTCCAGACGCAGCGGGTCCAGGTCCAGGACCTGGTCCTCCACGCGCAGTCGCGAGTTGAGCACCTTGGCGCTGAACTCGCCCTGCCGAAGTTCGCCGCGAAGGCGGGCGTCGCCACCGACCCCGTCGACCTGCAGCTGCAGCGCCAGTGGCGTCTCCGCGGGAGCGGCCCCGGGACCGGTCATGGCCAGCGTCAAC
>NZ_JXSS01000033.1 GCF_000855665.1 Lysobacter sp. A03
TTGTTGGTGTTCTTACTTTTTTTGTGATACTTCTCCCACAGTGGTTGTGTCTTGCCTCTTCGTCGGCAGCGTCAGAGGTGTATAAGAGACAGCGCCTGCACAGCGGCGACCGGGTCGAGATCATGACCGCCAAGACGGGTGAGCCGCGGCGTGACTGGCTGATCGAATCCAACGGCTTTCTCGCCAGCAGCCGCTCGCGGGAGAAGGTCCGCAACTGGTTCCATCGCCTCGACCGCGAACGCAATGAAACGGCCGGCAAGGAGTTGCTGGAGAAGGAGCTGCGCCGGATGGGCCTGCTGGGGGCGGACCTGGCGCCTGCGCGCGAGCGTTTCAGCCTGGCCAGCGACGGCGAGCTGTATGTGCTGGTGGCGCTGGGCGACATCGGGCCGCATCAGGTGGGACGCTTGCTGCAGGATCACCAGCGGGTGCAGAGTGCGCCGGCGGCGGCTGAACCTGCGCCTGCGCCGGTGCGCACGCGGCGGCGTTCGGCGAGCAAGGCCCGCGACTTCACGGTGCAGGGACTGGGCAACCTGCTGGTGCAGCCCGCACGCTGCTGCCAGCCATTGCCCGGCGAGCCGATTGCCGGTTACCTCACGCGCGGGCGCGGGGTGACCGTGCATCGCAGTGGCTGTGCAACGCTGCAGCGACTGGCGGAGAAGGATCCCGATCGCGTGCTCACGGTGGAATGGGGCGCGAGCGGCGGTTACGAGGTCGAGATCGAAGTGCTGGCGGTGGACCGCAAGTGGCTGCTCAAGGAGGTGACCAACGTCGTCGCCCAGGCCAACATCAACATGGGCGGCATCCGCAGCGATTCGCAGCACAATCGCATGCGTATCCGCATGCGGGTCAAGGTCGAGGACTTCGATCAGCTGTCGCAGTTGCTGAGCAAGCTGGATGCGGTCCCGGGAGTGGAGCATGCGCGCCGCTGCTGACCCACGTGATAGTGGAGCGAGACGGTGGGGCTCGCTGGCCCTGGGCGTTCTCCTGGCTGCGGCACTGCTGTGGTGGCACAAACCGATCTCCGAGGCGATCTGGCCCGATACCCGCATCCAGCAGCTCCAATCCGACGCCGCCCGTGCGCTCCAAGCCGGCGAGCTGAGCCGGCCTGACGGCCGCGGCGCACGCGAGCTCTACGAAGCCGCGTTGGCCCTGGACCCCGATCGTGGCGACACCCGCGATGGATTGCTGCAGGTGGGCGAGGCAGCGCTGGCACGTGCCAGCGCGCAGATCGATGCCGGCCAGCTGGACGGGGCGCGCGCGTCACTGCAGCTGGCACGCGAGCTGGCCATGCCCCGGGCGGCAACCGAGGAGGTCGCCTCCCGGCTGGAGCGAATCCGCGACAGCGCGGGCAATGTTGAGCAACTCATTCGCCGCGCCGACGCCGCGCGCGCCGCGGGCCGCCTCGATGACGAGGACGACGCGGCCTTGCCGCTTTACCAGCAGGCGCTGGCCCTGCGGCCCAATGACGTTGGTGCCCTGGAGGGGCGCGAGGACGCGCTCTCTGACCTGCTGCAGAAAGCCACCCATGCGAGCGAGACGGGCGACCTGTCTGCCGCCTCAACTATGGTGGAGCGTGCCCGCGAGGTCGATCCGGGCCATATCGACCTGCCGCGGGTGGTCTCGCTGCTGGCCAGCCGGACCGACCAGCGCCTGCAGAAAGCCGACGCGGACCTGAGCCGGGGACGCCTGGAACGGGCGCTCGAGGGCTACGACATGGTTGCCAGGATCCAGCCCGGCAATGAGGCCGCCGCGCGCGGTCGATTGCGGGTGGCCACTGCCCACGCGGCGCTGAGCCAGCGCCATGCAGCGGATTTCCGCATCCGCGAGGCGCAACAGGAGCTGGGCGCCGCCGCCGCCATCGCGCCGGATGCGCCGGCGGTGATCGAAGCCAACGAGCACCTGGCGCAAACCCGTTTGCTGCAGGCGCGACTGCAAAGTCACTTGCCTCCGGCGCAGCAAAAAAAACGCGTCCGGGAGTTGCTCGACGCCGCTGCGGCCGCCGAGGCCCGCGGCGACCTGCTGTCGCCACCCGGTGACAGCGCCTACGACAAGCTGCGCACGGCCCGCGCGATTGCCGCCGATGATCCGGGCGTCATTGCGATGACGCGGCGCTTGCGGCCCGCTGCGCACGAGTGTTTCGTGACGGCCCTGCGGCGCAATCAACTGGCAACCGCGGGTGGCTGCCTGGATGCCTACGCGGTCCTGGAAGGCGAGGAAAACAGCGTGCACGCGTCGCGTCGTCAGCTGGCGCTGCGCTGGATCGCGGTGGGCGACGAGCGGCTAGGCGCCGGTGACGTGCAGTCGGCGCGGCGCGCGCTGGCCATGGCGCGCTCGCTGGACCCGTCCACAGAGGGACTCGAGGCATTTTCCCGCCGTCTGGAGCGCGCCTCGCTGCCTCCGCGCGCGGAATGACAGGCCCCGAATGAGCCGCGTCAGCCTCGTCCGAGCAGTACCTCGCGGACCACCGCGCGTCCGGCATCCAGCGAGAAATGGCGCTGGATATTTTCCCGCCCGTTGCGTGCCAATTGCTGCCACAGGTCCGGCTCGCGGTAGACACGAAGGACCGCTGCAGCGAACCCTGCGGCGTCATCGGCCACCAGCACGTCGACGCCCGGTCGCAGGTGCATCCCCTCGATCGCGCAGGCGGTCGCGACCACCGGCTGGCCATGGGCCATGGGCTGGTTCACCTTGCCCTTTACTCCGGCGCCGTAGCGCAGGGGGGCAACCGTCAAGCGCACCCCGGCCAGCAGGGGTGTCAGGTCCGGGACGTGCCCGTGCACGATCACGCCCGGCCGCGTCGACAAGGCCTGCACCTCGGGCGGTACATCGCCGCCGATGCAATGGAATTGCAGCGCCGGCTCCTGCGCGCGCAGCAACGGCCACACCTCGTCGACGAACCAGCAAGCCGCATCGACGTTGGGCGGGTGGCGGAAACCACCGACAAACATCACGTCGCGGCGCTGTTCAAACGGCAGGCCTTCGCCGCCCATGCGGTGCAGGTTGGACAGCACCTCGACGCGGCTGTCGGGCAACTCCCGGGCCAACAGCTCGCGCTCCACCTCGCTGACCACGAAGGTGGCATCGCTGCGGGCGATCACGTCCAGCTCGCTGCGCCGGGTGCGCAGCGCGGCTCGGGCGCGCGCCGGATCGTTGGCCAGCTCGGCGCCGCGTTGCTCGCGCAGGTAGTGCAGATCCACCGTGTCCAGGATCACCCGCGCCTGCGGTGCATGCCGGCGCAAGAGCGGCAGCACCTCGCGCATCACGTAATGGCGGCATACCAAAACGCTGTCGAAGCGTGAGCCGTGCTTGCGCAGCCAGGTGGGCAGTGGCTGCGCGAAGGGGACGTACCAGACTTCGACGCCCAGTTGCTGCATCTCCCGGGTGTAGTCGCCCGCGTGGCCACGGTCGGCGGGGAGGAACACGACATGCGCGCCTTCCTCGCGCAGCATCAGCATCAGGTTGAACAGACGCAGTGAACCCGAGTCGCGATCGGGCTGGGGAGTCAAGGCATCAATGATCAAAACGGTGTTGTTGCCACGATGGGTCGCAGCACGATCCGCATCGGTGCCCGACGCAGGCTGCAACGCCAACGCCGCCCGCCACTTCTCCGCAAACGTCCCCTGATTGCGTACCTGGTAAGCCTTCGCGCCGTGGCGTACATCGGTACCCCCGGTGACGCCCTCCAGATGGACAACCCGCGACGCCGGCTGGTAGCGGACTTTCAGGCCGGCATCGCGCACGGCAAACGCCAGGTCGGTGTCTTCGAAGTAGGCGGGCGAGTAGCGCGGGTCGAACCCCCCCAACTCTGCGAACAGTGATCGACGGATGGCGATGGCCGCACCGGAGCAATAGTCTGCTTCCCGCACAAAGGCATGCCGGGGCGCGTCAGGCGCCTCAAAGCGCCCGTAGTTCCAGCCGCTGCCATCGGCGAAGACGATTCCGCCGGCTTCCTGAAGACGGCCATCGGGATAGACCAGTTGGGCGCCGGCAAGGCCGGTGTCGGGAAATTGCTCGAAGGTGGCCAACAGCCTGTCCAGCCAACCGGGCTGCGGCACAGTGTCGTTGTTGAGAAATACGAGGAACTCGCCCTTGGCCAATGACGCACCGTCATTGCAGGCGGCGATGAATCCCTGGTTGTTCGCGCGCCGGTGGTAGCGCAGTCCCTCGATGACCGGCAAAAACGTCCCGCTGTCATCGCTGCTGCCGTCGTCGACAACGATGATCTCTATCTCCGTGCTTGGCGGATATGCAGCCAGCGCACGCAGGCACCCCAGGGTGTGCTCGAGCTGGTTGAAGACAGGAACGATGATGCTCGCGCGAGGGCGCGCGCTCGTCGGGACGCGATCCGGTGCGGAGACGGATGGCTCGGGCAGATACAACGCGGCCCGTTGCGCCTTTGGAACCGGCTGGAGCTGGCTGATCGCCCGGCTCACCGAGACCCGCACGCCGCGCGTGCGCAGACTGGTCAGGCCGCGCTGGAGCAGTCCGCTGCCACGGTTGAACAGGAACCGCAGTTCGGCCCGCGATATCGGCATCTTGCAACTCCGTTGGTGGGGAACATCCGTGCGGCCATCGTCCGGTCGGGCGCTGAACCTGCAACGAATCGGCCGGTGCGGGCCCGGATGGCCGGCCGCTCCGCCTGCGTTAGACTCGGGTTTGTGAGGGCGCAGCCCTGTCATTGTCCCATGCCGTGGCCCGAATCGATTACGACGAAGACGATCTTGAACAGGGTGATTTGCCCGGGTCGCGCTGGCCGCGCCTGCTGTCCACGGCGATCCTGGCCATCATCGGGCTGGGCCTGGGCTTCCTGATTCCCTACTCGCTCTACCTCAACCACGAGGTCGGGCAGCGCTTTGACCAGCTGCGCTGGCAATTGCCGACCCGTGTGTATGGCCGTCCGCTGGAGCTGGCTCCGGGCCTGGCGATGGATGCCGACACGCTGGAGGTCGAGCTCCGTGCCTCGGGCTACCACGCCGGTGATGGCGTTCGCCCCGGCACCTACCTCCGGGACGAGGCGGAGTGGAAAATTTCCAGTCGCGGCTTCAACGACGTCGACGGGCCGGTCGCGCCGCGGATGGCCCAGCTCACCCTGGGTCGCGGAAGGGTGGCGAAGCTGGAGGCCACCGGCGGCAAGGACGCGCCGCCCCGGCTCCGTCTGGACCCCGCCCGCATTGCCACGCTGTACGGACAGAAGCAGGAAGAGCGCCGTCTGGTGCAGCTGGACGAGGTACCCGAGTTGCTGGTCACAGGCCTGCAGGCCGTGGAGGATCGCGACTTCGCCAGCCATCACGGCATCGACCTGTCAGGCATCATTCGGGCCGCGTGGTTCAACATGCGCTCGGGCGAGGCGCGCCAGGGCGCGAGCACGCTCACCCAGCAGTTGGCGCGGAGCGGCCTGCTTGGCATCGGCCGCGAACAGACCTACACCCGCAAGTTCAACGAGATCATCTACGCGCTGCTGATGGAGGCGCGCTACGACAAGCGGTTGATCCTTGAGGCCTATTTCAATCAGGTCTACATGGGCCAGCGCGGCGCCCAGGCCATCCACGGGATGGCAGCCGCGTCGGAGTTCTGGTTTGGCCGCGACCTGGCCGACCTCACTACCGAGCAGATCGCGCTGCTTATCGGAATCGTGCGCGGACCGTCGTACTACGATCCGCGGCGCAATCCGGAGCGGGCGACCGAGCGGCGCAATTTCGTCCTCGACAAGATGCTGGAATCAACCTTGATCGATACCGCCGAGCACGAGCGCGCGCGCGCGGCGCCGCTGGGAATCAGCACCGATCCCGGCCGTACCTCGGCCAACCGGTTCCCCGCCTATGTCGATCTGGTCAGGCGCCAGCTCGCCCGCGACTATTCCTCCGAGGCACTCGCCGGCGCCGGGCTGAGCGTGATGACGGCGATGGCGCCCTCGGCGCAGGCGTACGCCGAAGGTGCGGTGATCAAGACGCTGAAAGGGCTGGAGGCGAAGAACCGGCCGACGTTGCAGGCCGGTGTGGTGGTCACGGACGTCGAGCACGGCGACGTGCTGGCGGTGGTCGGCAGCGGCACCCCCGCGCAGCCCGGCTTCAACCGCGCGGTCGAGGCGCAGCGGCCTGTTGGCTCGCTGCTCAAGCCCTTTGTCTACCTGCTGGCGCTGGCCAGTCCGCAGCAATGGTCGTTGGCCAGCTGGGTGGATGACTCACCGGTCACCGTGATCCTTGGCAACGGCAAGCGCTGGACTCCGGGCAACTCGGATGGCCGCAGCCACGGCACCGTGCGCCTGATCGATGCACTCGCGCGTTCCTACAACCAGGCGACCGTCCGGGTGGGCATGCAGGTCGCGCCGGCACGAATCGCCGAGCTGGTGCACACGCTCGCCGGCATCACCGCCGAGCCGAATCCGGCATTGATCCTGGGTTCGCTCGACCAGAGTCCGTACGCGATGGCCCAGCTCTATCAGTTCCTCGCGTCCGGCGGCGAGATCCAGCCGCTGCACTCGGTGCGCGGCGTGCTCGACACCGAGGGCAAGGCGCTCAACCGCTATGACGATCGTCCCGACGCGGCGCAGGAAGGGGACATGGTGTTCGCCCGGCTGGTCACGATCGCATTGCAGCGGGCGGTCACGGCCGGCACCGGCCGGCAGCTGGTGGCGGACGGCCTGGGCCACCTGAACGCCGCGGGCAAGACCGGCACCAGCAACGACGGCCGCGACAGCTGGTTTGCCGGCTACACCGGCGACCACCTCGCCGTGGTCTGGGTCGGTAACGACCAGAACGAGGCCACCGGGTTGTTTGGCGCCACCGGCGGCATGCGGGTGTGGTCCAACCTGTTCAAGCTGCTGCCCAGCGCGCCGCTCAAAGTGGGCGATGAGGGAATCGACTGGCAGTGGGTCAGCGGCAGCAATGTGAGTGATGCCAGCTGCCCGGGTGCGAGCCGCTTCGCCTTCGCCGATGGTTATGCACCCGCGTACATGCCTTGCCGGCCGGCGGAACCGGACCTGCCGGTTGGAACGCCACCTCCCACCGAGGAATCCGGTAGCCGCGGAGGGTGGCGGGAGTGGTTCGGCTTTGGTAGCGGCCGTCGCAACGACTCGCAAGACCCCGGTACCGAGCCGCAGGAATCCCCATGAGCCGTTCCGGATCCGTCGCCGCGATGGCGCTCCTGCTGATGCTGTCGGCCTGCGCATCGGCGCCGCCTGCGCCAACGCCGGTCGCCGTTGCTTTCGATCCGGCGGCGATGATGGCCACCATCGACCAGGCCGGCGTTGCCGACAGCCGCGAACTGGTGGTGCGCCCGCTCACCGATGGGCACATGGAGGGCCTCAAGGAGCAACTGGGCGACCTGCGTGCACCCGATCACCTGGCGGCAACGGCTCAGCAGCTGGACCGCGCGCTGGAATCCCACCCCGACGACGCTGAACTGCTGCAGTCCCGGGCCGAGAACGCGATCCTGCAGCGTGACCTGGCAACCGCGGAGCGAATGGCACGTCGCGCCGCCGCCGCAGGAGCCCAGGCAGGCCCGCATTGCCGGCGCCACTGGGAGACCGTGGTCCAGGTGCTCCATGCAGGCGCGGCGGATGGCGATGCGATCGCCGCTGCCCAGGCCAGTCGCGACGCGTGCACCGTTGCCGCACCGCCAAGGTATTGAAATGAGCGTCGCCTCCAGCCGTCTCGGCCAAGCCGCACGCGCCGCGCTCAGCGAAGGCGGCGACCTGGCCGGCAACATCCCGGCATTTGCTCCGCGCGAGGCGCAGCAGGACCTCGCCGTCGCGATCGCGAATGCGTTCGATACCCGTGGGGTCCTGTTGGCGGAGGCCGGCACCGGCACCGGCAAGACCTTCGCCTACCTGGTGCCGGCGATCCTGTCGGGGCAGAAAACCATCGTCTCCACCGGGACGCGCGCGCTGCAGGACCAGCTCTACCATCGTGATCTGCCGCGCGTGCGTGAGGCGCTGGGCATCGGCCTGAAGACCGCGCTGCTGAAAGGGCGCTCCAACTACCTGTGCCATTACCGTCTGGAGCAGGCCAAGGGCGAGGGCCGGTTCGCGAACCGGGAGACGGCCGCGCAGTTCCAGCGCATCGTCGCCTGGGCCGGACGGACCCGGATGGGCGATCTGGCCGAGCTGGAAACACTGCCCGATGACTCGCCCCTACTGCCGCAGGTTACCTCGACCGCCGACAATTGCCTGGGCAGCGAGTGCCCGTTTTTCTCCGAATGCTTCGTCGTCCAGGCACGCCAGCGCGCCCAGGCGGCCGACCTGGTAGTGGTCAATCACCATCTGCTGCTGGCCGACCTGGCGTTGAAACAGGAGGGCTTCGGCGAGATCCTGCCCGGCGCGCAGGCCTTCGTGGTCGATGAGGCCCACCAGTTGCCCGAGTTGGCCGCGCAGTTTTTCGGCGACGCTCTCAGCGCCCGGCCGCTGGTGGAGCTGGCCCGCGACGCGCTGGCCGAATGCAGGCAGGTCCCCGCTGCGCTGGCCGTGCTGCAGGAGCCGGCGCGCGCCTTGGAACAGGCAGTCCGCGGTTTGCGTGCCGCGATGGATGATCTGCCGGTACGCGGTACCCGCCTGCGTGCCGGGGAAGACCCTGTCGCCGAAGCCGGTCTGGATGTCTTGCTGGACTCTCTGCGCGCCCTGCACGCGGCGCTGCTGCCGTTGCGGGAAACCGCACCGGGTTTTGACAGCTGCACGGCGCGCGCGCGCGAGTTCGAGATGCGCCTGTTGCGCTGGCGCGACGGAAGCGGTTCTTCTGAAGACGCTCACCAAGTGCCGGATGCCGACTTCGATCCCTTCGAGCAAACGGTCCCGTCGCTTCCCGGCAATGAGCGCGAAAGCGGCGAAGTGCCTGCCGATGCCGACGACAGGGCGCCGTTGAATGCCGACGACGCGCCCAGCGTGCTGTGGTACGAACTGACCGCGCGCGGCTTCCGCCTCAGCCGGACCCCGCTGGACGTCGCCGGTCCGCTGGCCCAGCACCGCGCGCGCTCGCATGCGGCGTGGGTTTTCACCTCCGCGACACTGGCGATTGGCGGACGCTTCGAACATTACGCGATCAAGCTCGGACTGCGCGAACCGGCCACGCTGCTTGCCCCCAGTCCCTTCGACTGGGCGCAACAGGCGCTGTGCTACCTCCCGCCCGGCCTGCCCGAACCGTCGGCCCGGCATTACACCGAATCCATCGTGTCGGCGATCCGGCCGGTGCTGGAAGCTTCGGGTGGCCGTGCCTTCGTGCTGTTCGCCTCGCACCGTGCACTGCGCGAGGTGGCCGGGCTGCTGCGCGATGGGCCATGGCCGCTGTTCGTCCAGGGCGAAGCGCCGCGTTCAACGTTGCTGGAGCGCTTCCGTGCCTCGGGCAACGGTGTGCTGCTCGGCGCGGCCAGCTTCCGCGAGGGGGTCGATGTTGCCGGCGATACGCTCAGCGTTGTTGTCATCGACAAGCTGCCCTTCGGCGCGCCGGATGATCCGGTGTTCGAGGCCCGGCTGGAGGCGATCCGCCGCGCCGGCGGCAACCCGTTTCGTGACGAGCAACTGCCGCAGGCGGTGATCGCGCTCAAGCAGGGTGCCGGTCGCCTGATCCGCAGCGAAACCGATCGCGGTGTACTGGTCCTGTGTGACCCGCGCCTGGTGGCGAAAAGCTACGGCAAGGTGTTTCTCGATTCCCTGCCGCCATTGCCGCGCACGCGGCACATCACCGATGTGCAGGACTTTTTCCGCGACAGCCAGTCCGGTGAAGCGGGGTCAGAGCCGGCTGCGGCGCGAGAGACAGGGGTGCTGCTGTGAAATTGCTGGCGTTTGAACTGGCCACCGAAGCGTGCTCGGTCGCGGTGTGGATCGACGGCGAGGTGCATGAGCGTTTTGAGATCGCGCCGCGTCGCCATGCCGAAATCGCGCTGCCATGGGCGGATGCGATGTTGGCCGAGGCGGGTATCGCCCGCGCACAACTGGACGCCATCGCCGTGGGGCGGGGCCCGGGGGCATTCACCGGGGTGCGGCTGGCGATCGCGATCGGGCAGGGCATCGCTCTGGCCCTGGAACGGCCGATCTTCGCGGTGTCGACGCTCGCGGCGCTGGCGCTCGCCGCCGTGCCGGCGGGCGATGACGCGCAGCAGGAGCAGCGCGTGCTGGCGTCCATCGATGCGCGCATGGGTGAGGTTTACGTGGGCGCGTTTCGCGTGCACGACGGTGATGCAACCCTGATCGGCAGTGAGGCCGTGCTGGCACCCGATGCGGTCGTCCTGCCTGATGGCGACGCAGGCTGGCTGGCTACCGGAACCGGTTTCGCCGCCGCCGACGGCGCGCTGCGTGAGCACCTGGCGGCACAGCTGGCGCGGGTCGATGCCGAAGCCCTGCCACGCGCCGGGGATGTTGCAAGGCTGGCGGCAAAGATGTCGCTGCGCGGCGAGGCGTCTGCGCCCGAAAGGGTCGAACCGGCTTACCTGCGCAACCAGGTTGCGCTGACGATCGCCGAGCAGAAAGCGCTGCGCGCGCAGAAAGAGCGGAACTGAGCGCGAGCGCCCCGGCGCGACGTCGCCCGCGCCCGCTGTGCGGCTTGCGAATCTGTTCCGTCGAGCCGGCGTGACGCGCTGCAGGACACAAACCCTGCTCAGCGATCCACCAGCTCTCCGCCGGCGAGGAAGGCCCAGGTGCGCGTCACATGCAGGATGTCCGGATTGTCGTCGGTCTGCGGCAGCGGCGGGTAGGGCTCGGCGAGCCGGGCGATCCGCAGCGCCGAGGCATCCAGCAGCGGAATCCCGCTGCTCAGCACGATCTGGGAGTTCTCCACACTGCCATCGCGTCGGATCGCAATGCTGATCACGACCTGGCCTGCGAGGCGACGCCGCCGCGCTTCATCGGGGTAGTTGAGGTTGCCGACGCGCTCGACCCGGTCGACCCACTCGCGCAGGTACCCCGCCCACGCGTATTCCGTGGTGCTGGCGGACACGAACTTGCGCTTGGGCCTCTTCGCATAGCGCTCCGACCGCAGGTGGATCTCCGCGGCCAGCCGGGCCATCGCCATGTCCCGATCGATTTTTTCCTGACCCGGCGGCAGCGTGCGCTCGGCCGGCTCCGGGGTCTCCTGGGCGCTGGCGACCGTGTCCTCGCCGCGGGTGCTGGCGATGATCCGTGCCTGGGGCGGAGGCTGCTGCGTCGGCGACTGCGCGCGCAGTTCCCGCGGCGCCTGGCCGTCGGCGTCCTGCGGCAATGGCCCCGACTGGTTGTCGCGCGGGCGCACCGCGCGCTCGCTTTCCCCGCCACCGTCGTTGTTGGCCTGGGCGAGAAAGTCGGCCTGCTTCGGAGTGAGCGCGCTGGTGGTGCGGGTCAGGATCACATCCAGCGTGGGCACCACCGGCGCGGCAAGTTCCATGCTGAAACCCACCCCAAGCAGAAGCAGGGCGTGCAGGAGCAGCGACAACACCATCGTCGCGCCCAGGCGTTGGCGCTCAGCGCTGCCGGTCATCGATGCCGCGGCCACGCTCATGCCGAGGCGGCAGCCCGCGCTTCGATGGCGTCAAACAGGCCCGCGGAGATATTCAGGCCGAACTGGGCGTCGAGCTCACGGATGCAGGTCGGGCTGGTCACGTTGACTTCGGTGAGGTAATCGCCGATCACGTCAAGGCCGACAAACAGCATGCCGCGCCGCTTCATTTCCGGCGCCACCTGGGCGGCGATCCAGCGGTCACGATCGCTCAACGGGCGTCCCTCGCCACGCCCACCGGCAGCAAGGTTGCCGCGGAACTCGTCACCCTGCGGGATGCGCGCCAGGGTGTAATCCACGACCTTCCCGTCGACCAGCAGGATGCGTTTGTCGCCCTCGCTGATCTCCGGCAGGTAGCGCTGTGCCATCGCCAGACTGCCTTCGCCGACCAGGGTCTCAAGGATGACATTGGTGTTGGAGTCGCCGTGTGCCACACGGAAAATCGAGCGGCCGCCCATCCCGTCCAGCGGCTTGAGCACCGCTTCCCCGTGTTCGGCGACGAAGGCCTTCAGCACCGCAGGATCGCGACTGACCACCGTGGGCGGGCAGCAGTGAGGGAACAGCAGCGCAGCCAGCTTCTCGTTGTAGTCACGCAAGCCCTGCGGATCGTTGACCACCATGGCGCCCGCCTGCTGGGCGAGGCTGAGGATCTGGGTGTCGTGGATGTAGTCATTGTCCACCGGCGGGTCGCGCCGCATCAGCACCACGTGGCCCGGGCCCAGATCCGACTGTGATGCGGTTCCCAATTCGAACCATCCGTCCGGATCGTCACGAACGGTCAATGGCGCCATCGTTGCTATCGCGTTTCCGTCGCGCAGTCCGAGTCCTCCAGGCACCACGTACCAGAGCCTGTGCGAGCGACGCTGCGCCTCCAGCAGCATGGCGAACGTGGAGTCCTTGGCGATCGTGATGGATTCGATCGGATCCATCACGACGACGATATCAAGCGGCATGGCAGATGGCCTTGGCAGGGGTCGCGTGGATGGTAGCAGGCAGGTTCCCGGCCAGCGCCCGGACCTCGCGCATTCAGCATCGAAGCGGTCCGGAAACGTGCTTGACACCTTGCGTCCGGCTTGGAATAAAGAGACCCTAGCTGGCGCGTCGGGGAATTCGCGTAAGCGCTTCGCAATACTGGGGAACAGGGAACATGCAAGACGAGGTCCGCAGCGGCAGCCTCGATGGGCTGCGAGTCATGGTGATCGACGACTCAAAGACCATCCGCCGCACCGCTGAAACATTGCTCAAGCGTGAAGGCTGCGAAGTGGTGACCGCCACCGATGGTTTCGAGGCACTGGCCAAGATCGCCGACCAGAAGCCGCAGATCATCTTTGTCGACATCATGATGCCGCGCCTGGATGGCTATCAGACTTGCGCTTTGATCAAGAACAACCAGGTTTTCAAGCACACACCCGTGATCATGCTGTCTTCCAAGGACGGCCTGTTCGACAAGGCCCGAGGCCGTATCGTCGGCTCCGAGCAGTACCTCACCAAACCATTCACGCGCGGGGAACTCCTCGACGCCATACGAACACACGTCAACGCCTGACCGGGGGGTAGGGCATATATGGCACGCATTCTGCTGATCGAGGATTCGCCGACGGATACGGCGGTGCTGACCCAATTGCTGGAGCGTAACGGACACGACGTACTGGTGTCGGGGAATGCGGAGGACGGCATCGAGATCTGCCGCCGCGAGCAGCCCGACCTGGTGCTGATGGACGTGATCCTGCCCGGCATGAACGGTTTCCAGGCGACCCGCGCGCTGTCGCGTGACGAGAAGACCAGCACCATTCCCGTGCTGATCGTCAGCACCAAGGGCATGGAGACCGACAAGGCCTGGGGCCTTCGCCAAGGCGCTCGCGACTACATCGTCAAACCGCCTCGCGAGGACGAGCTGGTCGCGCGCATCAACGAGTTGCTCGGCCCGTGAGTCCATCGGGCATCGAGCGGGTCGACCCGTTCGCCATCCTCCGCGACTACGAGCGTCGCAGCCTGGACCACGTCGCCGGACTGCCCGAGCAGCTGGACGCTCCCGGGATGTGGCGCGGCGTCGGCTATCGCGTCGGCTCGCGTCGTCTGGCGTCGAGCTTCGACGAAGTGCTGGAGATCCTGCCGTTGCCGCAGGCCACGCCGGTGCCCGGTGCCCAGCCCTGGTTGCTGGGGCTGGCCAATGTGCGCGGAAACCTGTTGCCTGTGGTTGACCTCAAGCACTTCCTGGAAGGCGAGCGGACGGTCCTCCACGAAGGCCAGCGCATGTTGCTGGTCCGCCAGCCCGGCGGTGATGTCGCCGTCCTGATCGACGAATTGTTCGGCCAGCGCAGTTTCAACGAGTCACAGCTCGACTCCGAGGCCGTCCTCGCGACGGGTCTTGGCGAGGGCCGCTATTCCTACTTCATCGACCAGGCCTACCGTCTGGGCGAGCACACCTGGGGCGTTTTCAGCCTGGACCGGCTGGCGCGTACTCCCGAGTTCCGACACGCAGCGCTCGATACCCCACGGGTCGAGCAGCCCACTACCGAAAACCACGCCAGCACCGAAATTGAGGTCGATCATGAGCACTGAGATGAATTCCGTCGCCGGCAAGGGCCGTACCGTTGGCACCAACACCTGGCTCGTGGTGCTGGGCATTTCCATACTGGTGCTTGCGCTCAACGTGGGTTACGCCACCTACAAGGCCAGCCTGCTCAGTGGCGCCGGCGCGTCCGCCAGCAGTCTGCAGGTGGCGTCGCAGCGCCTGGCGGTGCAGGGACGAGAGGCAGTCGGCGGTGATGAGGCGGCCTACGCCGCATTCAAGACCACCAGAAGCGAAGTGGTTTCCGATATCAATGAGTTGAACGCCACCTTCGGCGACACTCCCGGGGTGTCGGGTCCCATCGCGACGGTGACCAATACATGGGCGCCGCTTGACAAGAGCGCGGAGCAGTTGATCGCCAGCGAGAAGGCGGTGCTGGGCCTGGCGACCAACGCCAACAGCTTCGAGCAACAGGTCCCCGACCTGCAGGCGCGCCTGGATGAACTCGTGCGGGCGATGTCGGCCAGCGGCTCGCCGTCCTCGCAGGTCTACTACGCGCTGCGCCAGGTGGTGCTGTCGGGAACCATGGCCCGCCGCGTGACCGAGATCCGCGCCGGTGGGCGCAACGCCGAAGCGGCGGGTGAAGGCCTCGCGCGTGACGCGGCCGTGTTCGGCAACGTCCTGGCCGGCCTGCGCAACGGCGACGAGGCGACCGGTATCACCCCGCTGGGCAATGCGGGCGCGGTGGCCGCGCTCGGCCAGGCCGAGGCGCTGTGGCAGACGATGAAAACCGACCTGGACGCCATTCTGGCGACCTCGCAGGACCTGTTTGCGGCGCAGTCGGCGGCGGATGCGATCACCAACGGCTCGGACAAGCTGCTCGCCGACAGCGAGTCGCTGTTCAACGCGTTCAACGCCCTCGGCACCCTCAAGGATCCCAGCCTGCTGGGTAACCTCTGGGTGTCCATCATTGCCGGCGCATTCGCCCTGGCCGCGATCGTCGGCCTGCTGTTCTCGCTCAGCAAGGCGCAGCGCGACCGGTACACCACCACCAAAGAACTCAACGACCGCAACCAGGAGGCGATCATGCGCCTGCTGGACGAAATGGGCTCGCTGGCGGAAGGCGACCTGACGGTCAAGGCGACGGTGACCGAGGACATGACCGGCGCAATTGCCGACTCCATCAACTTTGCCATCGAGCAGCTGCGAACCCTGGTGCAGACGATTACCGACACGTCCGTGCAGGTCGCGTCCAGCGCACAGGAAACGCAGGCCACCGCCATGCACCTGGCCGAGGCCGCCGAGCACCAGGCGCAGGAGATCACTTCCGCCTCCAGCCGCATCAGCGAGATCGCGACCAGCATCGACCAGGTCTCACGCAACTCCGCCGAGTCCGCCGACGTGGCGCAGCGCTCGGTGCAGATCGCGACCGCCGGTGCGGGCGTGGTCCGCCAGACCATCCAGGGCATGGACTCCATCCGTGACCAGATCCAGGAAACCTCCAAGCGCATCAAGCGGCTGGGCGAGAGCTCGCAGGAGATCGGCTCGATCGTTGAACTGATCAACGACATCTCCGAGCAGACCAACATCCTGGCGCTGAACGCGGCGATCCAGGCGGCCTCCGCCGGTGAGGCCGGCCGCGGGTTCGCGGTGGTGGCCGACGAAGTGCAGCGACTGGCGGAACGCTCCTCCAACGCGACCAAGCGGATCGAGTCGCTGGTCCAGGCCATTCAGGCCGATACCAACGAGGCGGTCAGCTCGATGGAGCAGACCACCACCGAGGTGGTCGCCGGTGCACGCCTGGCCGAGGACGCCGGCACCGCGCTGGGCGAGATCGAGAAGGTCTCCTCCGACCTGTCCGGGCTCATCCAGGGCATCTCGCTGGCCTCGCAGCAGCAGTCCGGCGCGGCGGCCAACATCACCGAGACCATGAACACGATCCAGCAGATCACCTCGCAGACCACGCAGGGTGCCAACCAGACCGCGCAGTCGATCGGCAACCTTGCGCAGATGGCCTCCGACCTGCGTCGTTCGGTCGCCGACTTCACGCTTCCTGCCTGAGCCCCGCATTGGATCGAAGGATGAACAGCATGACCCCCGGCCGCCGCCCGCACCCGCTGCGCGAGTGCGCAGCGCAATGGAGCATCGCGCCATGACGGTGATGCGCGATGCCATCGACACCACCACGCTGGGCTGGATCAAGCCGGAGCTGGACGAGACCCTGCGCCAGGCGCGCGAGCAGATCGAGGCCTTTGCCGAATCACCCGATGATGGCGAGGCGATGCGGGTGTGTGCCAGTCACCTGCACCAGGTGCATGGCACGCTGCGCATGGTTGAGCTGTACGCGCCGGCAATGGTCGCCGAGGAAATGGAGCGGCTCGCCCTCGGGCTGTTGCACGGCGAGATCGCCGACCGCGACGTCGCGTGCACCATCCTGATGCGCGGCGCCGTCCAGTTGCCCGACTACCTGGAGCGCCTGCAGGGTGGGCACCGCGACATCCCCATCGTCCTGCTGCCGCTGCTCAATGAGCTGCGTGCCACTCGCGGTGAGTCGGGCCTGAACGAAAGCGTCCTCTTCGCGCCCAATCTCGATCGCCCGTTGCCTGTCGACCTACCGGCACCGGTCGTCGAAGACGCTCCGACCATCCGTACCGGTGTGCAGCCGATGAGCGCGAACCTGACCGGTTTGCGCGAAGCCATGGCGCAGTGGCCGGAAGGCGGCGAGCCTGCCGATCCGGCCCGGCTGGCGGAAGTGGTGGATGGCCTGCTGGCCGAAGTCTCGGTGGAGCCGCTGCGGCGGATGCTGTGGGTGGCATCCTCGGTGGCCGGCGCACTGCGCGACGGTGCATTGCCGGCAACCCGCGCGCTGCGCCAGGCATTCGGCGGCGTCGAGCGCGAAGCGCGCCAGCTGATGCGGGATGATGTCAGCGTCCCAGGCATCGAGCCCAATGCCGAGCCCACTCGCCAATTGCTCTATCACGTCGCCCACAGCGACGGCGGGCATCCGGCGCTGGACAGCCTGCGCAAGACCTTCGAACTGGACAGCCAGCTGCCTTCGGAATCGGAGCTGGACCATGCCCGAGGCAGCCTGAGCGGCCGTAACCGGGCGTTGCTGGACACCGTTTCGGCGGCGATCAAGGAAGACCTGCTGCGGGTCAAGGATGCCCTCGACCTCCACCTGCGCACCGGCCAGACGGGAGTCGAGGATCTGCGCCCGCAGGTCGATGCCCTCGGTCGGGTCAGCGACACCCTGGGAATGATGGGACTGGGCGTCGCGCGCGGCGTGGTGATGCAGCAGCGCGACGCGATGCACGAGATCGTGGCCGGCAACCGCGCCGCCGACGAATCGGCCCTGCTGGATGTGGCCGGCGCGTTGTTGTACGTGGAGACCTCGCTGGATGACCAGGTTGCACGCCTGGGCCTGTCGGATGAGCGCGCCGACAAGGACCTGCTCGAGAGCGAGTCGCGCAAGGTGCTTGAAGTGGTCGTGCGCGAGGCGATCGGCAACTTCGGTGACGCCCGCCAGTCCTTCGTTGCCTTCGTGGAGACCAACTGGGACCACGCCGAGCTGGTGGAAATCCCGCGCCTGCTCGATGAGGTCTGCGGGGCACTGCGCATCCTCGATCTCCACCTGCCGGCGGACTACCTGCATGGCGTGAAGCGCTACATCGAAGTCGAGTTGATCGGTCGCAAGCGGGTTCCGCACGGCAAGCAGCTCGACACCCTGGCTGACGCCCTGGCCAGCGTCGAGTACTACCTGGAGGCGCTGCGCGAGCAGCGTCCCAACCGCGATCGAATCCTCGAAATCGCGCGCTACAGCCTGGAAGCACTGAGCTATTGGCCCGTGCCCGACGACCACGCCGCGACGGAGCAGTCGGCCTCGCCGGTCTCGGAGCAAGACGAAGAGAACGCCGCTGCCGCCCTGGACCAGTGGGCCTCCAAGGCGCGCCAGATCGACGCGCCGCGTTGGACCGAGGCCAAATCGGACACCACGCCACCTACCGAACAGCCGGGTTCCGAAAGCGTGCCAGACATGCTTTCAGAAGCCCCGGTGGACCCTTCCGCTATTCCGGCACCTGTGCAAGACAACGCAGCGGCACCGACGGTGGCTGCGGCCGACGGCGTGGATGGTTTCGCGCAAAGCGACGACATCGACGACGAAATCCGCGAAGTCTTCCTTGAGGAGCTGGAGGAGGAAATCACCAATCTGGGCACGATGCTGGAGCAGTGGCGGCACGCGCCGGAGAACATGGAGCAGTTGCGCGGCATCCGCCGTGTGTTCCACACGCTCAAAGGCAGCGGCCGGTTGGTCGGTGCCAGAACGCTGGGCGAGTTCAGCTGGAAAGTGGAAAGCATGCTCAACGGTGTGCTCGGCGGAAGCCGGCTTGCCAGTCCGGCGGTCGTCGCGTTGGTCGAACAGGCTCACGCGGTCCTGCCGCAATTGCACGCCGCCCTGGCCGGCACCGGTAGCGTTACCGCCGACCTGGCGGGTCTGGAAGCGGTCGCCGACCGGATCGCCGAGGGGCAGGAAACGTTCTATACCGCGCCGACCGAGGAAGTGGTCGCACCCGAAGTTTCCGAATTCGATGCAGGCAACGTTGCGCCTGAGCCGGCGATAGCGGACACGGAGTTGGCGCTGGAGGAGGGCATCCCGGCCTCGGTCGATGCCGTGCTGCTTGAGATCCTGGGCAGCGAGGTCGCCGGCCATCTGGAGACGATGCACCAGTGGCTGAGCGAGGCACATCTGGTGCCGCAGCCCGCCGATGATCGCCTGCAGCGCGCCATCCACACGCTCAACGGCGCCTTCGCAATGACGGAAGTGCCGGTGATCACCGACATCACCACGCCCGCCGAAGCTTACGTCCGTCGTCTGTTGGCGGCCGGCGAGCCTGCCACTGCTGAAGGCGTAGCCGGCATCTCGGCAGTCTGCGAGGCAGTTGAGCGGACCTTGTCGGCCCTGCAATCCAGCCACCCGCGGATTCCGGCTTTCGCCGGCCTTGCGGAGCAACTGCTAGCGCTGCGCGACAGTCTTCCCGAAGTCCGCACGCAGCATCCGGTCGATGTGGACGTGCCGCTACCCGGCGCGCCGTCTGTTGGCCCCTCCGTGGCAGACCTCACTTCGTACATCGAGCCTGAAGAGGAAGGGGCGGGCAGCGAAATCGAAGACACTGCGGCCGAGCAGCGTGAAGCTGAACGCCTCCAGGCGGAGAGAATCGAAGCCGAGCGGATCGAGGCTGAGCGGGTCGAGGCTGAGCGGATCGAAGCCGAGCGGATCGAGGCCGAGCGGCTCGAGGCTGAGCGGGTCGAGGCCGAGCGAATCGAAGCTGAGCGGATCGAAGCTGAGCGGATCGAGGCTGAGCGAATCGAGGCTGAGCGGATCGAAGCCGAGCGGCTCGAGGCTGAGCGGATCGAGGCCGAGCGAATCGAAGCCGAGCGAATCGAAGCCGAGCGAATCGAAGCTGAGCGGATCGAGGCTGAGCGGATCGAGGCTGAGCGGATCGAGGCTGAGCGGATCGAAGCCGAGCGGCTCGAGGCCGAGCGGCTCGAAGCTGAGCGGATCGAAGCCGAAGACGCAGCCGAATACGCCCTCCTCGAGGCGCAGTACGAGGCCGAGCGGCTTGCGCGTGAGGAGTTGGATTCCTCGCGCAGCTCCGACGACGAGGAAGCAGACGAATCCTTCGAAGACGCAGAAGCAGAAAAACGCTCGCATCAACCCAAGTCAGAAACCGAGTCGGCTTCGGAATCGGAAGCGGAGATCGAGTCCGACATCGAGTCCAGCTTCCCGGCGGTGCGCGCTGACGCTGAGCCGATCATTGTGGCGCCGTCCGCCGCGTTCGCGACGGTCGAGGATCCCGATGAGCCGCTCGATCTGAGCGACCTGGACCCGGAGCTGATCGACATCTTCGTGGAGGAGGGGAGCGACCTGCTGGACCACTCCGACTCGCTGCTGGCCCAGCTCCGCGAGAGCCCCGGCGACGACGAACTTCTGGTAGGTCTGCAGCGCGACCTGCATACGCTCAAGGGCGGCGCCCGCATGTGCGGGATCATGGAAGTCGGCGAACTGGGCCACGTCATGGAGTCGCTGCTCGAGGCGGTGGTCGGGCAACAGTCCGAGCTGGGTAGCGACGGCGTACCGTTGTTGGAACGCGGATTCGACCGTCTGCACGCGATGCTGACGCGTGTCGGCGATCGTCGCGCCATCGCGATGCCGACTGCACTGATCAACGAATTCGAAGCACGCGTCCGCGGCGAGTCGGTGGCTGCCGAGGTGGGTACCTCCGCCACCGAAGCCGGGCCGGCCGTTGCCACAGAGATGTACGAAGCGACGCTTGCCCCACCAGCGGATGGGCCCGACGCAGACATCCAGGAACCTGCAGAGCCGCAGCCGGAAATTGCGGAAGCTCCGCAGATGTCGGGGGCTTCCGAGGAGCCGGCTGTCCCGGCTGAAGTGACGCAGCTCGTCCACAAGACGAACATCCTTGGTCCGCTTTCCGCTCCGATCGTTGAACATCAGGATGACGACGACGAGATCGGTATCCGCGCCCCACAGGAGCAGGTGCGCATCCGCGCGGACCTGCTGGACCGTCTGGTCAACTACGCCGGTGAAGTGGCGATCTATCGCGCGCGCCTGGAGCAGCAGCTGGGTGCATTCCGCGGTGCCATCGGTGAAATGGCGGCCACCAACGAGCGCATGCGCGACCAGTTGCGCCGGCTGGAGATGGAGACCGAAGCCCAGATCGTCGCCCGCTACCAGCGCGAAGGCGAGGATGCGGAACAGACCTTCGATCCGCTGGAGCTGGACCGGTTCTCCAACCTGCAGCAGCTCTCGCGTGGCCTGTCCGAATCGGCCGCCGACCAGAGCAGCCTGCAGGTCACCCTGGACGACCTGACCCGTCAGTATGAGACTTTGCTGTTGCAGCAGTCGCGGGTCAGTTCCGACCTCCAGGAAGGCCTCATGCGCACCCGCATGGTGCCCTTCGACGGTCTGTTGCCGCGCCTGCGCCGGGTCATCCGCCAGGCGTCCGGCGAGTTGGACAAGCAGGTTGCGCTAAAGCTTGACGGCGCGCAGGGCGAACTTGACCGCAACGTGCTGGAACGCATGACGGCGCCGCTGGAGCACATGCTGCGCAACGCCATCGCTCACGGCGTGGAGACCCCCGAGCAGCGCCGTGACGCTGGAAAGCCCGAGGAGGGCACGGTCCGCATCGCGATCCGGCGTGAAGGTTCCGAAGTGGTGCTGGAGGTCAGCGACGATGGTCGCGGACTCGACAGTGCGGCGATCCGTCGCCGCGCGGAGGAGCGAGGCCTGGTCGCGGCCGACGCAGTGATGAGCGACTTCGCACTGCATTCGCTGATCCTCCAGGCAGGGTTCTCGACGGCCGATTCGGTCAGTCGCCTGGCCGGACGCGGCGTGGGCATGGACGTGGTGGCAAGCGAGGTTCGCCAACTCGGCGGCTCGTTGGACATCCAGTCCCGTCCGGGGCAGGGGACCACGTTCGTCCTGCGCCTGCCGCAGACACTGGCCGTCACCCAGGCGGTGTTCGTCAAGATCGGCGAGACCACCTTTGCGGTGCCGATTGCCTCCGTGCGCGGCGTGGGTCGCATTGCTCGCGAGGAGTTGGTCGACGAGCAGGGCCAAGCGCGCGAGGCCAGCTACCGCTACGGTGGCGACGACTACACGGTGCACGACCTTGGCCAACTCGTCGGCCAGGCCCCCGCGGTCGCCGAAGGGCAGATCCAGATGCCTGTGCTGCTGGTGCGCTCCGGCGATCTGCATGCCGCAGTGACGGTCGACCAGGTCATCGGCAACCGCGAGATCGTGGTCAAGCCGGTCGGCCCGCAGGTGGGTTCGATGCCGGGCATCTTCGGCGCCACCATCATGGGTGATGGACGGGTCGTGGTGATCCTCGACGTCGCGCCGCTGGTGCGCCGCATGATCTCGATGCCGGCCTCGATGATGGCCGAGCCCGCGCCGACGTTGGAGTCGCGCCCGGTCCCACTCGTCATGGTCGTCGACGATTCGGTGACCATGCGCAAGGTCACCGGCCGGATCCTGGAGCGGCACAACTTCGAAGTCGCCACGGCGCGCGACGGCCAGGATGCGCTGGAGCGGATGGCGGACATGGTGCCGGACCTGATGCTGCTGGACATCGAGATGCCGCGCATGGACGGCTACGAACTGGCGACCCGGATGAAGGGCGACGCACGCCTGCGCGACGTTCCGATCGTCATGATCACGTCGCGGACCGGAGACAAGCATCGCCAGCGCGCGATGGAGATCGGCGTGGATCGGTACCTCGGCAAGCCGTATCAGGAACCCGAATTGATGCGCAACGTGTACGAGCTGCTCGCGCTTGAAAACCGCCATGAGCAGTAATCCGCTGAAGGTTGCACTTCTGGCCCAGGCCGGTTCCGCCCGTGACCGGCTGCGCGAGGTGATCGACGCGGCCGGCGCGCAATGCGTGCTGGAATCGGACCCGCAGGAAATCAGTCCGGCGGATGTGTCGACGTCGGAGGCGAAAGTCGTGCTGGTGGCGCTGGATCCCCAGACCGAAGATGCCATGGAGGCGTTCGACGAGGTGCTGGCTGATCCGGACCTGGAAGTCGTCTACGAGGAAGCCAGTCTGGCGGCCGCGCGCGAGGGCTGGGACATGGCCCGGTGGCAGCGCCACCTGGTGGCGAAGATCCAGAGCCACGGCAACGTCCTGCCCCCGGGAACCGAGCAGGAGGCGCCCGAACCTGGGCAGGGCGTCAACCTGGACACGATAAGCGGGGGTCCGGGCGGTGCCCCGGAGCTTGAACCGCAGGTCGATTCTGCCTCTCTGGCGGAGACGATCAACCCGTTTGATCCGGTGTTCGCCGAAACCGCGGCCCAGGAGTCCGGCCACGTTCCTGCATTTGAACCCGGCGATGTTGCTGACGGACTGGACCTGAGCCTCACCCTGGATCCAATGGTCGACAATGACGAGGCGGGAGCCGCTGAAGCCTCCCTGGATCGAGTCAGCGCACAGCAGCCGGCTTTCGATACGGCGATGGACGAGACGGGGCAGCCCGCCGCACCTGGCATCGACGCCGAAGCCTCCACGGGGCCGCAATCCTCCAGCTCTGCCATGGCGTCCGATGAAGACGGAGAGGCGGCCGGACGTTTCGGCGTACTGACGCTGGACGATGGGTCCACCCCGTTGGCGTCCGGCGGGTCAGCTGAGTCGGACGACCGCCTGGCCCGCGACATCGTCGAACTGGAAGAGCGGATCTCCGGATTGACCCTCGTGGACGACTCCCCCAGGAAGGAGCCCGAGCACGCGCGTGGAGCGGTGCTGGTGCTGGCGGGCCTGGGTGGACCCGATGCGGTGCGGCAACTCGTCGCCGCGATGCCCGCCGGGTTCCCGCGGCCGGTCCTCATCCAGCAACGCCTGGACGGCGGGCGCCATGACCGGTTGGTCGCGCAGATGCAGCGTGCCACCGAATTGCCGGTCCGGCTTGCCGAAGCCGATCAGTACGCGATGGCGGGCACGGTGTACATCCTGGCGGAGGATCTGGGGATTGATGTCAGCGACGCCGGGATCCGTTTCCGGACGGGAAGCGAACTCGTCGCCTCATTGCCGTCCAGTGACAGCGCGGTGCTTCTGCTCAGTGGCACTGATCCCTCGGTAGTCGACGCGACCCTGCGACTGGGCTGGGCCGGCGCGCTGGTTGCAGGGCAATCCGCCGACGGCTGTTACGACGCCACCGCTTCTGCCGCGTTGGCGTCACGCGGCGGCGATACCGCAACCCCGGCCGAGCTGGCGCAGCGATTGGGCGAGCGTTGGCCGGCCTGAGGAAGAACCATGTCAAATGATCCAGCAAATCCAGTACTCAACCACAACGAATCTGCGCCGGCCGAGGGGTCTGAGCAGGACATCCGTGGTGTCTTGATCCAGGTTGCTGGCGCGCGCCTGCTGTTGCCCAACGCCACCGTGGCCGAGGTGATGTCATTTGCTCAGCCCGAGACGGTGCCCGGCGCGCCGGGCTGGCTGCTCGGCCTGACCCGCTGGCGTGGCTGGCAGGTACCGCTGATAGGCTTCTCCCAGTTGGCCGGGCTAGCCGATGAGCAGGGCAGCCTGAGCAGCAAGGTGCTGGTGCTGAAGGCGCTTGGTGGTGATCCCAAAGCCCCCTATTTCGCGATCCTCAGCCAGGGATTCCCTCGCCTGGTCACCGTGTCGCGCGCTGCACTCGGCGTGACCGGGGACACCGGGGAGCTGCCATCGATGGTGCTTGCCGCCGTCCGCCTGAACGAAGACGACGCCTACGTTCCGGACCTGGTGGAGGTAGAGAACCTGATCATCGATACACTTTCCGCCGCAGCCTGAAGCCCGCGTGCGGGAGACCGGGCGCCTGCCGAGCCCGACTGCATGCGAACGAATTCGTATGGCCTGGATCGGACTCAGTTGAGGTCGCCGAAGCCCGCCTGCAACGCCGCGATCGCCGCCAGACCGGCCGTTTCGGTGCGCAGGATCCGCGGGCCCAGGCGAAGGCCGGCAAACCCCGCGGCAAGCAGTTGCCCACGATCATCCGGTGACCAGCCGCCCTCCGGGCCAACGGCAAGGATTACTTCGGTATGGCTGTTCGCGAGGGGCAGGTCGTTCAGGGCCAGTTCTCCGTCCGGATCCAGTAGCAATCGCAGATCGTCTGCGTCAGCTCCCTGATGTGCCCGCTCACCACGTGGCGATGTGCCCAGACCGGCCAGCACGGCTGACAGGGGCAGGGGAGCCGCCACCCTGGGGACACGTGCCCGTCCGCATTGCTCGCAAGCAGCGATGACGACGCCCTGCCAGTGGGTGAGGCGGCGCGCCGCGCGGGCAGCATCGAGCTTCACCTCGCTTCGCTGCGAAACCAGTGGCCGCACCTCCGCGACCCCCAGTTCGGTGGCTTTCTGCAGGATCAGGTCCATTTTTTCCCCGCGCGCAACGCCTTGCAGCAACACGATCCGCAGCGATGACTCGTTATCCACCGCGACCGGCGCATCCAGTCGCACCCGCAGCTCGCGCTTGCCGACCGCGGTGACGATCGCCGGATAGTCCTGCCCATCTCCGTTGAACAGGACGCAGCGGTCGCCCGCCGCCAGACGCAGCACTCTCGCCAGGTGAGCCGCGGGGCCTTCGGGCAGGGCCAGCTCCGCGCCAACCGCCAGCGGCATCTCCACGTAGACCCGGGTCAGTCGCATGCGAGCCCCGTGAAAGTCCGGTTGCGGACAGGCCTGCGCACAAATTGGCGCGCGGCGCGGTCGCCGGGCTCTGCTAGCATCGTGGGATCGTGATCTCTATCAGTCATTCCTTCATTATCGTCGTTCCGCGCCGTGCCGCGCCGCCTCAGGGCTCGCATCCATGACGCGAAAGCTGCCGATCATTCATCGCGTCGTCGAGAGTGACGTCGGGCCATACCGGGTTGAAGATCTCGACCTGGAATTCAGCAACGGCGAGCGGCGCAGGTTCCAGCGAATGCACGGTCGCGGGCACGGCGCCGTGGTCGTGGTGCCCATCCTGGACGCGGAAACCGTCTTGCTGGTTCGCGAGTATGCCGCTGGCGTCCACCGCTATGAGCTGGGTCTGGTCAAGGGTCGCATCGATGCAGGCGAAACCCCGGTCGAGGCGGGCAACCGCGAGTTGAAGGAAGAGGCCGGGTACGGCGCGCATTCGCTGCTCAACCTGCGCGAGCTGACCTTGGCGCCGTCCTATATGAGTCATTCGGCGCACGTGATCCTCGCCCGCGATCTCTATGATGAGCGGCTGCCAGGCGATGAGCCTGAACCGCTGGAAGTGGTGCCGTGGCGATTGGACGCGTTGCACGAGCTGGTCCTGCGCGAGGACTTCTCGGAAGGCCGGAGCATGGCCGCGTTGTTCGTCGTGCGTGAATGGTTGCGCATGCATGGCTGATCCGCGTGCACGTCGCTTGCCGAACGTCTTGGGAGTAACTGCATGATCGAGCCTGCCCTTCGTGAGGGCGTTATCCGAATTGCGCATCAGGCCGCCGCGGAAATACTGCAGGTGTATGAGGGCGCGTTCGACATCGAACGGAAGGACGATCGATCGCCCGTGACGGCCGCCGACCTGGCTGCGCACCGCTGCATTGTCGATGGGCTGGCGCGTCTGACGCCTGCGATTCCCGTGCTCTCGGAAGAGTCGGCCGCCGGCGACATAGCCGAGCGCTGCCAGTGGGCGCGCCTGTGGCTGGTCGATCCACTGGACGGTACGCGTGAGTTCATCAAGCGCAACGGCGAGTTCACCGTCAACATCGCGTTGATTGAAAGCGGTGTGGCCACCTGGGGCGTGATCCAGGCGCCGGTAACCGGCGCCCTATGGCACGGCGGGGCCGGGCTGGGCGCGTTTCGCCGCGAAGCCAATGGCGCCGAGCGTGCGGTTGAAGTTCGCGCACCGGCCACCGCGCCGCTGCGGGTGGCGGCCAGCCGCTCCCATCGCGATCAGCGCAGCACGGACTTCATCGCGCGCATGGGTGATACGCAACCGCTTGGCATTGGCTCGTCTCTGAAGTTCTGCCTGATCGCCGAAGGCGGCCTGGACGTGTATCCGCGTTTCGGTCCCACCAGTGAGTGGGATACGGCCGCTGGCCAGGCCGTACTGGAAGGGGCAGGTGGGGGCCTTTATGACCCGCGCGGGCGACCGTTCCGCTACAATCAGCGCGAGAGCCTGCTCAATGGCGGGTTCGTGGCACTGGGGGATACTTCGCTGCCCTGGCAGGACTGGGCTGCCGTTTGAGCACCGTCCAGCAGCGCGGCGAGGCCCCGGATGCGTCCGCGTTGGATGGTATCGCCACGGACCTCACCGCCTGGGAGCGCGCGCGTATGCTGCAGTCGCGCGCCGCGCAGCGGGGCTTCGATTGGCCCGATGCGCGAGCAGTGGTCACCAAACTCTACGAGGAGATCAACGAGGTCCTGGCCGAGTTCGACGCGCTGCAATCCGACCCCGATGACCCGGCAGCGCAGGACCGGATCGAGGACGAGATCGGCGATCTGCTGTTTGTGGCGACTAATCTGGCGCGGCACGCGAGCGTGGATGCGGACCAAGCGATGCACCGGGCGAATGCCAAATTCGAGCGCCGCTACCGCGCCATGGAAGTGCTTGCGCGATCGCGCGGGAAAGCGCTTGAAAGGGCTTCCCTCGAGCAGCAGGAGGCTTACTGGGCCGCGACGAAAGCCAGCGAAAAGGGCAACCAGTGCGACGTTTAATCAAAAGACTCCGATCAACAGATGCGTCATGTCTTCACATCATGTAGACCACTGCGGCGTCAGTCTTCACAAAACTGAAGCCAAGGGGACCTACATGCAAAATACGCAGGATGGCGGTCTTGTCCTCATCATTGAGGACAACCGCAACATTTCCGAGATGGTCGGCGAATACCTCGAGAGCAAAGGCTTCGAGGTGGACTTCGCTGCCGACGGGCTTGATGGCTATCGCCTCGCCGCTGAGAACAGCTACGACGTGATCGTGCTGGACCTCATGCTGCCGCGCCTGGACGGACTGGAGGTGTGCAAGCGACTGCGCGAGGAAGCGCGCAAGTCAACCCCGGTGCTGATGCTGACCTCGCGCGACACCCTCGACGAGAAGCTCACCGGCCTGTCGGCGGGCGCGGACGACTACCTGACCAAGCCTTTCGCCATCCAGGAACTGGAAGCGCGCCTTCGCGCATTGATCCGGCGGGAGCGTCGCCAGGTCGGAGGCGAGGTGCTCAAGGTGGCCGATCTGGTGTTGGATCCGGCGAGCCTTCGCGTGACCCGCGGTGGCAGCGAGCTGCAGCTCTCCCCAATCGGCCTGCGCCTGCTCACCATCCTGATGCGCGAATCGCCACGGGTGGTCAGCCGCCAGGAAATCGAGCGCGAGATATGGGGCAACGGCCTGCCTGATTCCGACACGCTGCGCAGCCACCTCTACAATCTGCGCAAGACGATCGACAAGCCGTTCGACAAGCAGTTGCTGCATACCGTGCAATCGGCCGGCTACCGCGTGGCGGACATCTCGCAGCCGCAGGAATGATTCTGCGGTTGCGTCAATGAGCCCGGGACTGCCGCGCCGGATCAAACTGGCGTTCATCATGCAGGCCATGCTTGCCAGCATCGTCATCACCGGCGGCGTGCTGGTGACGGGCCTGATCGTGCGCGACAGTGTCATCAAGGAACGCCTGGACGCAGAAGCCTCCACCTTCTGGGCCGGTCGCGCCGCCGACCCGGCCTACCCACTGCCGAAGACCGCGACGCTGACGGGCTACATCGTGCCCTCCGGTGACGGCCAGCGCGCGGTCCCGGAGTACATGCGCGGCTTACCTGCCGGGCGCCATCGTGTGACCCCGCCGAAGGCGCCACGGCCCGACCGCGCGTTCCGCGAGCGCTCCATCGATGAAGTGGTTCTGGTCGAGACGCGGGGGGCTGACACCTTCTACCTGAGCTTTGAATCGGGTCACATCGATCGGGCCATCGGCCTGACCGGCCTGGTCTCGCTCCTGTTGTCGCTTCTGGCCACCTATCTGGTGACCTGGCTGACCTACCGGACGTCAAAACGACTGGTCGCGCCGGTCAGCTGGCTGGCCGGAGTGGTGTCGCGTTGGGATCCGCGCGAATCCGACGTGACGGCTATCAAAGCGGCCAGCCTCCCGCGCGATGCCGGCGTGGAGGTGCAGCAGCTCGCCGAGGCGTTGGTGGGCCTGACCGACCGCGTAGCGGAGTTCGTCCAGCGCGAGCGCGACTTCACCCGCGACGCCAGCCACGAGCTGCGTACGCCGCTGACCGTCATCCGCATGGCCACCGACATGCTGCTGGCTGATCCGAACACGTTGCCGGCTACCAGTCGCTCCCTGGCCCGAATGCAGCGCGCCGGGCGAGACATGGAAGCGGTGATCGACGCGTTCCTGATTTTGGCCCGCGAAGCTGATGTTGGGCCGCAGGACCGGGAATTCGACGTCGCCGAGGTGGTGCGCGAGCAGGTGGAGCGGATGCAGCCGCGACTGGCCGACAAGCCGGTCTCAATCGAGGTGCTCGATGAAGGTGCGCCGGCCGTGGTCGGGTCCCCGCACGTGCTCGCTGTGATGGTCGGCAATCTGCTCAGCAACGCGGCGCACTTCACCCACCTCGGCCGGATCCAGGTGCGCATGTCAGCCGATCAGATCGAGGTGATCGACAGCGGCATCGGCATGGACCCGACAACCCTGGCCAAGGCGTTCACTCCTTTCTATCGTGCGGACATCGCCCACGAGGATCGCAAGGGGATGGGTCTGGCGATCACCCGCCGTCTTGGCGACCGGGTCGGGTGGTCCGTCAAGCTGCGCAGCCAACCCGGCAAAGGCACCACGGCGACGATCCGGCTGGTGCCCTGAGCGACCGACCCGGGACTCGGCGGGCGGTCAACCGATCGCCGTCTCGAACGTTGACGCCTTAACTCCCTGGATCGACGACGCCAACGATGACTGCAACCGCTCGCAAGACGCCCGCATCCCGTCGATCCCCGAAGTGGCGGCGTCGCGTTCTCGTGGCTGGCGGCGCGCTCGTCCTCGTCGTGGCCGGCGTCTATGTGTGGCAGAAGCGCGGAGCCGATGCGGGTGCAAATGATTACCGGACCGCCACCGCTGAGCGCGGTGATGTCCGGGTCGGCATCTCCGCCACAGGTACGCTGGGCGCGATCTCCACCGTCGACGTTGGCAGCCAGATCTCTGGCCTGGTCACCGAGGTCCTCGCCGATTTCAACGACACCGTGAGCAAGGGGCAGATCATTGCCCGGATCGATCCAAGCACCTTCGATGCCCAGATCGCCCAGGGCAATGCCGCGGTCCAGGCGGCGCAGGCCAGCCTGGCGACCGCCCGCGCGGCGGCGATCAACGCCGAGGCCGATTTCCGCCGCAAGTCCGAACTGGGCGAGCGCCAGCTGGTGGCGACCAGCGATATCGACCTGGCGCGGGCCGCGCGTGACCAGGCGCGTGCGCAGGTCAATTCGGCGCAGGCACAGATCGCCCAGCAGCGCGCGTCCACCCGCACCTCGCAGCTCAATCTGGAGCGCACCGAGATCCGTTCGCCGGTGGACGGCGTGGTGCTGACCCGCACCGTCGAGCCGGGTCAGACGGTGGCAGCCAGCCTGCAGGCGCCGGTGCTGTTCCAGATCGCCGAGGACCTCTCGAAGATGGAGATCGTGCTGGCCATCGACGAGGCCGACATCGGCCAGGTCAAGACCGGCCAGGGGGTGTCGTTCGGGGTGGACGCATTCCCTGATCGCCAGTTCCGCGGCAGCGTCCAGCAGGTGCGGCTTTCGGCCACCAATACCAACAACGTGATCACCTATCCGGTGGTCGTGGCAGTCGACAACCCCGACCAGATCCTGCTGCCGGGGATGACCGCAAACGCGGAGATCGAGGTGAGCCGGCGCGACGACGTGCTGCGGGTGCCCAACGCGGCGCTGCGCTACAAGCCCGCTGAGGATGATGCCGCTGCGGCGCCCACCGCCACCCGCAGCAGTCCGGCCGAGGAGTTGCCGCGCATTGCGGCGGCTCTGGATCTGGACGCGAATCAGCAAGCCGCATTCGATGAGGCATTGAGCAACATGCGCGAGCGCGCTGCGGCGCGCGCCCCCGCAGCTGCCCGTCCACCCGCAGGCGGACCGCCCATGATGGGACCGCCTCGCAGCGGAGCCAATGCCGGCAACAGCGGCGCGATGCGGCAACGAATGCAGGAGCGCTTCACCCAGCAGTTCGCAGCCTTCCGCGAGACGCTCCCTGATGAGAAGAAGGCGCGCTGGGATGGCGAGCTGGGCTCGCTGCTCGCCGCTCGCCGCGCGCCGCTTTACCTGCTGGTGGCTGGCAAACCCAAGCCGATCACGGTGCGCATCGGCGTCAGCGACGGCAGCTGGACCGAGGTGTCGGGGGATATCGCCCAGGGTGACCAGGTGATCATCGGCAGCGGGCGCCCGGCACGATGAGCGCTCCCGTCGCGGTGATCCAGACCCGCGGACTGGGCAAGGTCTACTCGCCGGGCACCCAAGCGGAGGTGGTCGCGCTTCGCGACGTCGATCTGCGGATCGAGCGCGGCGAATTCGTCGCCATCATGGGCCCGTCCGGCTCCGGAAAATCGACCCTGATGAACCTGCTGGGCTGCCTGGACAGTCCGAGCACGGGTACCTACCACTGCGATGGCGTGGACATCGCCACCCTCGACGCCGAAGAGCGGGCGGTCCTGCGCCGGGACAAGATCGGTTTCGTCTTCCAGGGCTTCAACCTGCTGCCGCGCATGAGTGCGCTGGAAAACGTGGCCATGCCGATGGGCTACGCCAACGTGGCGGCCGCCGAGCGCGCTCAGCGCGCGCACGAGGCGCTCGCTGCGGTCGGGTTGGGCAGTCGCGAGCAGCACCGGCCCAGCGAACTCTCCGGAGGCCAGCAGCAGCGCGTGGCGATCGCCCGCGCCCTGATCAACCGGCCGCCGATCCTGCTCGCCGACGAGCCCACCGGCGCACTGGACAGCAAGACCGGCGAGGAGATCCTGGCGCTGTTCAAGCAGCTTCGCGATGACGACCACACGGTAATCCTGATCACCCACGATCCCGAGGTTGCCGCGCACGCGGACCGCACCTTCGTCATGCATGACGGTGAACTGCACGAGCAGGGAGCGCCGGCATGAACTTCAGCGAGGTCCTGCGGACCGCGATATTCGCCCTGCGCGGCAACTGGTTGCGCAGCGCGCTGACTTCCCTGGGCGTGATCATCGGCATCGCCGCCGTGATCGTGATGGTATCGGTCGGCCAGGGCACCCAGGCCCAGATCGACAAGCTTGTTTCGGGGCTGGGGTCCAATCGCCTGGACATCAGCTCCAACTCCGGACGTGGCGCCGGGGGCGTGCGGATGAGCGCCGGCAGCGCCTACACCCTCACGGCAAGCGATGCGGACGCCATCCGCGAGGAGATTCCAGAGGTGCAGTACGTCGCGGCCGCCGTGCGCGGCAGCACCCAGGTGGTATTCGCCGAGAACAACTGGGCGGCAAGCTGGTACGGGGTACAGCCGGACTACTTCGATCTGGAGGGCTGGAGGATCGCACTGGGTACCGCGTTCGATGTGCGCGACTACAGCGGCAGCAGCAAGTCGGTGATCCTGGGGGAGACGGTGCGCCGGTCGCTTTTCGGAGACGAGGACCCGGTCGGGCAGAGCGTGCGGGTCGGGCGGGTTCCCTTCACCGTTGTCGGCGTGTTGGCACCCAAGGGGCAGGGCGGCTTCGGTCAGGACCAGGACGACGTGATGCTGGTGCCGCTGGAAACCGGTCGGCGCCGGCTGATGGGAGCGATGGGCCTGCCACCGGGTGCGGTGCAGCAGATCGCGGTCGGTGTTGCGCGCGCGGACGACCTGGTCTGGGCCCAGGAGCAGATCGAGTCACTGCTGCGCCAGCGCCACAAACTGCAGCCGGGCGCTGACGATGACTTCCGCGTCCGCAACATCGCCGAGATCGTCGAGGCGCGCAGCCAGACCACGCGCCTGATGTCGCTGCTGCTGGCGGCGGTGGCGACCATCTCGTTGATCGTGGGCGGCATCGGAATCATGAACATCATGCTGGTGTCGGTGACCGAGCGGATCCGCGAGATTGGCCTGCGCATGGCGGTGGGCGCCGGACCGTCGGATATCCGCTCCCAGTTCCTCGCCGAGGCGATGCTGATCTCGCTGATCGGCGGCGCCCTGGGTATCGCGATCGGCATTGTCGGCGCGCTGTTGGTCGGCAAGTTCGGTGCCCTGCCGGTGGTGCTCAACGCACAGGTGATCGTGCTGGCGGCCGGGTTCTCCATCGCGACGGGGTTGTTTTTCGGCTACTACCCGGCGCGCAAGGCCTCCCTGCTGGACCCGATCGAGGCCCTGCGGCAACAGTAGGGCGAAGGCCCGCGCTATCCTCATCGCTCTCTCAGCGGGAATCACGCGATGCGAACCTACGTGGTATTGACGGCTTTGGTGTTGGGCCTGGCCGCTCCGGTCACGCAGGCGCAGCAGGGGGAAAGCAGCACCACCCCGGCCACTCCCATCACCGCACTGGTGATCCACGGCGGGGCGGGTTACGTGGCCCGCGACGCCTTGAGCACCGAGGACGAGAACGCCGCGCGTGCGGATCTGGACGCTGCCCTGGATGCAGGCAACGCGATCCTCTCCAGCGGCGGAACCGCGCTGGACGCGGTGGAAGCCGCTGTCCAGGTGCTGGAGGAATCGCCACGATTCAATGCCGGCAAGGGTGCGGTGTTCAACGCCGAAGGTGGACACGAACTGGACGCGTCGATCATGGCAGGCCACACGCGCCGCGCCGGGGCCGTGGCGGGAGTTACCACCGTGCGCAGCCCGATCGCGCTCGCCCGCGCGGTGATGGAGCATTCCCCGCACGTGATGCTCGCTGGCGGTGGCGCGGAGGCATTTGCCGATACGCGGCCGGAGATCGAACGGGTTCCCAACCAGTGGTTTGACACCCACAAGCGCCGGCGGCAGCTTGAAGCGGCGCAAACCAAGGCGCAGGCGCGAGCGGATACGTCGGGTGAGCCGGGCCGGTACTTCGGCACGGTGGGCGCGGTGGCACTGGACCAGCGCGGCCACATCGCCGCGGCGACCAGCACCGGTGGCATGACCAACAAGAAGTGGGGACGCGTCGGCGATGCGCCGATCATCGGTGCGGGCACCTGGGCCGATGACCGCTGCGGTGTCTCGGGCACCGGCTGGGGCGAGTTCTACATCCGCAATGCCGTCGCCCACGACATCTGCGCGCGCGTGGCCTACCGCGGGGATTCGCTGGCCGATGCGGCGCAGGAAGTGGTCAACACGATTGTTCCGGCCGCCGGCGGCGACGGTGGCGCGATTGCCCTGGACCGGGACGGCAACATCGCCATGCCATTCAACAGTGGGACGATGTACCGCGCCTGGATCAAGCCCGACGGCAACCGCGGCGCGGCGATTTTCGAGGACTGAAGCGCGGTCGCCAGCGCAGGATCGCAGCGTTTCGACAGGCGCGGAAAGGGTCGATGTGGCAGACTTCTGCGCTTGCCGCGGCGTGCGCCGCGTCCCGGTTCGGATGATGGGTTCGATGTTGACGCTTTGGCGATGCTTTCCCGTTCACTTCGTTGCCACCCACGTGGTGCAGTGAGATGGCGGACAGGTATGGCCATTTCCCGCGCGGGCCGCGCGGCGTCCTCAAAGCTGGCCAGTGGTCGATCCAGGGGCTGAAAGCAGCTTGGCTGCACGAGTCTTCGTTCCGCCTGGAAGCGTGCGCCTTCCTGCTGCTGGCACCGATTGCCCTCTGGCTCGGCGCCAATTCGGTCGAAAGAGTCCTGCTGGTCGGCTCGATTCTGCTGGTCCTGGCGGCCGAGCTGCTGAACTCCGCCATCGAAGCGGTTATCGAGCGCTTTGGCAACCAGCACCATGAGCTGATCGGCCGGGCCAAGGACATGGGCTCTGCGGCCGTGTTCGTGTTGCTGATGAACGCGCTGATGACCTGGTCACTGATCCTGTTGCCGCGGCTTTTTGCCAGCGCGGGCTGATCGGTCGGGGGTTGATAGTGCGGCGCGCACCCTCAGTTATTACCCTTGCGCCACGTTCCGTGCCGAACCCTAGGAAATCCCCGTGATTGAAATGCTGCTGGATCCGGATGTCTGGATCACCCTGATGACCCTGAGCGCGATCGAGATCGTGTTGGGCATCGACAACCTTGTGTTCATTTCGATCGCGGTGAGCCGACTGCCCGTGGAAATCCGCGAGAAGGCGCGCAAGCTCGGAATCGCGGTGGCGTGTGTCAGCCGTATCGTCCTGCTGTTGGCTCTGGCCTGGCTGGCGGGACTGAAGACGCCGCTGTTCGAGCTGTTCGGCGAGGGTATTTCAGTCCGTGACCTGGTCCTCATCGTGGGCGGCATATTCCTGCTCGTGAAGGGCACGATGGAGATCCGCGACTCGATCTTCGGCGGCGGGGAATCCGATGGCCTGCCGGCCAAGCCGGTCGCGACCTTCGGCATGGTGATGGCCCAGATCGCGGTGATCGATATCGTGTTCTCGCTCGACTCGGTGATCGCCGCCGTGGGCATGGCCAACCACACCTGGATCATGGTCGCTGCGATCCTGCTGGCTGTGGTGGTGATGCTGTTTGCAGCCACGCCGCTGGGTCGCTTTATCGACCGCAATCCGACCGTGAAGATGCTGGCGCTGGCCTTCATCGTCCTGATCGGCGCCTACCTGCTGCTCGACGGCCTCGGCATCCACATCCCCAAGGGCTACATCTACGGATCGATGGGCTTCTCGGCGCTGGTGGAAGGGCTCAACCTCTGGGCGAAGCGCCGGGCCACCTTGAGCGAGCTGGGCGAGTAGTCCGTCTGCTTCCAGGACTTCGCGCTGCGCGGGGGGCGCGCACTTCACGGCGCGCCCATTGCACCGCCCGGTCGCGGGTGGTGCAATGCCGGTATTGACCTGAACGGAGTACTTCCATGCGCATTTTGCTTCTGCTCGTGCTGGCGACCTTGCTCAGCGGTTGCGGCTACAACACCATCCAGCAGAAGGACGAGGCGGTGGATGCGGCTTGGTCGCAGGTCCTCAATGTCTACCAGCGCCGTGCCGACCTGGTGCCCAACCTGGTCGCGACGGTAAAAGGCTACGCCAGCCACGAACAGCAGGTCCTGACCCAGGTCACCGAGGCGCGCGCCCGGGTGGGCAGCATCAACGTTGATGCCGAGGACCCGGCTTCGCTGGAGCAGTTCCAGCAGGCCCAAGGGCAGCTGCAAAGTGCGATCGGCCGACTGCTGATGGTCAGCGAGAACTACCCCGACCTGAAGGCGGACCAGAGCTTCCTGCAACTGCAGGCGCAGCTGGAAGGGACCGAGAACCGGATCACCGTCGAGCGCCAGCGCTATATCCAGACGGTGCAGGACTACAACACCTATATCCGCCAGTTCCCGACCAACCTGACGGCCAAGGTATTCGGCTACAAGCCCAAGCCCAACTTCACGGTCGACAACGTGCAGGAAATCCAGCGTCCGCCGGAGGTCGACTTCGGCCAGCCTGCGGCGGCTCCCGCGCCAGCCAATGGCTGATATTGCGTTCGTGCGCTTTCCGCACCTCGCCCAGTCCGTGCGGCTTGCATGAACCTGGGTGCGCCAACGGATCGTCCTGCAGCAACTGACATAGCGGATGCCGCGCAGCCGCAGGCGTGCGCCGGGCTGCGCCGGATCCGCGCGTCGGCGCACCGGAATTTCCGTTCGCTGGCATGCCGGGTCTGGATGCTGGCGCTGTTCTTCGCGGCCGGGGTGCTGCACGCACAGACGCTGGCGCCGGTGCCCGCGCTGGACTCGCCCGTGGTCGATACCACCGGGACCATCGATGCGGCGACACGGCAGCAGCTGGAAGCCCAGGCGGTGGCGCTGCGTGATCGCAAGGGCAGTCAGCTGCAGGTGCTGGTGGTGCCAACCACATCGCCGGAGGACATCGCCCAGTACGCCACCCGCGTTTACGACGAGTGGCAATTGGGCCGCGGCAAGGTCGACGACGGGGTGTTGTTGATCGTGGCCAAGGACGATCGCCGCGCCCGTATTGAAGTGGGCTACGGCCTGGAGGGCGCGATCCCGGATGCCACTGCCAGCCGGGTGATCCAGGAATACCTGGTTCCGCACTTCCGGCGCGATGACTACGCCGGTGGGATTGTCGAGGCGACCGCTGCACTGACAAGCCTGATCGACGGTGAGCCTCTGCCGGCACCGATGGCCGACAATCGCCCCGACGGGGGAGACGGGAACTGGCTGTTTGCGCTGATGGCCGCCTTCATCGTCGCCCGCGTCGTGGCGGGAATGTTTGGCCGCACGCCCAAGCCGATTCGTGGCGTGGCCGGAGCGGCCGCGGCAGGCGGTGTCGCATGGCTGTTGTCCTCGTTGCTGGTGATTGGCGGCATCGGCGCGGTGATGGGGCTGGTGCTGGCGCTCGCCGGTTCCGGCGGTGGTGGATGGAGCGGCGGTGGCGGCATGAGCGGAGGCGGTGGCGCCTCAGGCAGTTGGTGATGCATTCAATCCATAACTCGGGGTTTTGTTGATGCGTTGGTTCCGGCACCTGTTTCCGCCCTCGAGCCGACGCTGGTTTCCCGACCCGGTCATGGCGCGCATTGCCACGGCGATCGCGGCAGGCGAGCAGAGGCATAGCGGCGAACTGTGCTTTGCAGTGGAGCCGGCTTTGCGATTGCGTGCCGTGCTGGCGGGCGCCAGTGCCCGCGACCGCGCACGCGAGCTTTTCGGTCAGTTGGGCGTGTGGGATACAAAGGACAACAACGGCGTGCTCCTTTACCTGCTGCTGGCGGAGCACCGGATCGAACTGGTCGCAGATCGCGGGTTTGACGGCCTCGTCGAATCCGACCAGTGGCGCCAGGCGTGTCAGGTGATTGAAGCGCACCTGCAGGCCGGCGACGCGGAGGCCGCCATCACCCATGGCATCGAGGCACTTTCGACGCTGATGGAGGGCGCCTTCCCGGCCATTCCCGGGCAACGGGGCGAAAACCAGCTGCCCAATGAGCCCCATCGCCTGTAAATCCCGCCGACAGCGGCGACAATAGGCGGGCGCAGCCCCACTTCGACCGGACTCCAGCGACTAAATGATCATCCTGCATCAAATCGACCCTATCGCTCTCAGCCTCGGCCCGCTGCACATCCACTGGTACGGCGTGATGTACCTGCTGGGCTTTGGGATCGCGTGGTGGCTGGGCGTGCGGCGGATCCGCGCCGGGCGCCTGCCGGGAGTCACCGAGCAGGCGTTCGGTGACCTGTTGTTTTACGGAATGCTTGGCGTCGTCCTGGGCGGTCGCATCGGCTACGTGTTGTTCTACGGGTTTGCCGATCTGGTGAAGGATCCGCTGATGCTGCTGCGGATATGGGAAGGCGGCATGAGTTTCCACGGCGGCCTGCTCGGCGTCGCGGCCGCCGGGCTCTGGTGGTCGCGCAAGCAGAACCAGCATTTCTTCGACGTGGCCGACTTTGTCGTGCCGCTGGTGCCGGCCGGCTTGGGCCTGGGCCGGCTGGGCAACTACATCGGCGGCGAGTTGTGGGGCAAGCCCACCGGCGCGGACTGGGGCGTGGTGTTTCCGCGCGCGCCGGAATTCGCCGGCTGGAGCGCAGAGCAGTTGCAAGCGCAATTCGCCAGCGGGGCGCTTGACCGGTTCGCCCGGCACCCGTCCCAGCTCTATCAGGCGCTCCTCGAGGGGCTGGTGACGTTCTGTCTGGTGTGGTGGTTCTCGCGCAAGCCGCGGCCGCGCTACGCGGTCTCCGGGCTGTTTCTACTCCTGTACGGCAGCTTCCGCTTCCTGGTCGAGTTCGTGCGCGTGCCGGACGTGCAACTGGGCTACCTGGCGTTTGGCTGGCTGACGATGGGCCAGGTCCTGAGTCTGCCGCTGATCGCGTTGGGCCTGTTCGGCCTTTGGCTGGCCCGGCGTTCGCCAACGGTCCAGCCGGTCGCCTCGGGAGCCTGAGATGCGCCAGTACCTGGATTTGATGCGGCATGTGCTCGAGCACGGCGATGAAAAGTCCGACCGCACGGGTACCGGCACCCGCAGCGTCTTCGGCTGGCAGATGCGCTTTGATCTTGCCCGCGGGTTTCCGCTGGTCACGACCAAGAAACTGCACCTGCGCTCGATCATCCATGAGCTTCTGTGGTTCCTGCAGGGCGATACCAACATCGGCTACCTGCGCGAGAACCGGGTCCGCATCTGGGACGAGTGGGCCGATGAGGCCGGTGAGCTCGGGCCCGTGTACGGCAAGCAATGGCGGCGCTGGGCGGGAGCCGACGGCGTCGAGGTCGACCAGATCCAGTGGGTGATCGACGAGATCCAGCGCAATCCGGATTCGCGGCGCCTGATCGTGTCGGCGTGGAATGTCGCCGAGTTGCCGCAGATGGCCTTGATGCCCTGCCACACGCTGTTCCAGTTCTACGTGGTCAACGGCCGGCTCAGCTGCCAGCTCTACCAGCGCAGCGGCGACATCTTTCTGGGTGTTCCCTTCAACATCGCCAGCTACGCGCTGCTGACCCACATGGTCGCGCAGGTGTGCGGACTGGAAGTCGGTGACTTCGTCTACACCCTCGGCGATGCGCACCTCTACTCCAACCATTTCCAGCAGGCGCGCGAACAACTGTCGCGTGAGCCACGCGCGCTGCCGCGGCTGACGCTCAACCCGACGGTCGCCGGCATATTCGACTTCACCATCGATGACATCACCATCGAGGACTACGATCCGCTGCCCGCCATCAAGGCGCCGGTGGCGGTGTGAATCCGACGGTGGTGCTGATCGCCGCGCTGGACCGCAACGGTGCGATCGGGCGCGACAATGATCTGCCGTGGCGCCTGCCGGACGATCTGAAACGTTTCAAGGCGCTGACGCTTGGCAAAACCCTGCTGATGGGCCGTAAAACCGCCGAGTCCCTGGGCAGGGCGCTGCCGGGGCGGCGCAACCTGGTACTGACCCGTAGCGGGCGGGTGCCCTTCGATGGCATGGAGGCGGTCGGCAGCGTGGATGACGCACTCGCCGCCGCGCGAAGCGGCGAGTCGGATCAGCTGTGCGTGATCGGCGGCGGCGAGGTCTACGCGCTGTGCCTCCCGATCGCGACGCAGTTGCAGCTGACCCACGTGGACACGGCGGTGAAAGGCGCAGATGCGTTTTTCCCGAAGTTCGACCCCAGCAACTGGACGATTTGCTCGCGTGAGTCTCATCCGGCCGATGAGCGTCACCGGTTCGGGTTTGAATTCGTCGAATACGTCCGCGAGCGCTGACGCGAAGAGATCGCGGCGGACCGAATCCGGGACGTGCGATCGCCGCCCGACCTACCTCTGCGCTGCCTGCGCCGGCCGCTGTGGTCGTGAGCGATGACGAGGTCTCGGCGGGGGCGCGGGCTTGTCGCGTCCGGGCACCTGCACGACCCGCAACTCGTCGGTGTCCAGCTGCAGCGCGGTCAGCTTGCCGCCCCAGACGGCACCGGTGTCGATCGCGTGCACGCCATGGCCGATGAACAGGTCCAGCGCCGACCAGTGTCCGCAAACGATCTTGAGGTCGCGTTCGACGCGCCCGGGAACTTCGTACCAGGGGTACAGGCCGGGCGGCTGGGTGCCGGGCACGCCCTTCTCCTCGTAGGCGATCCTGCCCTTGGGTGAGCAGTAGCGCATGCGGGTGAGCAGGTTGATGATCGCGCGGTGGCGATCGATCCCGCCCAGGCGCGGATTCCACGCCGGGCCGTCGCCGTACATGTGCCTGAGCAACTGCCGGTACTGGTCGCCGCGCAGGGCCGCCTCGACCTCGCGGCCGTGCTTTTCCGCCAGTTGCGTGGTCCATTTCGGTGCGAGACCGGCGTGGACCATCATCCAGCCCAGTTCGCGATCGATGTGCACCATCTCCTGCATCCGCAACCACGTCAGCAGCTCGTCGCGATCGGGCGCGAACACCACCCGCTGCAGATCGGCGTTGACCTTGCGCTGGTCTTCTTCGCGGCGTTCGCCGATCGCGAGCAGGGACAGGTCGTGGTTACCCAGCACGACGCTGGAGTTGGCGCGCAGGGAATGGACGAGGCGCAGCGTTTCGAGCGATTGGCCGCCGCGGTTCACCAGGTCGCCGCAGAACCACAGGCGATCGCTGGCCGGATCGAAGGCGATGCGCTCGAGCAGGCGCTGCAGTTCGTCGTAACAGCCTTGCAGGTCGCCAATTGCCCAAACACTCATTCCGGAGCCGCCATCAGTGAAGGGTGCGCGGCACGGTCAGGGTAAACGGGGGGATCGGCACCTCAAAGCGGGTGCCATCTTCGGTGACCATCGTGTAGCTGCCTTCCATCGTGCCCAGGTCGGTGTCCAGCATCGCCCCGGAGGTGTACTCGAAGCCCTCGCCGGGGTGCAGCCACGGCTGTTCACCCACCACGCCTTCGCCTTCGACCCGATCGACCTTGCCGTTTGCGTCGGTGATTATCCAGCGGCGCGAGACGAGCTGGGCCGATTCATCACCAGCGTTGCCGATGCGGATCGTATAGGCGAACAGGAAATGGCCGTTCGCAGGCTCGGACTGCTCATCCAGGTAGCGCGTGGTCACATCGATGGTGAAGGCGGGGCCGGTACGGTGTTTCATGTCAGACAGTGTAGAGGCTGGCCGCGGCATAAGGGAGCGGCAGCGGGCGGTTCGCAGCAGTCCTCAGACCGGTGCTTCCACCAGAGAGTTGGCCAGGCGGACGAAATCCGCCACCGGAATCTGCTCGGCGCGTGCCTGCGGGGAGATGCCCGCCGACTCCATCGCCGCCGTGTCGCAGATGCGAGACAGTGCATTGCGCAGGGTCTTGCGGCGCTGGCCGAACGCGTCGCGCACCACGTTGGCGAACAGCGTGCGATCGACCACGCCAATCTCCGTGGCGGGCCGTGGGACCAGGCGCACCACCGCCGAGTCCACCTTGGGCACCGGGTGGAAAGCGCCCGGGGGCACGACGAACAGCGGGTGGACCGTGCAATAGGCCTGCAGCATCACACTCAGCCGGCCGTACACCTTGCTGCCCGGGCCCGCAGCCATACGGTCGACCACTTCCTTTTGCAGCATGAAAACCATGTCGGTGATCGCGGCGGCATGGTCCAGGGCATGAAACAGGATGGGTGAGGACAGGTTGTAGGGCAGGTTGCCGACCAGGCGGATCCGAGCGTCCATGCTCGTGGCTGGCGCGTCAGGATTGCCGCTGGTCGCGCCGCTGGCCGCCAACGCGGTGAAGTCGACCTGCAGCACGTCCCGATGGATGACATCGAGTCGCCCGTGCTGCCTGGCCATCTCCGTCAGCGGGCCGACCAGATCGCGATCGAACTCGATGACGGTCAGCTGGCCGTGGCGGTCAAGCAGCGGAAAAGTCAGCGCGCCCTGGCCCGGGCCGATTTCAACCAGCCGGTCGCCTGGTTTGGGGTTCACCGCCTGGACGATCTTGTCGATGACCGAGCGGTCGTGGAGGAAGTTCTGGCCGAGATGCTTCTTGGCCGGACTCGAGAAGGCTGAGCCGAACGGGCGGGCGGTACTTTTGTGGGAACTCATCGCGCCATTATGGCGCTGCGGGCGCGTGCCATGCGTGCACACGTGGCCATGGCGGCCATCAGGCTCGAGGGGTCGGCGCTGCCTTTGCCGGCGAGGTCCAGCGCCGTGCCGTGGTCGACCGCCACGCGCGGGTACGGCAACCCCAAGGTGATATTGACCGCCTGCTCGAAACCACTGAATTTCAGCACCGGCAAGCCCTGGTCGTGGTACATCGCCAGCACGGCATCGTAGCC
>NZ_JXSS01000021.1 GCF_000855665.1 Lysobacter sp. A03
CTTCTCGTCATCCGGCGCTGGGACCCGATCATCCGGCGCGATCGGCGCGATCGGCTCCGGGTTGGCGGGGTCGGCGTCCTGGACGCCCGTCATATCGGCATCGGCGGCGGTGCCGGTCGCGGCCGGGTCCTGGGCGGGGGCGGCGTTGGCAGTGGCGCTGGCGTCCAGCTCCGCCGCCGGGATCGGTGTCTGGCTGCACGCGGCCGACATCGCGACGGGCAACAACGCGACCATCAGGGCGCGGGCAAGGGTCTTGGAGTGCAGGGACTGGGTCATGGGATGCCGGACTCGTTTGGGGTGCTGTGCAGCAAGCTAAAGCGTCGGGTGTGAATGCAATCTCTTGACGGGCGCTGGAGCTGAACGGAACCGGCACGAGGCTGCGCATCGCCGATGACATAGAATTCGGGTCGTCTGCAACACGACAAGGAGAAAAACATGACACGGATGTGGATAGTGCTTGGTGACGCCACGTCGAGCGGCGGCACCGTGATCACGGGATCACCCTTTACCGACATCGACGGCAAGCCCGTCGCCCGGATCAACGACATGGCGACCTGCCCCACGCACAAGGGCACGTTCCCGATCGTCGATGGGGACCCGACCACCATCATCGACGGCCAGGCGGTGGCACTTCATGGAAGCTCGCTCGCTTGCGGATGCAAGGTGTTGGCAGTGAAGCAGATGCGGGTGTTGCTGGACGCAGGTGCTGGAGCATCGACCGCAGCCATCGCGGCGGATGCAGCAGCCAGCGCCAGTGCTGCGAAGGCGAACCATAATGGCGAACCGAGTCCTGCAGCCCTCGCGATTAGCGACAGTGCATTCGATGAGCAGATCCGGTTCGTCGGCCCAACCGGTTCGGCGCTGTCCAATATCGGTTATGTGCTGCAGCTGGAAGACGGGAGCAAGGTCGACGGCGTCACCGATGAGGACGGCCGGACCCGCCGCGTGACGACGTCGGCCCCGCTCGGCATCACGAAAGCGGAGCTGGTCGCCCCAACACAGGCCTCTGGCTGCTGCGGCGCTCTGGGCCTTCCGTCGCAAACCGTTGAAGTGCCATTGGTCGGCGCGCGCACCAACGCGACCGCGGTTGGATCATCCGTGCATCAGGCCGCAGCCAAAGCGGAGGACCGAGGCCTGACCAGCGGCGAGGTCGCGATGCTGCGGCAAGTATTTGGAAATTCCGTGGATTATACGTCGGTCAAGCTTCACAACCATGGATACTGGCTGCTCTTCGGCTTCCAACCCGATAACACCGCAACTGCACCTAACGGCCAGATTTATCTTCCAGGGGATTTGTACTCGGTCGATTTTTCCGTGGACGAACTCGCCCGACAACATCTGCTCACACACGAGATGACGCATGCTTGGCAGTATCAACTTGGGTATCCGGTCAAGCGAGTGCGAACCCTGCGGCCCAATATGTCCTACGATTACACCTTGGGGCCAACGAAGCGCCTTTGTGATTACAACATGGAGGCACAAGGAAACCTGATCGCCGACTATTTTCTGTTGCAGTACAGGAATGGGAAGAGAGAGCTGTCCGAGCCCCAATATGCATTCATGCAAGGCGACCCTTTGCCACTCTATCGCGCGGCACTCCGTGACTTCCTCGCCAACCCCGCTGACAAATTCAATCTTCCTAAGGTGACCAAATGATGAGACCTTGCATCTTCTTTCTGGTCTCGGCCTTACCACTTGTCGGGAGTTGTACACAGCCGCGGGATACGTTCCAGCCAGCGGAGGTTCGCATGGAGAACGCTCAGCCCTGTTTCTCGATCAATGACACCCACGAGGCGAGAACATTACCACCCGAGATCGCTTCAGTGACCGTGCGCAAACACGGCTCGAGCCAGAGCGATATTGTATGGGGCGTAGATCTTACTGCGGCGACCCCTCATTTTAGATTAGCGCCTGATCAGTGCATAAGATATGCCGCCGAAATACCGGACGCGATTGAGGTGAAGGCGCCTGAACCACTTAAGATTGGCGAGCACTACTCAGTGTCGATAAATGCGTTTATAGAGTCTCCGCAAGGGAAGCCCGACAAGATTCAAAATCGCCGCTACCTTCGTGACTTTTGTCTCAGCCGCTCCGCGAACGCATCGTTAGAAGCGATTTTTGTACCAAGGCGGAGTGGCAAACCCGCTTGGGAAGTTTGCCCAACCGGCTAACCGAGTGGGGACTCCGTACGAACGCGGCAATCCGCACCTCACATCCAACAAAAAAGCCCCGCAATCGCGGGGCTTTTTCTTAGCGTCGCAACGCGAGCCTCAGGCCCACGGATCCTGCAGGATCATCGTGTGGTCGCGGTCCGGGCCGGTGGAGACAATCGCCAGCGGGCAGCCGGCCAGTTCTTCCAGCGCACGCAGGTAGGCGCGTGCGGCCGGCGGCAGCTTGTCCCACTCGGTGACGCCGTGGGTGCTTTCCTGCCAGCCGGGCAGCTCCAGGTACACCGGCTCGCACTCGTCCCAACCCTGGGCGTCCAGCGGGGCGTACTCGGTCTGCTTGCCGCGGTACTGGTAGCCGATGCAGACCTTCAGCTTCTCCATTCCGTCCAGCACGTCCAGCTTGGTGATGCACAGCCCGTTGATGCCGTTGATGGCGACGGCGCGCTTGAGGGCGACGATGTCGATCCAGCCGCAGCGGCGCGGGCGGCCGGTGGTGGCGCCGTATTCCTGGCCCTTGTCGCGCAGGGCCTGGCCGACGTCGTCGTGCAGCTCGGTCGGGAACGGGCCGCTGCCCACGCGGGTCGCGTAGGCCTTGGCGATGCCCAGCACGTAGTCGATCGCCCCCGCGCCCACGCCGGTGCCGGCCAGCGCGCCACCAATGGTGGTGTTGGACGAGGTCACATACGGGTAGGTGCCGTGGTCGATGTCCAGCAGCGAGCCCTGCGCGCCTTCAAACAGGACGCGCTTGCCCTGCTTGCGCAGGTCGTGAAGGATGCCGGCGACGTCGGACTTCATCGGCTCGACGTAGTCACCGAAGGCCAACGCATCATCCAGCGTCTGCTGGAAGTCGATCGCCTCCACGTTGAAGTATTTGGTCAGCACGAAGTTGTGGTAATCCAGCGCGCTGCGCAGCAGCTCGGCCAGCTGCTCGGGGTAGTGCAGGTCGGCCACGCGGATGCCACGACGGGCGACCTTGTCCTCGTACGCCGGGCCGATGCCGCGGCCGGTGGTGCCGATGGCCTTGCCGCCGGCAGCCTTCTCGCGGGCCTGATCCAAGGCGATGTGGTACGGCATGATCAGCGGCGTGGCCGGGCTGACCTTCAGCCGCGAGCGGACTTCGACGCCTTCGGCCTCCAGCTCGCCGATCTCCTTTTGCAGCGCGCCGGGGTGCAACACCACGCCGTTGCCGATCAGGCACAGCGCGCCCTCGCGCAGGATGCCCGAGGGAATCAGGTGCAGGACGGTTTTCTTGCCGTTGATGACCAAGGTGTGGCCGGCGTTGTGGCCGCCCTGGAAGCGCACGACCGCACCGATCTCCTCGGTCAGCAGGTCAACGATCTTGCCCTTGCCTTCATCGCCCCACTGGGCCCCGAGAACGACGACTGACTGACCCATTGCATATGCTCCTGAAGCATTTGAGGGCCAGCGCGCGCCGACCCGGGCGGAGAGTTCCGCACATAGAAAAAGCCGGGAGGTTTTCGCCCCTCCGGCTTTTCCGCATTATCCGGGTTTTCGGGGGTCCAGGCCAGTCCGGAAGGACAACCGTTTACAGAACCCGCACCAGCCACAGCGAGACCACGCCAACCACAAGCACCACGCCGCCGATCTTGCGTAATTGGTGGTCATCCAGCTGGCGCAGCTGCTCCATGGTCCGCCGCCAGCGACCCGGGGCGGCGAAAAGGAACAGGCCTTCCAGCACGGCGACCAGCGAGAGGGCCGACAGGAGCTCGACGGTCATGCCGCGCTCCCGCCCGCATCGGTGAGGCTCAACGATCGTTGCCGAAGTACTTCAGGAAGTCGTCGTTGCGCTCCAGCATGATCACGCCCTGGCCGTCGTTGAACGATTCACGATAGGCCTCCAGGCTGCGCTGGAAGGCGTAGAACGCCGGATCCTTGTTGGCCGCTTTGGCATACAGCGCCGCCGCTTCCGCATCACCCTGACCACGCAGGCGCTGCGCGTCACGCTCGGCCTCGGCCACGATCACCGCCTGCTGCTTGTCGGCGCCGGCGCGGATGGTCTGGGCCTGCTCGGCACCCTCCGCACGCAAGCGACTGGCCACCTGGTGCCGCTGGGCGCGCATGCGGCGGTAGACGTCCTGGATGACCTGGCTGTCGGTCGGGAGGTCGATCTGCTTCAGGCGCAGGTCGATGATCTTGACCCCGACGGTGCTGGCGCCCTTGTTGATGGCCTCCAGCTGGCGGTCGATGATTTCCGCGCGGTCGCCGGAGACCAGTTCCTTCAGGGTCCGTGAGTTGATCTCGTTGCGCAGCGAGTCCTTGATGATCGGCGCCAGCCGGTCCACGGCCAGGCTCTCGTCACCACCGGTCGCCCGGTAGAACGCACGCACGTCCTCGATCATGCCGACGGTGAAGAAGTCGACGCTGACGTCCTTGCGCTCGGAGGTGAGGTAGCGCTCGGGCTCGGCGTTGAACACCGTCAGGCGGCGGTCGAACACCAGTGCGGTCTCCACCAGCGGCACCTTGAAGTGCAGGCCCGGCCCAATGCCGGTCCTGGCCACGCGGCCCAGGTTGAGCACCATGCCCACCTGGCCCTCACGGACCACGTAGGTGGAGCCCATCAGGCCCAGCAGCACGGCTACGGCGACCGCGATCCAAATGGAATGTCTCATCGGTTTACCTCCGGACGGCCAGCGGGCCGCGGGGTGCGTTCAGTGCGGGAAGGCGGCGGTGTGGCCGATGAGGTATCGGGCGACAGCATCTCGGGTGTCAGCAGCGGTGCCGAGGAGGTATTGGCCGAGCCCGAGGAGCGGCCGGACCCTTCCGGGGCGCCGTCCATCGGCACGTAGATCAGCTGGCGCGAATCGCCACCGACGATCTTGCGGTTGCCCGACAGCACTTCCTGCACGGTCTCCAGCCACAGGCGCTTGCGGGTAACTTCCGGCGCGTCCTTGTACTGGTCCACCAGCAGTGAAAAGCGGTCGGCATCACCTTCGGCGCGCGATACGGATGCGTCGCGGTAACCCTCGGCGACCGTGCGCACGCGGGCGGCTTGGCCTCGGGCCTCGGGCACGACCTGGGCGGCGTAGGCTTCGGCCTCGCTGATCAGGCGGTCCTTGTCCTGCTGGGCGCTGTTGACGTCATCGAACGCCGGCTTGACCTCTTCGGGCGGTCGCGCGTTGGGCAGGTTCAGCTCGGTTACGACCAGCCCGGTGCGGTAGGCGTCCAGCGAGTTCTGCAGCTGCTCGCGGGCCGATACGGCCAGGGCATTACGCGCGCCCAGCACGGTGTCCAGGGTGGAACGGCCGACCTGCTCGCGCACCGTGCTCAGCGCCGCCTGCTGCAGCATGGCGTTGGCGTCACGGCTGCCGAACACATACTTCTGCGGATCGCTGACGCGGTACTGCACGTTGATCTCGACCTGGACGATGTTCTCGTCGCTGGTCAGGACCGGCACGTTGGTACCAAAGGTCTTGATCTCGGTGGCGTTGATCTTGATCGCGGTCTCAAACGGCCACGGCAGCTTGAAATGCGGGCCGGGCTGCAGGATGCGGGCGAACTGGCCGAAGCGCAGGACCACCGCGCGCTGCTGTTCGTTCACCAGCAGGAAGCTGTTGAAGGCGAGCCACAGAGCGAGCACCAGCAGCACCCAGCGACCGACGCCACCGCCGCCACCGCCTTGGCCACCAAACAGGCCGCGCAGCCGATCCAGCACGTCGTCGATCCCGTTGCCGCCGGGGCGCCGACGCGGCGGGCGGCCACGGCCGCTGCCGGAATTGTCACTGCCAGGGGTATTCCAGGCCATGCCTGCTCCTAAGGAAGGTGAACAGCGCCCCTTTGTCGCGGGCAGCCGATGATTCTAGGTGGGAGGGACGCCTGCCTCAAGCAAGCGCGGTCAATGGAGGTCGTGGTCCGCCTCGGGCGGGGGCAGCAGTGCGTGCAACACATCGCCATCGGGCTGTTCGTGCAGGCGCGCGGCGTCGGCAAGCGACATGTCCACCTGCATGCGCCAGCCATCCTCGACCGACACTTCGTCACGCACCGCGCCCAACTCGTGCAGCTTGGCATGCAGCTTGCCCGCACGCGAGGGCACCTCGATGGAACCGGTGACGCGCTGCAGGTCCAGGATCTCGCCGATCGCTTCGGGCAGCAGGTCCAGACCCTCGCGCTCCTTGGCCGAGACCCAGACCCGCGGGTGGCCTTCGGACGGGCGGTCGACCCGGGGCTTTGCCTGCTCAAGCTGGTCGATCTTGTTGTAGACCAGCAGTTGCGGAATATCCCCGGCACCGATCTCGGCGAGCACTTCGTCCACCTGGGCGATGCGTTCCTCGCGCAGCGGATCGGCCGCGTCCACCAGATGCAGCAGCAGGTCGGCCTCGCGCGCTTCGGACAGCGTGGAGCGGAACGCGGCGACCAGTTCATGCGGCAGATCGCGCACGAAACCGACCGTGTCGGCCAACACCATTGCGTGGCCGGACAGCTCGATGCGGCGCACGGTGGGGTCCAGGGTCGCGAACAGCTGGTCCGCGGCGTAGGCGTCGGCGCCGGTCAAGGCATTGAAAAGCGTGGACTTGCCGGCGTTGGTGTAACCCACCAGCGCGACTCGGGGCAACTCGTTGCGGACCCGGGCGCGGCGCATCTGGGTGCGCTGCACCTCGACCTTCTCGAGCCGCTTCTGCAATTGCTCCAGGCGCTTCTGCAACAGCCGCCGGTCGGTTTCCAGCTGGGTCTCACCCGGGCCACGCAGGCCGATGGAACCGCCGCGCAGGCTGTCCAAGTGGGTCCAGCCACGGACGAGCCGCGTGGACATGTGCTTGAGCTGGGCCAGCTCGACCTGCAGCTTGCCCTCGTGACTGCGCGCACGCTGCGCGAAAATATCGAGGATCAGGCCGGTCCGGTCGACCACGCGGCAGCCCAGGATGCGCTCAAGGTTGCGCTCCTGGACCGGACTCAGCGGATGGTTGACCAGCACCAGGTCGGCTTCGGTGGCGGCGACGGCGGCCTGCACTTCCTCAAGCTTGCCGGTGCCGATCAGGATCGAGGCGTTGGGGTGGTCGATGCGGGCATTCAGTGTCGCGACCACGGTCGCCCCGGCCGAGCGGGCGAGCTCGGTAAATTCCTCCAGCTGGTCCTCATCGACGGGACCGCCGGCGTGGGGCTGGATCAGGAGCGCACTTTCACCCTTGCGGGAGCGTTCAAACAAGAGGCGGGGCCTTTACGGGATTTGGGATCATGCCCGATGAGATGGGTGCAAGCTCGCCAAACACAAGCCATGGCCGGACCGGATGACGAGTCAGGGCGACCCCGCGCCTTCATCGGTGTCCGCCGACTGCACCTGCCCGCCGCTGGGGCCCACTCGCACGTTGCGCGCCGGCACCACGGTGGAGATCGCGTGCTTGTAGACCATCTGGCTGACGGTATTGCGCAGCAACACCACGAACTGGTCGAAGGATTCGATCGTGCCCTGCAGCTTGATGCCGTTGACCAGGTAGACCGATACCGGAATGCGCTCACGGCGCAACGCGTTCAGGAAAGGATCCTGCAAAGACTGTCCCTTGGACATCTGAATTCCCCGCTTGGTTTTTCTAGTTATGGGTGGCATGCCCTGTTCGGCATTGCCTGTCGTCGGCATTTCCCCAGCCGACGATTGGGGGATGGTAGCGCAACCCGGGCACTGCGGACGTGCTGCAGATGGCGGATCGGGCGAAGTGCGACGGCGCGCGGCCAGAGCGCGAGGCAGGACACTCAGGGCGGGACACTCAGGGAATGAACCCGACCAGTGCGTCCTCCAGGGCTGCACGCTCGGTCATCGGGTCGAACCAGCGCGCGTCCAGTTCGCCGCGCAGCCAGGTGATCTGGCGCTTGGCCAGCTGGCGCGTCGCGTGGATGCCGCGGGCGCGGAAGTCGGCCGCCTCCCCGCGTCCGTCCAGATACTCCCAAGCCTGGCGATAGCCGACCGCGCGTACTGCTGGCAGATCCAGCGGAGCCGGATGGTCGCGCAACTGTGGCAGCGCACGCAGCTCCTGCACCTCCTCGAGGAAGCCCGCCGCCAGCATCGCGTCGAAACGCTGCTCGATGCGCTGATGGAGGACCGCACGCTCGCGCGGTGCGAGGACCAGTTTCAACACCCGGAACGGCAGACGCGGTGCCGGCGCCTCGGCCCGCCACGAACTGATGGTGCGACCCGAGGCGCGATACACCTCCAGCGCGCGCTGGATTCGCTGGGCATCGGTGGCGTGGATGCGGGAGGCTGCCGCCGGGTCCAGGGCCGCCAGCTCCCGGTGCAATGCCGGCAGGCCGCGCTCGGCGATCTCGGCGGCGATCTGCGCGCGGATCTGCGGGTCGGCTTCCGGCATGGGCGACAGGCCCTGCAGCAAGGCGCGGAAGTAGAGCCCGGTGCCCCCGGCCAGGATCGGCACCCGGCCGCGGGCGCTCACCGCCTCCAGTGCGGCCCGCGCATCGCGCGCGAACTCCGCGGCTGAGTACGGTTGCCATGGTTCGCGGATATCGACCAGGTGATGCGGCGCCCGCGCCATCTCCCCCGCGTCCGGTTTCGCAGCACCGATATCCAAGCCGCGATAGACGAGCGCCGAGTCAACGCTGATGATCTCGCCGCCAAGGCGCTCGGCCCAGTCCAGCGCCAACGCAGTCTTGCCAGACGCCGTCGGTCCCATCAGCGCGATCGCGAGTGGTCGGGCGGAAATCATCGGAAATAAAGCGCAACGGTGAACGGCAGGCATGCGGTCATCGGCGAAGCCTAACCCGTCATCGCACAGCGATCCCGGGCGACTTGTTCACAGACCCTGTGGACAAGCATCGGCATCAAGCTGTGGACAACTTCCGGAGCGCGATGGCCGGCAAGGGCTGGGCTTACGTTGGTCAATATTTGACCACCTGGGCGCGGCGATGAAAACGCAGGGGTCAGTCATCATCCGGCCAACGGATCGCGGCGCCGGCCTGTCCCTGCTGCGGCATCGGCTGATCCGCGACCGCCTGCCAGATCTTCAGCGCGTCCACCGTGGCGGCGACGTCATGCACCCGCAGCAGCAGGGCACCGCGCTGGGCGGCGATCAGGTGTGCCGCGACCGATCCGTGGACGCGTTCATCCATCGCATCGCGACCGGTCAACTCTGCGATCGACCGCTTGCGCGACAGTCCGGCGAGCACCGGGAGGCCGATATCCGAGAAGCGTTCCAGACCCGCGAGGAGCGACAGGTTGTGCTGCAGGTTCTTGCCGAAACCGAAGCCGGGATCGATGACGAGCCGCTTCTTGGCGATGCCAGCCATTTCCGCGGCGAACACCCGCTCGGCCAGAAAACGGTGCACCTCGCCGACGACATCCTCGTAATGCGGCGCCACCTGCATGTCGCGCGGTTGGCCCTGCATGTGCATCAGGACCACCGGAACGCCGAGCTCGGCTGCCGCCTCCAGCGCCCCGTCGCGCAGCAGTGCGTGGATGTCATTGATCATCCCGGCACCCGCGGCGACCGCGGCGCGCATCACGTCGGGCTTGGAGGTGTCCACGCTGATCGGCACCGAGGTCTCGGCGAGCAGCCGTTCGATCACGGGGATCACCCGCCGCAGTTCCTCGGCGATATCCACCTCCTGCGCACCGGGACGCGTCGACTCACCGCCGACATCGAGCAGGTCGGCGCCCTCGGCAACCAGGCGCAGGCCGTGGGCGACGGCGGCCTCCGTGCCCGCGTTCTCGCCGTTCTCCGAAAAGGAGTCCGGGGTGACGTTGACGATGCCCATGACCCGGGCGCGATCCAGCCGTAACAGGCGGCCGTTGCAGTCGAGGGTGGTGGCGGTATCGAACACGGGCGGGCTCCTGGACGAGCACTTGCGGGACCCTCATTGTTACCGCGTGGCCGATCAGGTGAAAGCACGTGATCGCCGCAAACAAAAACGCCCCGGTCGGGGGCGTCTTTGATTCATCTCAAACCGTGACAGTCATAGCTGTTCGGCAGCTCCACCAATCGGACCCGGCGACCGCGGGGTGTCCTTCGGTGGTGGCGGCAGGTTGTCGGTCTTGCCCCAGTCCGCGGGCGGGTTCGGCTTGCGGCCAGCCATGATGTCGTCGATCTGGTGGGCGTCAATCGTCTCGTACTCCAGCAGCGCGTCCGCCATGGCATGCAGTTCGGACAGATGCTTGGTGAGGATCTCCGTCGCACGCTGGTAGGCCTTGTCGAGGATCCCGCGCACCACCTCGTCGATCTTGCGCGCGGTGTCGTCGGACACGCTCTTGTGCTGGGTCACCGAACGGCCCAGGAAGACCTCGTCGTCCTCCTCGCCGTAGGAAATCGGACCCATCTCGTCGCTCAGGCCCCACTTGGTGACCATGTTGCGAGCCATCTTGGTCGCCCGCTCGATGTCGTTGGACGCGCCGGTGGTGACCTTGTCGGCGCCGAAGATCAGCTCCTCTGCCACGCGACCGCCGTACAGCGAGGCCAGCTGCGACTCGATCGCGGTGCGGTTGTAGCTGTACTTGTCACCCTCGGGCAGGTACATGGTCACGCCCAGCGCACGGCCGCGCGGAATGATCGTGACCTTGTAGACCGGATCGTGCTCGGGCACGACGCGACCGACGATGGCATGGCCGGCCTCGTGGTAGGCGGTGAGCTTCTTCTCGTCGTCGCTCATCGCCATCGAACGGCGCTCGGCGCCCATCATGATCTTGTCGCGCGCCTTGTCGAAGTGGTCCATGCGGACATCCTTCGCGTTCTCGCGAGCGGCAAACAACGCCGCCTCGTTGACCAGGTTGGCCAGGTCCGCGCCACTGAAGCCCGGGGTACCGCGTGCGATGGTCATCGGCACGACGTCATCCGACAGCGGCACCTTGCGCATGTGCACGCGCAGGATCTCCTCACGGCCACGCACGTCCGGCAGCCCGACCACGACCTGGCGGTCGAAACGGCCCGGGCGCAGCAGCGCGGGATCGAGCACGTCCGGACGGTTGGTCGCCGCGATGACGATCACGCCCTCGCCGCCCTCGAAGCCGTCCATTTCCACCAGCAACTGGTTCAGGGTCTGCTCGCGCTCGTCATGACCGCCGCCCAGCCCAGCGCCGCGATGGCGACCGACGGCGTCGATCTCGTCGATGAAGATGATGCAAGGCGCGCTTTTCTTGGCCTGCTCGAACATGTCGCGCACGCGGCTGGCGCCGACGCCGACGAACATCTCGACAAAGTCCGAACCGGAGATCGCGAAGAACGGCACCTTCGCCTCGCCGGCGATGGCGCGGGCGAGCAGGGTCTTACCCGTACCCGGCGGGCCGACCATCAGCACGCCGCGGGGAATCTTGCCGCCCAGCTTCTGGAAGCGGCTCGGGTCGCGAAGGAACTCGACCAGTTCGCCGACCTCCTCCTTGGCCTCGTCGCAGCCGGCCACGTCGGCCAGGGTCACCTTGATCTGGTCCTCGCCCTGCAACTTGGCGCGCGACTTGCCAAAACTCATCGCGCCCTTGCCGCCGCCCTGCTGCATCTGCTTCATCACAAACAACCAGAAGGCGATGATCAGCAGGATCGGCAGGAAGTTGAGCAGGACCGACCAGAACGACGGGCCGCCGGGCGGCACCTGTTCGATGCCGACGTTGTGCTGCATCAGGTCGTTGACCAGATCCTTGTCGCCGGGGCTGAAGGTGGTGAACTCCGATCCGTCCTTGCGCTTGCCGGTGATCGTGGTCCGGTCCTCGTCAATGCGGACCTTCTCGATGCGGTCGGCCTGCACCTGCTGGATGAACTGGTCGTAGGCGAGGGGGCCGGCGGCGCCGGGGGTACGCGGGCCGAATGCCTGGAACACCACCATGAGAACCACGGCGACGATCACCCAGAGCATCAGATTCTTGGCCATGTCGTTCATAGGTTACGGATCACTTTTTTTGTGCGGACGGCCTGCCACGGCAGACATCGGAATGAAGCAGCGACGCTTGGTATACGGCGCGTAGCGAGGACCGGATCACTTGATTTGTGCGCGTTTGCCCTGTGCAAGGGCGTAGACCTCCGGGGAGCGCTTGCGCGACGCTTCCGGCTTGCGGATGACCACCTTGGCATAACGCCGCCGCAGTTCCCGCACATAATCGTCAAAACCCACGCCCTGGAAAAGCTTGATCAGGAAGGTGCCATCGACGCGAAGGTGGTGGTCGGCAAAATCCATCGCCAACTCCGCCAGGTACAGCGCACGCGGCATGTCGACCGCATCCACACCACTCTTATTGGGGGCCATATCGGAGAGAACAAGGTCCACCGGTTTGTCATTCAGAGTGCGCACCAGCTCCGATAAGACCGCATCCTCCCTGAAATCGCCATGAAGGAACTCCACGCCGGCCAGGGTCGGCATCTCCAGGATGTCCAGCGCGATTACCCGGCCGGTGTCGCCAAGGGCCTGGCGGACCCATTGCGACCAGCCACCCGGCGCGGCGCCCAGGTCCACCACCACCATTCCCGGCTTCAGCAGGCGGTCGCGCTTGACCAGTTCCTCCAGCTTGTAGGCGGCACGCGAGCGCAGGCCTTCCGCCCGCGCGCGCTTGACGAACGGGTCGGAGTGATGCTCCTTGAGCCAGCGCTGGCTGCTTTTGCTGCGGGTAGCCATCGGACAAAAACCGTTGGAGGACGGGCCGGCCATGATACCCTGCGGGCCCTTCCCAACCTCATTTGCGTGCATCGATGGCAACCGTCCTGACCAGTGCCCAGACCCGCTTCCTGCGCGGCCAGGCACACGACATCAAGGCCATGATCCAGGTCGGTGGAAAAGGCATTTCCGATGCACTGGTGGCGGAGCTCGAGCTCGCGCTGGAAAACCATGAGTTGGTGAAAGTAAAGGTGGGCGCGGCCGATCGCGAGGTCCGCGACGGGATGATCGCGCAGCTGGTGCAGCGCACCGGCGCTGCGCTGGTGCAGAAAATCGGCCACACCGTCGCGCTCTACCGTCCCAGCGAAGAGAAGCGGCACATCGTCCTGCCCCGCGCCTGAGCGGAAGGCTTCTTCTTGGTTTCCCTCGCGCTTGCTAGCATGGCGCGATGGAACTGACCCTGGAACGCCCGGACTACGAGTTCTTCCTTCGCGCTGCCGACGGCAGCATGGCGCTGGTCAATGACCGCCGCCTGACCCGCAGTTTCGTACTGACGCCCAACCATCTGTCCGAGGACTGGGGCGTGCGCGACATGCAGCACCTGACGGCGTCCGATCTCGACCCGCTGCTGGCCCTGGAACCGGAAGTGGTGATCATCGGTGGTGGCGGCCAGCAAGTGTTCGCGCCGGCGCAGGTGATGGCGGTCTGCCTGCGTCGCGGAATCGGCATCGAAGTGATGACCAATGCCGCCGCGGCGCGGACCTTCAGCGTGCTGGCCAGCGAAAACCGACGCGTGGTTGCCGGCTTCGTACTGCCGGGCTGAGCTCCCCGGCTGAGCCGACCGCCGGCTACTTCTTCGGCAGATACAAAAGCGGATCGACCGGCTTGCCGTTGTAGCGCACCTCGAAATGGAGCATGTCGCGGGACGCGCCCGTGCGCCCTAGCTCGGCGATCTGCTGGCCGGCTTTCACCCGGGCGCCCTCCTCCACCAGCCGGCTCTTGTTATGGCCATACGCCGACAGCCACTGCTCGTTGTGCTTGATGATGACCAGCTCGCCATAACCCACCAGTCCGGAGCCGGAATAGACGACGGTGCCGTCGCCGGCCGCCTTGACCGCGGCGCCAGAGGTACCGGCAATATCAATGCCCTGCTTGGTCGGCTCGCCGGCGACGAAGCGGCTCAATAACGCGCCGTCCACCGGCCAGCGCCAGGCGATGCCACTGGCCAGCGGCGCCGCGCTGGGAGCCGATGCAACCGGCGCAGTGGTGGTGCGCGCGCGGCTGCCGCCGGTCGCAGGTGTCTGCGGCCTGCTTGCCACTGCACCGCCCGACTTGGGATACAGCACCAGCTGCTGTCCGGGATAAATCGTGTAGGGCGCGCCCAGACCGTTCCAGGCCGCAAGATCGCGCATCGCGATGCCGTTCTCGACCGCAATCCGGTACAGCGTATCGCCGCGTTGGACCACCCGCGTCGCACCGTATTTGGGCGTGGAAACCGGGCTGCTCTCCCGGGTGACCGCGCTTGAGCACGCAGCCAGCGCCGTCGCGACCGCGGCCGCCAGGATCATGCGGGAGAGGATGTTGCGTTCGAGAGTCATCATGCTCATGCGCCTTGTTGTGTCCTCCAGATCAGCCAGGTAAATACCGCCAGCAAGAGGACCGTTGCGATCCAGCCGACCGGTTCAATGTAGCGCCGCAATGCCGCCTCTGCGCGATGGCCGCCGAGCCGGATCGCCAGCGCAAGCAGGAACACGCGCTTGCCGCGACCAACGAACATGCTGGCGATAAACGGCAGCAAAGGTACCCCGACGATGCCGGAAGCCCAGGTGAAGATTTTCAGCGGAATGGGTGTGAAGCCGACCAGCACGAGTACCCAGAATGCCTTCCACGGCGAGTTGGCGGCGATCTCACGCAGCGCCGATACCTCAACATCGATCCGGTCCATCCAGCCAAGCGTGACCAGCAGCGGGCGGACGAGTTCGAAGGCGTAGTGACCCAGCAGATATCCCAGCACGGCGCCAGCCAGGGACCCGAGCAGGCTGAGGAAGGCGAACCAGAACGCGCGCGTCGGTCGTGCCAGGGACATCGGTCCCAGCATGACCTCGGGCGGGATCGGGAACACCACCGCCTCGGCGAAGCTCAGACCGAACAGCAAAGCAGGCGCGCGCCGATGGCTCGCCCACACCAGGCAGCGGTCATACATGGGGCCGAATAGTTTCAAGCGCAGGTGTCCTTCAGTCGATCAGGCCCGACAGCAAAGGCACGAATACCACCGAACCGATGGTTTCCTGGGCAATCCGCCCGTCGGCGTGCTTGCTCAACCGCAGCAGCGATTGCCCGTCCGACGCGCCCACCGGCGCGACCAGCACGCCACCGGGCGCCAGTTGTGCCGTCAGCGCATCCACCAGCGCCGGCGCGGCCGCGGTGACCAGGATGGCATCGAAGGGACCGTTCTCCGGCCAGCCGATGCGACCGTCGTCGTGCTTGCTGCGGATATTCATGCCCAGCTGGCGAAAGCGCTTGCGCGCGGTGCGCAGCAGTTCGCCAATGCGCTCCACCGTATGCACTTCCAGCCCAAGGGCCGCAAGAATGGCGGCCTGGTAGCCAGAGCCGGTGCCGATCTCCAGCACCTTGGCCGGTTGGGCCTGCATCAGGGTTTCGGTCATTTTCGCCACCACCCAGGGCTGGGAGATGGTCTGGCCGTGGCCGATGGGCAATGCGGTGTCGTCGTACGCGCGGCTTTCCAGCGCCTCGTCCACGAACAGGTGGCGGGGGACGTTGCGCACGGCGTTGAGCACGCGCTCATCGCTGATGCCGGTGGCGCGCAGTCGATCGACCAGCCGATCGCGCACGCGCTGGGACGTCAGGCCGGAACCCAGATCGGTGGGCTGCAGGCGCATCTTCAGGCTCATCGGCCGTTCTCCCCGGGAGCGGATCCCGACGACGCCTCCAGCGAAGCTTCCAGGCCACTGACCCAGTTCGCCACCTGCTCCAGCGCCTGGTAGCGGGTCAGGTCGACCTTGATCGGAGTGATGGCGATGTAGCCACTGCGGACCGAATGGAAATCCGTGCCCGGGCCGGCGTCCTGCTCGGGACCGGCGGCGCCGATCCACCACCACTGGCGACCGCGCGGGTCCTCCTGCGGTACGCAGGCTTCGGCGCGGTGGCGATTGCCCAGTCGGCCGACCTGGAACCCGCGCACGTCTTCCCACGCCAGGTCGGGCACGTTGACGTTGAGGATGGTGTCCGCCGGCAGCGGATCAATGACCAGGCGGGCGATGATCTCCACGGCGGCACGCGCGGCGGTGTTGTAGTGCCGGCCAAGCTCGCCGTTGGTCACCAGCGACACGGCGACCGCGGGCAGGCCGAGAAAACGGCCCTCCATCGCGGCGGCCACGGTGCCCGAATAGATCACGTCATCGCCCAGGTTGGCGGCGTCGTTGATCCCGGACACCACGATGTCGGGCTCCCTGTCGAGCATTCCGGCGATGGCGACATGCACGCAGTCGGTAGGCGTGCCGGCGACGCGCCAGGTGCTCTCGTCCTGCTGGAACACCCGTATCGGCATGTCCAGGGTGAGCGAGTTGCTGGCGCCGGAGCGATCACGGTCCGGTGCGACCACCACTACTTCGTGACCGGCGGCGCGCAGTCCCTCGGCGAGGGCGCGGATGCCGGGTGAATTGACGCCGTCGTCGTTGCTGACCAGAACTCGCATGATCTCCCTTGGCGAGCGCCCCGGGGGCGCAATGCAGTAGTGGCACGGACCAGCGCGGCCGGTCGCGGGGCGGATCGGAGGCGCCGACGGTGCGGCGGTATCGATCCCGTCAAAGCGGTCATGATAGCCGATGGCAGGCACCCGTCGCCGCCCCGATGCGCGCAATTTCCGGGCCGCGATGTCCGATTCCGCTCCGGCGCGTTAGGCTAGAACGATGGATAACGGAATGCCCCGTTGAACGGCGCCGACGACGACGATGCCGCGCTGTTCCGCAACGCGATCGGGCCGGTTCGCAAATTGCCAGAACGCCCGGCGCCACCCGCCGCCCCGCGCCCGAAGCCGCGCGCGAAAATGGCCGAGCGCGACGCTGCCGAGGCACGCGAAGATCTGCGCCACGCTCTGGAATCAACGCTCCTTGAAGCCGAGGACCCACGGGCCTGGCGCGGCGATGTCACCCAGGAGGCGTGGCAGCGCCTGCGCCGTGGCGAGATGTCGGCCCAGGAGGAACTCGATCTGCACGGCACCGACGCGACTACCGCCGAGGCGCTGGTGCGCGCTTTTCTCAGCGACGCACAGCGTCATGGCCTGGGCTGTGTCCGCATCATCCACGGCAAGGGCGGGCGTGGCGGCGGTGATATCAGCCGCAGCGGCGCGCCGGTATTGAAGAACCTGGTCGATCGGATGCTGCGGCAGCGCTCCAGCGTGCTTGCCTTCCATTCACCCTTGCCTGCCCAGGGCGGCAGCGGCGCGGTGGTTGTGCTGCTGGCGCCGCGGCGTCGTTGACGCGAGCCTGGTACGGCGCGGGTTGCTGCGCGATCAGGGACCGGGCTGGCCGGAGGCGTCGCTGACCGCGCCCAGTTCCGCCAGCACCACCGTGGCGTAGGTCCCCGGGGGCAGGCTGAAGGACAGCTCCAGTGTGGCGGGATCGCGCCATTGCCAGCCCAGCGCATCGGCGCGCAGGCGCAGCGAACGACGCTCCTGCTTCAGCCCGGCCTGCTCCAGGCCAGCGCGGATGCGCATCGAGACCGGGTCGGCCAGTGCGACTTGCTCCAGCTCCAGCGCATCGTCCTTGCTGCGCAGCTTGCCGCGGCCCCACAACGGGCCACTGGGATGGATGTCGAACGCCGCCAATCGCTGCTCGATCTCCGCACTGATCGGCTCCGGTCCGAACACACTGCGGCTGCCATCCAGCATCCACACCTCGCCGGTCAGCGGCGCATCCCAGCAGTGCGCATCGACCCGTGCCTGCAACACCTGATTGAACAGCGCCGAGCGCGCGGCCGACAGCAGCATCCCACGCTCCTCGCGACGGACCCGGCGGCCTTCGAACATCGCCAGCGCCTTGCCGAGGTTGTTGCCGTCGCGGCCGAAGCGCTGCTCGCCAAAGAAGTTCGGCACGCCGCGGGCGGCAATCTGCTGCAGCCGGGCGTCAATCGCGGTCGGATCGCCAACGACGTCGCGCAACACCAGCACGAAGCGGTTCCCGGCCAATGCCCCGCGCGGGAGCTTCTTCGCGTGCCACGCCTGTTCCAGCACCTGTAGGCCGTCCACCTGCAGCGCGGTGATCGCCGGCGCGGTCTTCCGCGGCAGGTGCACGCTGAAGCGCTGGCGGGTCACCGCGTGGCGGTCCTTCAGGCCGGCGTAGCCGATCGCCCTCTCGTCCACGCCCGCCCACTGGGCAATGCTGCGGGCGGCGAACGCGGTGTTCATGCCGCGTTTCTCGACCGTCAAAAGCAGGTGCTCACCGCTGCCGGAGGGCTCAAAGCCGGCCAGCTCCTCGACAAAGAAGTCCTCCGGCGACACGCGCATGCGGGCGGACAGCACCGGCTCGCCATGGGCACGCTTCTCCGCAGGCGACGCGTCGCCCGCGGCGTCCTGCGCGGCGGAATCGCTCATCCGCGCACCAGCAGGCACACCACCAGCGCGGCAAGACCTTCGCCACGCCCGGTAAAGCCCAGCTTCTCGGAGGTTGTCGCCTTTACGCTGACTGCATCGACGGCGACACCCAGGTCGGCCGCCAGCCGTGTACGTATCGCCTCGACGTGCGGGCCGACCTTGGGTCGCTCGCAGATGACAGTGATATCGGCGTTGCCCAGCGCCCAGCCCTGCTCGGCTGCGAGCTGGCGGCAATGGCGCAGGAAGGTGCGGCTGTCGGCGTCCTTCCAGCGTGGATCGCTGGGCGGAAAGTGGGTGCCGATATCGCCTAGCGCCAAGGCGCCCAGCATTGCGTCGCAAAGCGCATGGATGATCACGTCGCCGTCTGAATGGGCAACCACGCCGCGCTCATGCGGAACCCGGATGCCACCCAACACGACGTGATCGCCGTCGCCGAATGCGTGGACGTCATAACCCTGGCCTATGCGGATGCTCATCGATGGCGGTCCTGCTGCAACAAATACGGAGCGACATTGTCGCCCACCGCGCGCCGCTTGCCCGCCCGCAGGCGGCGGTCGCGACTGATTGGACCGTCAGCGTGGGCGCAGGGAGAGCAGGAACTCGGCCAGGTCGCGATCGGCAGGCGTGGTGACCTTCAGGTTGTCCTCGCGCCCTTCGACCAGCCGCGGTCGGAGGCCGGCGAGCTCGACCGCCATCGCCTCGTCCGTCACCGGAACCCCGCCGTTGCGTGCGTCCAGCAGCGCGGCGGTGAGCAGGCCACGGCGGAATGCCTGCGGCGTCAGCGCGCGCCAGAGCGCGGCGCGCGGCTCGGTGGCGGTGATGCGTCCGTCCCCGCCAGCGCGCTTGAGGGTGTCGCGTATCGGCGCGGCGAGGATCGCGCCATCGCGGTCCTGCGTCGCGGCCTGCAACAGCCGGTCGAGATCGGATGCATGCAGGTTGGGGCGCGCGGCATCGTGGACCAGCACCAGACTGTCTTCCGGACTGGCGGGCAGTGCCTGCAAAGCCGCCCGCACCGAGTCCGCCCTTTCCCCGCCGCCCACGCAGCAAAGGACCGGCTTGCCGTGGCGGATGGTCCAGCCCGGCCAGTGCCGGTCGTCGGCGGCCAGCGCCACCATTGCGCCGGCAATCCGGGGATGCGAAAGCAGCGCGTCCAGCGCGTGTGCGATCAGGGGTTGCCCGGCGATCTGCAGATACTGTTTCGGCACATCGCCGCCAAAGCGCGCGCCCCGTCCCGCGGCGGGAATGATCGCCCACACCGTCGGCGGAGCGTGTTGAACCGCATGGTGGGTTGGCTTGTGTGCGCCCTTGGTTCCGCTCACAGCTTCCGCCGCGCCAGATCGTCGGTGTTTCGAAATCCGCTCACTGGGTGACCGGTTCCGGATCCGCAGGCGTCCCCGAATCCGGCTCAACCACGCGGTAGAACGTCTCGCCGGGTCGGATCATGCCGAGCTCACTGCGGGCACGATCCTCCACCGCCGCCTCGCCTGACTTGAGGTCTTCCACTTCAGCCGACAGCGCATCGTTGCGCTGCTGCAGGCCCTCGTTCTCGCGGGCCTGCTGCTGCACGCGCTGCTCCAGCGCGGCGACCGAGTCACGGCCGCCCTCGCCGTCCCACAGGCGGTCTTGCAGGAACACCAGCAGCGCGACGAGCGCTACCAGCAATGCCGCCATCCAGCGCATGCGCGGGTATCAGCCCTGCAGCGACACGAACGCGTCGCGACCGGCATAGGTCGCCGCGGCGCCCAGCTGCTCCTCGATGCGCAGCAGCTGGTTGTACTTGGCCACGCGGTCGCTGCGGCACAGTGAACCGGTCTTGATCTGGGTTGCCGTGGTCGCCACCGCGATGTCGGCGATCGTGGTGTCCTCGGTCTCACCGGAACGGTGCGATACCACCGCGGCATAACCCGCCCGGTCGGCCATGGAAATGGCTTCCAGCGTCTCGGTCAGGGTGCCGATCTGGTTGACCTTGATCAGGATCGCGTTGGCGACGTGTTGATCGATGCCCTGCTGGAAGATCTCCGGGTTGGTCACGAACAGATCGTCGCCGACCAGCTGGACCTTCTTGCCCAGCGCATGGGTGAGCTGCTTCCAGCCATCCCAGTCGCCTTCGTCCATACCGTCCTCGATGCTGATGATCGGGTACTGCGCACACCAGCCGGCGAGGAACTCGACGAACTGCTCGGAGGTCAGGCGCTTGCCCTCACCGGTCAGGTTGTACTTGCCGTTTTCGTAGAACTCGCTGGACGCGACGTCCAGGCCAAGCAGGATGTCGTCGCCGGCCTTGTATCCCGCCTTGCCGATCGCCTCCAGGATGGTTTCCAGCGCTTCCTCGTTGCTGCGCAGGTCCGGCGCGAAACCGCCCTCATCGCCTACCGAGGTGCTCAGGCCGCGGCCCTTGAGCACCGACTTGAGGGCGTGGAACACCTCGGTGCCCGCGCGCAGGCTTTCGGAGAAGCTGTCAAAGCCCACCGGCAGGATCATGAACTCCTGCAGGTCGACGTTGTTGTCGGCGTGGGCCCCGCCGTTGATGATGTTCATCATCGGCACCGGCAGCACGCCGGGGCGATTGCCGGCCAGGTATTTCCACAGTGGCAGGTGGCGATTGGCGGCCATCGCGTGGGCGTTGGCCATCGACACACCGAGCAGCGCATTCGCGCCCAGACGGCCCTTGTTGCGGGTGCCGTCCAGATCGATCAGGCGACGATCGATGCCGCCCTGATCGGCCGCGTCCATCCCGACCAGTGCCTTGGCGATAGTGGTGTTGACGTTCTCCACTGCGGTGCGAACGCCTTTACCCAGGTAACGCGTCTTGTCGCCGTCGCGCAGCTCCACGGCTTCCTTGGAGCCGGTGGATGCGCCGGAGGGCACCATCGCACGGCCAAAACTGCCATCGGCAAGGGTGATCTCGGCCTCAAGGGTCGGATTGCCGCGGCTGTCGAGGATTTCGCGGGCGTGGACTTTGGCGATTTCGGTCATGTCGGGTCTGCAGGGCTCTCAGGATTGGGATTCAAGGAACGGGTGGCGCTTGGTGACTTCGTCAATGGCCATCAGCGTCTCCAGCAGCGCGCGCATCTGGTCCAGCGGCCAGGCGTTGGGTCCGTCGGAAAGCGCTTCGGCCGGATTGGGATGGGTTTCCATGAAGATGCCGGATATGCCCACTGCCATGGCGGCACGCGACAACACCGGCACGAATTCGCGCTGGCCGCCGCTCTTGCCGCCCGCGCCGCCGGGCAGTTGCACCGAATGGGTGGCATCAAACACCACCGGGCAGCCGGTGTCACGCATCACGGCCAGGCTGCGCATGTCGCTGACCAGGTTGTTGTAACCGAAGCTGGCGCCGCGCTCGCACACCATGATGTCGGTGTTGCCGGTCGCCAGCGCCTTGTCGGCGACGTGCTTCATTTCCCACGGCGACAGGAACTGGCCCTTCTTGATATTGACCGGCTTGCCGGCGCTGGCGACCTTCTGGATGAAGTCGGTCTGCCGGCACAGGAACGCCGGCGTCTGCAGCACGTCGACCACCGAGGCGACCTCGTCCATCGGGGTGTACTCGTGGACGTCGGTCAACACCGGCACGCCGATCTGTTTCTTGACCTCGGCCAGCACTTTCAGGCCTTCCTCGATGCCCGGGCCGCGGAAGCCGTACACCGACGTGCGGTTGGCCTTGTCGAAGCTGGACTTGAAGATGAAGGGGATGCCCAGCTCGTCGGTGATCTGCTTCAGCGTGCCGGCGGTGTCGAGCTGGAGCTGCATCGACTCGATCACGCACGGCCCGGCAATAAGGAAGAACGGCCGGTCCAGGCCGATCTCGAAACCACACAAGTTCATTGCACTTCTCCGTACTTGCGCAAGGCGTTCATGCCTCGGCCTCGTCCAGCCGTGCATCCATCTTGCCGTGGGCCGCCTTGTAGTCACGCGCGGCGCGGATGAATCCGACGAACAGAGGATGCCCGTCGCGCGGCGTGGACAGGAACTCGGGGTGCGCCTGACAGGCCAGGAACCAAGGGTGGACGTCGCGTGGCAGCTCGATCATTTCCACCAGCAGGTCGTCGATGGACTTCGCGCTGATGACCAGCCCCGCGTCCTCCAGCTGGGTGCGGTAGCGGTTGTTGAACTCGTAGCGGTGGCGATGACGCTCGCCAACCACGTCCTTGCCGTACAACTCGTGGGCCAGCGTGCCGGGCTTGATCCGCTGCTCCTGCAGGCCCAGGCGCATCGTCCCACCCAGGTCGCTGTCCTCGCTGCGGCGCTCAAGCTCGCCGCTGGCGGTGCGCCACTCGGTGATCAGGCCGACCACGGGATGAGGGGTGGCCTTGTCGTTCTCGGTGCTGTTGGCGTTTTCCAGCCCGGCCACGTTGCGGGCGAACTCGATTACCGCCGCCTGCATGCCGTAGCAGATGCCGAAATACGGAACACCGTTCTCACGCGCGTAGCGGGCGCCGGCGATCTTGCCTTCAAAGCCGCGATCACCGAAGCCTCCAGGAACCAGGACGCCGTCGACACCTTCCAGCGCGCTGGGGCCGCGTTTTTCGACGTCGCTGGATTCCAGCCACTTCAGCCGGACCTTGGTGCGCTGGCGCAGGCCACCGTGCTTGAGCGCTTCAGCGACCGACTTGTACGCGTCCTGATGGTCCACGTACTTGCCGATGATCGCGATCGTGACCTCGTCCTCGGGATTCTCCGCCGCATCCACCACCGCGTCCCACTCGTGCATGTCCGCCGGCTTGGCATCCAGGTGCAAACGCTCGACGATCAGCTCGTCCAGACCCTGCTCCTGGAAGCGCGCCGGCATGTCGTAGATGTTCTGCAGGTCAACGGCCGAGATGACCGCACGCTCCGACACGCTGGTGAACAGCGCAATCTTGCGCCGTTCCGAATCCGGCAAAGGCTGCTCGGAGCGGCAAATCAGGATGTCGGGCTGGATGCCGATCGAGCGCAGTTCCTTGACCGAGTGCTGGGTCGGCTTGGTCTTCAGCTCGCCGGCGGCGGCAATGAACGGCACCAGGGTGAGGTGCATGAACAGCGCCTTGTCCGGCCCTCGCTCGGCGCGGATCTGGCGGATCGCCTCCAGGAACGGCAGCGACTCGATATCACCCACGGTGCCGCCGATCTCCACCAGGCCGACATCGAAGCCGTCGGTGGCGGCAAAGATGCCGCGCTTGATCTCGTCGGTGATGTGCGGAATGACCTGCACCGTGCCACCCAGGTAATCGCCACGACGCTCCTTGCGGATCACGTTCTCGTAGATGCGGCCGGTGGTGATGGAGTTCTTGCGGCCCAGGCGGGTGCGCACGTAGCGCTCGTAATGGCCCAGGTCCAGGTCGGTCTCGGCGCCGTCATCGGTGACGTACACCTCGCCGTGCTGGAACGGGCTCATCGTGCCGGGGTCGACGTTGATATAGGGGTCGAGCTTCATCATCGTCACGCGCAGACCGCGCGCTTCGAGGATGGCCGCCAGCGAGGCGGCGGCAATGCCCTTGCCGAGCGAGGACACTACGCCACCAGTGACGAAGATCAGGGGAGTCATTGTTTTGCTGCCGCTGGAAAGCACCAGTTTACCGGCTGCATGGAATTGCCGCGACCCTTGCCGCCGCTCTGGGGCCGAAGCACGTTTGCAGTGCCGGACATAAAGACGCCCCGGCAAGCCGGGGCGTCGGTTACCTCACCACGTGGCGCGATCAGCTGCGATCGTCTTCTTCTTCAGGCTCGATCGCCTGCTCCTGCGCGGCGGCTTCGGCGCCGAAGTCCGCACGGTCCTGCGCAACGTCGGCACTCTGCTCAGCAGCATCAGCCTGCTGGGCGGCCGCGCCGGCCTGAGCCTCGGCCTGACCGGCCTGGTCTTCTGCCTGGTCGGCAGCGGCCTGCGCCTGCTGGGCCTGTGCCTGGGCGTCGAGATCGGCGGACTGGGCGAAAGCGGCCGGAGCGGCCATCAGGGCGGCGATCATGGTCGGCAACACAAGCTTGCGGATATTCATCTGGGTAAATCTCCATTGGATTGGGGTGGGCGGACGGCGTTTGCTGTCCTTTGTTGCTGGCCGCTCCCCTAAGCGACGGAAACGAACCTACAGACGCCCACCCTGCCAAATACTGAATAACGGGACCTTTACACGGGCCGATTTCACGCCCCGTTATAGAATCCGCCAGCTCTGCGACGTCCTTCACCGGAGCTGCGTGACCGGCGCCCACCCCGGCTTCCCTCGCCTTTGCTTCCTTGACCACCTACGGTGCCGCCCGCCATTCTGGCGAGCTGACTGCACCCCCGACCCAACGCGAACCACTGCCTGATGAACAACCGCTACGACGCCGCCGACATCGAAGTCCTCTCCGGGTTGGACCCGGTCAAGCGTCGCCCCGGCATGTACACCGACACCACCCGGCCCAACCACCTGGCCCAGGAGGTGATCGACAACGCCGTGGACGAGGCATTGGCCGGGCACGCGAAGACCATCGACGTGGTGATGCACGGCGACGGCAGTTGCGAGGTCAGCGATGACGGACGCGGCATGCCGGTGGATATCCACCCGGAGGAAGGAGTCCCCGGAGTGGAGTTGATCCTGACCCGCCTGCACGCCGGCGGAAAGTTCAGCAACAAGAACTACACGTTCTCCGGCGGCCTGCATGGCGTGGGCGTCAGCGTGGTCAATGCCCTGTCAACGCGGCTGGACGTCTATATCAAACGCGACGGCGTCGAGCAGCGGATGAGTTTCGCCGACGGTGAGCGGGTCTCCGAGCTGGAGACCGTTGGCAGCGTCGGTCGCCGTAACACCGGCACGCGACTGCACTTCTGGCCGGATCCTAAATACTTCGATACGCCCAAGTTCAACCTGCGCGGCCTCAAGCACCTGCTGCGCGCGAAGGCGGTGCTTTGCCCGGGACTGACCGTGAAGCTGCTGGACGTGGCCACGGATGAGCGCATCGAGTGGCACTACGCCGATGGCCTGAGCGATTACCTGCTCGACGAGTTGCGCGCCGACCAGCCTGCGCGCGAACTGCTTCCTCCCGAGCTGTTTGTCGGCAAGCTGGAGAAGGATTCGGAGACGGTCGACTGGGCGGTGGCCTGGGCCCCGGACGGCGAGCTGGTCCAGGAAAGCTACGTCAACCTGATTCCCACCGCGCAGCACGGTACGCACGTCAACGGGTTGCGCAGCGGTTTCACCGACGCCCTGCGCGCCTTCTGCGACTTCCGCAGCCTGCTCCCGCGCGGGGTCAAACTGGCACCGGAAGACGTCTGGGACCGGGTCGCCTTCGTGCTCAGCGTCAAATTGCTGGATCCGCAGTTCAGCGGCCAGACCAAGGAGCGGCTGAGCTCGCGCCAGACCGCGGGCTTCGTGGAGGCTGCCGCGCAGGATGCCTTCACCCTGTGGCTCAACCAGAACGTCGAGCTGGGCGAGCGGATCGCCCAGCTGGCCATCGAGCGTGCCAGCGCCCGGTTGAAGACCGAAAAGCAGATCACCCGCAAGAAGGTCACCCAGGGCCCCGCCTTGCCCGGCAAGCTGGCCGATTGCATCAGCCAGGATCTCTCACGCACCGAGTTGTTTCTGGTGGAGGGTGACTCGGCCGGCGGCAGCGCGCGTCAGGCACGCGACAAGGACTTCCAGGCCATCCTGCCCCTGCGCGGCAAGATCCTGAACACCTGGGAGGTCGCTTCCGGCAGCGTGCTGGCTTCGCAGGAAGTGCACGACATCGCCGTGGCGATCGGCTGCGATCCGGGGAAGGACGACCTCAGCGGGCTGCGCTACGGCAAGGTGGTGATCCTGGCCGACGCGGACTCCGACGGCCTCCACATCGCCACGCTGCTATGCGCGCTGTTCCTCCAGCATTTCCCCGCATTGGTCGCGGCCGGGCATGTGTTCGTGGCGATGCCGCCGCTGTTCCGGGTCGACCTGGGCAAGCAGGTGTTCTACGCCCTGGACGAGGAGGAGAAGCGGATCCTGCTGGAGAAGATCGAGCGCGAGAAAGCCGAGCGCAAGAAGGGCTCCGCCGGCACCGTCAACGTCACCCGCTTCAAGGGTCTTGGCGAGATGAATCCGTCGCAGCTGCGCGAATCGACCATCCATCCCGACACCCGCCGGCTGGTCCAGCTGACCGTCGAGGAAGGTACGCAGACCCACGCGCTGATGGACATGTTGCTGGCGCGCAAGCGGGCCGGCGACCGCAAGGCCTGGCTGGAAGACAAGGGCGATCTGGCGACGTTGGAAGTCTAGGCGGCAACCAGCCGATCAGCGCTGGCCAACCGTTGCCAGCGCATTGCCGAGCATGGTGTCGAGCAGGCGCTGCAAGCGCGAGGCGCGCTCGGGGACGTAACGCGTGGACTCCTCGTCCATATAGCAGCGCTGGCTGATCTCCAGCTGCACTGCGTCCACGCCCTGCTCGGGGGCGCCGTAGTGGCGGGTGATGTAGCCACCCTTGAAGCGGCCGTTCGCGACCCAGTCGTATTCATTCTGCTCGCCCAGCACCGCCTCCAGCCCGAGTTGAACCTGCGGCGAGCAACTGGCGCCATCGGCGGTGCCCAGATTGAGGTCGGGCAGCCGGCCGGGAAACAGGAACGGCAGTTCGCTGCCGCGGATCGAGTGGCCCTCCCACAGCAGCGCACGGCCGTGCTTTGCCACGAGCCGATCGAGCTCGGCTCGCAGGGCGTCGTGGTAGGGCTGCCAGTAGCGGCGGACGCGATCGACGATCTCCGCCCGGGTCGGCGCCGCGCCATCCAGATACACCGGCTCACCGTTGAAACGCACGGCCGGACACAGGCCGGTGGTGTTCTGCCCCGGATACAGCGAGACGTCATCGGAGGGACGGTTCAGGTCGACGACGTAGCGCGAGTAGCGCGGCACCAGCACCGATGCGCCCAACTGGCGGGCGAAGGCATACAGGCGGGACACATGCCAGTCGGTGTCGGGCGCAGTGCGCGCGCCCGGCGTCATGCGCTCGGCCAGCTGGTCGGGGATACGGCTGCCGTCGTGGGGCAGGCTGACCAGCAGCGCCGCGGTGCCGCGATGCAGTTCGAAGGTATCCATGACGCTGCTATCAGTGCTCGTGGCCACCGTCGCCATGCACGTGGCCGTGCTCGATCTCCTCGGCCTGGGCCTCGCGAACATCGACGATCTCGATGTTGAAGCTGAGGTCCTTGCCGGCCATCGGGTGGTTGAGGTCCACGTCGACCACGCTCATGCCGACCTTCTGCACCGTCACCGGACGGGGGCCGAACTTGGTCTGCAGGGTCACCTGCATGCCGGGCGCAAGACGGGTGCCCTTGAAGTACTTCTTCGGCACGCGCTGGATCATGCCCTCCTGCACCTCGCCATAGGCGTCGGCGGCACTGACGTCGGCGGTGATCTTGTCGCCCGCCTCGTGGCCTTCCATCGCCTTTTCCAGACCCGGGATGATGTTGCCGTGGCCCACCAGAATCACCAGCGGCTCGCGGCCTTCGGAGGTTTCGATCACATCGCTGCCCTGCTCGGCAACGGAGTAATGGAAGCTGACGACGCGGTCTTTCTCGATTTTCATGACGGTACTCGGTGGGAAGCAGAACGAAAGGCAGGTTGCCGTCGACGGGAGAAGCAGGGAAGCTATGTTCCGTGACGAAAGCCGCGCATTATCCCGGCATCCCCGCCCACGCGCCAGCAGCCATCCTGCGGGCACCCCGGCGGTGGCTGCTGCTCCTCGCCCTCGCCAGCGTGCTGGCGGGTTGCGGCGGTGGCGGCAAATCGGTTCGATCCAAGGCTGCGACTCCGGTCCCCAGCCGCGACTGGGGGCGCAATGCGCCGGCCGATCCGGAGGCGTCAAATTCGGTGCTGATGCGGGCGATCAGCCTGGTCGGTACGCCCTACCGCTACGGTGGAAACACACCCCAGTCGGGCTTTGACTGCAGCGGCCTGGTCAACTACGTGTACGACGACATGCTTCGTAAAAAGCTGCCGCGGTCCTCGAGCGCGCTGGCGGCCTACCAGGGGCAGAAGATCAATCCACGCCAGCTCACAGCAGGCGACCTGGTCTTTTTCGGCAGCCGCGGGCAAGTAAGCCACGTCGGCATCTATGTCGGCGACGGGCGCTTCGTCCACGCTCCCAGCAGCGGTGGCACCGTCCGTCTGGATCATCTGGACGGCGCCTACTGGCGTGACCACTACACCGGCGCCAAGCGGGTGATTGAGTGAACCGAATGCGCAGTTTTCGCATTCCCTTCACACGGGTTAACGAAATTTTTACGGAATATAAACGTCACGGCAGCGTTTGGAGTGCATGATCGCCCCGTCCTGTTTCAGTGATGACCGCGTGACGACACTCCTATCAAGCCGCCCAGCGCGCACCACCGCTCCCTCCGCCCGACGTCGGCCGGCAGGTTTCTCCCTCTTCCTTGCAGCACTGCTGGCGCTTCCCGCGCTGCCGGCGGTGGCGACACAGTCCACCGAGGCGCCCATGCCCTCGATGGCCGACATGCCGGTGATGATGCCGGATGCGATGAGCATGCCGGACCGGGCCCTGAGCCTGGCCAGCGACATCAGCGGCATGTTGGCTTCAGGCAAGGCAGCGGCGGTCGCCGAGGACTACACCCCGCCCGACCACAGCGCACGCAACATCCTGCAGCGCGCCCTGACCCTGCTGGGCACTCCGTACCGCTGGGGTGGCAACACGCCCGACAAGGGCTTTGATTGCAGCGGCCTGGTCAGCTACGTGTTCCGCAACGCCATGGGCATCGACCTGCCGCGGGTATCACGCGAGCAGGCCAATTCCGGCCAGTTGGTTGCCAGCAAAACCGAACTCGCCGAGGGCGACCTGGTGTTCTTCGGCCGCAAGGGCCGGATCGACCACGTCGGCATCTACGTAGGTGAGGGCCGTTTCGTGCATGCCCCGAGCACCGGCAAGGACGTGATGGTCTCCAGTCTGGAAAAGGGCTACTGGAGCGGCAAGTACATGCAGGCGCGTCGACTGGCCGGCAGCTGATACGCCGAGCCGGCGCGAATGCGCAGAATCAGCCGCCTCCGGGCGGCTGATTCGTTTCCGGGGTCCGCAGTTTGCTGAACGCCCTGACGCTCAGGCGTCGTGGTCGTGGGCGTCGTGCGCTTGCCGATAGCGCTCCACGGTCTGCTCGATCCCCTTGCTCAGCTGCATCACCTGCTGCGCGTACTCGGCCAGCTCGCGATCGTCGTCGCTGACCGGCTCCCAGGCAGGAACGGCGGTCGGCTTGCCCTCCACACCGTCGAGCGCGACAAACACGATCACGCAGTGCGTGCACAGGCGAGGCTCACCGCCCATCGGATCGCGGGCGGCCACCTCCACTGAGAAGTGCATGCTGCTGGTGCCGGTGTGGACAAGCTTGGTGCGCACCGTCACCAGATCACTGATCCGGATCGGCGCCATGAAGCGGATACCGCCGACGGCGACGGTCACGCTGTAGGCACCGCTCCAGCCGACCGCGGCCGCGTAACCGGCCTGGTCGATCCACTTCATCACCACGCCACCGTGCACCTTGCCGCCGTAGTTCACATCGGCCGGTTCGGCGAGGAAACGCAGGGTGAGCTCGCGCTGGCTGCCGATCACGCCGGAGCCCGACCGAAGGCTACTGCTCCCCGCTGGACACCAAGCCGGCTCGGGGTAAAGGAAAGGCAAGCGGTTGCGGGCATGGGGTACTCCTCAATCTGATTGATCGGCAATTATGCGCAGCTTGGCCGCACTTGCGTTGCGCCGGTTGGCGCAGGCTGGCGACCGCGACCATGACCCCGACTTGGGCGTCACACCGAGGCGCGGGGTGCACGCCGCGCAGTCGCCGGCAGATGCGTCCCCCAAGCATGGACTTGCGCGGTTCAGTCATCGACACTGCCCCACTCCCTTTGCCACCCGATTCCACCATGCCGCTGCTCCGCCCGCTCTTACTCGCCTGCGCCGCGCTGACGATGGGTTCTGCGTTGGCCGCCACGCCAGTGTTGCCCCAGGCCACCGGCTACCAGACCCGCGAAGCATGGCGGCAGCCGGTAACCCCGTTCCGCATCGCCGACCACACCTGGTACATCGGCACCGAGGGACTGAGTGCGCTGCTGGTGGTTACGCCTGAGGGCGCGGTGGTGATCGATGGTGGCGTGGCGCAGGCGGCGGACATGCTGCTGGCCAACATCGCGGCGACCGGCACCCCGATCGAGTCGGTCAAGCTGATCCTGCACAGCCACGCCCACGCCGACCACGCCGGCCCGCTGGCCGCGCTCAAGCGTGCCACCGGCGCGATACTGGTCAGCAACGCCGAGTCCGCGGTGCTGCTCGCGCGCGGCGGCAGCGACGACATCCACTACGGCGACCAGATCCTGTTTTCGCCGGTGCAGGTCGACCGGCTGCTGCAGGACCGCGAGAGCGTCGAGTTGGGTGGGACCTTGCTCACCGTCCACTTCACCCCGGCGCATACCCCCGGCTCTATGAGCTGGACCTGGAACGACACCCGCGACGGCAAGCCGTTGCAGATCGCCTACGCCGACAGCCTCAGCGCACCGGGTTACCGGTTGCTCGACAACCCGCGCTTTCCGCGCATAGCCGAGGCCTACCGCCAAGGGTTCGCCACCGTGGCCAATCTGCCGTGCGACCTGCTGATTGCTCCGCACCCCGAAGGCGTGGGCTGGGCGCCTGCAGACACCGACAACCCGCATCCCCGACCAATGAGCTGCCGTCAGTACGCCGCTGCGGCGCAGCAGGCGTTCGAGCAGGAAGTGGCAAAACAGCAACAGGCCGTGCGCTGATGCCGTACACCCCGATCGCTGCGACGCTGGGCTACGTGCTCTCCCACGACGGGCGCGAGGTGCTGCTGATCCACCGCAACGCGCGCGCCGACGACCAGCACCTGGGCAAGTACAACGGCCTGGGCGGCAAGCTGGAAAGCGGTGAGGACATCGCCGCCGGCATGCGTCGGGAGATATTCGAGGAGGCCGGCATCCAGTGTGAGGAGATGCAGTTGCGCGGCACCATCAACTGGCCGGGTTTCGGAAAACAGGGCGAGGACTGGCTCGGGTTCGTGTTCCTGATTACCCGCTACAGCGGCACCGCGTTCACCGAAAACCACGAGGGCAGCCTGGAGTGGGTGCCGCTGGACCGTCTGCATGAGGTACCGATGTGGGAGGGCGACCGCGAGTTCCTGCCGATGGTGTTCGACGACAACCCGCAGCCTTTCCACGGCGTCATGCCCTACAAGGGCGGCCGGCTGGTGTCGTGGAGCTACTCGCGGGGCTGATCGCCTTCCAGCATGCCGATATTGGTCGAGGCGCGGTTGTAGATCTCCATGTCGAGCATGCCGGTCTCACGCGCCACCAGCACCGGCACCAGCATCTGCCCGGTGACGTTGGTTGTTGTGCGCGCCATGTCCAGCACGCGGTCAATCGCCACCAGGTACCCGATGCCTTCCAGCGGCAGGCCCGCCGCCGACAGCACCAGGGTGACCATGACGATCGCCGTGCCCGGCACGCCCGCGGTGCCGAAGCTGCCGAGCACCGAGGCCAGCATGATCACCAGATACTGGGTCGGTTCAAGATCCAGGTCGAAGTACTGGGCCACGAACAGGCTGGTCAGGGCCGGGTAGATCGCCCCGCAGCCGTCCATCTTGATGCTGGCGCCCAGCGGAACCGCGAACGCGGTGTAATCCTTGTCCACGCCCAGGTTGTGGGTGACAGCGCGCATCGCCGCCGGCATCGAGGCGAAACTCGATGAGCTGGCGAACGCCACCTGCATCGCCGGCGCGGCGCCGCGGAAGAAGCGCAGCGGATTGAGCCCGTGACCGAGCAGCAGGCCGCCGTAGACGAACACGATATGCAGCGCGCAAGCCAGGTAAAGCGCAAACACGAACATCCCCAGCGGCAGCAGCTTCTCGAAGCCGTAGGCACCCACCAGCGCGGCGATCAGGCCGAAGGTCCCCAGCGGCGTCATCTCCAGCACGAAGCGCGTGACTTGGATCATTGTTTCGCTGGCCTCACCGGCCAGTTTGCGCAGTCCGGTGGTGCGCTCGCCCAGCTTCACCAGTGCGAACCCGACCAGCCCGGCAAACACGATGACCTGGAGGATCTTGCCCTCCGCCAGCGCGGCAAAGGGGTTGCCTGGCACCACATCCAGCAGCACCTCGACCACCGAGGGCACGACCCGCACCTCATAATCGGCAGCAACCGTCAGCCCTGTGACGCCCGCGCCCGGCTGCAGCACCCAGCCAACCCCCAGCCCGACGCAGACCGCCAGCGCGGCGGTGGCGGCAAACCAGGCGAACGTGCGCCCACCCAGCGCGGCGACCGATTTTTGCCCGTGCAGTGACGCCACCGCATTGATGACCGCGAACAGCACCAGTGGCACCGCGATCATCCGGATCAGGGTGATGTACACCGTGCCCAGCGGGCCGAACCAGGGTTCCGCGGCGGGGCCGAACAGCCAGCCGGCGAGTGCGCCGAACACAAAGCCCGCGAGCACGCGCTTCCAGAAGGGAATCGACAGCCACCACGAAACCATCGTCATCGCATTGCCAATAAAAGGTCGAATCGAACGATAGCGGAGCGGACGGCCGCCTGCGAACACACCAGCAAGACGAACCGACGCGGCTGGCGCAACAGTTGCGGCCATAATGGAGAATTCCGCAACTCCCGGTCACCACTCCATGCACAACAACGCCGCGCTGCGAACCGCTTGCCTCCTCATCGCCCCCGCCCTGCTGGTTGCCGCGTGCGCGACCACGGCGCCGACGGTCGCACCGGGAGTGGCGCCTTCCGCAGCCCGTGCGGTAACGGTGACAGTGCCGAGGATCCAGCGGCCGCAGGAAGAGAGCGCCCAGTGGTGGTTCCGCGACGGCGCGGCGCAGGCCGCCGAGCGCGGCGCGATGGGCGGACGCGCGAAGAACGTCATCCTGTTCGTCGGCGACGGCATGAGCCTGCCCACCGTTGCGGCGGCCCGCATCCTGGATGGCCAGCGCAAGGGTGGCGCCGGCGAGGACAACCGCCTGAGTTGGGAGCACTTCCCGGCCACCGCTTTGAGCCGGACCTATAACACCGACATGCAGACCCCCGACTCCGCCGGCACGATGAGCGCGATGGCGACCGGGGTCAAGACCCGTGCAGGAGTGATCAGCATCGGTCAGTCCGCGGACTACGGCGACTGCAAGGGCGCCCTTGATGCCCCGATGATCACCCTGTGGCAGCTCGCGGCGGGCAGCGGGATGGCGACCGGCGTGGTCACCACCACCCGTGTCACCCACGCCACGCCGGCGGCCACCTTCAGCCACTCCGCCAATCGTGGTTGGGAGTCGGATTCGGCCATGCCTGCCGAGGCGCTTGCCGCAGGGTGCGTCGACATTGCCCGCCAGTTGATCGAATCCCCCTACGGCAACGGCCCGGACGTCTTGATGGGCGGTGGCCGGACCAACTTCATGCCCTCCACGCAGAGCGATCCCGAATATCCGGAGGAGTCAGGCCGACGCGGCGACGGCCGGGACCTGATCGCCAGCTGGAAGCAGCGCCGTCCGGATGGCAGTTACGTCTGGAACGCCGAGCAGCTTGCCGCCGCGCCGACCGACAAGCCGCTGCTGGGCCTTTTCGAACCCAGCCACATGCAATACGAGCACGACCGCCCCGGCGACCCGGCGGGCGAGCCCAGCCTGTCGGAGATGACAGCGGCGGCAATCACCCGCCTCTCGCGCAATCCAAACGGCTTCGTGCTGCTGGTGGAAGGTGGCCGCATCGACCACGCCCATCACGACGGCAACGCCTACCGCGCGCTGACCGACACCATCGCGATGGCCGAGGCCGTTGAGGTCGCCAACCGGCTCACCTCCGCCGACGACACCCTGATCCTGGTCACCGCCGACCACGCCCACACCCTGAGCTTTGTCGGCTACCCGGCGCGCGGCAACCCGATCCTGGGCAAGGTCCGCGAAGACAAGGACGGCCAGCGCGTGCTGGCGCGTGACGCTCGCCAGATGCCCTACACCACCCTGAGCTACTCCAATGGCCCGGGCTACACCGGTGCCAGCGACACCCAACCCGCCGGGCCCAAGCGCTTTCCGCACAAGACCAGGGGCTACCAGCCGGCCACGGGACGTCCCGACCTGAGCTCGGTGGACACGACGGCGCCGGACTACATGCAGGAGGCGCTCGTCCCCACCACCTCGGAGTCGCACGGCGGCGACGACGTCGGCATCTGGGCCCGCGGACCGGGCAGCGCCGCGGTGCGTGGCAGCGTCGAGCAGAACGCGATCTTCCACTTCATGCTGCAGTCCACGCCCTACCTGCGTGCAGCGGTGTGTGCGGCGGGGGCCTGCAATGACGACGGCGTGCCGGTGACGTTGCCCGTGCAGGACCGGTTCAAGGCCAGCGAGGACGGCTGAGCCGCGCTTAGAAAGGCTTTGCCAGGACCAGCCACACGATCACCACCAGACCCAGCACGGGGATTTCGTTGAACCAGCGCAGCGCCTTGGACGAGGGCAGCGACCGTCCGGCCAGCACGCCCTTCAGCCAGCGCCCGCTGAAGATGTAATAGGCAAACAACACGGCCACCAGCAGCAGCTTGGCATGCAGCCAGCCGGTTCCCGACGCCACCATGGTCGGGTAGTCCGGCAGGAACCGGTAGCCCAGCCACAGCACGATTCCCAGCACCAGCGAAAGGCCGAACATGACGTGCCCGAACCGGTACAGGCGCAGGCCCATCAGTCCCAGACGCGCACGCACCGCCGGCTCTTCGCCGGCCTCGGCCAGGTTGACCAGGATCCGCGGCAGGTAGAACACCGCCGCCATCCAGGCAATCACGAAAACGAGATGGAACGTCTTGGTCCAGATATAGGCGTTCATGCGGCAGGCGGATCCTTGGCTGAGTGGTTCGCGCGCTAGGATGGCACGCCTCGCGCCGCCCGTGCGCCCCGACCCCGATACAGCGATCCCGATGACCAAACAATACGACCAGGCCTATTTCGACCAGTGGTACCGCGATCCGGCGACGCGCGGCGCGGCGATCGGCGGCCCGGCGAGACTGGCGCGCAAGGTCGCCCTGGCGGTGGCCACCGCGGAATACCACCTCGAGCGGCCGATCCGCAGCGTTCTCGACATCGGCTGCGGCGAGGGAGCGTGGCGCGCCCCGTTGTTGAAGCTGCGGCCGAAGATCGACTACCTGGGTTTTGACAGCAGCGAATACGCCGTTACCCGCTTCGGCGCCCGCCGCAACCTGCACCTGGCCCGTTTCGGCGACTTCGAATACCTGCGGCCGTGTGGCCCGGTGGATCTGCTGGTCTGCAGCGACGTGCTGCACTACCTGCCCACGCGTGAGCTGGACCGCGGGCTGCCGGCGCTGGCAGACCTCTGCGGAGGGGTCGCGTTCCTGGAGACCTTCACCCGCAGCGACGGCATCGATGGCGACACGGTCGGCTTCCAGGCCCGCCCGGCCAGGTTCTATCGCGAGCGCTTCGCGCGCATCGGCCTGCATCCGCTGGGTTCGCACCTGTGGCTGGGGCCGGCGCTGCGAGAAGGGCTTGCCGCGTTGGAGGCGGTCGACTGAGCGTTATCGCGACGTTGATTCACGTACCGCCGCGGTGTTTCCGTTACGCTGCAACGCACCAATTTTCTGCCAAGGCTTCACATGCTGCTTTACCAGATGCACGAGTTCAACCGCGCGTGGATGGCGCCGATGACCTATTGGGCTGACGCGGCCGCGAAAATTTTTGGCGGCTCCAATACCTGGCTCGGCAAGCTGCCCGGCGCCGACCAGTTCGCAGCCGCCTGCGAGCTGATGTACCGCATCGGCAAGGACTACGAGAAACCCGAGTTCGGCATCCATTCCATCGAGTTTGATGGTGTCGACCATCCGGTGATCGAGCGCGAGATGCTGCACAAGCCGTTCTGTCGGTTGCTGCGCTTCAAGCGCTACACCGACGACGCCGGCAACCTCACTGAGATGCGCGGCCAGCCGCCGGTCCTCGTGGTCGCCCCGCTGTCGGGTCACCACAGCACCTTGCTGCGCGACACGGTGCGCACGATGCTGCGCGACCACAAGGTCTACATCACCGACTGGACCGACGCCCGCATGATTCCGGTCAGCGAGGGCGAGTTCACCCTGGACGACTACATTGCCTACATTCAGGAGTTCATCCGCTTCATCGGCGCGGAAAACCTTCACGTCGTCAGCGTGTGCCAGCCCACGGTGCCCGTGCTCGCGGCGATTTCGCTGCTGGCCTCACGCGGCGAGCAGACGCCGCGCTCGATGGTGATGATGGGCGGGCCGATCGACACCCGCGAAAGCCCCACTCAGGTCAACGACCTGGCCACGCACAAGCCCCTCTCGTGGTTCAGCGAAAACCTGATCCATGAGGTACCGCAGAACTACCCCGGCCGCGGCCGCCGGGTGTATCCGGGCTTCCTCCAGCACACCGGCTTCATGGCGATGAATCCCGAGCGCCACGCGCAGTCGCACTTGAAGTTCTACCAGGACGTGCTCAACGGCGACCTGGACGACGCCCAGTCGCACCGCAAGTTCTACGATGATTACAACGCGGTGCTCGACATGCCGGCGGCGTACTACCTGGACACCATCAAGACCGTGTTCCAGGACCATCTGTTGCCACGTGGCCTGTGGGACGTCGCCGGTGAGCGCGTCGATCCGGCGGCCATCACCGGCACCGCGCTGATGACGATCGAAGGCGAACTGGACGATATTTCCGGCCAGGGCCAGACCCGCGCGGCGCACGAGCTGTGCACCGGCATTGCCGACGCCGACCACCTGCACACCACCATCGAGGGCGCCGGTCACTACGGCATCTTCAGCGGCCGCCGCTGGCGCGGGCAGGTCTACCCGCAGCTGCGCGACTTCATCGCCAAATACGCCGACTGACCCCGCGGAGCGGTTTGCCAGTTGATGGGCGGACGCCGGCGGCGGCAGCGGATTGCCCGAGCCGGCCACATTGGCTGGCGCGTGCGGAATCCTCCAGAATCAGGCGACTGCCGAACGCCTGTCCAAAGGAGCCACCCTTGCCTAGCCCACGCCTGTCGTTGCCCGCTGTGCTCTCGTCCATCCTGCTGTCGTGGACCCTGGTAGGCAGCGGCATCGCCATGCCAACGGCGCATGCGGCCGACGCGGCGACATCACCCACCTCGGAAGCCCCACTCAAAGCCCTGTCGGTCAGCGAGATCCTCGCCGCCTCACCGGACGCGGACTGGCGCACGCCCGATCCGGCCGACACTCTGTACATGGACCTGGCCGGCGGACGCGTGGTGATCGAACTGGCGCCCAGGTTCGCCCCTGAGCACGTCGCCAATATCCGCGCCCTCGCCCGCGGCCACTTCTGGGACCGTCTGAGCATCTACCGTGCGCAGGACAATTTCGTCGTCCAGTTCGGCGATCCCGACGCTGGACAAGCCGGAGCACGTTCACTGGGCGATGCGCGCACCCAGCTCCCGGCCGAGTTTGAACGTCCCGCCGCAGGCCTGTCTTTCACCGCGATCCCCGATCCCGATGGGTGGGCGCCCCAAGTGGGATTCGTCGATGGCTTCGCTGCCGCCCGCGACGCTGCCAGCGGCAAGGCCTGGATGACTCACTGTTACGGCACGCTCGGTGCCGGGCGCGACATGGCCGCCGATTCCAGCAACGGCGCCGAGCTGTATGTCGTCATCGGCCAGTCGCCGCGACAGCTGGACCGCAACATCACCGTGGTCGGCCGGGTCGTGCGGGGCATGGAGTTGCTGTCGGCTACGCCGCGCGGACCCGAGCCGATGGGGGTCTACGAGGATGCCGCGCAACGCACCCCGATCAAGGCAATCCGTCTGGCGTCCGAGGTGCCGACCGGGCAACGCGAGCGCCTGCAACTGCTGCGGACCGACAGCGCAAGCTTTGCCGCGGTGACCGAAGCGCGCCGCAACCGCCGCGATGACTGGTACAAGGCGAGCGCGGGACATATCGACCTGTGCAATATCCCGCTGCCCGTGCGTGACACACCTTCGCCTCTTCGCTGAGCGGGGTCCCCGGGCATGCGCGGCTGCGGCATTGGGTGAATGGCTCTTACGGGTGGCTCGCGCCCGTCACGTGCTTTTGCGCGCGCGCTGCCTAGCCTGAGTCGACCTCCCCCAAAAGGTTCATTCCATGCCACAGATACGCATCAGGATAACCGGCAGCGACGACGCCGGACGTGCCATCCGCGACCTGCTGACAAGCCTCCCAGGTATCGAGCGGGTGGAGGAAATCCAGGATCTCATGCCGCACATGGACGACCCCGACTCCAGCTCCGCCGGTCTGTCGGAAGACGAAGGCCCCGCCATGCGCGTGATCGAAGTCGAAGCACCTGACGACGCCGCTGCGGAGCGCGTACGGGAGACGGTTGAAGCCCTCGCTTTCAAACTGGATGTCCTGGCGGAGTTCGAAAGCAACGAGTCCGGCAGCGGGGAGTAGTCCCATGCCCAACAGCACGATCATCCCGTGCCTGCAGTACCGCAACGCGCACGTCGCTATCGACTGGCTGTGTGAAGCGTTCGGCTTCGAGCGCCTGACAATCCAAGCCGACGAACGCATCGTCCACCATGCGCAGCTCGTGCTGGAAGGCGGCATGGTGATGCTCGGGTCGGCCAGAGATGAACTGGTGCCGGAAAAGGTTCCCGACCGGTGGCAGCGTCGCATCGTCCAACCCGACCAGATCAACGGCCGCGAGACCCAGACCACCTGCGTGATCGTGCCCGACCCGGATGCCCATTACGCCCGCGCGGTCGCGGCAGGTGCCGAAATCATCCGTGAAATCGCCGACCAGGAATACGGCGGTCGTGGCTACGGTTGCCTCGATATCGAGGGCCACATGTGGTGGTTCGCCAGCTATGACCCTTGGCAATCGAGTCCTGCGTCCAGCGAGGGCGCCGCCCGCAACGCCCACTAGGCGCGCGGCCTGCGCTGCCGGTCCGTGCCCATCGTCAATGACCGCTCCGCAAGGCGATAACGCTCGCCTTTGCGGAGTTCCATTGCGCACAATGCAAGGCTGATACGGCCGATCGCGATGACCCCGACCAACAAAGCCTTTCTGCAGATCCATTTTTGCGTGGTGTTGTGGGGATTCACGGCCATCCTCGGCAAGGTGATCACCCTGGCTGCGCTGCCCCTGGTTTGGTGGCGGATGTTGATGGTGACCGCAGCGCTGGCGCTGGTGCCCCGGGTCTGGCGCGGACTGCGCGCGATGCCCCGACGGCTGTTGTGGGCCTACGCCGGCATCGGCGTGCTGGTGGCACTGCACTGGCTGACCTTCTACGCCGCGATCAAGCTGTCCAACGCCTCGATCGCCGCGACCTGCATCGCACTGGCCACCGTGTTCACTGCGATGGTCGAGCCGTGGCTCGCGCGCAGCCGGTTCTCAAGGCGCGACTTCATGCTCGGTGTGGCCGTCCTGCCCGGAGTCGCGCTGGTCGTCGGCGGCGTGCCGGACGGCATGCGTATCGGGATTGTCGTCGGCGCTGTGTCTGCGCTGCTGGTGGCGCTGTTCGGTTCGCTGAACAAGCGCCTTGTGGAGCACGCCGACCCGCTGACGGTGACTGCGCTGGAATTGGGTGCGGGAACCCTGGCGCTGACCCTGCTGGCACCTGTTCTTCCCTATATCCTGCCGGTGCTTGGCGACACCGACCTGCTCACTTTGCCCAGCGCGCGCGACATCGGCTGGCTGCTGGTGCTGGCGTTGGGCTGCACGCTGTTGCCGTTCGCACTTTCGCTGGCGGCGCTGCGCCACATGAGCGCGTTCTCGGCGCAGCTGGCAGTGAACCTGGAACCGGTCTACGCCATTGCGCTCGCCATTGTGCTGCTGGGCGAGCAGCACGAGTTGAGCCTGCAGTTCTACCTCGGCGTGGCGATCATCCTGATCGCGGTCTTCATCTACCCGCTGCTGGGCAAGCCGCGTCGCGGTGGACACCCGGAGATGCTTGCCACCGCCGAGTCGAAGATCGTCGTCGAGTAGCTCCGGGATCAGATGCGCTGGATGCGGAAGCGCCGGTTCTTGATCTTGCCTTCCCGCAGGCGGGCCAGCGCGGCGTCGGCCTTGCCTCGCGCGACGGCAACGTAGGAGCGTCTCGCGAACACGTCGATCTTGCCGATTGCCGCGGCCGGCAGACCCGCATCCCCGGTGAGCGCGCCGACGATATCGCCCGGACGCAGCTTGTCGGTCTTGCCGCCGTCGATGCGCAAGGTGACCATCGCCGCGGGGACGACACCGGTGGCCTTGCCCGCAAGCGGCGTTGCGCGCACCCACTCCAGCGGCGTGCCGGTATGCAGGGCAATCATCTCCGCACGCGACACCTCGGCCGGCGCGCACAGGCTCAGCGCCAGTCCTTCGCGGCCCGCGGGGCCGCGAAGGACTGGCGCTGAG